>NZ_JBDWXV010000017.1:0-314481 GCF_039982735.1 Saccharospirillum sp. | reverse complement strand
GCTCCGTGAAACGCCCAGCCACCGGCACAAGGCAGCTATTCCGAAGGTTTGTCCGTATCTGTGGATGAATCCAAATCGTTCTGATGGGTTTCCGCCAGATACTGTTGCCACTTTTTTAGAAGGTCGTTCTCCTTCTTCAAGTGCTCAACTTCTTTCTTCAGCTTCGCTGTTTCTGATATTTGCTTGGACGATTTCGTTTTCCGCTTCTTAGACAAACCGACTCGCTTTTTCCGGTCGCCCTGGAGTAGGCCTTCTCGGTACTCCTTACGCCAGCGTGACAACATAAATGGATGGATACCCAAGCCATCCGCGACCTGCTTACTCTGAAGGTCAGGTTGGTAGCTCATTTTGACAGCCCGGACTTTGAACTCAGTTGAATACTGCCACGTTTTACGTGGATTAGTGTACTTTGCCATAACCACCTCTAGATGTGTTATCTAGAGGTGTCCACTAAAGTGGGTGAAGTTCAGCGTCTGAACGAGCGTCTTGTTATGCGTTTTATGTGAGTACATTTATCAACCCGATAATCAAAGAGTTCTTCTTCCGTACAAAAGCATGTCCATCCTTGCTTTTCCTTCTCTTTCTCTCGATTGCCCCATTTCGATTTTGATTTTCTCTTTGTACGCAAGCTTATTGATAAAAGGAGAAATAGTGTTTTCGATGAATTCGTCGAATACAGTCATCTTGTGCATATCAACAAAATCATCTAGTAAAACTGAAAGCAAATATGCTTCGTTTTCTGCTATTTTTGGAAAAAGAAACCATATAGTTTTCCTTCCCAACTCATCTTCGTCTTTAAAGTCCAAAAATACCAATGCATTGCTTTTATGCCATTCTTTTATAAGCCTGCAATCATCTTGGCCGATAATCGCATTAAATTTAGGATCATCGCTTTCTATTGAGAACTCATCCAGTAGTCTGTGGAAAGCTACCTTGTCTCTTTTGCGCCTTGTACCGTCCAAGACCCATATCAGCTTGGGATAGAAATTATTCCTTGAATTGCGTTCTTCCAAGCTGATTTGCGAGTGCTGAAATTCAATCACCCAATCACTATTCGTTTTTACGTCCGCGATATGTTTTTCGCCACTATTTTCGTCCGTATGAACTACTTCCTGCCATTCTTTTACAAAATTATCTTTCCATGCGCGATGCCATTCAGTTTCATTTTCCCACCATGGGTCACAGTTACGGTTTCCTTGATGAGACCAATGATTAACCTTTAACTCACCACACTTTGCAATTAAATCTGAGCCGCAACTCGGGCAGGCACCCTTCGCGCCTTTAGTCGCTACAATTTTTTCATTATTGACGATGGCGTATCTCATTAAACGACCTTATGATTCTTTTACATATAACACCCAAAACAGCGGCGCGGTTAAGCGTCCCGTTGATCACCTAGTTAACAATCACTTGACCCACTTCATTCCTTCCAATGCCTGAACAAGCTCGGGACGCATTACAAATTCATAATGCCCAGCCGAGTCAGATTCTGCCTCGCTGCCTGTCGAAAGAGTCCAGAACCACATCGGCTCTCCGTTATTCCGCACGGGAGGCGTATACCCTAAAACTTCTGCAAGTTCATGGCCCAGCGAACCGTATTGAAGATTGGCTGCATTATAGTTCTCGTAGCCAACTGCCAGGGCCAACTTGGTTGCGGTAGTTGTATGGTTCGGAAATGAATATTGAGCATTCAAAAGATCAAGATACTTGGTGTTGCGGAAGCGACTTTTATCCCGCAGTTTTAAAAGGGCTTGCTGAAATTCTTCCCTGGTTGCTACCATAAAAGCTCTCTCTATTTGTATTGTTAACACCCCTATAAATGCCAAGGGCAAGATGGACATCCACATTAACACTTGACTCAAAAAGAGTGCTGCCAGGACATCCACAATAACACTTGACCCTAAAACATCCATCCAGTAGTTTATACAGCACCACCAAAACGGGCCGTCAGGGTAAGACATTATGCCGCGTTCAAGGAAAAGCCAGATCGCCCTGGAGGCGACCCCCTACTACCACTGTACCTCACGGTGCGTGCGCCGCGCCTTTCTGTGCGGCCGTGATGAACACTCCGGTAACGACTACGAGCACCGCCGTGGCTGGATTGAGCAGCGTATGAAGGCGTTGGCCGAGGTATATGCGCTCGATATCTGTGCCTATGCCGTCATGTCCAATCATTACCACATAGTGCTTCACATCAACGCCGAGAAAGCCAAAGCCTGGTCGGATACCGAAGTCATTCAACGCTGGCATACCCTGTATGCTGGCAACCTTTTGAGTCATGAGCATTTGGCCGGTAAAGACCTGTATGAAGAACAACTCAACGTCCTTTCAGAACTGGTAACAGAATGGCGCGAACGTCTTATGTCGATCAGCTGGTTCATGCGGGCCCTGAACGAAGACATCGCCCGCCAGGCCAATGCAGAAGACGTTTGCACGGGGCGATTCTGAGAAGGTCGATTTAAATCCCAGGCATTACTGGATGAAAAAGCACTGGCAACCTGTCTAGCCTACGTCGATTTAAACTCCATACGCCCGCAGATGCCAACGCTCCTGAAGCTTCCGACTTTACGTCCGTCAAAGAACGCATTACTACTGCTCAAAGTGAACCTGAAAGCGTTGAACCAAAGCAGCCCCAACCTTTGTTTCCATTCGTAGGGTACCCCCGTCAGGATATGCCAGCAGGCCTACCCTTCCGGTTACAGGACTATCTTGAACTGGTTGACTGGACGGGTAGACAGATTCGCACAGACAAGCGCGGAAGCATCGACCAGAAAGCTCCGCCGATTCTCGAACGACTCAATATTGATACCGAACACTGGGTTTACAACACTCAGCATTTCGAGAGCCAGTTTAAAGGTTTAGTGGGCACGGCCCTGTCAATCAAAGCCCAGTTTCAGCGGTTTGGGTACCAACGAACACCGGGGCTTGCCACTGCTCAGCACTTAACTTAACCATCCATAGAAATATTCGATATCAGGATTACCTGAGGTTTTACTGTGCCTGAAAATTATGATTTTAGGACTAAACACCTTAATTCTACGCACATGACCTTCCTCACCATTGACCACTAAACGCCTTTTCTCTTCCTAGATGAAATCGGCTTCAATTGCCACTAAGATGGTTGTCTCTATTAGCTCTATCATTTCTTAGGGACTGAATCCCAGTCATCGATCAGCCCAATTGGAAGCCCATTAATACCGTTAGATCTATAGTGGGCTATTTCAAAACCTTTGTTTTCGTACGCAACATCCCGAGGCATGTCATTATCCACCAATATAATCTGACAGAGCTTACCTTTATCATCGAACTCTTCAGCAACTGCTACTAATGCGTTGAATAGATTTCTGTATTTCTCTGGATCTGCCACACCGTCAACATCACTTTCGCTGTCAATTTGACTGTCATCGGAATCTTCAGGGGTTTTCCCAAGAAATTTTCCTACGGTGTCGATCATTAATAATCCTGGTATATTAGTATCTTTACGCAGCTTCTGCAGTAAGATGGACGCCAAGTATCCGATAGAAATAATTGTTCTAAGTCCGCCCGAGTTAATTTTTCTGTATTCAATATTTCTGACTTTTGGGAAAAATGTTTTTTCGTCTATTCCCACGCCTTGGTGGTTTTTAATTTTTACTTTCTGAATAAACCTATTGATGTCTGCTCCTAGATCTTTTAAAACATTATCAAGTGACGGGGCGTCCTTTTTTAGATCATCCAATTTGATTTTGAGTTTCTCGATCGCTCCTTCTAGGCGGCCTACTTTTTCAGCGAGCGCCGCTTGCTTATTCCTTACTCGCAAAGAGTGAACTGCCTTTTCTCTCCGCTCATCAAGTTGTGCTAATTCTTTGACTATCGCGTCTCGCTCGGCTAGATACGGTGATATTGAACTTGAAAGCTCTTCATCCATTATTTCTCTGGCTTTATTTTTCTCCAGATAAAGTTCTGCAAGGAGGGCGTTGGCGGAGTTCAAATCCGATCTATTATCAGATATCAACTGCTTAAGATCTTTCGATCTCCTTTTGATTGAGGTCAACTCGTTTTTTAAACGTGTATCGCTTGGAATATCAAATTTTTCGGATATGTCACCAATGTCGATAATGGTTTCGCAAACAGGGCAGTTTGTTTTTTCCTGTATGTCTCTACCGATAAACTCTTTAGCTGATAGGCTTGATTCAATTTTATCAATGTCATTCTGATAATCATTAAGGAGTCGGCTAAATCTTTCAATGCTTCGTAAGGCTTTGCTCTTTGCTTCTTCTTGTTGCTCAATATTCAAACTAATTGTGTTTAGGGCATCTTTGAGGCCTTCATATAGTTCATTGTCGCTCGTCATTCGCTTGTTCAAATCTGAAAGCTGGGCTTTCACTTCAATTTTGATATTGTCTATATTGCTTATTTCTTCATCTAAAACTTCAGCGCTTTTAAATTCAGTCTGAGACAAAAAGTGACTTATAGCGGAGTACTGGTTTGAAATCTGTGTTTTCTCTTGTGTTTTGTTTGCTATATCTACTTCTATCTCGGATATTCCAGAGTCGAGAACATTAAATATGTACTTAAAGACTTCCCTATTTTTTGTTTCAAGTACATGGTTGCCAATGTTTAGCATGTGAGTGCTACCAACATCGTCTTGATCCAAGTAAATAAACTTGAATAAATCTAGAAAACTAAGTCTGGCTGTTTCTGATGAATCTCTTGTTGGGGCCTGCTTTAATCGAACAGCGGGAAGTTCTAGCGTTTCAATAATAAATTCGGAAAGACTTTTATTTTGATTATCTCCTTTGGCAATACTAGATTTGTATTTTTCGGGAAAGGAATTTGATATTTCAGAGTACTTGCAAGAATATACGTCAATATCCCTGGTGGGATTGAAAATATCTCTGCTGATGCAGTAGGGTGTTCCATTTACGGTTATTTCAAGGATCGCATACTTGACTGATGAAGAAATTTCTTCGTCTACCTTGATTTGCTTTCCACCAAGAAGATAGTAAACAAGCCTGAGTATGCTTGACTTTCCTGTGTCAGCATCACCATAAATTATGTTTATTCCGGGCTGAAATTTAACTCGATAATCTTTTCGATGCCCGTGCAGTATTAAATTTTTTAAAAGTAAACCTTGAGAGAGATTCATTATATTCCCTGCTTTAATACTGTATTTATATACCCATTGAGTTTGCTAGGGCTCTGCGATTGAAGCGACGAAAGTTGTTCGATAAACAGTTTTATCTTTCGGAAGTACCCACTCTCTAATTTGCTTGCGATAGATTTCCCGGTATCTGTCAGGTCAAACAAAAATCCTTCTGAGTTGGAATATTCAGGCGACAAATATTTTTTAGATGAAAGTATTTTCAACATGATCAAAAGTCGCTCACGATCAAAGAGCTCGTCGACATTTGCAGAAAGTGTGTCCACGGTGTAATAGTCAACATCATCAATGGCGATTTGGCGCTTGTTTGCCAACATTAGAACTTTGTTCAAGAAGGCAGGTTTAGTGACTAGGAAGTAGAACGATTGTATCTTGTCAATAGTTAGTACTTTCTTGTTTCTGGAGGTTTGTGCAAGGCTCCCAAGTATCAAGAGAAGTATGCCTAAGTTATAGTGCAGCTCTCGTTCTGGCTGGATATATGGAAGTTTATTCACCTTTACCCTCCGCTAAGAGATCTCTAAGTGAGTCTATTGACCCGTCTTTTACCCACCAAATATTTTCATCTTTTGAGTTGGCGAGTTGGTGGAGCATTCCTTGTTTGTGGATGGCGTTTATAAATAGAATAAACGTGTCTAAAAAATTCTTATCTTCTTTGATGATTTTTTCATGTACATCCGCCAACAATAATCCAGAATTTGGGATGCCATCATGAATATATTTTGTGTAACTATTCTGATAAACCTTGCGTATTTTTTTATATAATTCAGCCAGTCGCTTTTGGTCCGAAGCGCTACTAAATATTTTCCTAATATACTCTGCATTTAAAAACGCCTCCTTGGCCTCTCTTATTGTCGTGTTGTGTATATCGGCAGAGATTAATTTTAAGACAAACAGTTCATTGTCAAAGTCCGTTTCATCTTCAAGCTGTTTGAGTTCGAGTGCTGATATGCCAGGATCATTCTTTTCAAAATCTAATATTAATTGTTTGACGGCCATAACGATCGTGCTGGCGGGGTCCTCGGGTTTCGTAATGCTGGTGTGATCTTCATCTACTGATATTGCATCCGATTTTTCATTATCTATCGGAACGGCGCTTGTTTTTTTGACAACCAAATCATGCACGCCGTAGAAATACTTTGTGGCTGGCCTTAAGCTGGTTTTTAGCCATTCATCATTTATCTTGTGAATAAAATCATTGAGTGGTGAAAGTCCTTCTATCTGAAGGTTGTCACTTATCAATTTGCCAAAAGTTGCTGCCTCTGCTCCTTGGTGGGGTACAGCCAAAGAGATAAAGAGCTTAATCTTTGATGGTGTCTTTTCTTCAATATCTTTTGTAATAGCACTTTTGGTTACCAATCCACCCATACTATGAGCAACAACGATAATATTGTCGTATGTTTGTAGTTTGAATCGGGTTTCAGTTCTAAGTAAGTTTCCGATTTCCTCAATGCTTATATTATTGGCCAGTTTTCCGTGTGAAGTTCTGAAAATACGCTTAACAAGCGTAGAAACCTTGCCCGCCTTGGCGAAAAGGTTTAGTAACTTGGTGAAGTATGAAAAGTGGGCTATGTCATAATTTTCTGATATTTCTAAATCATCGGAAAATAATTCAGGGAAGGAGCGTGCCTCCCCATTCCGCCAGGTCGCTTCTCCTCCGCAAAATCCATGAACAAATAGGATTAGGTTCTTTTTATTTTGCTGAGAAATGAATTCAATCATTTGGCTTTCCCATTATATGAACCAATAACATCTTTTCCCCTTACTCCCTTTGGCAACTCTGCCAAAACCTGCAGTGAAATGTAACAGTTTGTTCTTGTGGAACCTTGCACATGATCCAAGGATATTTTAAAAGCCCATGCTGATCCAAAGCACTGTTAACCCTCATTTCAGAACCGTTCAGCATTAAATTTCGACTTCAGAACAAACGCTTCACAACCCCTAACAAACCGATAAATACGCTGACTATCCAGGATATTCCGGCATATTTGTAACGTATCCACGGTGATATCCTGTATAAGTTGCACTGTCGCTACCTGATAGTGCTTCTCACAGCACTTCTGTAGCATAAGTAGCAACCACAAGTACACAACCAACCAGATCAATCAGAAGGGGTTGGGTGGCTGGCATTAATAGTAAATTGCCGAATATAAATCGACCAGACTCGCTACCGCCCGCCCGGTTACAGGGCACACCAAAGCAAAATACGTTGTATTTTCACCTTCTCACTCTGTGACAGGGTTGGCAAGAACTTATTTTGAGTAGGTGTCAGATGTGTCCGCTTTTGATTGAAAGGGGGTAGGTAGGGTGGGTTTTGTGGCTGAATGATATGTTTGAAATCCAGAAGCGTGCCCTCTCCCCAGCCCTCTCCCATGGGATGGGAGAGGGAGCGGTTAGTTGGGGGAGTTCTGTGGTTGGTTTGCTTTCTGCCGTTCATAAAAAAGGCCGGATGCCTTGTTAGTGCATCCGGCCTTTGTTTTTACAGCCTAGTGCTTATTACGCCAGATCGAACCGATCAGCGTCCATCACCTTGGTCCAGGCAGCAACAAAGTCTTTCACAAACCGCTCTTTCGAGTCGTTCTGGGCATAGACTTCAGCAATGGCGCGCAACTGGGAGTTGGAGCCAAAGATCAGGTCGACGCGCGTACCGGTCCACTTCACCGCACCGCTCTTGCGATCCTTACCTTCGAACGCGTCGGCTTCAGACGATACCGGCTTCCACTCGGTGTTGATGTCGGTCAGGTTCACGAAGAAGTCGTTGGTGAGTTTGCCCGGTGTTTTGGTCAGCACGCCGTGTTTGGCCTGCTTGTAGTTGGCGTTCATCACGCGCATGCCACCGACCAGTACCGTCATTTCCGGTGCGCTCAAGCCCAGCAACTGTGCCTTGTCGATCAGCATTTCCTCGTCGGAGACGGTGAACGCTGCACGACGGTAGTTGCGGAAGCCGTCGGCCTCGGGTTTCAGCCAGTCGAAGGCTTCTACGTCGGTTTGGTCGTCGGTGGCGTCGGTGCGGCCCGGTGTGAAGGGTACGTCCACCGAGTGGCCAGCGTCTTTCGCCGCTTTTTCAACAGCGGCAACGCCACCCAGCACAATAAGGTCGGCCAGAGAGACTTGCTTCTTGCCAGACTGGTCGTTGAAGGCTTTTTGCACGCCTTCCAGCGCTTTGAGCACCTTGGCCAACTGATCCGGCTGGTTTACTTCCCAGTCTTTCTGGGGAGCCAGGCGGATGCGGGCACCGTTGGCACCACCGCGCATGTCGGAACCGCGGAAGGTCGAGGCGGATGACCAAGCGGTGTAGACCAGTTCGGAGACCGACAGGCCAGTCGCCAGAATCTTGCCTTTCAGGTCAGCGATGTCTTTGGCGTTTACCAGTTCATGGTCAACCGCTGGCACCGGGTCTTGCCAGATCAGGTCTTCAGCCGGGACTTCCGGGCCGAGATACCGGGCTTTCGGGCCCATATCGCGGTGGGTCAGCTTGAACCAGGCGCGGGCGAAGGCGTCGGCGAACTCTTCCGGGTTTTTGTGGAAGTGCTGCGAAATCTTCCGGTATTCCGGGTCTTCGCGCATGGCCATGTCGGCGGTGGACATCATGATGCCCACCTTGGTAGAGGCGTCTTCCGGGTCCGGTGCCTTGTCGCTGTCTTTCAGGCCTTTGGCCACCCACTGCTGGGCGCCGGCCGGGCTCTTCGACAGCTCCCACTCATACCCGAACAGGACATCAAAGTAGCTCATGTCCCACTGGGTTGGGGTAGGGGTCCAGGCGCCTTCCAGGCCGCTGGTGGTGGTGTCGCGGCCTTTGCCTTTACCGTGGCTGTTGATCCAGCCAAAGCCCATGTTCTCGATCGGGGCGGCTTCGGGTTCGGGACCGACTTTATCCGGGTCACCGGCACCGTGGGTTTTACCGAAGGTGTGGCCACCGGCGGTCAGGGCGACGGTTTCATAGTCGTTCATCGCCATGCGGGCGAAGGTTTCCCGAATGTCTTTGGCCGACGCCAGTGGGTCCGGGTTGCCATCGGGGCCTTCCGGGTTCACGTAGATCAGGCCCATTTGTACGGCGGCCAGCGGGTTTTCGAGTTCCCGGTCGCCGGTGTAGCGGCTGTTGTCTTTGTCGCTGGTGGCCAGCCATTCTTTCTCGGCGCCCCAGTAGATGTCTTCTTCCGGCTGGAAGATGTCGGCGCGGCCGCCGGCGAAACCAAAGGTTTTAAAGCCCATGGATTCGAGCGCGACGTTACCGGTCAGGATGAACAGGTCGGCCCAGGAAAGCTTGTTGCCGTACTTCTGCTTTACCGGCCACAGCAAGCGGCGGGCTTTATCGAGGTTGCCGTTATCGGGCCAGCTGTTGAGCGGCGCAAATCGCTGGTTGCCGGTGCCCGCACCGCCACGGCCATCGCCCGTACGGTAGGTGCCGGCGGCGTGCCAGGCCATGCGGATCATGAAGGGGCCGTAGTGACCGTAGTCGGCGGGCCACCAGTCCTGCGAGTCTTTCAGCAGGGCTTCGATGTCTTTTTTAACCGCGGGCAAGTCGAGTGATTTGAAGGCTTCCGCGTAATCGAAGTCGTCGCCCAACGGGTTAGATTTTGGCGCGTGCTGGTGCAGGATCGCCAGGTTCAACTGGTTCGGCCACCAGTCCATGTTGGCGGTGCCGGTGGTCATCTTGGTGCGTGAACCGTGCATCACCGGGCATTTGCCGGCTGCTTCTGTCTGATTCGTGGTCATAACTCTCTCCGTCTGTGACTGTTTGGTTGCGTTATTCTGGTTATAAGGTTGTGTAACGTTAGTCGGGACTCGGTGAACTGGCCACTCAACCCGACGACTTTACAGCCTGTCTGCCGGGAGCCAGCACCGGTCTGAGCCATGTCAGTCAATATCAGGGGATGCGGATAAGTCATGGCTTCCTTACCGCCTTACTACTCACACCAGTTATAGCAGTGGTCAGTCATTGCCATAAGTTTGTTTTAACGACCGATGCAATAGCTTTTGTATATCGGCTGTGTGTCAGTGCCCGGTATGGGTTAATATCGGGCCTGATGCTGTAGACGATATTAGGACCGATATGCAAAACAATAAGAAAGAGACGGCAGTGCCAGCGGGTGCCTCGCCGTTGCGACGGCTGGCCATTGGTTTGTTGCGACTGACGGGCTGGTATGTGGAACCCTTTCCGGACATTCCGAAGGCCATTGTCGTAGGCGGGCCGCATACCTCGAACTGGGATGGCGTATTGGGCTTTACCACGGGTTTCGCTCTGGCATTGCACGCCCGGTTTATGATCAAGAACTCCCTGTTCAGGTGGCCCTTTGGTTGGCTGCTGAAGAAGCTGGGCGGTATTCCGGTCGACCGTTCCAAAGCTGGCGGCGTGGTGGGGCAGACCGTGGCCGAATTTAACAGCCGTGACCGCATCATCATTGTGATGACGCCGGAAGGCACCCGAAGCAACGCGGATACATGGAAAACCGGGTTTCACCATATCGCCCGCCAGGCGGGTGTTCCGATTGTGCTGGCAACGGCCGATTACCGCAGAAAGCAGGTAACCTTTCCGCTGATTCTGGAGCCGAGTGAAGACCTCGAAGCGGATATGCAACGCATCTATGAATGCTTTTCTGATGTCACGCCGCAGCATCCAGAGAAATTGTCTCGTCCGGTGAAAGTTTTGTTTGATCAAAAGCAGGCGGGTGCCCATTCGGGGAAGCGCTGAAACAAACTGTAAACGACTATTAAGTCCCGAAGGATCTGGCCGATGCAGTAGGCTCACACTCAATCGACGAGCCGCAGATGAATGTTGGATCCATAGGTTCGGTGGCTGCCTATTCCACGGCCCAGGCCACCAACGAAGCCAAAGGCGAGGCCGGTTTGAAAGTCCTGAAGCAGGCGACGGACCTGCAGGCAGATCTTGCCCTGCAACTGATACAAAGCATTAACCCCGGGCAGGCGGCCGACCCCATTGGCAACCTCGGTCAGAACGTGAGCGTTCGGGTCTGAGCCCAACCACGGAAGCAGCCGCAATGGCTGCTTTATTATCGTTTTTATTGACCGGTCGGGCTCCCTTGCCGTGCCAGTGCATTACCCAACGCCTGAAAATACCGGTTAAACGCCTCATTAATACGCGCTCTCTGCGCCTCTTGCGGATAGAGACCTTGTTTGGCCTCGGGCGACTCCCGGGTGCCTTTCACCAGAAAGTGATTCTTAAGGGCGGCATCCTGAACAAAGGCCTCAAAAGACCGGGCAGCCAGTTCCTCCGGCAGGCTGTAATACAGGCCGCCCTGGCTGCGGTCGGCCTCGACCGAGCGCTTGAACAACTCGCTTGTTCCGGTGCCCGCGTCGTTCAGCAGAATGGCCTTGTAGCAATCGAACAGCAGCTGGTTCAGCGGGTGCCCGATGGCCGGGCTGTCGGCGAGCCAGGCCGCCGAGGCGAAACGACCGGCCGTGGCGGTTTTAAAGGCCTTGTCCGCCAGGTAGTGGTCGAGGGCGTGAAACCATTCATGGGCAATGCTGCCCGGCCCAGCGTTCTTGGCCAGGGCCAGGGTGCGTGAGGCCGGTTCATAGTGGGCCGCTACGCCTGGCTGGCCACCGCGGCCATAGGTGAGCGACAGGGTGCCGCGCAACGACAGCAGGTCGGCCGTGCCGTGCAGAATTGTCTGCAAGTCGGCGAGCGCGTCATAGAAATGGTTGGCGGTACTGGCCTGCTCGGCTTTGGTGACCCAGCGGCCAATGGTGACGGTGCGCAACCCGAAACGGCGTTTGACGTCGCCAAAGCCGACCTCGCGATCACCCCGGTGGTTGGGGCCATTGCGGTAGAAGTCGCGGTCGAGCAGTCGCTGGGTGGGCGTGCGCTGAATGGGGTTTCTCCTGAGAGCTGGATTGAAAGTTAAAGGTAACAGACATGCATTTTAACGGGTGTTGATTCAAACTGTCGCCCTGCTGTTGAAACGACAAGGTAATGAACAATGCCCCGCGTGGTCATGATCGATAATCACGACTCCTTCACCTATAACCTGGTGCACTACCTGCAAGAGCTCGGCGCCGATGTCTTGGTGGTGCAGAGCGATGCCACCACTTTAAATGACCTCGACGCCCTGGCGCCGGATGCCCTGATGATTTCACCGGGGCCCTGTACGCCCAACGAAGCCGGTATTTCAATGGCGGCGGTGCAGCATTTTGCCGGGAAAACGCCGGTGTTGGGCGTGTGCCTCGGCCATCAGTGCATTGGCCAGGTCTTTGGCGCTGCTGTTGTGCGGGCCGGGCGGGTGATGCACGGTAAAACCTCACGGGTACACCACACCGGGCGTGGCGTCTTTGCCGGTCTTGAAAACCCCTTTCAGGTAACCCGCTATCATTCGCTGGTGATCGATCAGCGCGGTCTGCCAGATTGCCTGGAAGTCACCGCCTGGACCGAAACCCCGGATGGCGCCATCGAGGAGATCATGGGCGTTCGGCACCGTTCGCTGGCGGTGGAGGGGGTGCAATTCCACCCGGAATCGATTCTGACTCACCATGGCCATGCGCTGCTGGCGCGGTTTCTGGAGGTTCCCCTGCCTGCGGCCCTATCGGCCGCTCCGGGGCCTGATCAGCCTGCCGCAATCTGATATAGTGTTGCGAAACTTAACCACCCCCTTCTACCCTGACCCGCAGGAGCGAGCATGGATATCAAGTACGCCTTGAAGCGCATTTCCGAACACGGCCACTTCAGCCAGGAGGACATGCAATTGGTCATGCGCCAGATCATGACCGGAGAATGCACCGACGCTCAGATTGGTGCCTTCCTGATGGGCCTGCGCATGAAGGGGGAAACCATCGAGGAAATCACCGGTGCGGCCATGGTCATGCGTGAACTGGCCGCCAGCGTGAATGTGAACGTTGATCACCTGGTCGATACCTGCGGTACTGGCGGCGACGGACAGGACTTGTTCAACGTCTCAACCGCCGCCGCCTTTGTAGTCGCCGCCGCCGGTGGCCGGGTAGCCAAACACGGCAACCGGGGTGTGTCGTCGAATTCGGGCAGTGCCGATCTGCTCGAAGCGGCGGGCATCAACATCAACCTGACGCCGGAGCAAACCGCCCGGGCGGTTGAATCGGTCGGCGTGGGTTTTATGTTTGCGCCCGGCCACCACAGCGCCATGAAGTACGCCATTGGCCCGCGCAAAGAACTGGGTATGCGTACGATTTTTAACATCATCGGCCCGCTGACCAACCCGGCCGGTGTAAAACGCCAGGTGATTGGGGTATTCACTGAAAACCTCTGTGAGCCGCTGGCCCATGTGATGAAGCGCCTGGGCAGTGAACACGTGATGGTGGTGCACTCCAAAGACGGGCTCGATGAATTTAGCATTGGTGGCAGCAACTTTGTGGCGGAACTGAAAGACGGTGAGGTGCGCAGTTACAAGATCCGGCCGGAAGACGTTGGCCTGGCGACCCAGGGGTTGTCTGGTCTGGCGGTGCAGAATTCCCAACAGAGTTTTGAACTGATCAAGAACGCCCTGACCGGTGCGAGCGATGAAGTCTCCGCCCGGGCCGCCGACATTATTGCGTTGAATGCTGGGGCAGCGATTTACGTATCGGGCGTGGCCAGTGATCTGGAACAGGGCATTGCCATGGCGCAGGATGCGATCTCGACCGGTCTGGCGTTCGAGAAAATGAAAGAACTGGCGGCGTTTTCCGACGCCCTGAGCGGAGCCTGAGCGTGACCGATACACCGACCATTCTGAAAAAAATCAACGATCGCAAGCGCGAAGAAATCGCTGAGCGCTCGCGGCGCGTCAGTGCGCTGGACCTGGAACGCGAGTTCGACCGGCACCCGTCGCCGCGAGGCTTTGCCCGGGCGCTGAACGCTAAAATTGAAGCGGGCAAGGCCGCGGTCATCGCCGAAATCAAGAAAGCCTCGCCCAGCAAAGGCATCTTGCGAGATCCCTTTGTGCCCGTCGAAATTGCACAAAGTTATGAACGCGCGGGCGCTGCCTGTTTGTCGGTCCTTACCGACCGGGATTTCTTTCAGGGCCATGAAGACTACCTGGTAGCCGTACGCGACGGCTGCGCGTTGCCGGTGATCCGCAAAGACTTCCTGATCGACCCCTATCAGATTACCGAAGCCAGAGCGTTGGGCGCAGACTGCGTGCTGTTGATTGTTGCCTCACTCGAAGCCGCGCAACTGACCGATTTGCACGACCAGGCCCGTGAACTCGGCATGGATGTGCTGGTTGAAGTACACGATGCCGCGGAAATGGACATGGCTTTGCGCCTCGATACTCCGCTGATCGGCATTAACAACCGCAACCTGCATACGTTCGAGGTTACCCTGGACACCACGCTGGCGCTCAAAGACGCCGTCGATGAAGGGCGCACCCTGATCACCGAAAGCGGTATTCTGACACCGGCCGACGTTGAATTAATGCGCAATAACCGCATCAATGCGTTTCTGGTCGGTGAAGCGTTTATGCGCGCCGATGACCCCGGTACACGAATGAACGAATTGTTTGGAGAGCTTTGATGCCACCGATAGTGACGATACTGGTTGTACTGGCGCTGGTGATGCTGGTGGTCATTAAAATCACCTCCGCCAAGGGCTCGGAAGTCAGTGAAGAACAGGCGGCCAAATATTCGAAATGGATTCGGATACTGGTGCCGCTGGTGCTGATTGGGGCGGCGATTAAGTATTTTATAGGATAGAGAGAAGCTGCGAGCTGCGAGTTTTTAGTAAAGAAAGTCCGAGTTTGCAATCAATTGAGTGTTAGGTGCCGGGTAGGCTTATCTGGGGTAGTCCACAGCAGGGACGCTGCGGTCTAGGCTCCATGGACGGGTTGAGTGGGCGGCACTCCGCCCGACCCCAGATAAGCCTACCCGGTGCCTGACACGGACTCAAAGCACCTACGTAAGCCCAAACGCCGATACAAAAAAAAGCGACCCGAAGGTCGCTTTTTTTATGAACGCAAAACCAGAGTATTAATCAGCTTTGCGGGGTTTGCGCGGCTTGCGGTCGCCAGCGGGCTTGCGCCGTGCCGGTGCCCCAGCCGGGCTGTCTTCCCAGGCGCGCAGGGCCATGGGGCGGCCTTTGACGCGGGTCTTTTTCAGCTGTTCCAGAATCTCCTTGGGCATGCCGGTGGGCAGGTCGACCAGGGTGTACTGTTCCTGAATGCTGATGTTGTTGATGAAGCGGCCTTCGATGCCGGCTTCATTGGCAATGGCGCCGACAATGTGGCCCGGCTCAACGCCGTCTTTACGGCCCACATCGAGACGGTATTTCTGGGCGTCGTAATCCAGCGGGCGGTCGCGTTTGGCACCGCGTTCCGGACGGGGTTTGCCATCGCGGCCCGGGCGGTCATCGCGGTCGCGAACTGGACGCGGCTTCGGATCTTCCGGAATCTGCAGCGGCTTGTCTTCCTGTGCCATCATTGCCAGCGCAGCAGCCAGATCGCGCGCATCGACCGGGGTTTCCGTGTTCTCGACCCAGCCATCAATCATGGCACGGAAGAACGTTAAATCGGCGCTTTCAATGCGCTCCAGCACATCGGCCTTGAACTGACCGGCGCGGTGGTCGCTCAACTGGGCAGCGCTCGGCAGCGGGTAAGGCTTCAGTTGCTGCTTGGTAACGCGTTCGATATCGCGCAGCAAGCGACGCTCGCGCGGCTTGACGAACATGATCGCCTTGCCACTGCGACCGGCACGGCCAGTACGGCCAATGCGGTGGGTGTAGGTCTGTACATCGCCGGGAATGTCCCAGTTGATGACGTGGCTGATGCGTTCAACGTCGAGACCACGGGCGGCCACGTCAGTAGCAATTACCAGGTCGAGCTTGCCGCTCTTGAACTGGTTGATGATGTCTTCACGCTGCTTCTGGGCAACGTCGCCGCTCAGAGCAGTACAGGCGTGGCCACGGGCAGCCAGCTTGTCGGCCAGGAACTGGCTTTCAACCTTGGTGCGCACGAACAGAATCGCCGCGTTCCACTCTTCCACTTCCAGAATTCGGGTCAGGGCTTCGAGCTTGTCGATGCCGCCGACGTGCCAGACGAACTGCTCGATCTTCTCAAGGGCTGCCTGGCTGGCCTGAATTTCAATGCGCACGGGGTCTTTCAGGTACTGCTGGGTCAGGCGTTTGACCTGCTGGATCATGGTGGCTGAGAACAGGGCAACCTGCTTGTTGGCCGGGGTGTGTTCCAGAATCCAGTCGATGTCTTCAACAAAGCCCATGCGCAGCATTTCGTCGGCTTCGTCGAGCACCAGGTGCTTGAGGTTGGTCAGGTCGAGCGAGTTGCGACGCAAGTGGTCCATGACCCGGCCCGGCGTACCGACGATGACCTGGGGGTTCTGTTTCAGGCCGCGCAGCTGGTTGCGCATGTCCGCACCGCCGTAAATCGGCAGAACGTTGAAGCCGGCCGAACCTTTGGCATACGACTGGAACGCCTCGGCCACCTGAATGGCCAGTTCGCGCGTTGGGCACAACACCAGGGTTTGGGGTGCCTGGACTTTACTGTCCATGATGCTAAGCAGCGGCAAAGCAAAGGCGGCGGTTTTACCGGTGCCGGTCTGGGCCAGGCCCAGCACATCTTTACCCGCCACAATGGCAGGAATGGCCTGCTGTTGAATCGGCGTCGGGGTTTCGTAGCCAAGCTTGGTCAGGTTTTCAAGTACATTGGGCGCCAGGCCCAGTTGATCAAAACGGGGGGTATCAGTCATTCAGAACACATCCTCGAGGGGTCGCACCACGCGTACCCGGGCTTCAAGAAGGAGCCGCTTTCGAGTCGTACCGGTAAACCGGCGTATTCCCAGACAAGGCAGGAATCGGTCAAATAGGCTCCCTTCAGGCCGAACGATATCGTTCGGCTTATGGTAAAAACGGGGCGCGGAGTATACACAATGGCGGCCCGGCTGTCTGCTTTTAATACGCCAGCTAATGAGCCAAAGCGGTGTCAGGTTCATGCGACGCTCAGCGGTCAGCCATGGTTTCCCGGCCTTCCTTCACCAGCCAATCGACAAACTCCAGCACCAGTGGTGCAACGGCGCGGTTGGTCGGGAAGACAATGTGGTAGCCATTGGGCGATTGCAGCGGTGTCTCTGTCAGGGCGACCAGGGCGCCACTGTCGAGCATGGGTTCAATAAAGGGAGACCAGCCAATGGCAACCCCCTGGCCGGACAGGGCCGCCTGCAGCAGCAGGGTGTAGTTGTTGAACATCAACTCGGGTTCACGCGGTGCTGAGCCGATGTTGAGTCTTGAGAACAGCTCAGGCCAGTCAAACCACCGGGCGTTGTGGTCTGCCTCCAGCTGCAGCAAGGGTAGCTCGGTGAGCCGAGCAGAACCCGAACCGGCGGGGTACCGCTCCAGCAATGCCAGACTGCAAACCGGGATGACCTGTTCGGTAAAGAGCGGGCGCGTGGGCGCCGAGATATCGTGGCCATGGCCAAATAGCAGGGCGATGTCGACATCGGCCTGGTCGGGTGTCACCGATTGTTGTGAGGTGACCAGACGGACGTCCACATCCGGATGAACGGCCCGAAAGTGTCGCAGCCGCGGCAGTATCCAGTAGCTGCCCAGCGCATAGTCGGTGGCAACGTTGATGACGTCATGGTGCGCCTGCTTGCGGGTTTGCTGAACTCCCTTCAGCAGTTGCGTCAGCCCCTGAGCAACGGGTAAGTAGAGCTGATCACCCGCTCGGGTTAACTGAACCCCGCGTTGAGTGCGTTGAAACAGCGGGCTGCCAATCTCGGCTTCCAGTCGTTTTACGTGCTGGCTGATCGCCGACTGGGTGCTGCCAAGTTCCTTCGCGGCGGCGGTGAAAGAATGCAGCCGGGCCGCGGCTTCAAAGGCCATTAGCAACGTCAGCGGAGGTAGGCTGTTCGATTTTGGCATTAGTTATTCTTATGTCTGGCATTAGTAACCAGTCAGTTTACAGAGCACTTTTGGCGGCGCAACATGAGTTTGGACATTAATTGAATTGATGGGAGGGCTTTGCAACAGGCCTCCTGATTCTGACGCCTGGAGTGACCATGAACCCAACGCAACCCAATATTCTCTTCATCATGGCGGATCAGATCACCGCATCGGCATTGCCGGTGTATGGCAATCGGACGGTGAAAGCGCCTCACCTGGAGAGCCTGGCAAAAGAGGGGGTGGTGTTTGATTCCGCCTACTGCAACAGCCCTTTGTGCGCGCCCTCCCGCTTTGTGCTGATGACCGGGCGTTTGCCCGCCAAGATCGGGGCCTATGACAACGCCGCCGAATTGCCGGCCGATGTCCCCACCTATGCGCACTATTTGCGCAATGCCGGCTATAAAACGGCGCTGTCCGGAAAGATGCATTTTTGCGGGCCGGACCAGTTACACGGCTTTGAAGAGCGTTTTACCAGCGACATCTACCCGGCCGACTTTGGCTGGGCGGTCAACTGGGATGAGCCTTCAAGCCGGCCCACCTGGTATCACGACATGTCTTCGGTGACGCAGGCAGGCCCCTGTGTGCGCTCGAACCAGCTCGATTACGACGATGAAGTGGGCTTTCATGCGCGCCGTTACCTGTATGACCAGGCTCGCAGTACCGATAAACGCCCCTTCTGCCTGACTGTGTCGATGACCCATCCGCACGACCCCTACGCCATTCCCGAGGAATACTGGAACCGGTACCGGGATGAAGACATCGACCTGCCCAGAGTCCGTCTCGATGAGTCGCAACGGGACCCGCATTCCAAGCGGTTGCGCGCGCTCTACCAGGCCGACACCACAGAATGTGATGATAACCAAATCCGTAATGCTCGCCGGGCCTACTACGGGGCCATCAGTTACGTTGATGATCAGGTCGGTGCCTTGCTCAAAACGCTTAAGGAAACCGGGTTGGACAAAAACACCCTGATCGTCTTTTCCGGCGATCATGGTGACATGCTGGGTGAGCGCGACCTTTGGTACAAGATGAGCTGGTTTGAAGACTCGGCCCGGGTACCGTTAATTGTCTGTGCACCGGATCGTTACCAAGCCGCACGCGTTAAAGCCAGCGTTTCGACGCTCGATCTGTTGCCCACCCTGATTGAGATGGCTACCGGAGCGAAGCCCCGGCTGGCCACGGATATCGAAGGTCGCAGCCTGGTGCCGCATTTGACCGCTGATGGCGGGCATGATGAAGTCATCGGTGAATACATGGGCGAAGGCACAGTCGCCCCGGTGATGATGATTCGCCGGGGGGACTGGAAATACATCTATTGCCCGGCCGACCCGGATCAGCTCTATAACCTGGCCAGCGATCCGGATGAACTCAGCAATCTCGCAACGGACCCGGAATTTGGCAGTGTCTTGCAGGCGTTTCGCGAAGAAGCCGCCAAGCGCTGGGACATGGAAAAGATTCAGCAGGAAGTTCTGGACAGCCAGCGTCGCCGTCGCCTGGTGGCCGAAGCCCTGTCAAAAGGACGCGTCACTTCCTGGGATTATCAGCCCTGGTTTGATGCAAGCCAACAATACATGCGCAACACCGTCGATTTGGGTGACCTGGAGCGGCAAGCTCGATTGCCCGTGGTGCCCGGGGCGTAATCATTCGCCCAAGTAAACCCATGAAGGAGACCCGGGAGCCTAACCCCGCGTCAATCATCGAGCATTAAACAGAGGATCTAGCATGAAGATGCGCAACACCTTAAGTCTTGGAACGGGCCTTGTTGCCCTGTGTGCCCTCGGGGCGACGGTACAGGCCGATGTGGCTGAAAGCTGTCGTTCGGTTCATTTCAGTGACCCGGGTTGGACCGACATTAATGTCACCAACGCCGTGGCAACCACGCTGCTTGAGGGCCTGGGGTATGAAACGGACGTGGACTTGCTGGCCGTCCCCATCGGGTTTGAATCACTGCAAGCCAACGACATCGATGTGTTTCTGGGTAACTGGATGCCAGCTCAACAGGCCTTTGCCGACAAATACGCCGATGGCTATGAGCAGGTCCGCGCCAATCTGGAAGGGGCCAAGTTCACTCTGGCCGTACCAGAGTATGTGCAGGAGGCCGGTGTCGAGTCCTTCGCTGATCTGGCTGACCATGCAGACGCTTTTGACCGTCGCATTTACGGCATCGACCCCGGCGCACCGGCCAACAGCCTGATCCAGAGCATGATCGATGCCGGCGATTTCGGGCTGAGTGGCTGGGAACTGGTTGAATCCAGCGAGCAGGGCATGCTCAGCCAGGTGGATCGGGCGGCACGGCGTGATGAGTTCGTGGTGTTTCTGGCCTGGGAGCCGCACCCGATGAACCTACACCATGATCTGGCCTATCTGACCGGTGGTGACGACTATTTCGGGCCGAATCTTGGCGGTGCAACCATCTACACCCTGACCCGAAACGGTTATCGCGATGAATGCCAGAACGCCGGACGTTTACTGACGAATCTGGTGTTCACGTTGGAGATGGAAAACCAGATCATGAGCGCCATTCTGGATGATGGTGAGACACCAGAGGCCGCCGCCCGCGCCTGGCTGGCTAGCAACACCGAGGTACTGCCCACCTGGCTAGACGGTGTGACTACCGTCGATGGCAGCCCCGGTCTGGCGGCTGTTGAGCAGGCACTGAGTCGCTGAAAACCGCCCTACCAGAGAGACGCTTCGTCTACCCAGCGCTGCAACCGCAGCGCCCTGTCTTCAATGAGCTGGCCGACCCTGGGTCGGTCGGCTATGTGTTCAATTCTGAAATCGCCGTAGTCATCACCTTGTTTTAACCGCTGCGCGGCGTAGAGCCACTTGCCGGAAAAATAGCGCAGGATCTCCCGTGGGTGATCGACCAGGTTGTTGATGCCGACGATGTCGCAGGGGTGGTCGCCCGCCAGCCCGTACCAGCCATCGAAACCGGGTGTTCCCAGGCTGCTGACGCGCCAGATCGAAACAAAGGGCACCTTGGCCCAATAGGGGTCTGGGTCGATGGGGCCAATGACGATGCTCCGGCTTTCGAAAAATCCCAGCAGGTCGCGTTTACGTTCGCGCAGCCACAATCCCCGGTTAAAGCGGTTACGGTAGTCGGGCAGGGAAGGGGCGGGCTTGGGTTTGCTCATCGACAGGCTCAAAATACTGGGTTGAGTCAGAGGAGGACCATTGAACGCAGTTTCCAGCCTGGCGTCAATGACGCCCGCTAGTTTTCCAGCCCGCGGATAATGCCCTCGATCTGATCCCGGGAGGCCACGAGGGTTTCCATGATGTCGTCCACCTCATCCGGATTGATGTGCAGGTGCTGGTAGACAGAGAGATCAATCGGCTGGTTCTCGCCGGGCAGCAACCCGTATTGTTGGAGCAGGTTGTTGGCCAGATAGACCATCTGGGCGTGATCGGAGCCGGTGCCCAGGTAGTCGGGTTCGGCCTGGTATCGAATGCCCAGGCAGACTTCGCTCGGCATTTGCCAGCTTTTCATCAGGTAGGCGGCAATCTGGTCGCCGGAGATGCCGAGCAGATGTTGTTCGACAAACTGGTGGGGCAGGTGGCGGTTGGCTTCCCGCATTCGGCAGACGGCTGAGAAGTGCGGCCGGAAGGCGTGCGACAGCACCAGGTAGCCAAAGTTGTGCAGCAGACCGGTGAGGTACACCAGGCCGAAGCCGGGCCTGAATTCGCGCGGAATCAACGAAAGCAGGGCGCCACTGGCGGCGGCGACGTAAACGGCCTTGGTCCAGAAGGGTGCAAAGCCTTCGGCGTTGTCGCTGGGCAGATCGAGTGTTTTGCCGAGCGCAAGACCGAGCGACAGGTTCATGACCAGGTCGTAACCCAACACCCGGACAATCGCATCCTGAACCGACTTTATTGACCCCGGTGCGGCGTAATAGGACGAACTGGCCCAACTGACGACCTGGGCGGCGAGGCTCGGATCATTCTCCACAATGCGGCTGAGTTTGCTGATGTCGGCATCCGGGTCGACACGCAATTTAATAATGGCCTGGGCGGTCGCAGGCAGTGGTGGAATCTCCAGAGTCTCTTCGATGCGCTGGCGTATGCGCAGGGCGGTGAAGCTGTTCAGGGAGCGGTGTATGAGCTCGCGATCCTGTTCGAATAGATCGATGCCCTCGTCCGGGCGGATGCTGGGCAGGGGTTCGCATAAATCAGCAACACGAGTGGTGTCTTTGTGCTTCAGCAGTTGGGCATTGGCCAGGCGAATAAGCCCGTGACGGCTGCCGCTGTATACGAATACTTCCTCAAGCTGATAGAGGCGCTCATCAATCAGGGTTTCCGCTTCCATTAAATCATCGAAGGCAGGCAGCGTGCTTACTGACAGCTTCAGCTTGATCTTGTTGATCTCCGGCAGGGCCAGGGGTTGTAGCTGCCGCCCGGTCAGGCGTTTGACCTTCTCCAGATCGAGCAGGGTGTCTGAGCAAAAGAAAATCTGAACCAGGCCGAAGGTATCCCTCAACAGCGCCACTTCAGCGCGGATGCCACTATGTCCGTCTGCGTCTATCTCATGAGCGATACTGTGTTTGCGCAAATGCTGTTTGACCAGAAAAGGGAGGTCTTTGTTGTGGGGCTCGGCCATGGGACTCGCCATTGAGTATGAATCCTTCAATTTGGTTTCTGGAGTTTAGATCATTATTCGTAATGGGGTGCCATTCCGGGTCAATAACGGTGAGGGCATCACTGTAAAAGCGACCTGCGTCACACTTGTGCATAGCGGTCGGCGTTAAACAACCATCGCTCAACCAGAGGCGAGATGTGGCTGGGGTATTCGGTTTGCAACCGGTGAGCGAGCTCTGGTACCACGGTCAGCCAGTTGCGATCACGCTCCAGGTCTGCGACCCGAAATGCCATGGCCCCGGTCTGGCGTGTGCCCAGCACTTCACCCGGGCCGCGCAATTTCAAATCTTCCTCGGCAATGACGAACCCATCGCTGGTTGAGTGCATAACCTCGAGACGTTGCTTGCCCTGTTCCGATAGCGGGCTGCCAAACATCAGCAGGCAGTGACTGTCTATAGTGCCACGCCCGACCCGGCCACGCAGCTGATGCAGTTGCGCTAACCCCAGCCGTTCCGGATTTTCAATGATCATCACCGAGGCATTGGGCACATCGACGCCCACTTCGATGACAGTGGTGGCCACCAGAATGTCCAGTTGGCGGTCTTTGAAAGCGGCCATCAACCGGGTCTTGTCGGCCGGTTTCATGCGGCCGTGCAACAGCCCGACGCGTCTTGCCGGTAAGCAGCGTTGCAGCACATCGGCGGTTTCTTCGGCGGCTTCGGCCTGGAGTTCTTCCGACTCCTCAATCAGCGTACACACCCAGTAGACCTGCCGGCCAGATTCGCAGGCTGCATCGACCCGGCGGATCACCGCATCCCGCCGCTCCTGGCTGATCACCGTGGTGGTAACGGGGGTGCGCCCGGGGGGCAGTTCGTCGATGATGGAGACATCGAGGTCGGCGTAGGCGGTCATCGCCAGGGTACGGGGAATGGGCGTGGCGGTCATGGTGAGCTGATGCGGCAGGCCGTCGCGGGCTTTTTCTTTTAACGCCAGGCGCTGATGCACGCCAAAGCGGTGCTGTTCGTCAATGATCACCAGGCCCAGGCGGTGGTATTCGACCCCCGCCTGAAACAGGGCGTGGGTGCCGATCATCAACTGGGTTGTGCCGTCGGCCAGTTCAGCCAGTATGGCTTCACGCTGGCGTTTGCCTTGTTTGCCAAGCAGCAGTGAACAGCGCACGCCGAGCGGCTCGGCCCATTGCTGCAGGGTGCGAAAATGCTGTTCGGCCAGCAGCTCGGTCGGTGCCATCAGCGCGACCTGAAACCCGGCCTCGATCGCTTGCAGTGCCGCCACCATGGCAACCAGGGTTTTACCGGAGCCGACATCACCCTGCACCAGTCGCAGCATGGGCAGACTGAGCCCCATGTCTTTCTGGATCTCGCCGGCAACCCGTTGCTGGGCGCTGGTCAGTTGAAAGGGTAGCTGGCGCAACAGGCCGGTAACCAGTGTTTTGCTGGGCGGTATCGCCGGTGCGCCGTTGGCCTGGGTTTTCTGACGAATCAGCATCAGGCTCAGGTGGTGGGCCAGTAGTTCTTCAAGCGCCAGCCGTTGTTGCGCCGGATGCAGCCCATCGAGCAACGCCTGGGTATCGCTGCTGGAGTGGGGGTGGTGCAAGGTGAGCAGCGCGTCCGTCAGCGATGGCAAACCCCAACCGGCCAGCCAGTCGGGTGGTACCCATTCGGCCAGACCACCCTGACGCTTCAGCGCCGTGATGGCCTGTTCGACCAGAGCGCGCAGCCGGTTCTGGTTCAGGCCTTCGCTGCTGGGGTACAGCGGGGTCAGGGTGTTGTCGAGGGGTGGGAACTGGTCGTCATCGCGCGCGACGTATTCCGGGTGCATCATTTCCAGCCCGGTCGAGCCCATGCGCACTTCACCGTAGAGGCGCAAATGGGTGCCTTCGCTCAACCGCATTTGCTGCGCTTTGGTGAAATGAAACAGGCGCATGCTAATCAGCCCGGTACCGTCCGACAGGCGGCAGATCAGGCTGCGGCGCCGGCCAAACAGCACCTGGGAGCCTCGTACCTGGCCCTGTACCACCACGGCCATGCCCAGCTGCAACTTGCCAATGGGCGTGATTCGGGTCCGGTCCTGGTATTTGTAGGGCAAATGAAACAGCAAATCGCCGATGCTATTAAGCCCGATCGACTCGCACTTTTCAGCCAGCTTCGGGCCAACACCGGTTAACCGGCTGATCGGATCTTCAAGCTGCATTGGAGCCGATGTTGCACTGGCGCACGCAGGTTTCCAGCAGGTCGATCGCTTTGGGCCGCGGGAAGCTGGCGCGCCAGGCCAGGGCGACTGTGCGCCGGGGCACGTGGTTGGCAAAGGGGCGCACCGACACCAGTTCGTCGTTGTACAAGCGCGAGCCCGTTGCCGACTGCGGCAAAATGGTAATGCCCAGGTTAGACGCGACCATATGCCGCAGCGTTTCCAGTGAACTGCCATCGGCCATGGTGCGGATGCGACCTTTCGGATCGCGTGAGGCCGAGGCGATGTTCGGGCAAGCCGTGAAAATGGTATCGCGGAAGCAGTGGCCTTCACCGAGCAACAGCAAGGGCTCCTGAATCAGTTCTTCGGCCGGGATGCTCTTGCGTTTGGTCAGCGGGTGACCACTGGGCAGCAGGATCTCGAAGTCTTCATCAAACATCGGCTTGGTCAGTACGTCCGGCTCGTTGAACGGCAGGGCGATGATGATGGCATCGAGCAGGCCATCGCGCAGCCGATGGCGCAGGTTGGAGGTGAAGTTTTCTTCAATCTCCAGGGGCATTTCCGGCGCGAGCTGGCGCAACTGGGGGATGATGTGTGGCAGCAAGTAGGGCCCGACGGTATAAATAACGCCGAGTTTCAGCGGGCTCGACAGCTGGTTCTTGCCGGCATGCGCCAGATCTTCGATCTTGTGGCTCTCTTCCAGTACCCGCTGGGCCTGTTCAACGATGCGCTGCCCGACCGGAGTGACCTGAACGCCGGATTTGCCGCGTTCAAAAATAGCGACGCCGAGCCGGTCTTCCAGTTTCTTGATCGCGACACTGAGCGTGGGCTGGGCTACGAAGCAGCGTTCCGCCGCCTTGCCAAAATGACGTTCCTGGGCCAGTGCGACGATGTAGCGCAATTCTGTAAGCGTCATGAGGGCGTATCCTGGTGGGTGCAAAGAAGACGAGTGCAAATCAACAACGCGGGCACCTGAATGTGGCCCCGGGTATGGTTGGCTACCTATTTGCTATAAGCTATCGAAAACTCATTTTCGATACAAGAGGGTAATAATATGCCTGGTCGGTTTTTGCTTGCTGGGGTGGGGGACCTGAACCGCCGGGTCGCCCGGCGCCTGCTGGACGGTGGTGCGACCGTGACCGGGTTACGCCGTTCGGCACCGGACCCGGCGTTGGGGTTCGAGCAACGCAGCGTTGATTTGGCCATAGAGCCCTGGCCGGATGTTGGTGCCGAGGTGGTGATTATCGCCCTGTCGGCAGCGCAGCGGGATGCCGAGGGCTACCGCCGTGGCTACGTGCAGCCGGTGCAGCAGCTCGGGCGGAGTTTGCAGCACTGGCGCACGCCGCCGGAGCGGGTCATCGTGGTCGGGTCGTCCCGGGTGTACGGTGCCAACGACGGCCGCGAACTGACGGAAGACAGCCCGATTCACCCCAGTGACTGGGGGGGGGATTGTCTGGCCGAAATGGAAGCGGCGGTCGACCGGCTGCCTTTAGAAACAGCGGTCGCCAGACTGAGTGGCATTTATGGGCCGGGTCGCGACTGGTTGCGGCGCATGGCCCTGAAAGCCGACACCACGCCACCGCAGACCAACCACTGGACCAACCGGATTCACATTGAAGACGCTGCCGCTGCTCTGGTGCATCTTGCGTTTACATCGACGCTGAGCAGCCGCTATCTGGTGACGGATCGCCAGTCAGCACCGCTCTATGAGGTGCTGAATTACCTGCGTGAACAACAGGGGCACCCAACGCTGCGCGGCGTGCCCGAGGTAGCCGGCGGAAAGCGGTTACTCAGTGATCGTTTGGCCGCGACGGGCTTCGAGTGGCAGTACCCGACTTACCGGTCCGGAGGCTACGGGACGCTGTAGGCGAACCCAGCCACCGGTCGGCAACAACCTGATTCCGGCCCGACTCCTTGGCCTGGTAGAGCGCCTGGTCGGCCCGACGGAAGGCGCTGGAGATGCTGCCCGTCGGCCCAACATCGGCCCAACCGATGCTGATTGTTATGTACTTGCCTTGCAGTTCCGGAATCTCAAGAGCGGCGATAGTCTGGCGCAAGCGATGCAGGCGTTGTTCAAAGTCTGTTTCGTGCTCTCCGTAGCTGATCATTGAAAACTCCTCGCCACCGACCCGACCCGCGAGCCTTGCCTCGGCGGGGGTGTTCATGCATTCGGCGCTGAGCAGGCAGGCCAGCTGGTTCAGCACCACATCGCCGACGTCATGGCCCAAGGTGTCGTTTACGGTCTTGAAGTAGTCCAGATCCATGATGGCGACCCGCAGCGGCTTGCCGGTCTCGATGCTGAGACGCTTGACGATGTCACCGAAGTCATCCAGGTGTCGTCTGTTGGGCAGGCCGGTTAACGGGTCGGTCAGAGCCAGCTGGTTCAGTCGGCGGTTGCTCTCGGTCAGTTCCGCCGTACGTCTATCGACCTCTCGTTTCAGCTCTGCCGCCTGTTCGGTTTTAAAGCGCAGTGTCTCCTGCTCCAGACGTTGGCGCTTCAGAATGGATTCGCGCAGATAGAGGGTAATGATGGTCGCGAACAACATGGTACTGAGCACGACCCCCAGCAACACCAGCGATATCAGGCGCTGGGAATAGGGTATCCAGCCAAACGCACTGCCGGCCAGCAACAACAGAGCCGTGATCATCGGTGACCAGGCGATGGAAAAGCGCAGTGCCCGGCGCGAGCCGTGACGCAGTTCGACTATGAGCATCAGCGTCAGAATGAGCACGGCACCCAGACTCCAGACGACGGGCCAGGCCATCAGTAACGGTCGGGTCGAAACGATCAGAAACACCAGCCCCAGGCCGACCAGCCCACCCAGTGCCCAGTTCATTGACTGGCTCAGCCACGCCGGCTGATGACGATTGCCAATCATCTGAGGCGCCATCCAGGCAAAAAAGCCAACCATGGCATAGAGGGAGACGGCAGCCATAGGTGCGCTGAGGGTTGGCCACTGGGGCCAGAAAAAGCGCTGTGCATAGCCGAACAGCAGGCTCAGACAGAGCGTCAGGAACAGGGCGAACAGGCTGAACGCCAGATAGGCTCTAACTCGGGTGGCGGTGTAAAACATCAGGGTGAAGAGGGTCAGCGCCAGCATCATGCCGAAGAACAGCATGTCTCTGAAGCCGGAAACCTGGGTTTTGGCCATCAGGGCCTCGGGTTTCCAGAGCGTCAGGGGCAGGCTGATCAGGGTTCCGGTGCCTTCGCCTTCAATGGTTTTGATTTCTCCGGGGGCAAAGTTCACGACAAAGCCGTAGCCATTCAAGGCCAGTGGCCGTTGGCTGAATGGCAGTGACTCGCCGACCGGGAAGCGAGTGTCGTCGTAGCGCAATGTCAGGGTGTTGAGGATGGGGTCGTCTACATAGAGCCAGAGTGTTTGTGGGTCTGAGGTGGTGTTTTGCACTGCCAGTTTGAATTGGATCAGGGTGCCTGTGGCCTGGTAACCGCCCAGTGGCAGGGTATTTAACGGTTCGAAAGCAGGCCCGGTATCGGCAGCGGTGCGGGTGGTGACCAGGCGGGCCGACAAGCCCCCGGTCAGGTCCAACCGGGGTTCGCCAGCCCATTGAACCGGCGGTAGCTCAGCCGCTGAGGCTAGGCACGCCAGCACCAGGCCCACCGCCAGAAGCCACCGCTGAAAACGCATCAGTCGACCTCCGGCGAATGGCTGGAAGGCTTTGCTGTGACGGTCTGGCTCACCACGTTGATCAGGCCCTTATCGTGCTCGCGTGTTTCCTGTACAGCCTAGTCGTTTTTTCCGGGTGTGTTTTGCGGTTTACAGTAACTGGCCCCTTACCTGGGGCCCGGGCCTCAGGCGGGTTGTTTCTTCCCGATGACGTAGCAGGGAATGTACTCGGTGCCCGGCAGCTTCATCCGGTGCTGTTTAACGAAGGCTTCGAGCAGGTTGTCGAGCGGTTCCAGGATGTCCGGGTCACCGTTGATTTCATAGGGGCCATGCTGCTCAATCAGGCGAATGCCCTGCTCCTTGACGTTACCGGCGACAATACCGCTGAAGGCCCGGCGCAGGTTGGCGGCCAGCAGGTGCACCGGCATGTCTTTGCGCAATTCGAGTTTGGCCATGTTGGCGTGGGTGGGTTCGAACGGGCGCTGGTATTCGTGGTCGATGTGCATCTGCCAGTTGAAGTGGTAGGCATCGGCCTTGGTACGGCGGAAGACGCGCACCTGCTCAATGCCCAGCACCATTTCCCGCGCCGCCTGGGCATGGTCGCCGATGATGATTTTGTAGCGCTGCTGAGCGGCATAACCCAGGGTGCGGGCGATGAACTCGTGCAATTGCTGAAAGTAGGGCTCGGCCGATTTCGGGCCGGTCAAAATCAGCGGGAAAGGCAGGTCTGCGTTTGAGGGATGCAGCAGAATGCCAAGCAGATACAGCAACTCTTCTGCCGTACCGGCGCCGCCGGGGAAGATCAGAATGCCGTGGCCGACCCGCACAAAGGCTTCGAGGCGTTTTTCAATGTCGGGCAGAATCACCAGCTCATTGACGATGGGGTTGGGGGCTTCGGCGGCAATGATGCCGGGCTCGGTTAAGCCCAGATAGCGCCCCTGGCGAATGCGCTGCTTGGCATGGGCGATGGCAGCGCCTTTCATCGGCCCCTTCATCACGCCCGGTCCGCAGCCGGTGCAGATATCCATGCCACGCAGCCCCAGTTCGTGGCCGACTTCCTTGGTGTATTCGTACTCTTCGTGGCCAATAGAGTGGCCACCCCAGCAAACCACCATACGCGGCTCTTCACCCGCGTGCAGCGACTGGGCATTGCGCAGCAGGTGGAAGACGTAGTCGCTGATGCCATCGCTGGACTCAAAATCGACCCGTTTGCTCTCCAGTTCGCTGGCGGTGTAGACAATATCGCGAAGTGCCGAAAACAGCATTTCCCGGGTTGAGGCAATCATTTCGCCGTCGACAAAGGCATCGGCCGGGGCATGGCGCAGGTTCAGGCGTATGCCTCTGTCTTGCTGCACGATCTCGATCTGGAAATCCGGATAGGTTTCGAGGATGGTTTTCGCGTTGTCGCTGGTCGAGCCCGTATTCAGAATGGCCAGGGCGCAGCGACGGAACAGCTCATAGAGGCCATTCTCACCGGCCGACTTCAGTTTTTGCACTTCCCGCTGAGACAGCACTTCCAGGCTGCCTTTGGGGGTGACGGAGGCATTTACGGTACTTCGTTTCATTCACAGGTCCTATCGGGGTTTACCCCCGGTTCATTAATGGCCGGGCCTTCCAGGGCGTCGGCGATACACACGCAGCCGCCGGTAAACCGACGCTGCGGCGCTGTGGATTCTTCGTTCCGGTTCGTCCGGAACAGTATAGTGGGTTACAGCCCGGCCAGCGGGTTCTGGAGCAAATGGCTGACGATGCGTTTCATCTGGTGCGGGTCTTTCTGGGTGACATTACCCGTGCCTGAGTGGGCACGCAGCGCCAGCTCTCTGCTTAACCAGAAGCGGGTGGCGGCTTGTATCGTAAGGTCTGGTATGGCTGCACGCTCTGCGGGTTTCAAGGGGCGGGTCTGTTCATAGTGGCTAATGAAGTTAGCCACCTTGGCGGTATCCGGCAGGCCTTCGCTGTCGAGGCACCAGTCGATCAGACATGTGGCGATATCCAGTGCATAGAGGTCGATACCGGCAAAATACCAGTCGATAATGCCCGCCAGGCCGTCTTCATCAAACAGCGCGTTGTCGTGAAACAGGTCGGCATGGATGACGCCTTGCGGCAGGCTCCGGTCGATGGTTTCAAGCCGATCCAGGGCGCTCGCCAGCAAGGTCGCATCGTTTGCTTCAAGATCGGGGCCGAGGCCTTGCTGCTGCGTCCGAATCCAGCCAATACCATGGCTGTGCGCGCGATTGCCGGAAAAAAGGCCAGTACTCTGGTGTATTTTACCCAGGGCCCCCGCCACCGTCGCTGCATGCGCCAGACTGGGCTGCTCGTGCTGGCCTGCAACCCGCTCGAACAAGACCGCCGGCTTGCCGTACAACTGAACCATAAACTCACCTTCGGCGGTGCGAAACGGCTGCGGCACGGCACAGTGAGCGTCGTGCAGGTGCTCGCCCAGGGCCAGAAAGAAGGGCAGTTCCTCTGGCTGGTGCTTTTCAAACACGGTTAACACGAACTGGCCGAGATCGGTATCGACAAAGTAGTTGGTGTTCTCGGTACCCGCACTGATGCCCTGATGGTCTGCATAGTGACCCAGAGTATAAGCGTCGAGCAGGGTTTCGATGTCTTCCCGGCTGAGTTCAGTAAATACAGACATACTGGCACTGCGTTGCGTTATGGAGGCGGGAGTATAAACCGACTGTTCAGCCAAGCCCACCGTGAAAAAGATGAGTTGTCGCTGCCATTTGGGCAGCAGAGGCTGGGTCAACTACGGGGGCATGAGTCCGTACCGGCTACTGGGTAGGCCTCTGCGGGGGAGGCGTAAACCCATCCATGGGGCCTAGACCGCAGGATATGAATCCCATCCATGGGATTCACCCTTCGGGTTCGCTTCGCTCATGCTAAAACGCTCCCGGCGTTTTAGTCCCTGCTGCGGGCTACCCCGCAGAGGCCTACCCGGCAGCCGGCACTCGGCATGTGGTTTACTCTCACTCACTGTGTTGTGAAGTTCCAAAATTCAGGTGGTAAGATGCAGCTAGAATTTTAAAGAAGAGACTTCCATGGTTACGAATCCCAGCGCGCCGATTGTCCTGGTGGACGGTTCCTCCTATCTGTTTCGGGCTTTTTTTGCCATTCAGAACCTCTCGACCAGTGACGGCACCCCGACCAACGCCATTCGTGGGGTGATCTCCATGGTGCGCAAGCTGGTCAGTGATTACCCGGACAGCCGCATCGCCGTGGTGTTCGACGCCAAGGGGCCGACCTTCCGCAACGATCTCTACGAAGACTACAAGGCCAACCGGCCGCCGATGCCGGATGAACTGCGTGTGCAGATCGACCCGATTCACACCATTATCCGGGCCATGGGCCTGCCGCTGCTCTGTGTGCCGGGCGTTGAAGCCGATGACGTGATTGGTACGCTGGCCTACCAGGCCACCCACAGTGGTTGCGAGTGTGTGGTCAGTACCGGCGACAAAGACATGGCGCAACTGGTCAGCGAGCATGTGACCCTGCTCGATACCATGAAGAACGAAAAGCTGGACGTCGCCAGCATGACCGAGAAATACGGTTTCGGGCCTGAATTGATGATCGACTACCTGGCGCTGATGGGCGACAAGGTCGACAACATTCCCGGTGTGCCGGGCGTGGGCCCGAAAACCGCGCTTGGACTGATTCAGGGGTTGGGTGGGCTCGATGACATTTATGCCAACCTCGATAAAATCGCCACGCTCGAGTTTCGCGGCGCCAAGACCATGGCAAAAAAACTCGAAGAACATAAAGACCAGGCTTACCTGAGCTATGAACTGGCGACGATCAAGCTCGATTGCGAACTGGACGTTCGGCTGGAAGAGCTGGTGCCAACGGAGCCGGATAACGAAGCGTTGCTTGGCCTGTTTCAGCAATATGAGTTCAAGACCTGGGTGCGTGAACTAAGCGGTGAAGAAGCCCCGGCCCGTTCTGGTAAGACGTCGGAAAAGTCTTCTGCCTCAGCGGCGGGAAAAACCAAGGCCTCCAAATCGGCAGCTGCTGGTACTGCGCCCGACGTTGAAGAGCCCGAAAGCCTCGACCATCAATTGCTGGATTCAAAAGACAAGCTGGCTGCTTTTTTAAAGCAGGCAGAAGAGCACCAGACGCTGACTGTGCTGCCGGTTCGGGAGCTGGGGCACTATCACCAGTCGGCCCTGGTCGGGTTTGCCTTGGCGGTTAAGCCGGGCGTGGGCGGTTACGTGCCAATACTGGCGGAACAGGGCGATACGCTGAGCGAAGAAGATACATTCGAATTGCTATCGCCGGTGCTCGCGACCTATGCGGTTCGTAAAAGCGGTTATGATTTTAAAGCTTTCTGGCATGTACTGATGCCGCGTTCCATTGAGGCAGCAAACCTGGCACTCGATGTACAACTGATGGCTTTTGTTTACGACAGTACTGTGCGTCGCAACAGTGATCTGAGCAATCACTTCTCGCCGATCTCGCTGGATAATCTGTTTCGCACTTACCTCGATAAACAGCCGAAAACCATTGAGGATTTCCTGGGCAAGTTTGGCAAACGCCAACTACCCCTGCAAAGTGCCGACCCGGCCGAGATTGGCCCCTGGTTTGCCGAGCGGGCAGACCTGACTGCGCGCCTGGCACACTGGCTGGATCTGGCCCTGGCCAGCCGGTCGATTACCGGTGTTTACGAACATATTGAAAAGCCGCTATCAAAAGTATTGGCCGAAGTGGAAAACAACGGCACCCTGCTCGATACGGCCTACATTCGAAAGCTCAGTCACGATTTCAAAGAACGACTGGATGCACTGCAAACGCAGTGTCACGAACTGGTCGGCACTGAATTCAACCTGGACTCGCCCAAGCAACTCGGTGAAGTGCTGTTTACCAAAATGGCATTGCCGGTTGTGGCGAAAACCGCCAGTGGTGCACCCAGTACCAATGAAGAAGTATTGAGCGAGTTAGCCGCGCAGGGATACGAACTGCCGCAGCTGATTTTGCAGTATCGCCATCTGCGTAAACTGGTGGGTACTTACACCGATCCACTGCCAGAACTGGTAGAAAGCAACGGTCGTCTGCACACCAGCTACAATCAGACCGGTGCCCAGACCGGACGTCTGTCGTCGACCGATCCGAACCTGCAAAACATCCCGATTCGCTCCGATGAAGGTCGTTCAATCCGGCGCGGTTTCGTCGCGCCCAAGGGGTATAAAATCGTCGCGGCGGATTACTCGCAAATTGAATTGCGCATCATGACGCACCTGTCGCAGGATGCGAACCTGATTCAGGCATTCCGGGAAGGGCGAGACATTCACCGTGCCACGGCCGCTGAAATCATGGGGCTTGAAGAGTCGGAGGTCACCTCCGAGCAACGGCGTTCGGCCAAGGCGATTAACTTCGGACTGATCTATGGCATGTCGGCCTTTGGACTGGCCAAGCAACTGGGCATTAGCCGGGGCGATGCCAAGCTGTATGTCGATACTTATTTCGAACGCTACCCCGGCGTGCGCAAGTATATGGAGCAAACCCGGGCCGAAGCCGCCGAAACGGGTTACGTGGAAACCGTATACGGTCGACGCCTCTATCTGCCGGACATAAACTCCAGCAAACAGATGCTCAAACGCGCCGCCGAACGCACGGCCATTAACGCGCCGATGCAAGGCACCGCAGCCGATATCATCAAGATGGCCATGGTCGATGTGGCCAACTGGCTGCATAAAAGTCGCTACAAGGCGCAAATGGTGATGCAGGTGCACGACGAACTGGTGTTTGAGGTGCCAGAGTCGGAACTGGATGCAGTGATCGATGGCGTGCGGGTGCGCATGCAGCATTGCGCCAGTCTGGATGTGCCGCTGATTGTTGATATTGGTATCGGGGATTCCTGGGAAGAGGCGCACTAACACGACGGTCGTAACGAATTGCGCAACTCAGCCCGGGCTAACACCTCATTAAAGGTGGCCGCTTTTCCAATTAAGAGGAGGCACCATGAAACTGAATTGTGATCTGGGTGAAAGCTTCGGTGTCTGGACCATGGGGATGGATGCCGAGGTAATGCCGCTAATAGATCTGGCCAATATTGCCTGCGGTTTTCATGCATCCGACCCGCTGATCATGGCCAATACCGTGAAGCTGGCTTGCGAACACCAGGTGCAGATTGGGGCTCACCCGGCCTACCCAGACCTGGTCGGCTTTGGGCGTCGCTCTATGGCCTGTTCACCGGATGAGCTGCATGCCTTGTTGCTTTACCAGGTCGGTGCACTGGATGGTCTGTGCCGAGCACAGGGAACAAAAGTCCGCTATATGAAACCACACGGTGCTTTGTATAACGACATGATGCGGGACCCGGCCATCCTCGAAACCGTATTGAAAGCCGGGCGGGACTACGGCGATCTGCCGGTGATGATTGCGGCCAATGCGAAGCGGGCAGAGCATGAACTGCTGGCTGCGTCGTTGGGTGTCGACCTGATGTTTGAGGTCTTCGCTGATCGGGCCTATGACGACTCCGGCAACCTGGTGCCGCGTTCTGTTGCGGACAGTGTTTTACATGATGCCGGGGCCATCGTGGCCCAGGCGGTCTCCTTTGCCCGGGATCGGGGCGTCACAACACATACCGGACGTTGGCTTGATCTCGACGCCGATACGCTGTGCATTCATGGCGATAACGCAAGTTCATTGGCTGCGGCAAGGTCTGTACGTGAAGCCCTGAGTGCACTTTGATGCGTGTTCACGCCGTTTCTGAACAGGCTGTTCAGGTTGAATTCGGTCGCGACATTGACGAGGCGCTTATTCCGGTTATCGCCCGGGCTGTCGAAGCAATCCGCTCTGAGTTGGGCTCTGTTGTTATCGATCTGATTCCCTCCTATACAACGCTGTTGTGCCTCTACAACTATAACCGGGTCGACAGCCAATGGATGGTTCGCGAGCTGACGCGTCTGTTGGCGTCTATCGACAACGACAATGCGCCGGGCAGTACCGGGGGGCGGCTGGTTGATATTCACGTCTGGTATGACCCCTGTGTGGGCTATGACTTGGAGGCCCTGGCGAAAGAAAAATCGATGACAGTGAGTGAACTGATCGAGGTACATTCAGGTCGGGAATACCAGGTGTTTGCCATTGGGTTTAACCCGGGGTTTGCCTTTCTTGGCCGGTTGGATGAGCGCATTGCCACACCGCGTCATAGTAGTCCCCGCCGCCGGGTATCGCAGGGAAGTGTTGGCATTGCCGATGCCCAGACGGCGGTGTATCCGTTGCCGTCGCCAGGTGGCTGGAACATTGTTGGCCGTACTCCTCAGCCTATGTTTGATGCGTCTGGTCGCGACGGGCGGGTGTCGTTTTTACAGGTTGGAGACCGAGTGCGCTTCAAGCCGATCGGACGATCCGAATTCCTCAACCGAGGGGGGTGTTTGGATGACTGAATTGAGAGTGCACCAATCTGGGTGGCAAGCCACCATTCAGGACTCTGGTCGCTCGGGCTATTTTCAGCAAGGTTTGTCGCAAGGCGGTGCTATGGACGAGCATGCGTATTCCTGGGCGAATAAAGTGCTGGGAAACGTCGCAGGCGCAGCCTGTATTGAAATTCTACTGGGTAACTTTGAAGCAGAGATCGGTGCAGACACGACGATCGTCGTTACCGGGGCTGATATCCCGGTTACCCTAAATGGTGACGAAGTCGAAAACTGGTGTAGTCATCGGGCTCGACGCGGTGATGTGATTCGTTTCGGCCAGGCCCGGTCCGGGTTATGGGCCTATCTCGGCGTCGCTGGCGGGTGGAAAACACCGGTGCAATTCGGTAGCCGTTCAGTTGTCGTGCGTGAACAACTGGGTGGGCTGGATGGTGGCCCGCTAAAAAAAGGCGATCGACTTTCCTTTGAGCAAATGCCCGAACAGCCATTGCATTGCGTGCCATGGGTACACCGACCAAACTACAATAGCCCGCTAGCGGTTAAGGTGATTCCGGGCTACCAATACGAACAGTTCAGTCTGCTGGCGAGGCGAACTTTTGAAACGTCGGATTTTGAGGTGACCAACGACATCAACCGCATGGGGTTCAAGCTTAGCGGTCCTGCTGTCGCAGCCAACGCTCAAAAGCTGGCCTCCGAAGGCATCGCCTACGGAGCGGTGCAGATCCCGCCAGACGGACAGCCCATAATTTTGCTCAAAGATCGACAGACCATTGGCGGGTACCCTAAGATCGGCTGTGTGTCCAGCCTGGATTGTGCACGCTTGAGCCAGCGCAGCCCGGGAACACACGTCATCTTCGAGTTCTGTGATGTTGATCGGATTCAGGCTGAACGTCGCGTGTTTGATCGGTTTTTCAATGTGAGCCAGTGGGTCGATGATGAACGTCAGATTGCCTGGCCATGATGCGGTTTGAATAGCCTCGATAATAACCAATACGCAGGCTGGGACGCATCAGTTCCTGAATTTCATGACCATGGCGTCGAGCTCGGCTGCCATTACGCTCAGGCGGGTACTGTTATCTGTTGATGTTTGCGCCGACGTTTCCGCGAGGCGAGCGTTGCCTGTCACCTGGTTAACTTGCAAGCGGATGGCGCTGATGCTTTGATCCTGTTGCTCTGCGATTACCGATATCTGATCGCTCAATTCTCTAATGTTATTAATTCTGGCTTGAAAATCGTGTATGGCCGCATTGGCTTTTGTCGAAACCTGACAGCTTTCAGTGATTCTCTGACCGCTTTGTTGCAGCGAGGCAGACAGATTACTGAATGCCGTGACAAGCCCATCCACGGTCTGTTGGATCTGAGCTGTAGAGTCTGAGGTTCGGCTTGCCAGCATTCGGACTTCATCAGCGACAACGGCGAACCCGCGGCCCTGTTCGCCAGCGCGCGCTGCTTCTATGGCAGCATTGAGCGCCAGTAGATTGGTTTGTTCGGCAATGCCTTCGATTGTTTTCGAGATAACTTCAACCCCCTTCATGTCGCTGTTCAGTCGTTCAATGGTGTCAGTGGCTTCACGAAAGGCGACGTTCAGGCTGTCCATAGCTTTGGCGTTGTCACGAATATCACGGGCGGTTGTCGAAATTTCGTCATGCGCTGTAATGGCAACCTGTCGACCTTGCCCGCTCAGGTCAACCACGCTGTGCACAGCAGACTCCATTTGTTGTACGGCTGACAGGATGTGATTTGTTTCCTGAGTTTGCTCTCTGGATGCCGTACTGACGGAGGCATTTAACTGCTTGCTCTGAAGCGCCGAGTCAGTGATGTCATGTGCTTTTGTTTTAAGGTCAGTGATCATGTTGCTTAATGCCGCCCGAACCGCTTCAACCGCTGTAATCAGGTCGCCCATCTCGTCGCGGTGTCGGGATTCTACGCTGTTACTCAGGTCGCCGGTCGACAGTGACTTTAACGCATTTTTCAAGGTGGCCATAGGCGCCCTTATGCTCTTGATGATCAGCCACAGTACCAGGCTGATGGTGAGTATGATGACGGCCAAGCCAACCCCGATCAATTGAGTACCGAGCGTTAGGCTCGCATCCACCCGGTCGGTAACGTTGGTGGCATACTGTTGGGAGAAATTGTTCAGTGTCGACAACGAAGCTCTAACACTGTTTTGGGCTTTTCGAATGTCTACCGAACTAAGCGCTGCGGCTTGTTGGTAGTTAAGCAAAACCTCACGACTTTCCAGTAGCCTGGATGCATCGACATCGGGCTCAGATGAGTCGGTTTCCGTACCGGTTACCAGTTTCTGGATTTGAGCCGTGGTCGATTGCGTCAATTGCATGAAGGGCCTTGATGACGGATCATTCATGGCCATGGTGGTGAAGCTGAAGAATAAATTCTGGTGGTCTTGTAGCCACAGGTCAAACCGCTGCTCCAGATCGGGAAGTTGGTCGGTATGGGTTGCCAGGCTAACATCTTTGAGCAAAAGCAGACCGCTGAGGAACGATGCGTAAAATTCATTGGCAACAGCCAGCGCATAGTCATCGGCCAGTGACAATGAAAAATCCTCAAACGCCGTTGCCAGGCCTGTCCTGACGTCACTCGATTCAAGTACCAGGGTGTTGTATCGGGTGTCAAAATCAAGGCTGCGCGCTTTGCCGTCAGTAAGTCGATTCACGGTGGAAAAAATTTGGCTTAGCTCACCGCGCAACGTTTCCAGTGCCGCTTGCTCGTTGCGAGTGTTGGGCAATGCATCGAGTCTGGCCTGCAAGGCATTCAGTTCAGCTTCGAGGTTTGACTGGTGTTCCTTCAGTCGGGCAACCAGCTCTGTCAGGCGAATGTCTGACTCAGCGTTGATCGCTACTTGAAAATCTTCGGCGACACGCGCTGTAAGCAAGTCAATCCGACTCGTGATCCGCGCAATGGGGGTTGCAGATTCGGTAAGTAGGGTAAGTTCGTCGATCGTCGATGCCGAATTGCGCACGCTGATGGCAGAAGTTGCCACGACGAACAGGATTACGATGATGAACCCCAGGCTGATGCGCCCGACGATACTGAGTGCCGGTACGGTCTTGATCATGGTGGTCACCCATGTGCATTAGCTGCCCTGGATGCGAGCAGCCTTATTGTTTTTGGATGGGGTTAAGAGTAGGGGGAAAGTAACAGTATGACCTGTACTAAAAAGACGGCTTTTAATAGTAATATGACCTTGTGGCGGAAAAGGGGGTATTCCGGGCGCGCCCTGTGGTGCTTGAAGGCCAGTTGTGTATCTTCGCTAAGGTTGCACAGGCGGAAACGGATGCGCTTGGCTGGGTCCATACACTTGAAAGAAACACGCCAGGTCCAGGTATCGCGCTGAATTCTGGAGTCAACTCTCTAAAACCTTACCCTCCGGGAATCTATGATAATTGACCAGATTGAGTCGGTAGAATGGTTTGTTATCTATGTCGCTGAGGCGCCATTGGATAACCAGTAGTGGTTCACAGGCAGATCCTTGGCTTTGGAGGCGCTACTCGCTGATGGTATTTTGGATGGTTGTCATAGCCTTAATCGTAAGGCTGACTCGATTGTTGACGCCAAGTCTTCGAAACATATTTTCCACGTGCTTTTTTACCGTTCCCTCACTGATAGTAAATGCCACCGCAATGTGCTTGTTGGACTTTCCGCGAGCAACCAACGCCAGTACGTCCGCTTCTCTGGGTGTAATACCGAGCACCGGATAGTGCTCTAAAATGGCGTTCGTGTAGGCTCCTACCATCGGTCGATTGTCTGTTTCGCTGTATATGTCCCGTTGCAATAGTTTGTACAATGGGAAAACGCAGTTTGCGACGTGACTTAACAGGCTTCGTTCGCTTTGTGTAAAACCCCAAGTCGCGCGATTAACAGAGAGGCCTGTTACGTATCCATTCTCGATGTAACCGGTGGAGAGTTGATCCTCAGTGAGCAATTGCTTGTAAAAGCACTGGTAGAGCTCAAGGTTCTGAAATGCCGAGCGGGTTAGAAGGTCAGATATGCTCGTTGTATCCAGGTTGCCTTTCTGGATCAGCCTGGCGATGACCGGGTGTTGAGATGCATACTGGTCAAATGAGAGGGCGGCTTCAGTAACGTTTACGTCCTTGTTACTGATATCAACCTGTGTTGTGGTCGCGGTTGTTGTTGTAAAAAGGTCTGACTTCAGTTCTGTCCATGCACATGATGACGATTCCACCAGTGCCCCAACACCATATACAACGCATTGCCTGAGATCCCCTGCAGTCGATACTTTGTGTGCTTCTTCAATTATAAGCAACACTTGCTCCAGTTGAGATTTGGTCAGATTACTTACCAAAGCCTTGCCTCCATCCAGTTGTCCCGCATTGAAAATGCCTGAGCATACGCAATAAGGCGTATTGTCCGGTTGACTCTAGCCCCATATTCTCTATAGGCACCTAAAATCAGGAAGCTCCTAAAAACGCCTCCCGGGTTCCCGGGGCTACTCAGCGTCCTGGTGGGAACAAGATACCCAGCGGTCTGATCTTATCCCAAAAGTGAGGCGAATATCCGGTCAAAGTAGCTATTTGTGACGGAGGCTGACTATTAGTAGACACAAATTTACTGGCTGCCAGGTCCAGAACCAGTAGTTTGCAGCGCTAACAACGAATCATTAAGGAGTGATGACTTTGAGTAAGCACATCATCGACAACCTGATAAGGCTCTGGGCCATTGTAGTGGCCTACCTGTTGTTGGCCACGTTCGGTGGGCAGACCCTGGCAGCGGGACCTTCAGAGTTTGAGATGCCGTTTAATTTATCGATGGCGCCCGATACTCGCGTTGTCGATGTTGGCCAGTACGCTGTTGGCGATATACAAGAGGCCAATGGGTCGCTTGCCACAAAAGACACCGCTAGAAGCGTCTTAAGATTCTATGAGCGAGAACTCGAAGCGGCGGGCTTTGAAATATTCAGCAAGACCGACAACGATAGCAGAGTCAGCTTTGCAGCCAAGCGCGCTGACGGTGGTTATTTTAGCCTCTCCAGTAGTACTAGAAGCTATCTGGACGTGGAAGAGGGTGAAACCGAGCTGCGCATCATTTTTCGCTATGTGCCGTAACTGAGTAGACACCTGGACCGGGTCTGACTAGCGAAGATAACGGACGCCTTTACAATCAAAGGAAGTGAATTATGCATGGATTTAGGTCACTACCCAGACTGCTACTGATGCTGGCCGTATTGTTCGATGTTGTTGCTTGCAGCGATTCAGGAAACAAAAGCGACACTTCTGCCAGCAATGATGCGACCTTGGCGGAGCTGACCGTCTCCGCCGGAACGATCAGCCCTGCGTTTGCACCCGGGACAACGGACTATACCGTTATCACGGGAAAAGACTCCAGCACCGTGACTGCAATACCTACTCAAGCTAATGCCACGGTGACGATTAGCGGAACCGCATCGTCAGGTGCGGCCAGCAGCCCAATTGAGCTCGATGCGGGTGAGACAGAGCTCACTGTGACCGTTACCGCGCCGGATGGCACCAGTAGTCAGGTTTATACCGTCATGATAGCTCGGGTTATTTCGTTTGAGCTACTCGATCCAACACCAGGCGCGACTGACAGATTCGGTAGTAAGGTGGTCATACTGGGTAATGGCAATATTGTTGTCAGTGATCCGCAAGATTCCAGTCGATTTGCCGTTAATGGTGCCGTTCATTTGTACAGTCCATTTTCATCTACGCCCATCGCCAGCCTTTATGGTGACGCGGGCGGTGATCGGCTCGGATCTACCAGCATTACAGCGCTGCCAAATGGTAATTATGTCGTTACTTCAAAAGATGATAACGAAAACGGTGTCGTCGAAGCTGGCTCGGTACGGCTAGTTGATGGCCGTTCGGGAATCCAAATAGGTAGCGCATTAACGGGGGATTCTGAATATGACAATCTGGGGTCTGGCAGTGTCACGGCGCTAGGAAACGATTATTACATTGTTGCCTCCGAATACGATGACGTAAATGGTATCGAGGATGCAGGCTCGGTTCGACTGATGGATGGCAATACCGGCATTCAAATAGGAAGTGCAATAACAGGGAATGTCGAATTTGACTATTTGGGGACCAGTAGTATCACGGCACTGCCGAACAATAACTATGTCATAGCCTCATCAAGCGACACTGAAAACGGCATCGTCAGTGCCGGGTCGGTTCGGTTGGTTGACGGCAGTACCGGAATTCAAATAGGCAGTACGTTAGCAGGGGATGTCGCGAATGATGCCTTGGGCTCCAGCAGTATTACCGCCTTGGCTAATGGCCACTATGTCATTGCCTCGGGGAGTGATGACGAAAATGGTGTCGTCAATGCCGGTTCGGTGAGATTGGTCGATGGCAGTACTGGCATGCAAATAGGAAGCACGCTATCAGGGGGTGTAGAAGGCGATGCACTGGGGGCCAGCAGTGTCACAGCCTTGCCCAATAGTCATTTCGTGGTTGTATCAAGGGTTGATGATGAGAACGGTGTAGTCAATGCGGGTTCAGTACGTTTAATAGATGGCAGTACAGGAGAGCAAATAGGTAATGCGTTAGTGGGGGATGTTGCAAATGATCGTTTGGGGTCTGGCGGTGTCACAGTCTTGCCCAATGGTCATTACGTGATTGCTTCTATCAATGATGATGAGAATGGTGTCGTCAATGCCGGTTCGGTTAGGTTGGTAAATGGTATTACCGGTGTTCAAATAGGCAGTACGTCAGCAGGGGATGACACCAGTGACGCCTTGGGGGCTACCAGTATTACAGCCTTGCCCAATAGCCATTATGTCGTTGCTTCACAATTCGATGATGAAAATTCCATCATAGATGCGGGTTCTGTTCGGTTGTTTGATGGTAGTACCGGAGTGCAGATAGGAAGCGCATTAGCAGGGGATGTGGGAGACGATAGTTTAGGTTCTGGTGGCATTACAGTGCTCTCTAATGGTCATTATATCGTCGCCTCATCAGAATTCGATGATGAAAACGGCATTGTCGATGCTGGTTCAGTTCGGTTGGTTGACGGCAACAGCGGTGTGCAGATAGGCAGCACATTGGCAGGGGATGAAAACTTCGATGCTGTGGGGTCTGGCGGTATTACTCCACTGCCGACTGGCAACTATGTTGTTGCCTCAGATAATGAAGACGTAAGCGGTATCTTCAATGCCGGGGTTGTCAGGTTGCTCGATGGCACTACTGGATTGCAATTGGGTAGTGCCATTGTCGGCAGCACTGTTAATGATTTATTTGAAGTATTCGTCGTGTCACCTGGTCACGGTGTTTTTTACATTATGTCCACGCCATACGCAGATAAAAACGGTCAAACTGATGCTGGCATGGTTAGGGTGGTAGTCCCTTAGGCTGTGAAATGATTCGCCTTAAAACAGGTGTAGATATCAAGCCTATTATAACTAACCGTTTAAGGAGGCAAGGAATGCACACTCAGAACAGTAAGCTTATCACGGCCCTGATATTGATACCCACCATCGCCTTATTCGCCTGTTCCGGAGGCGGTGATGGCGGAGGTGGCGGCGGCGGAAATTCACCATCATCTGGATCTATGTTAACCGACCCAACACCGGGTGATGATGACGGTTTCGGATCTCAGGTTGTGATTCTTGATAATGGCAATATCGTGATTACCGACCCGGGTGACTCTTCCGTAGCGGATAACAATGGTGCTGTCCATCTTTATGACGCAGATACCCGTGATCTGATCGACAGTATCTATGGCGATTCCAGTAATGACCGGATCGGACTCGGCGGCGTAACGGCATTGGGTAATAATTACATTATTACATCAGAATCTGATGATGATGGCGCGCTCACGGACGCTGGTTCAGTACGGCTGATGAATGGCGAGACAGGCGCACAGATTAATGCAGTGTTCGGGAGCGAGGCAGGTGATTTTCTGGGTTTTGGTGGGGTTACCGTACTGGCTAATGGTAATTACGTGGTGGTGTCACCCGGGGACCGTGATGGCGCGATTACCAGTGCTGGCTCAGTACGCCTGATCGATGGTAGTACGGGTGCACAGATTAGTGCGCTTTTAGGAAACCAATCCGGTGATTCAATTGGCTCAAAAGGTGTGGCTGTTTTAGACAATGGCAACTACGTAGTCGTATCACCTGCAGATAGAAACGGTTTGATCGGTAGTGCGGGTTCAGTCCGCTTGATGAATGGCAGTACCGGTGCGCAAATTAGCGTTCTGGAAGGCGCTGCAGCGAATCTTTCACTGGGAAGTGGTGGTGTTCAAACGCTGAGCAATAACAACTATGTTGTGGCTTCGCCCAGCGACGCTACCGGTGGGATGTTTTCGAACGGTTCAGTACGACTGTTTAACGGCAGCACAGGCGCGCAAATTAATGCGTTTTTTGGTGATGAAGCAAGCGATCGGTTTGGCAGTGAAATACTGGCGCTGACAAACGATAATGTCGTTGTTCTCTCCCCGGATGACGATGACGGCGCATTTAACAACGTGGGGTCTATTAGCCTGGTCAATGGTACAACAGGCAATCTCATCAATGATTTTTTTGGCGATGGATCCGACGACTCACTTGGGCTTCGCCGCACGGGATTTACACTGGCGCTTGAAAAATCAGGCACGGCACTGAGCAATGGTAACTTCGTTGTTGTTTCAACGTTTGATGACGGATGGGCTGTCGATGCCGGTTCAGTGCGGTTGTTTAACGGCGTTACGGGCGTGCAAATCGATGTTCTTTACGGCGACCAGACCGATGACCAGCTGGGTAGCGAAGGTGTGACGGCATTGTCTAATGGGCATTATGTTATTGGTTCGGGGCTTGATGATGGTGCCATGTCTGCAGATGTTGGTTCGGCCCGCCTGATGAACGGCACAACCGGTCTGGCCATTGGCACGCCACTGTTTGGTGATCAAGCAGACGACCATTTATCAAGCGATGGTATCTTCCCCCTGGGCAATGCGAATTTTGTGATTGCTTCGTCGCAAGACGACAGTGGCGCGTTAGAGGACGTTGGCTCTGTGCGTCTGGTCAGTGGCAGTACGGGAATGCAAATCAGTGAGTTGTATGGTGATCAGGCGGATGACCTTCTTGCGGACAGGTTATTGAGAGGGGGTGCGGGCATCATTCCATTGGGTAATAGCAACTATGTGATTCTGTCGCGATTTGATGATGACGGCGGCATCCTGAATGCTGGTACAGCGCGTCTGATGGATGGCGCTACTGGAACGCAAATCAACAGTTTTGCAGGGTCAACTCCCTCTGATTTCTCATCCGCAGCGGTAGACCCGTCGGTTACCGCTCCGGATGACGGTAGCTTCTATTTACTCGCCACCCCAAGATGGGACAGCAACGGTGAGAGCAACTCGGGGTTTGTCCATCGGATTACACCCTAAACCCTGGATGCTGTCGCGAAGCAGTCAACGCATTAATCAGCGCAAGCTATCTGGTTGCGCTGATTATTTACAAGCTATATTACGGTGTAATAAGGGCTGGTTTCTATACTAATAAGATCTTGACCCGGCAAAGCCAGGCGGGCTTGCCCAGCTGTGTGGGATGCGCAAGAAAGCGTTATTCTGGCTTGAAGTGGCTGGGGTGAGGAAGTACCCTTGTCTCGTCTTGTCGGAGTGCCGGGGTAACCAATCCCTGGCTGAGATCGCACTAGCGGGATCCGTTGAACCTGATCGAGTTCGTACTCGCGAAGGAAACAAGGGGAATACCAGTCTTGGGGCTACGCCCTGAAGGCTATGAATCCACCGGATTCGGTATTTCCAGTTCAAACCGGGCTTACCGGGTTTGAATGCTTGTTCGGGTGTGTGTTGGCAGACAGCAGACCCGGGCGTCTGTTGTTTATTTGCCAGCATCTTGTTTGCACCCACAGCTCCCCCCTGCGTTCGCTCCGTCGCTTTTGCGAGGAACGATCGAAATGACCTTATCCACACTTGCCACTAAAAAATCGGCCAAACAGACACCAGGCGCACCACTGGGCGAGCGTGTTCAGCAATTGAAAGATGACGCTGTCGCGCCTTTTCCCAACTCAGAGCGGCTCTACATTGCCGGTTCCCAGGCGGACATCCGGGTCGGCATGCGCGCTATACATCTCTCGGATACCCGGGTGGGCGGTACAGCGGCCTCGCCCGAGTGGCGCACCAACGAGCCGGTGATTGTCTACGATACCTCAGGGCCCTATACCGACCCGGATGCCCGGATTGATTTGCGACACGGGCTGGCTGCACTGCGGGAACCCTGGATTGAAGCGCGCGACGATACCGAATGGCAAGATGCTCCCGGTTCGGACTACGCGCGTCAGCGTGCCGAAGATCCAGCGCTTGCGGCGTTGCGCTTTATCCGAAGCCGAATGGTGCGCAAGGCGAAGTCCGGGCGGAACGTGACTCAGATGCACTATGCCCGCCAGGGTATTGTTACTCCGGAAATGGAATATATCGCCATTCGGGAAAACCTCGGCCGCGAGCGCCTTAAAGACGAGACACTGGCGCGTCAGCACCGGGGTGAAGGGTTTGGCGCGGCCATTCCCGAATACATCACTCCGGAGTTTGTGCGCGACGAAGTCGCCCGGGGCCGGGCGATCATCCCCTGCAACATCAATCACCCGGAAGCCGAGCCGATGATCATTGGCCGTAACTTTCTGGTGAAAGTGAACGCCAACATCGGCAATTCGGCCGTCACTTCGGGTATTGAAGAAGAAGTCGACAAGCTGGTTTGGGCCACCCGCTGGGGCGCCGACACGGTGATGGACTTGTCGACCGGGGCCAACATCCACGAGACCCGCGAGTGGATACTGCGCAATTCGCCGGTGCCGATTGGTACCGTTCCGCTGTATCAGGCTCTGGAAAAAGTCGGGGGCGTTGCCGAAGACCTCAGTTGGGAGATGTATCGCGATACGCTGATCGAGCAGGCTGAGCAGGGCGTCGATTACTTCACCATTCATGCCGGTCTGCGCCTGCACCATATTCCGATGACAGTGGATCGGGTGACGGGCATTGTCAGTCGCGGTGGCTCGATCATGGCCAAATGGTGTCTGGCGCATCATAAGGAGAGCTTTCTCTACACCCACTTTGAAGACATCTGCGCCATTATGAAGGCGTACGATGTGTCGTTCTCACTGGGCGATGGTCTTCGGCCTGGTTCCATTGCCGACGCCAACGACGAAGCCCAGTTCGCCGAGTTGGAAACCCTGGGCGAACTGACGCAGATCGCCTGGAAGCACGATGTTCAGACGTTGATTGAAGGGCCTGGTCACGTGCCCATGCATCTGATCAGGGAGAACATGGATAAGCAGTTGGAATGCTGCGATGAGGCGCCGTTCTACACCCTGGGCCCGCTGACTACGGATATTTCACCGGGCTACGATCATTTCTCCTCGGGCATAGGCGCGGCCATGATCGGCTGGTACGGCTGCGCCATGCTGTGTTACGTCACTCCCAAGGAACACCTCGGCCTGCCGGACCGGGATGACGTTAAACAGGGGCTGATCACCTACAAGATCGCCGCCCACGCGGCAGACCTCGCCAAAGGCCATCCCGGCGCCCAGATACGCGACAACGCCATGAGCCGGGCGCGGTTCGAGTTCCGCTGGGAAGACCAGTTCAACCTGGCGCTCGATCCGGATACCGCCCGGCAGTTTCACGACCAAACCTTGCCCAAAGAGGGCCATAAGGTGGCCCATTTCTGTTCCATGTGCGGCCCCAAATTCTGCTCGATGAAAATCAGCCAGGAAGTGCGTGATACCGTGGCAGCGGAAAGAGCTGACTCAGAGCGGATACCTCTGCGGACTGAGCTGGACAGCGCCATGGCGCAAAAATCGGCCGAATTTCGCGACCAGGGCGCGCGGCTCTATTCGCCGGCGCAGGGAGGTGAGCATGAGTGAGCCGCGTCCCATCGTCTGGAGCATCGCTGGCAGCGATAGTGGCGGGGGGGCAGGTATCCAGGCTGACATTCTGGCCATCACGGCTCTGGGCGGTCATGCCGCCACGGTAATCACCTCGGTGACGGCGCAGAACAGCCAGGGGTTGATCATGGCTGAGCCGGTCTCGTTGGCGGCGTTTCAGGCGCAGTTGACCGCTCTGGCCGATGATCTGCCACCAGCGGCCATCAAGATCGGACTGCTGGCCAGTCTCGCGCAGATCGATTACCTGGTTCAGGCCTTGCCCGTCTGGCACGAGCGCTGGCCAGGGCTAGCGGTCGTGCTCGACCCGGTCGCGGTCGCCACCAGTGGCGATGCGCTGACAGAGCCAGCGGTTCACGCCGCCCTGCACCGGTTGCTGCCTTTGGTGGATCTGGTCACCCCCAACCAGCCCGAACTGAGCTGGCTGACCGGGTGCGAGGGTCACCCGCAAGCCCAACAGGAAGCGGCCCGGCGGTTACACCATGACGCTGGCGTGAGTGTCTTGCTCAAAGGCGGTCATGCGCCCGGGGAAGCCCGGATCACCGACCAGTGTTTCGACACCAGCGGTCACTGGTGTCTGCACCAGCCCCGGCTCAGCACGCCCCACACCCACGGCACTGGCTGCACACTCAGCAGCGCCTGGGCGGCAAGCCGTGCGCTGGGCTATGACCTGATGGACGCTGTCGCCCTTGCCAATGCCTTTGTGCACTGTGGGTTGCAGCAGGCTTATGCCACTGGGCAGGGGGCGGGTACGCTGGCACGCCAAGCCGTTGTAAACCGGTCAGCGATGCCGTTTGCCGAGATCCGACAGATCGGTGATGACCCGACACCTGACAAGGCGTTTGCGCAACTGAACCGGGCGCCGGGCGTCTATCCGGTGGTGGGCGATGTCGCGCTGCTCGAAACCTTGCTGGCAGCTGGGGCCAGCACGATTCAGTTGCGCCTGAAAACCCTGGATACCGAACGCCTGGCGGCTCAGATCTACCGGGCCGTCGAGCTGGGTGAACGTTATCAGGCGCAGGTGTTTATCAACGATCATTGGGCACTGGCGCTGGAGTTCGGTGCCTTTGGCGTGCACCTGGGTCAGGAAGATCTGGCCGGTGCGGATTTGCCGGCCATACGGCGGGCGGGATTGCGCCTGGGTATTTCAACGCATGGCTACGCCGAACTGTGTCGTGCCCGATGGTTGCAGCCGAGCTACATCGCCCTGGGCCATGTGTTCGCCACCACAACCAAAGTCATGCCCAGCCAACCACAGGGGCTGGATCGTCTGGCGGAGTACCAGGCGTTGCTTGGTACTGACTGCCCGACCGTTGCCATCGGCGGCATCAAGCAAAACCACCTGAAAGGTGTGGCCGCCTGCGGCGTATCCGGGGTCGCGATGGTGACCGCCATCACGGAGGCCGAGTCACCGCCGCACGCCTGGCGCGATCTGGACCGACAGTGGCAACGTCTGACCGGAGGTGCAGCATGAAGATTTTTTGCAACGGTGAAGGTATCGAACTGGCCGCTGATGCAACACTGGCCGAAGCCCTGTTGTCTTACCTGGAAGTGCGTGATGCACCGGCACCCAAGGGTCTGGCGGTAGCTTGCAACGGTGATGTGGTTCCCCGCCCATTCTGGTCGCAGCGGCAACTGGCCGAGGGTGACCGGCTTGATCTGTTTTCAGCGGTAGCAGGAGGCTGATGATGTTAACCATTGCCAATACGTCCTTTTCATCGCGCCTGCTGACCGGAACCGGCAAGTTCAGTTCCCCAGAGACGATGCTCAATGCGCTTGCCAGCAGCGGAACCGAGCTGGTGACCTTGGCGTTGCGTCGACTCGACCGGCGCGACCGGGATGCCATTTTCGAGCCCCTGCAGGCCGCCGGGTACCGTCTGTTGCCCAATACTTCCGGTGCGCGCACCGCCGAAGAGGCCATTCAAGCGGCGCAACTGACCCGTGAGGCCATGGGCACCCCCTGGCTCAAGCTGGAGATTCACCCGGACCCGCGCTATCTGCTGCCCGACCCGGTGGAAACCCTGAAGGCGGCGGAGCGCCTGGTACAGCTGGGTTTTATCGTTCTGCCTTATGTGCACGCCGACCCCGTGTTGTGCAAACGCCTGGAAGAGGCCGGCTGTGCGGCGGTGATGCCCCTGGCGGCACCCATTGGCTCCAACCAGGGTCTGGTCACTGCGCCCTTTCTTGACATCATCATCGAGCAATCCAGGGTGCCGGTGATTGTCGACGCAGGCCTCGGGGCGCCATCCCAGGCTGCCGAAGCCATGGAGCGCGGTGCCGATGCGGTGCTGGTCAATACGGCCATCGCCACCGCAACCGACCCGGTGGCAATGGCGGCTGCTTTCAGAGCGGCGGTTGAGGCGGGCCTTCAGGCGCGCCAGGCCGGGCTGGCCACTCCGGGCCTGCGGGCCGCAGCATCCAGTCCGTTGACGGCTTTTCTGGAGACCGGGGGTGATTCCGATGCAGGCTGATTATGATTTCCAGCCGCCCGACTGGCAGACCTCAGGGTTGGCGCTTTATGCCAAAACGGCCGCCGATGTGGAGCGCGCACTGGCGCGTTCCCAGCGCACTGCGGATGACCTGATGGCACTGCTCAGCCCGGCGGCACGGCCTTACCTGGAAACCATGGCGCAGCTCAGTCACCAGCTGACGGTGCAGCGATTCGGACGGGTACAGCAACTGTTTGCGCCGCTTTACGTCAGTAATGCCTGTGCCAATGAATGCGACTATTGCGGTTTTTCGATGAGCAACCGGGTGCGCCGCAAGGTGCTGACGGGAGCCGAATTGGCCATGGAGGTGGCCTTTTTGAAGCGTCAGGGGTTTGAGCACCTGCTGTTAGTGGCTGGCGAAGCGCCGCGGGTGGCAGGGGTCGACTACTTCGAGCGGGCATTGCTGCAACTGGGCCCTGAGGTTGCGCAGATCAGCCTGGAGGTGCAGCCCATGTCGACCGACGATTATCGCCGCCTGCACCGGGCCGGGCTGCATGCGGTGCTGGTGTACCAGGAAACCTATCATCGGCCGACCTATCATCAGCACCATACCCGCGGTAACAAGGCCGACTACGATCACCGCCTGGCGGCACTGGCGCGAGCGGGCGCCGCTGGCATACACCGCCTGGGTATGGGTGTGTTGCTCGGGCTAGCTGACTGGCGGCTGGACAGCCTGATGGCGGCGCATCATCTGCGGTTTCTGGAGCGTCGCTGCTGGCGCAGCCGGTTCTCGATGTCGTTTCCCCGGTTGAGGCCGGCCGAAGGGGGCTTTATAGCACCGCATCCGTTGTCGGATGCCGACCTGGTGCAACTGATCTGTGCCTGGCGTCTGTTCAGCCCCAATCTGGAACTGAGTCTGTCGACCCGTGAGCCCGCCGCGTTGCGCGAACATTTGCTGCCCCTGGGAGTGACCAGCTTAAGTGCCGGGTCTTCCACCCGGCCCGGTGGCTATGTCGTAGAGCCGGATTTAGCCTTGGAGCAGTTCAGTATTGACGACAATCGCACCCTGAAGGATGTTGTTGCTGCTGTTCAAAGGTTAAACTACCAGCCGGTCTGGAAAGACTGGGACCCGCACTTGCATGTGTCAGAATGAGATAAAGGTCCGATTTCCGGTTTGCCAGAGTGGTGTTTCTTGCCTTTACTCAAAGGGTGGATCGCCCAGTTTGCCGGGCGATTGCTGTTGAGCGATAGCGTCTGCCCATTCAAAGATGTCAATTTGCATGATGGAGTAACCATGTCGACACCCGTCCTGATTTGTGACGATTCTAGTTTTGCCCGCAAACAGGTGCAGCGAGCGCTGCCCTCAGGTTGGGATATAGACGTTACCTTTGCCGGTAATGGCGAGGAAGGGTTAGCCGCGATCAGCGCCGGTAAAGGCGATGTGGTGTTTCTCGACCTGACCATGCCGGTGATGGATGGCTTTGAGGTGCTGGAGGCCATCAAGAAGCAGGATCTGCCCTGTCTGGTGATTGTGATCTCCGGCGATATTCAGCCCGAAGCCATGGCACGTGTGAAAAGATTGGGAGCGGTCGATTTCATCAAAAAACCAGTGGATGCCCAGCGGTTGCAGCAAGTGCTGACCGACTTCGGCATCTATGCGGGGTGACCTGATGAGCGCTGAGCATCTCGATGAAGAAATGCGCGACGTATTTCAGGAAATCGCCAACGTGGCCATGGGTCGCGCCGCTGACCTGCTGGCCAGGTTACTGAACAATTATGTGGTGCTGCCGATTCCGGTGGTCAATTTGCTGGAACGCAACGAACTGAAAATGGCGTTGTCGTCGCTCAAATCGGTCGATTCCGTCAGTGCTGTCTGTCAGGGGTTTGTCGGTTCCCGCATTTCCGGCGAAGCCCTGCTGATCTTCAACGACACCAGCTTCCAGGACATTGCCGAACTGACCGAGTTCAAGGGCGATATCACGCCGGACATCGAACTTGAATTGTTGATGGACATCGCGAACATTCTGATCGGTGCGTGTCTGAAAGGGCTGACTGAACAGCTGGATGTCTCCTTCAGCCAGGGTCAGCCGGTGTTGCTCGGCCAGCACCTGCACCTTCAGGACCTGGTGAACAACCAGACTGGCAACTGGAAACGGGCGCTGACCATTGAAATTCCGTATCGCCTTGAGAGCCGCAATGTCGATTGCGATCTGCTACTGCTGTTTACCGAAGACAGTTTGGCAGTGCTCGAAAGCAAAGTCCGTTTCATGCTGGAGTGATCATGTCGCCACCGCGCAATTCAGTAGATGATTTCCACTGGTTAATTGAAGTACTGCAGACCATCGACGTCGGGATGCTGGTGGTCGATCTGGACTACAAGGTGATGGCCTGGAACGGCTTTATGGAAAACCACAGTGGTATCTCGCCACAGGATGCACTGGGGAAGAACTTGTTCGCTGTGTTTCCCGACATTCCCCGGCACTGGTTCGAGCACAAGGCGAGAACCGTAATTGAGTTGCGCAACCGGGCTTTTACTACCTGGGAGCAGCGTCCCTATGTATTCCGGTTCAAGAACAACCGGCCCATTACCGGTACGTCCGAGTTCATGTATCAGAATTGCACCTTTATTCCGGTAGCCGACACCAAAGGTGAGGTGAACAGTTTGTGCATCATCGTCTACGATGTCAGCGACGTAGCGGTGAGCAAGATTGAATTGCAAAAAGCCAACCAGCGGCTGAAAGAGTTTTCGCGCAAGGATGGCTTGACGGGCTTGTTTAACCGCGGCTACTGGGAACACCAGTTGTTGCAGGAATTCAAACGTCAGCAGCGGGCCCAGCAACCGACTTCGCTGATCATGATGGACATCGACCATTTCAAGGCGGTCAACGACACGCACGGCCATACCATTGGCGATGATGTGATTCGCATGGTCGCCTCTGTGATCCGCGATACGTTGCGTGAAACGGATGTGGCCGGACGCTATGGTGGCGAGGAGTTTGCGGTCATTCTTCCAGATACCACAGGTGAAGATGCGGTTACTCTGGCTGAGCGACTGCGGGTGCATGTTGAGGAGCAGGTTTTGAAATCTGAAGACGTGAACTTGCAGGTGACCATCAGCCTCGGCGTAGCCAGCTGGAACGCAGAACTGTCATCACACGCCGAGTGGATCAACCTGGCCGATCAGGCGTTGTACCAGTCGAAAGATCTGGGCCGCAACCGCGTCAGTCTGGCGTAACCTCTAACACCTCCTCGCGCCGCCGCAACACCACCTGCCAGTGCGGTGGTAACCAGCCATTGCGGTAATACTCGGCGAAGCGGTCGTCCAATAACCAGATATCGCCTTCATCGGTTTCGGTGCGCACGCAGCGACCGGCCGCTTGCAGCACTTTGTGCAGGCCGGGGTAGCGGTACGCAAAATCGAAACCGGGCTGGCCCTGCCGGTCCAGGGCGTGGCGAATGCGGTTGTTGAGCTCGTTGACCTGCGGCAGACCAGGGCCGACGACCATAACGCCGGTGAGCGCATCGCCGGGCAGGTCGATGCCTTCCCCCAGTACACCGCCGAGGGGCGCCATTACCATCAACCCCTGTTCATTTCTCAGCCGGTCGAGCAACGCCAGTCTCTCCAGCAAGGTGGCATCGCGGGTGGGCGCCATCACGGTCGGGTCATCAGCGAACGCCTCGAATACACCGGCCATCTGCTGGTAGCTGGAGAAAAAGACCAGTGCATTGCCGCGGGTCTGGCGGCGGAATTGCCGGATCAGAGGGAGAACGGCGTCTTTCAGGCCGGCGCGGTCGCGATAGCGGGTGGATACATCGGTAATCAGTGTGACCCTGAATTGCCGTGGCTGAAACGGCGATGGCAACGTCAGCGGCACGGCATTGGCGAGGCCGGTCATGGCCAGGCTGTAAGGCCAGGGAGTCAGAGTGGCGCTAAAGCCGGTAACCGAGTTGACCAGGTCGTGCTTCTGGGTCAGCAAGCGCGACGGGTTCAGGCACAGTACCTCTATGCGTTTGTCGTCGATAGAGCGTTTCTCACTGCCCTGGTAGCGCCAGCAGAAATCGTCAGGCTGGGCCAGTTCATCGATACGGGTGAAGCGACCAGCCTCGAAAACCAGCGCTTCCCAGGCGGGCCCCGGTTCCCAGAACGGTGCTTCCCGTAGCAGGCGGGCACTGGCCTGTAGCCAGGTGCGCAGGGCCAGGACCAGCGCCTCGGGCCGTCGTTCGCTGAGGCCATTCTGATCATTCAGGCAGCGTTGCAACGCCCGCCGCACCGGCTTCAAGGCCGCTTTCACGTTGGCCGGGGCTGCGTCATTGAGGGCCGTAAGAGACCGGCCGGAAAAAGCGGCGCTGAACATGGCCCGGCCACGGTCGATCAGGTTATGGCTTTCATCAATCAACACCGCGACCTGATTGTCCACTTCCCGGAGCAGGTAGGGCTGAACGGCGGTGGTGTCGTACAGGTAATTGACGTCTCCGACCACGAGATCAGCCCAGATGGCCCAGTCCTGGCTCAGGTAATAGGGGCAGATCTGATGTTCTTCGCCCAGGCTGGTCAGCGTTGCCTGATCCCAGATACCCCCCTCCAGCAGCGCTGGCCGCAGCCGCTGGCGCTTATCGAAGTAGCCGCGGGCGTATGGGCACACCGACCCGTCGCAGGGTGTCGACGGGCTGAGGCACAAACGTTCCTTCGCCTGCAGGTTCAGGGTAATCAGGTCGGTGGTATTCAGGTTCAACGCTCGAATGCTGTCGAGCACCAGGGGCTGGCCGGTGTTTTTCATGGTCAGGTAATACACGCCCTGGTGATGCCCCTCGCCCAGCGCTTTCAGGCTGGGAAAGAGCGCTGCCAGTGTTTTGCCGGTACCGGTAGGGGCCTCGACCAGGGCATTGCGCCGCAATGCCTGGGCTTTGTAGACGGTTTCGGCCATGCTGCGTTGCGCCGCGCGCATTTGGTTGAAGGGAAACCGGGCCCAGGCCAGGGCACGATCCCGGCGTTGCCGGTGTTCGTGCAGTTGTTGCAACCAGTGATCGTAGCGCGCCAGGTGCCCGGTCAGCCGGTCGAGCAGGGCCTCCCGGGTCCAGTGTTCATCCTCATGCCATTCCTGCTGAGTCTGGCTGTGTACATAGCACAGCCGCACTGTCCATTGCGCCTGTTCGGGGCGGGGCAGCGCCCAGAGCGCGGCATAGAGTTGAGCCTGGCGCTGATTCAATGCCCGGGCGGAATCGGGCAACTCCTCTGGCGTAATGCGCAGTGTTTTGATTTCTTCGATGCCGTCGCCCCAGGCGCCATCGATACGACCGCTCAGGGTCAGATCAAAATCCGGGTGTTGCCAGTCGAGGCTAACGACTTGCTCCGGTCGATAGCCCGGAGTGCGGCGAGCCTGGGTCAACTGATGGGTTTCCCGGCCTTCCAGCGCACTGGGGCTGGCGCGGAAGCTGCTGACCAGATCGCCGTCATCCAGGCAGAACTCGGCCAGGGCACGAACCGAGATGCGAAAGTGCGGCCTCGGAGTCATGGCGTAACGTCATCTGCATGCGCTTCCGGTCCGGCGTCGGTTGCGTACTCGACATACCAGACTTCGGCGGGAATACCCTCTTGGCTGAACACCCCCAGCCAGTCCCGCTGGTTATCCTGCAGCCGGTCACCCGGCCCCTTGATTTCGATAAAACGATAGCCGTCCGAAAGGAACTGAAACAGATCGGGAAAGCCGGAGCGGTGACGCTTAAGGTCGAGCCAGAGGTGCCGGAAAATCGGGACCCAGTGGTCCCAGGGCACCGCTTCGAAACAACGCAATAGCAGCTCTGAGCTCAGCCCCCCCCAGCTAAAGAAGGGGTTTTGCAAACCGGCTTTATTCTGACTGTTGTGCGTCAGATTCTGGCGTGCCTGGGTTAGAGTCAGGGTCTGGTACAGGCGGTGCCGGTCTGTGCCTCGACGCTGTAGAAAGTCTGGTTGGTAGAGATCGGCCGGGCCCGATTGAAAGGGGTGGTGAAAGGCGCCGGGCACGTCGGCAAACAGCCAGGGCCAGTGCACCAGCGTGAAGATGGCCAGCGGCAGCTGGTTTTCCAGCCAGACCGCATCGTCGAGCTGGGTACAGGCCAGTTGCTCGACACTCATGGCCGCCGGCGCCCATAAAACCCGGCTCTCGACGACAGTGGGTGCTAACACACTCAGCACCGGCCGTTTGAGTTTGCGCGCCAGGCGCGGCTGAAAGCGGGGCCCAAAACGGGCTTCGCTGGCATCCTGCGGGGCATCCAGGATCGGCTGCAGTGCCGCCCAGCAGTCCGCAAAGCGTTCCTGCTTGTACAGCAGACGACACCGGCGCTCACGCGCTGGGGGTGTCTCGTTGGTGCTCAACAGCGCCAAGGCCAGCGACCAGTGTCCGGCTTGCTCCAGCCGATAGCCGAGCTGGTTCATCAGCCGAAAAGCCCGGCCCTGAACTCTGGGTCGCCATTCGGCGGCCAGACATGCCTGGGCAATCGCGGGTAATGACTCCGTTGATTTGGTTTCTGTGGCCTCGTGGTACTGGTCGCGCAGGTCCATCAGGTGCAGTGTCTGATCGATGTCGGCCTGGTCCTGAAACCAGCGCTGGGCGCGGTTCAGCGGGTAGCGTTCGTAGCGGAATACGCCGAGATCCGACAGCACAAAGTCGGTCAGGCTCTGGCGGCCATTGCCAAAGTACATCAGTTGCAAACGGCGCAGGGTGACATCGTGGCAGCGGGCCACCAGAGGCTCGGCCAGCTGCCAGTCCTCTGGCGAGCCGGAATCGGGCATTTTGGCGAGATATTCAAGCAAGGCGGCCTTGTTGAGGCGTGGGTCCGGGCACCAGGGCAATTGTCTGAGGTCGGGCAGTGTTAGCAAACGGGCGATGTCCAATGCCGTCAATAGGGGTGACGGATCCAGCAGGCCAGCCTGAACCAGCTCGGCGACGGCTGGTTCAATGGGGCCTACGTCTGCATAGCTCAGTCGGTTGACTCTGAATACCGGCCCCTTGCGCGTGTACAACCGAACCAGCAGTCGGGCGGCAGGTTCGCTCAGTTCACGAAAACGGGTCAGAAAGCACTGGTCGGCTGAATCCAGCAGGTCGGCATAGCGCTCGCTGACGGTACTGACCAGTTGGCGAAAGTTGTTGAGATAGTAGCCTTCGGGCAGATCGACTGGCTCAGTGACGGGCATACCGATATCACACGGGCTGGCTGAGAAAAGTTTCCAGAATCAGCTGGGCGGCCAGACTGTCGATGTCGGCCTGGCGCGCCCGGGACAGGCTGGCGCCTTGCAACCCCAGGTGACTGCGGGCCTCTCGGCTGCTCAACCGTTCATCCACCGCTTCAGCAGGCAGGCCATAGCGACCGTGCAGGCGTTTGCGGAACTTGTTGGCCCGGGTGCCCATCTCACTGTCGGTGCCGTCCATGTTGTACGGGACGCCGACAGCGAAGCCAACCGGGCGCCACTCGGCAACGAGCTGGTCGATGACTGGCCAGTCCGGGATGCCGTCACGGGCGCGCAAGGTGGTAATGCCTGTGGCAGTGCCGGTGATGGTCTGGCCGGCAGCGACGCCGATCCAGGCCAGGCCAAAATCAAACCCCAGCCACTGCCCGGCCGGCCGCATCATGATGCTTCCCGGCTGAACTGATTGTCGGTGCGGAATTGCCAGGTGCGGATGATTTCCAGCTGGTCGTATTCCTGTGCCATCTCGGTGCTGAAAGGTTCAAAGGGTGCTGCCATATGAACAATGCGTTTGGCCGCCTGATCGAGCAAAGCATGACCGGAACTCTGAGTGACCTCGACCGAGGCCAAGCTGCCATCGGCCCGCATCTTGACGGCCAGCCGGACACTGCCAGAGAGCCGCTCCTGACGGGCAGCCTGCGGATAGTTCTGGTTGCCAACCCGCTCGACTTCTTCGAGCCAGTTAAAGACGTAGGCGGCATCCAGCGATCGACGCGCCGATACGGCGGTCAGGGTTCTGACTCGGGGCCGCTTGGCGTAAGTTTGGCGGCTTTCATCGAGCATGGCGCGCAGGGTGGCGACGTCGTTGATCTGACTGATCATCAGCGGGTCGTTACTGGCCAGTTCCTCAACCGGAGGGGCTTCTTCCTCGGCCCGGTCCAGAGCGGTGCGGCTGGTGTCGGTTCGGGTAGTCAGAATGCGCTTGCGCGCTGCTTCCAGCTCGGCAAAATTCAGCTGCTGCACTTCCGGTGTGGTGCGAAACACCTGATTGTCTTCAATCTCGGCTTGTTCGGTCGAGGTCAAACGTGCCGCTTCATCCTGGGTACCGCTGCCTTGTTGATCGGCATCGGCCAGAAAATCGGCTTCATCGAGCGGCGTTGGTTCTGTGCGGCTGTGCTGTGCCAGCGTGACATCCAGGGTTGGCGGGATGGAACGTGCTTCGGGGGCGGAGAACCCGACCCCGAAGATCAACAGGGCATGCAAGCCAAGCGCCAGAAACAGCGTAAAGCTGAGTCGATCGATAGCGCCTACGCTGGCAGCGGTCGGCATCAGGCCATTCCTCGCTTCCGGGCGATCAAATCCATCAGCTTGCCACCGATGTCGGTGTCGTATGCGGCATCGATCTCACGTATGCAAGTCGGGCTGGTTACGTTGATTTCAGTCAGATAATCGCCAATGACATCAAGGCCAACGAACAGCAAACCGCGCTTTTTGAGCTCGGGCCCGACCTGGGCGGCAATCCAGCGGTCGCGGTCGGTCAGTGGCTGGGCACGGCCAGTACCACCGGCGGCCAGATTGCCGCGGGTTTCGCCCTTGGCCGGCAGGCGTGCCAGGCAATAATCGACGGGCTCGCCGTCAATCATCAAGATGCGTTTGTCGCCATCCTTGATCTCTGGCAGGTATTTCTGGGCCATGGTTTGCGTCTTACCGTGTTCGGTGAGGGTTTCAATAATGACGGATACGTTGGAATCGTCGGCTTTCAATCGAAAAATGGAACTGCCGCCCATGCCATCCAGGGGTTTGAAAATGACATCGCCATGCTCTGCGTGAAAGGCTTTCAACAAGGCTGCATTGCGAGTCACCAGGTGCGGCGGTGAACAGTCCGGAAAGGCAGTGGCAAATAACTTTTCGTTACAATCGCGTAGCGCCTGCGGCTTGTTAACGATCAGCGTGCCCGCCTGTTCGGCACGTTCCAGCAAATAGGTGGCATAGGTATATTCGTTGTCAAATGGCGGATCCTTGCGCATCAGGATAACATCAAGATTCGCCAAGGGCGCGGCTTTGGCCGTTCCGAGTTCATAAAAGTGATCTGGGTCACGAAATACACTTAAGGGCCGCATCAGGCCTTTAGCCTGGCTGTTGTCCAGAAAAAGGTCGGCCGGGGTCATGTAAAACAGCTCCCAGCCCCGGTCCTGCGCGGCCCAGAGCATGGCAAGTGAACTGTCTTTTTTGTAGGTGACGGTCTCGATAGGGTCCATCACGATGCCAATCGTCAATTTCATGTCTAGCCTCGGGTTATCATTGGCTGGTATGGTAATAGATGATTGGTATAGCAAAAACAACTTTCTTTACAGCCGTTTATAGCGGATAGCTAGATTCTGTGATAAAAGTTCTAGCCATAGTATTAGACAGCCAGTAATAGAGCGTCCGGGCATGACAGCGGTCGACGACAAACCCCGATTTTGGCTGTCGGGGTGGGAACGTCGTGTTAGCAGGGGCGGTTTTTGCTACGCAGCAGGTTACAGGTAACCTGGCCTGCGAGCGTTATACAGCACATCAGTGCCGGCATGGGCCAGACATGCGGGCTCAATCACTGGTACGCTAACTGCAGCCCGGTACCCGATATACTGGTACTCAAAATATAGCTTTCAACCCTGGGATGACCTATGGAAAACAGCTTTGAAAGCCTCAAGGTGATGGTCATTGACGACTCCAAAACCATCCGGCGCACAGCGGAAACGCTGTTAAAGAAAGTCGGTTGTGAGGTGATCACCGCGACGGACGGCTTCGATGCACTCGCTAAAATAGCCGATACCAAACCGGACATTATTTTTGTGGATATCATGATGCCCCGACTCGACGGGTATCAGACCTGTGCACTGATCAAGAACAACAGTGCCTTTAAAGAAACGCCAGTTATCATGCTGTCCAGTAAGGATGGCCTGTTTGACAAGGCAAAAGGCCGCATCGTCGGCAGCGATCAGTATCTGACCAAGCCTTTTGGCAAGGAAGAGTTGCTGGGCGCAATTCGGGATTACGTAAAATAATGATCGCATGCTTCGGCTGAGCGGTTTTTTGTTGTTGATGTACTGATTAAAAAATAAACGGGTGGACCATGGCACGGATTCTGATTGTAGACGACTCTCCAACTGAGACCTACGCGTTTCAGGGCATGCTTGAAAAGCATGGTCATGAAGTATTAACGGCTGATAATGGAGCCGATGGAGTCGCCCTGGCACGTCAGGAGTTGCCGGACATCGTGTTAATGGACATTGTGATGCCCGGTCTGAATGGTTTTCAGGCGACCCGGCAGTTGACTAAAGGTGCCGATACCGCCCACATTCCGGTGGTGATTGTAACCACCAAAGATCAGGAAACTGACCGGGTTTGGGGTCGTCGGCAGGGTGCCAGCGGTTACCTGGTCAAGCCGGTAGCCGAAGATCAACTGTTGTCGACCGTCGAGGCTGTACTCGCCGGCAACCTTCAGGACTGACGGCACACTCATGGCCGACATGACTCCGATTCAGCTACTGCGGGACATCGCGCTGCGCTGTCGTACCCAGGCCGCTGGTCTGCCCGAGCAGCAGGAAGTGCGGGAAACCTGGAGCGGCATCGGGTTTCGACTGGGTGATCATTACTTCGTCGCGGCTATGGATGAAATTACAGAAATCCTGAATGTCCCTTCAGTAACCCGCCTGCCAAACGTCAAACCCTGGGTTCAGGGTGTATCCAATGTCCGGGGTCGACTGATCCCGGTGATTGACCTTGACCTGTTTTTCGAGACACCCAGCCAGGAATCCATGCGTAATCGTCGGATCCTGGTGATCGAGCAACACGACCAGATCGACGGTCTGATTGTGGATTCGGTAGAAGGCATGCAGTACTTCCCGGTGGACGATTTTTCCGGTGATGTCCCGTCATTACCCGAGACAATAAAACCCTTTGTGCGTGGCCACTACGTTCGTGACAGCCAGATATGGACGGTGATCAGCATGGAGGATCTTTATGAACACGACGTTTTTCAGGAAGTGGCGGTCTGACCGTCTCCGGGTAAATGGATGCCGCCAGTACATTACAGGCCGCACATCCCGGGAAAGGTTGGGCTGGGAGAGGTAGCTTGAGCGACCTCCCGCAAGCCTGTACTTACGATATATACAGTTACGAAACATCATGTAGTTACGAAACTGATAATTACACGACTCACAATCAGAAAGATTTTATTTCAGAAGCACAGCCTGAGGCCGAACTGGAGTTCGAACGATGAAACAAAGAGCCGGAAATTTACTAACCATCCTGGGCACCAACCGCTTGCTCAGTATTCTGCTGGCCGCGCTGCTGGTCGTGGTACTGGGCCTGTTTGCCGTGGTGTACCAGAATTTCAGATTGGGCGCCTTCGACCAGGAGCTGCTCGAACACGCGGGTGAGATGCGGGTATTGTCGCAGGAAATTGCGAAGAACTCCTCGGAAGCATCAGGCGGTCAGGAGCAGGCCTTTGGTTTGCTGCAGCGTTCACGTGCCGAGTTCGAGGTGCGTTTCAACTACGTGCAACAAGGTAACACCATTACCGGAACACCGTCGTTGGCGCAACATGCTCCCGATGTCGACATCAGCAGTCTGTCGCGTATCTGGAACCGGGTGAGCCAGAATTCGGATTTGATCGTTGAATCTCAGGAAACCATTCTGGATTTGCACGAAACCGCCAACACTCTGTCCGAGCGGATTCCCGAGTTGCAGGTGGAATACGACGAAGTCGTTGAAATTTTGCTGGAAACCGATGCAGGTGCAGGCCAGGTTGCTGTAGCCCAGCGTCAGGCCTGGCTGGCTGAGCGGATTGTCCGGTCGATTAACCGGGTTCTGGTGGGTGGTGAAGGCGCTGTGATGGCGGCCGACTCCTTTGAGCGCGACGCAGCACTGTTCCAGCGCGTGCTGGACGGCATGCTGAACGGCAATGCCAACCTCGACATTGACCGCGTTAACGACATTGAAGCGCGTGAAGCGCTGGATGAAATTGCCAATCTGTTCCAGATCGTATCCGGCTCGGTCACACAGATCATGGCAACGTCTCCCGAGTTGTTCCAGGTGCGTGAAGCAGCCTCCAACATTTTTACCGACTCTCAGGTGTTGCTTGAGCAGGCGTCTACCCTGGCTGGCCAGATTCAACAATCGGCCGATACCCGGCCACTCAGCAATGCCCTGGTGATTTACGCCCTGGGTGCACTGGCACTGGTGCTGATTGCCATTGCGGTATTCGTGGTTATTCGCGATACACAGAAAGACTTGCGTGAAACAGCTGAAACCAACGAGCAGAACCAAAACGCCATTTTGCGACTGCTGGATGAACTGGCCGATCTCGCCGACGGTGACCTGACCACACAGGCGACGGTAACCGAAGACTTCACGGGCGCCATTGCCGACTCCATTAACTTCGCGATCGACCAGATGCGTCAGTTGGTATCGGCCATTAACTCCACGGCGGTTCAGGTATCGTCGGCCGCCCAGGAAACACAGGCTACGGCCATGCACCTGGCTGAAGCCTCTGAGCATCAGGCGCAGGAAATTGCCGGCGCCTCGGCGGCGGTTAACGAAATGGCCGTGTCCATTGACCAAGTATCGGCCAACGCTGCCGAATCAGCCGCGGTAGCCGAGCGGTCGGTTGCGATCGCCAAGAAAGGTGCCGACGTGGTGCAATCGACCATCAACGGCATGGATAACATTCGTGAGCAGATTCAGGAAACGTCCAAGCGTATTAAACGACTCGGTGAATCCTCGCAGGAAATTGGTGACATCGTATCGCTGATTAACGACATTGCCGACCAAACCAACATTCTGGCTTTGAACGCTGCCATTCAGGCCTCCATGGCCGGTGATGCCGGCCGGGGCTTTGCGGTGGTAGCGGACGAAGTACAGCGTCTTGCGGAACGGTCTTCAGCGGCAACGAAGCAGATTGAAGCGCTGGTAAAAACCATTCAGAACGACACCAACGAAGCCGTTATCTCGATGGAGCAAACGGTGGCCGAGGTGGTCCGGGGTGCGCGCCTGGCACAGGATGCGGGTGTTGCCCTGGAAGAGATCGAATCGGTATCGAAGAACCTGGCCGACCTGATTCAGAACATTTCCAACGCGGCTCGTCAGCAGGCTTCATCAGCTGGCCACATCTCCAACACGATGAACGTTATTCAGGAAATTACCTCACAAACCTCAGCCGGTACCACTGCAACGGCGAAGTCGATTGGTAACCTTGCTCAGCTCGCGAACGACCTGCGCTCGTCGGTAGCCGGTTTCAAACTGCCGGACAGCGACGACGACCTGGACATGCTGGGTGCCCCGGAATTGGACGATGAGGTCGCTTAACGGCGGCCAAATGGGGTTCTCAGGGGCATTGGGATGCGTGGCTGCGTTTTTGGTCATACAGCGATGCACCGCTGATTGAGAATGAGGCTGTAACGTGGTGACCCAGAGCGCGTCCGTACATCAGGCTCCCGAATTGAGCGACCGTGCCTTTTTCACCTGGCAGGAGTTGCTGGAAGAGCGTCTTGGGTTGCAGTTGTCGGAACAACGACGCAGTTTTCTCAAGACCAGTCTGGCCATTCGCATGCGTGAGCTGGGGTTCACTGATTATCTGGATTATTACCGCTATATTCGCAGTGGTGATGCCGGGCTGATTGAATGGAATTGCCTGATCGACCGGGTAACGGTTCAGGAAACCCGCTTCTTCAGAGACCCGGCGGCGTTCGCATTGACACGTGATTTTCTGACGCGCCGCGTCCATGAAGTCACCCGGCCGCTGAGTATCTGGAGTGTTGGTTGTTCCACCGGCGAGGAAACCTACAGCCTGGCGATGATGACAGCCGATCTTTTACGGCGTGAATCTGATCAGATCAGGCATTTTGGCGTGACCGGAACCGATGTGTCCTCCCGGGCTCTGGAAACGGCCCGCCAGGGTGTGTACCCGGCCCGGCGGGTTGAGATGTTGGATAAGCGCCTGATCGAGCGGTTTTTTTCGCCTCAGGTGGGGCAATACCGGGTAGCGCCAGCGTTACAGGAAAGAGTGTGCTTTACACGCCTGAATGTACTGGAGCTGGCTCGCTCACCGATGAAAGAGCTGGACCTGATTTATTGCCAGAATATGCTGATTTATTTTCGCAAGTGGCGCCGCAAGGAAATCGTGTCTGAACTGGCCAAACGACTGGCCAAAGGCGGCATGCTGGTGCTGGGCCTGGGCGAAGTTGTGGACTGGAAGATGCCTGAACTGACGCGCGTACCCGGTGAACGGGCGTTGGCCTACTTGAAACACAAATGAATACAAAGGGGTACAGGCATGGCAGAACGCCGTGATTATGTTGCACTGGAATGGGTCAAGGGAGAGATCTTCGATACGCTGAAACAGGCGCGTCAAGCCCTGGAAGCGTTCGTTGATACGCCCGAAGATACCACTCGTCTTCAGTTTAGCCTGGCCTACATCCATCAGGTAAACGGCACCTTGCAGATGGTCGAGTTCTTCGGTGCAGCCTTGCTGGCTGAAGAAATGGAGCGTCTGAATCAGTCGATTGTGGACGGTGATATTCCACCCAGCCAGGATAACCTGGCGTTGCTGATGCAAGCCATTCTGCAATTGCCGAATTATCTCGAGAAACTCAAGCGCGGCCAGAGTGATCTGCCCGTGGTCATTTTGCCGTTGCTGAATGATCTGCGTGCGGCACGGGGCGAACCCTTGCTGTCTGAAACGGCGCTGTTTACGCCGGATCTGTCCGCCTCCCGCCGCTTTGTTGGCGAGCCGGATACTCAGAGCATTGGCCAGTCGAGTGTGGTTCAACTGCTACGCAAATTGCGCCAGATGTACCAGCTGGCTTTGCTTGGCTGGTTGCGTAACGAGGATACCGACAACAACCTTGAATACCTGGGCAAGTCGGTTCACCGGCTGGTCGGTTTAACCGAGCGCACTCCCATGGGCGCGTTGTGGCAAGTGGCGGATGCCTTTATTGCCGCGATGAAAGCCGGGCGTATTGAACGTTCTGCAGCTATTACCGTCATTCTGCGGCATCTCGACGGTTCCATGAAGCGATTGCTCGCCGACCCCAGTGGTGTAGCCGGGCAATACCCGCATGAAGATCAGCTTAAAAACCTGCTGTATTACCTGGCCAAGATAGACGCCACGGGTCTCAGCCGGGTGCAGCATATACAGGACAGCTATCACCTCAGTCAGGCTTTGCCCAACGAAGCGGAAATTGAAACGCAACGGCAACGTCTGTCAGGGCCCGACCGTGAAACAGTGGGCAGTGTGGTCTCGGCCCTGCTTGAAGAGCTGGCAAGGCTGAAAGATTCACTGGATCTGATGGTTCGCACCCGGGTTACCGAGTCGCGTCGTTTGTCCGAGCTGGAGCCCGGCATCAAGCAAATGGCCGATACCATGGCGGTATTGGGCCTTGGCAACCCGCGCCGGGTGTTGAATGAACAGCTTGAACTGATCAAGACCACACAGCAGGACCCTGAGCTGAAAGACGACGGTGTGCTGATGGACATCGCCGGCGCACTGCTTTATGTAGAAGCCAGCCTGTCCGGTATTGCCAGCGACGCCAGCTTTGAGCGAGACGAATACGATGACGGCCTGGATGGTGCTCAGGAGGCGGTTGTTCGCGAAGCGCGCAATGGTCTGGAACAGGTTAAAGACGCCATTGTCGAATTCATCGGTTCGCACTGGGATCACAGCAAGCTGGAAGCAGTGCCTCGCGATTTAAGCGGCATTCGTGGCGGTCTCGTGATGATACCGCTTGAGCAGGCGGCTACGGTTCTCAAATACGCACAGGATTACGTTGAAGACCAGTTGCTGGGGAACAAGCGCACGCCGGAATGGCATGAGCTGGATGCCCTGGCCGATGCCATTATGGGTGTCGAGTATTACCTTGAGCGCTTGTCCCGTGATGGTAGTGGCACCAATCTGGATATTCTGCAGCGTGCCGCGGATTCAATTGCCAAACTGGGTTACACCGTAAACCTCTTTCCAGAAGCCGATGCCGTCCCTGAAACCAGCGCCGATGACACCGAGGGTGCCACCGACGACGAAGACTTCCCTGATTTGTCGCTGCAGGAACTGGGTGACATTGGCGAGGCAGAAGACGCTGGCGATGACGAACTCGACATTGAGGCGATCGACGACTTCGAGACCCTGACCGACTGGGACGACGATATCGAAGCCAGGCCAGCAGCTGACGACGCTTTACCAACGGCAGAGGTTGAATCCAGTGACTGGTTGTCACTGGATGAAGACGACGACCTGACCGAGCCGGACGATAATACTATTGCCGACAGCGTTGAACCTGAGAGCCCGGCAGCGGTTAACCCGGTCGAAGCCGGAGTTCAGGAAGCCGACGACAATGATCTGATAGACGACGATATTCTCGAGATTTTCATTGAGGAAGCCGCTGAAGTCCTGGAAGCCATTCATAAATTCTTCCCGCGGTACAAGGCTGATCCTTCCGACAGTGCCGCACTGACCGAGTTCCGCCGTGCCTTTCACACCCTCAAGGGCAGTGGCCGCATGGTCGGTGCCAGTGTGGTTGGAGAAACAGCCTGGTCGATTGAGAACATGCTCAATCGTCTGATCGAGGGCAGCATTAGCCATTCGGACGACCTGGTGCGGGTGATCGAAGAGATCACCGATGAAATTCCGGCACTGATGACGGCGTTTGAAAAGAAACTTAAACCGGATACGACCCGTGCCGACTACCTTGCCGCCATCGCAGATGCGCTGGCCAAAGGTCAGCCGGTAAGCTGGGGCGAGGCGTCTGCGGAATCGCCCGAGTCAGCCGAACCGGCCGAGGTTGATATCGACATTGAACTGCCTCGGGCCGAAGTCACTGAAGCGTCCGACGATGAGTCGCAGTGGACTGACTTTGACGAATTGCCAGTGGCCGAGCTCGAGGAAACCGATCTCGAAGACCTTGATGCTGACACCTATGAGATAGAAAGCAGTGACGCCAGCACGGATACGTTGCTGGAGATATTTCAGGCCGAGCTGGAGAGTCATCTCGAATACATCGATCACTACATCGAAGAAGCGGAAGCGGCCTCTCTGTTACCGGATTCGCTGCAGCGCGCTCTGCACACCATAAAGGGCTCGGCGCACATGGCCAGCGTTGAACCGGTGGCCGTGCTGGTACAGCCGCTCGAACAGCTGGTTCGGGACATGCAGGAACGCTCCAAAGTCGCCGACGCGGGCTTCCTGTCATTGCTGAGCGAAGGCGTCGCACTGATTCGCCAGGCCTCTCTGGGTGAGCCGGTCGACACGGCGGGCTTCGAAGCTAAGGTGCAGGATGTTTACAACCGGGTGCTGCGTCTGGACCCCAGCCAGGAGCCGGATGATCCGGCACTGATGTCCATTTTCATGTCCGACAGCATGGATCTGGTGTTGGGCGCCGAGACGATTCTGAACCGCTGGCGCGATACCGGAGAGCCGGATGCCGAAGTCGATGCGCTGATTCGGGAGCTCAATACCCTGGCACTGGCGTCTCAGGCTGTCGATCTGATGCCGGTAGCCAATCTCAGTCACCATTTGGCGCAATTGGTTGAGGGCGCCCGGAGTGAAGCGTGCGAGGCCGACGAGCGTTTCTTTGAACTGGCTAATACGGGCCTGGAATCGCTGATTTCCATGATGGATCGTCTCGCGGCGGGCCAGAGTATTCGTCAGGATGCGCTGTTTTTAGAACGGCTGCACCAGTTGTTGCCCGATGCAGAAACATCCCCACTTGAACCGGCGGTTTCCAATAAAGATCAGGTCGATTCGATGATCCGCCAGGACCTTGAATCTGAGGCTGAATCGACGCCTGCGCCCATGCCCGAAGTCGAGGCAGCACAGCGCTACCGGGTTGAAGGTGATGCTGAGCTGGTGGACATCTTCCTGGAAGAAGCCAACGACATCCTTGACAGCATTCAGTCATCGCTCGAAAAATGGCGCGAAGACACCGATAACACCCTCGAAGTGGAAAGCCTGCAACGCGACCTGCACACCCTAAAAGGGGGTGCGCGTATGGCTGAGATTTCACCGTTGGGCGACCTGGCGCACGAACTCGAGTTTTTGTACGAAGGGTTGGCGCAAGGCAAGTATCAGGCCTCGGAAGGTCTGCTTGAATTGATTCAGCAATGCCACGACCGCCTGGCGGTTATGGTGCAGGATATTGAATCGAGCATGAGCTGCGAGTCGGCTCCGGATCTGGTCGCGGCCATTAATCATTTCCGCAAGCATCCGGGAGCCCCCGCTCAGCCTGTCGACATGGCACGAGCCCGGGAAGAGAGCAGCAAGCCGGACCCAGAACCGGAACCGCCCATGCCGGATAATGAGCCGGATGAAGTCCTGCATATCGAACCCGAAGAGCCTGAAGCCGAACCAGAGGTACCCGCCCCAGCACCGGTAGCGGAGCTGGACGCCGATGTCGACCTCGACATATTGGAAATCTTCATCGATGAAGCGGGCGAGTTGCTGAACGAGCTCGAACAGGCCATTGAAGACTGGCAGGCAGAGCCCGGCAACGAAACCCATGCGGATGAAATGAAGCGCGTGCTGCATACGCTCAAAGGCGGCGCCCGTCTGGCCCGCCTGAAAGAGCTGGGCGATCAGAGCCACGAGTTCGAAACCTTTATTGTTCGTGCCCAGCAGAACAAGGACGCACTCGACGAAACCTTCTTCAACAACATACTGTCCCGTCAAGACCAGTTGGTTCAGGGCGTCGAAGCCATGAACGCGCTGCTTGATGGCCATGCGAACAGTGGGGCCGGGTTTGGCCCCAGTGTGATTCAGATGGCTCGGGACCTTGAAGAAGATGGCTGGGATGATCCCGATCAACCCATGGTCAGTGACAGTGCTGAACACAGTGAATCCGAAGGGCCGGCTGTGACGGAGCCCTCGTCGGAAGGCAATACACTGCCCGCCACCGACAGCCGTGAATCGAGCACCAATGTACTGCCTTTCAAGCGAAAGGAAGCTGAGCGCAAGGCCGATAGCCGGCGCGCCCAGCCGCAAGAAACCGTTAAGGTTAATGCCAACTTGCTCGAAGGGCTGGTGAACCTTGCCGGTGAGACCTCCATTGCCCGTGCGCGTCTTGAGCAGGAGGTCAGTGACTTTGGTTTCACTCTGGGGGAAATGGATTCGACCATTGATCGTCTACGCGAGCAGGTCCGTCGGCTCGATATGGAAACTGAAGCCCAGATTCTGTTTCGTCAGGAACGGGCCGAGGAAACCAACTACGAAGATTTTGACCCTCTGGAAATGGACCGCTACTCCCAGATTCAGCAGTTGTCGCGTTCGTTAATGGAAGCGACTTACGACCTGACCGAGCTGAAAGGCTCGCTGACTGATAAAACCCGGGATGCGGAAACCCTTTTATTGCAGCAAAGCCGTATTAACACGGAACTGCAGGAAGGCCTGATGCAAACCCGCATGGTGCCTTTCAACCGGCTGGTACCCAGGTTGCGCCGTATTGTTCGCCAGGTTGCCGGTGAACTGGGCAAACAGGTCGACTTTATCGTCGGCAATGCCGAAGGCGAAGTGGACCGGACGGTTCTGGAGCGGATGATCTCACCGCTCGAGCACATGCTGCGCAACGCCGTCGACCATGGCATCGAGGAGGCGGACCAGCGTCTGCAATCCGGTAAAACGGTGAAGGGCTCGGTGCGACTGGATTTGTCTCGCGAGGGTGGTGACATCGTTTTGCGACTGTCTGACGACGGCGCCGGCATGAACGTTGACCGCATTCGCAGTAAAGCCATTGAGCGTGGCCTGATGGCGGCCGATGCCGACCTGAACGACCGTGAAATTCTGCAGTACATTCTCGAAGCCGGTTTCAGTACCGCCGAGCAGGTCACCCAGATTTCAGGTCGTGGTGTCGGTATGGACGTCGTCAACTCGGAAGTCAAGCAGCTTGGTGGCAACATGGCCATCGATTCCCGGCTGGGTGAAGGCTCTCAGTTCACCATTCGGCTACCGTTTACCGTGTCGGTGAACCGGGCACTGATGGTCAACATTGAAGAAGACCACTACGCCATTCCGCTCAGCTCGATCGAGGGTATTGTGCGGGTCACGCCCAAGCAGCTGGCGGAATACTACCGGCCCGACGCACCACTGTTTGAATACGCCGGAGGCCGCTACCGCCTGGAATACATGGGTGGCCTGTTGCGAACCGGAGCCACCCCCAACGTTGAGGGGCTGACCGCACCGGTACCACTGGTGTTGGTGAAAGGCAGCGATGAACACCACTCCATGGCACTGCACGTTGACCGCCTGATGGGCAGCCGTGAAATCGTGGTAAAAACACTGGGGCCGCAGTTCAGTACGGTGCCCGGGGTATCCGGTGCCACTATTCTGGGTGATGGTTCCGTGGTGGTGATTCTGGATCTGGCCGCTCTGATTCGTAGCTCGCTGGCCATTGAGCACTCCCGGGTCACTGCGTTGCCGACCCCCAAAAAAGCCATTCCGGCACCGACAAAACCGGTCCGCGACAAAGACAGCCCTTACACCGTGATGGTGGTGGATGATTCGGTAACGGTCCGTAAAGTGACCAGTCGCCTGCTGGAGCGCCAGGGCATGGAAGTGATTCTGGCCAAACACGGTGCAGATGCTGTTGCCCAATTACAGGATAGGGTGCCGGATATCATGCTGCTCGACATCGAGATGCCCTATATGGATGGCTTTGAAGTGGCGTCGAGAGTGCGTCACGACAGCCGCCTTAAGCAGATTCCGATCATCATGATTACTTCCCGGACCGGGGCCAAGCACCGCGAGCGAGCATTGTCGATAGGGGTGAACGAGTACATGGGCAAGCCCTTCCAGGAAGGACCCCTGGTCGATGCCATCAAGCGGTTACTGGGCATAGAGGCGTGAACAGACCATGAGCGCGGTGGCGGCGACCGGGACAGCGTCCCAACATAGCCGGGTTGGCATCATCGCCGACACGCCCCTGGTACAGCATCTGTTGCAGGATGTTGTGGTCGGGGCCGGTTATGACGTTGCCGTCAACACCGACCCGGATCGCCTGAAACCCGCCCTGATGCATAACGAAACCATCCGAATCTGGGTGGTGGAGCTGGAAAACCACGATCAGTGGGACGACTTTGTGCAGTCGCTGCTGGAAAGTACCGAGTCGCCCATTCTGTTTGGCGACGGGGTGATTCCCGCCCGCACCCATGAAGACTACCCGCGCTGGCAGCGACGCATGCAGGAAAAACTGCAGGCGCTCGCACCAGCTGCCCAGCCAGCGGCAGAAGCCCCCATTTTCGACCTGGAGCGTTTGCGTGCTACCCGACCACCCCCAGTATACTCGTTGCCTGAGTCGCTGCAGCAGGCCCCCAAAACGGAACTTGGGCCGATTTGGGTGCTGTGCGCTTCACTGGGCGGGCCCGAGGCGGTTAAACAGTTTCTGGACGTGCTGCCAGCAGAGGTTCCGGCGAGCTTTCTGTACGCACAGCACATTGATGCAGGCTGTGTAGATGCCCTGCAGCAATCGATTGGCCGTCATACGCAATTGAGTCTGGTTCATGCCGAGCATGGCCGGCAACTGGAAAATGGATACGTGTATCTGGTTCCGGTGAATCACGAAATCCGATTTACCGATAACCATGGCATTGTCTGGCAAAACAATGCCTGGTCGGGGCCTTATGGCCCGAGCTTGGATCATTTACTGACCAACGTTGCGGCACAATTCGGCGCACGGGCACACGCCATTGTGTTCAGTGGTATGGGCAGTGATGGTGCCATCGGTGCCGCTGACATCAAGGCAGCCGGCGGAACCGTCTGGGTGCAGACTGCAAACAGTTGTGTGCAAAGTTCAATGCCCGACTCTGTGCAGCAGGTCGGCGCTGCCGATGACCGGGGAACCCCGGTGGAACTGGCCGAAAAACTTTTGATCTGGCTGGCTGAGCGTGTGACTCAGGTAGCCTGAAGACAGTGCCGCAGGCGTGGCAACAAGGTGAATAACGATGAAAACAGTAGCGCAAACCGATCAGGACGCCATTGTCGCCAGTCTTCTGGTGCCCATGCAGCAGAAGAATCTGCTGGTACCGAACGTCTCCATTGCGGAAGTGGTGCCGCGCTCCGAACTGGAGCAGGCTGACAATGCGCCGCCGTGGCATCTGGGCCATCTGCACTGGCGCGGCGAACGCGTACCAGTAATCAGTTTTGAAGTCGCCAACAGCCAGGTGCGAGGGCAGGATGTGCGCGATGCCCGTATCGCCGTATTCAATGCGGTATCAAAACAAGCTAAAAGCCGGTTTTTTGGCATGCTGATTCAGGGCATTCCGCGCATGGTCAAGCTCGGCGATGCGGATGTCCGTGAAGATGGCCAGGCCGCCAAAGCCCAGGCAGAGAAAATGGCCGTGATCACCCAGCTGGGCAAAGCCAGCATTCCTGATCTGGAATACCTGGAAAGCCTGGTGGCACGCGTTAACTAATTTGCCCAAGTCGAAGGCTGGGTTGGCTGGGAGGCAATGGTCCGCGCCGGCTACCGGGTCTGCCCTGGTGGGGCCGGCGTAGTTCCCTCCATGGAGCCTAGACCGCATGATATGAATCCCATCCGTGGGATTCACCCTTCGGGCTCGCTTCGCTCATGCTAAAACGCTCCTGGCGTTTTAGTCCTTGCTGCGGACTACTCCACAAGGACACACGCGGCACCCGGTGCTTGTCAACTCTGCGAACTCCTAAACCTGACAATTAACCCTAGCTTGTTGCCGGCTCATAGCAGTTTCATCGCATCGTTAATGCGCTGTTCCAGGCGCAATTTGGCGCGCACGTAGTGCAACGTTTGCGCCTGCCCATAGGGCAGGCCAGCAATAATCCGGTCAGATAGGGCGAGGTCGGTGATGTACATGGGGTAGCGCAGCCCCTGGGCGCGTAGCCCAACAATGTAAGACGCCACAGCTGTATAAAACCGGTCGCCCAGTTCCAGGGTGCTGAACTCTTCCTCGTTGCAGATCATCTGGTATTCGTACTGCCCCTCACCGTGCCGGTCCATAAACGCCTGAATGTTGATAAAGCGGTTTTCCTGCAGCAGCCCCTGCAAGCGCTGGCGTTTCAGTACGGGTAGCTTGCTGCCTTCCTGGGTCATTTCAAAACAACTGATGCTGCGCTGATTCAGGTGAATGGCGTCTTCTTCACTGCGCTGGCGGTGCTCGGATATTTTCAGAAAGCGCAACAACGGTGCCAGCAGCGTTGACGCATTAAAATAGGGCTGGGTGAACCGCAGTACGGACGCCTGCTCATCGAGTAGATAGACCGTCGCCTGGCGGCCCGTGACCTGAAATACAACCAGCAGGCCACCGTCGGCAGGTTGGGCCGACAAGACAACTTTCAAATGATTGCGGTGCGTTTCAAACAAGCGGTCCGGGTAGATTGGGCAGCGTTCGACCTGCTCGGTTCCCAGCCAATCGATCAGGGCGGTTTCGGTATCGAAGCTGACGGGTTTTAACTGTTTGTCGCCCAGTTGCATGCCCTGAAACTGGTCGCCCAGATTAAACAGAAATCTGAGACTGGGTCCCTGGTGGGCGCGGTCCGCGGCTGTGATGGCATCGTCAAACAGGTCCTGGACCCGTTTGCCAATTGACTGTGGGCGCGTCTGGTTGTGGCAATAGGCGCGAACCTCGGGGCGCCTGTTGATCTTCTGCTTGGCCAGGCGCGTCAGCAGAAACTGCAGCGCCTGGGTCAGTGCATCGGCCTGGGCAAAGCGTTCAACGGTGATTTCACCCCAGGAATTTTCGACCACCACATCCAGTGTGCCTACCAGGTTCTCGCGCAGTGCGCTGAAGTCGAGGCTGTTGCTGCGTTCTGAAATTTTTTGCAGACCCCGGCGAGTCAGGTGTTGCAGCGGGTCGTAGCCCAGGTTGATAAAGAGTAGAACCCGATCAATTTGCGCCGGTTGCGAGTAGGTATGGTGTGGCTTGTCGAGGCTAGCCGAGGGCAAAACCTGGCGCAAGGTGGCCAGGGTTTTGCGCACTTCGAATTCCGTGGCCTGGCCCTGCTGGCTGAAGATGGGAATGTGCAGATGGGCGTCGAGCAGGCCGTTGAGATGGCACCATAACAAGGCTTCAAGAAGGCCGGGCGCTGACTTTAGGGGTGTCTCGCGGTCCATATCCGAGTCTGGCTCGCGGGTGTAGACGGCCCAGAAGTTGTCACCCTCGGCACGCTGGCTCGGGCGTTCGTAGATGCGCACTTTCTCATAGCTGAAGTCGACGTCCTGGCCGAAGCGTATGAAGTCGATCTTGCCGCGACGCCGGTCAAAGGCAGCGTGCAATTTGCGGCTGATGATCAGCAGATCCTGTTGGCTCATCAGATGATTGCTCTGATGCTCGGCCGCAAACTGAGTCAGAAAACGGTAACTGTGGGTCAGTTCGCTGACAAGGAGTTTGCGCTCGCGCATGACATCGGTCACCGACCAGTTGCGGTGCGAGTCCAGATGCGCTACTTCAGCGCTGCTCCAGCCCCATTCATTGATCAGCTGTTGCATCAGCTGGCGTCGCCAGGTCTGGGTCCGTGCCGGCCGGCTCAGCGCGATGCCTACCTTGAAATAGAAACAACGACGCACCAGGGCCAGGCGATCATTCTCTTCCCGCTCTCTCAGGTAAGTTTCAATGCGGCGGTAGAGCTGAATATAGGGGTCGAGGTCATTCAGCGTGAGAAAGTTGTTGTAGATCGCCGACTTGAACTGATGCGCGAGACTGGTAACCGTCGGGAACTCCCGCGCGTAGATTTCCAGCAGCAACAGCTTCAGCACGGATTTGTGCGGTGATTCGATGCCTTTGTACAGTTGCCACATGCCGGCACCAATAAACTCCCCCGGTGGTAGCGACGGCAGGGGACCGAAGTTGATCTGTTCGTCGCGGCGAATCAGGTTTTTCGACTGATAGTGCTCAAGCAGGGCCTCATGATCGGCCTCCCGATCACTGGGTATCAGCCACCAGGCGGGCAGGGTACCGGCCAGCCATTGGCCAGTGCGGTAGAATTCGTCGAGCAGCAAAAAGTGCTGGGTTGAACCGCAGTTCTCCCCGGTCAGAGAGCGCTGATCACTGCCCTGAAAGTGCTGGGCGTTCATCAGAAAGATGTGGACTTCCAGGTTGAAGCCTTCCGCCCAGGCACTGATCGCGCGGGCTTTTTCTTCCAGTAAGAGGATCTGGCTGCGATCCAGGTCGGGTTTGTAACACAGCCAGAGATCGAGATCCGAGGTAGTCGACTGGGCTATGCTGCCACTGGAACCCATCAGGTAGAGGCCCATCAGCTGCGCGTTGTAGTTACGCAACTGAGAGGCTTTCAGGGTGCGGTTAAAGGCCAGCGCCAGCGTGACCGCAGCGTTCGAAGGTTGGTATTGCACCAGCCCGGACGGTACTGACGAGTCTTCGAGGTAGCCGGGCAGGCCGGGCAGATGTGTGTGAAACAGTACCGGCAGCAAATCGAGACATTGTTGCTGGCGCACCTGAAGGCTGTCACGCAGGCGGGCCAGGCGACCTTCATTCACCGTCAGGAAGCGACGCTGTGTCTCAAGCAGGGCTTCGCGGGTGGCATTGTCAGGCGTCAGAACGGTACTGGTTTCGGTCACGGAGTTGGGCTCTGCAGCAAAGCATGGGTTGGCACGTCGGGTTCGGAAAGCTGATAACGGAAATTATTTCGTCGTGTTATCGGCAGAATGTGAATTACTTCAATAATCAGTGTAGCCGAAACCCGGTACTTTCCTAAAGAGGCAGACTCCGGTTTGTCATTTCAGCTGTTATACTTTGTTACAAAGGTAGCCAGGCTGAGGGGGTACACTCAGGCCTGCGTCAGCCAGCGCCGATGCGTGGCGACCGATATTCGGTGGCGCATTGATCGAACCCAGTCTTGCCAGTGAAGTGGATCAGAGATGCAGACAGAACAACAAAAGCGCATCCTGGTTGTGGACGATGATGAAGACATCCGCGACCTGTTGAAAGAATACCTTGAGAAAAACGGTTTCTCGGTTATTACAGCGGCTGATGGCCAAGCCATGCGTCAGTTCTGGCCCGCCCAGCGCCTCGACCTGATCGTTCTGGACATCATGATGCCCGGTGACGACGGTTTCACCCTGTGCAAGGAAATTCGAGCCCGTTCCCGCATCCCCATCATCATGCTGACCGCAGGTTCAGACGAAACCGATCGCATCATCGGCCTTGAGCTGGGCGCCGATGATTACGTGGGAAAGCCTTTTAACCCCCGCGAATTGCTGGCCCGAATCAAGGCCGTACTGCGCCGCTACGAGGAAGGTGCCGAGCACCGGACGGGCTTGGATGGACAGCAGAGGCTGAGATTTGGTAGCTGGACACTGGATGTGACCAACCGCGAGCTGACCAGCCCGGAAGGTCGCGTTCAATCGTTGAACGGTGCTGATTACAATCTACTTCAGCTGTTTTTATCACGCCCTGGCGAAGTGCTCAGCCGGGATGACCTCAGTCTGCATCTGCGCGGCCGGGATGCCAGCCCCTTTGACCGCTCCATCGACGTGCAAATTAGCCGTCTGCGCGGGCGTCTGAATGACGATGGCAAATCCCCTCAGGTGATCAAGACCGTGCGTGGCGCGGGTTACATTCTTACGGTGCCGGTCGTCGTGGACAACGGTTAATGCTTCGTTTCACCTCCCTGTACAGCCGATTGCTGGTGCTGATGGTGCTGGGGCTGATCAGTGCGTTTGCCATTAGTAACTATGTCTGGCTGTACTACCTCGAACATCAGCGCGAATCCCAGGCCGAATCGATGGCCCGGGATCTCGCCTTTTCCATGGGCTCTACCATCGAATTCATTCGCGCCTACCCAACCGAGTACCGGCACCTGATCATTAATCAGCTACGGGACATGGGCGGGTCGAGGTTTCTGGTATCGGTCAACGAAACCTTTATCGATGTAAGCCCGGTGCGGCCATCTGGCGCCAAAGACCGCTTTTTGGCCACCTTCAATCTGGCGATCGAAGAGAAGCTGGGTCAGCGCTTGTCGGGTTTGAATGTCACCTTTGCCGACCCACGCTTGCTCAATGTCTACAAGAACGATGTGCTGCTGGTCGATTTGCCGCCCCGATGGGCCCAGAACACACTGATACTGGAGCCTGACCCGCCGCAGGTGGTTGTCGCCCAGGTACCCATCGGTGAAGATGAGTGGCTGTACCTGGCCGGTTTGCTACCGGACCCGTTCTTCTTTGACCAGACCGAATACCTGGACCGCGGGCAACTGCTGTTTCTGGTGATTCTGATGTTGATTCTGGTGGTGATTCTCTGGGTTGTGGTGCGCTGGCTGACGCGTCCGCTGTCGAATCTCGCGGCCGCAGCCCGGGAGCTGGGCACCGATATTCATCTGGCGCCTCTGGCAGAAACCGGTACCCGCGAAGTGAAGCAAACCGCCCGGGCGTTTAACCTGATGCAGGAGCGCGTACTTCGCTTTGTGGACGACCGGGAGCGGATGTTCTCGGCCATCTCTCACGACCTCAAAACCCCCATCACCCGGTTGCGCCTGCGCGCGGAAATGATGGAAGAGTCGGATGCCAAACCCCGGATGATCAAAGACCTCGACGAGCTGGAAGCCATGGTCAAGGGAGCTCTGGATCTGGGCCGCAGCACCGACGTGCATGAAGACACCCAGCCAATCGACATTAATCAGCTGGTACGCGAGCTGGCTGAAGACCTTGAGTTGCTCGGGTACGACCCGGAAATCCGCGGCGAAGCCCGGCGCCCCTATTATGGCAAACCCCTGGCGCTGAAGCGGTGCTTGTCCAACCTGGCGCATAATGCCGCTTTTTATGGGACCCAGGTGGGTATTGATATTGTCGACAGTCGCTACGAACTGAAGCTGTATATCGTTGACAATGGCCCGGGCATTCCCGAAGAAAAACTCGACAGCGTGTTCGAACCCTACGTACGGCTGGAAACCTCTCGCAACCGCAATACCGGCGGGGCAGGGCTGGGCTTGAGCATTGCCCGCAACATTGCCCACGCCCATGGCGGCCAGCTGCGTTTGCGCAACCGCATCGGCTCGGGCCTGGAAGCGGCCGTGTTGCTGCCGCGGCGGTAGTGGGACAAGCCCGAACAGGGGCTTGGCTTGACGGCGTCAATTGGCTATAGTCACAGAACTTGAACGATTGGTCAGATTATAAGAGGTGCTCATGTCTACTCCCCACATCAATGCCAAGCCTGGCGATTTCGCTGAAACCCTGCTGATGCCGGGCGACCCGCTGCGCGCGCAGTACATCGCCGAGACCTTTCTGGACGATGCACGCCGGGTAGCGGATGTCCGGAACATGTATGGTTATACCGGCACCTATAAAGGCAAGGCGATCTCCATCATGGGGTCCGGCATGGGCGTACCATCGATGTCGATTTACGCCAAGGAGCTGATTACCGACTACGGCGTGAAAAACATCATTCGCGTCGGCACGTGTGGCGGGGTAGCGGCAGACATCAAACTGCGCGACGTCATTATCGCCATGGGTGCCAGCACCGATTCAGGCGTCAACCGACTGCGCCTGCGCGGCTACGATTTCGCCGCCCTGGCCGATTTTGGGCTGATGGAAAAGGCCGTTGCGGCAGCCCGTGCTGCCAGCATTCCGGTGCGCGTTGGGAACGTATTCACCTCGGACCTCTTTTACTCACCCGACAGCGAACTGATGCCAGCGCTGGAAAAGATGAATATCCTCGCCGTCGATATGGAAGCGGCCGGTCTCTATGGCGTCGCCGCCGAATATGGCGCGAAAGCCCTGACGGTCATGACCGTCAGCGATCACATCATTCGCGGTGAAGCGACGTCAGCGGAAGAGCGCCAGACTACCTTCAACGACATGATCAAACTGACGCTGGAAGCAACGCTGAGCATTGATGAATGAGCCAACCCGAGACTGAATTGAAGGCTGCTGCGAAAACGGTAGCGGCCAACGCGTACGTACCTTACAGCCAGTTTCCGGTAGGTGCGGCCTTGCGAACCCGCAATGGCGAGGTATTTTCAGGCTGCAATATCGAAAATCGCTCTTATCCACTGGGTATGTGTGGTGAACGCAACGCTATTAACACGGCCGCGGCTACCGGTGTGCGACCCGGTGAGATCACCGAACTGGTGGTTTTTATGCCGGGCGAGCATTTGTTCTCGCCCTGCGGCGGCTGCCGCCAGGTGATCGCCGAGTTCATGCCGGCTGATGGTGTGGTGTGGGCGACCAATGATGGCGAAGCCTATAAGCGCTGGACGGTGGCTGAACTGTTGCCGGACGGGTTTAGTTTCGAAGGGTTGTGAAGCCGGCTTGGGGGCTGTCACTCAAGTTCCGGAGTTCGGGTCGCCTTAGAGGTGTTAGCCCGCGCCGGCCACCGGGTGTGCTCCTGTGGGGTCGGGCGGGATGCCGCCCACTCAATCCATCCATGGAGCCTAGGCCGCAGGATATGAATCCCGTCCATGGGATTCACCCTTTGGGCTCGCTTTGCTCATACTAAAACGCTCCAGGCGTTATAGTCCCTGCTGCGGACTTCCCCACAGGAGCACACCCGGCGCCCGTCGCTAATTCCCAGGCGAACTCCGAAACTTGAGTGACATCAATAGCCAGTCGACTCTACAAACTTTCCCACAACGTATTAAAAATCACTTGCTGTGTATTGGCGATGGTCGGGGAATTGATCACTACAGCGGTCGGTAAATCACCATGACTCAGTGAGATCATCGCCACCTTGGGCGGGTAGATGGCGATGTAACTGCCGGCCCGGTCACTGGAGGGTTCGTTGATCCACTTCCGGTCGGCCAATGCCGCTTCTTCACCGCCTTCACCAATGGCGATTACCTTAACCTTGATGCCCATCTTGACCCGCTGACGGGTGTAGTTGGGGAATGGGCGATACAGGTATTTCCGGATTGCCTTGGCCGAGTATATGCAATAACTGCGGTTTTCCTGTTCGCTGACGGTGGAGAGGATGTCTTTCAGCACCAGTTCGATGCCGTCATCCCCTTCATAATAGTGTACATCGGCATTACCGGTGGCCGGACGCAAATGGCTCAGTTCGGGAATCACTTTGTCGTCCAGCAATTCCAGCGCTTCAGTCACCTGCTGCTGGTGATTGAGGGCCAGTTCCCTGAGGCGTTGTGGCGGTTCGGCGCTGAAGTGCCGGCGCTTGCCTTTGGGAAAGTAACTGACCACGCCTTTCTGCTGCATACGTTTAAGCAACTCATGGGTGGTGCCCCGGTTGATGCCAGCGCGATCGGCGATGTCCCGAATCGAGGCCGGGCCCGATTGCAGCAGTGCCAGATACAATCGGGTTTCCCGGGGTTCGAGGCCGAAGATTTGCAGAACATCGGCGGTGTTCATTGCGCCTCCCTCGGGGCGAACATAAAGACATCGCTGAGCATGGCGTCGCGACGAAAACCCTTGCTGCAAAGGCTGTCGAGCACGGTATAGACCATGGCGGGCGAGCCGCAGCATATCGCCTGGCACTGGTTCAGATCGCTGTGGTCGCCAAGAATGCTGTGCACCAGCATCTGGTGTTTGTCTTCCCAGTGACTGTGTTCGGAGATCAGCGCTGAAACGTGGATGTTATCGTGCAGATCGGCCCAATTCTCTGCTTTTTGCAGCATGTATAGTTGACTCAGCCGGTGCCCTGACCAGTACAGGTGTATGGGGCGTCGGGCGTGCTGGGAGAGAAGGTCTTCAACAATGGATTTAACCTGGCTGAACCCGGTTCCTGAAGCGATCAGTAACAGAGGGCCGTTTTCTTCCGGCAATACCTCGAGCCGGCAATCGCCACCAGCGGGGGCGAGTTCAACGGAGTCGGCATCTTTCAAATAGTCGATCAGGGCATCCGCCTGATCGGTTCCTGTTTGAATATGCAGTTCCACACAGGGGCTGCTCGGGCTGCTGGCGATGGTGTAATACAGCGAGGTGAAACCGGGAACCATGAGCTCGGTAAACTGACCGGCGCAATAGGAATAGGGGGTGAGCGGCTTGAGTTGAACCATCCAGACACCGCCGCTGAGTTTTTTCAGATCATGCAGGGTGGCAGTTGTGGTCGCGGACGCTTGAGACACTGGGCGGCTCCGTTTGGTTAATGTCAATGGACATTATACACAGCGGAGCAAGCCCGGTGGAACCCTGGCTGTCAGGCCGCCAGGCGGTGTTCTGTCGCCGTCTCTTCCTGGTCGATCAGGGTAAATGCCTTTGGTTGAGCACCCCCGAATTCGACGAGAATCTGCTGGGTCTTGTTCAATGTCAGTAGCTGCGGCCAGATATCAGCCAGAACCGTCTGCACATAGGTATCACCAGCGGCAAACTCAACAGAGCGGCTCACGGTGGTTTGCCGCGACAGTTGCCACAGGTGCACCACATCGATCAGCACGATAAAGCCGTTCAGAATCGCCACCGGCCAGGAGCCAATCAGCAGACCATAGCTGGCAAAGGAGCCCGCGCCGACCAGATTGATCCAGCGCAGCTTGCGAATGTCGCTCATCATCAGGGAAATGGCGATCAACGCCGAGCCCAGGTAGCCGTAGAGCTCCAGCCAGTTCAGTTCCAAACCGTTCATCAATGTGCCTTGAGTTATAAAGTTGACTTAATGGTCAGGATTATAGGGGCAGATGATGTGCGTTCCAAGAGGTCAGGTTGAAACACTGTGTTCAATAGTTGGCACTAAAACCCCAATTCCTGCATCAGAGTGTCAACCCGGGCAGACACTTGCGGGTCTTTGACGATGGCCCGACCCCATTCCCGATCGGTTTCACCCGGCCACTTGTTGGTCGCGTCCATGCCCATTTTGGAACCGAGGCCCGCCACCGGGCTGGCAAAATCCAGGTAGTCGATCGGCGTATTGTTGATCATCACCGTATCGCGGCTCGGATCCATGCGAGTGGTGATCGCCCAGATCACATCGTTCCAGTCCCGGGCATTCACATCGTCGTCCACCACAATTACGTATTTGGTGTACATAAACTGACGCAGGAAGGACCAGGCACCCATCATCACCCGCTTGGCGTGGCCGGGGTACTGCTTCTTCATACTGATGACCGCCATGCGGTAGGAGCAGCCCTCGGGCGGTAGATAGAAGTCGACAATTTCCGGAAACTGCTTTTGCAAAATCGGCACGAACACTTCATTCAATGCCACGCCCAACACGGCCGGTTCATCCGGTGGCCGGCCGGTAAAGGTGCTGTGATAGATCGGGTCAGTCCGGTGCGTCAGCCGCTCAACGGTAAACACCGGGAAGCGTTCCACTTCGTTGTAATAGCCGGTGTGGTCACCGTAAGGCCCTTCGTCGGCCATCTCATCGGGGTGTAAGTAGCCTTCGAGAATGATTTCCGCACTGGCAGGCACCATCAGGTCATGCGTCTTGCATTTGACCAGCTCGGTTCGGCTGTCGCGCAGTAATCCGGCAAAGGCGTATTCGGACAGAGAGTCCGGTACCGGCGTCACCGCCCCCAGAATGGTCGCAGGGTCAGCCCCTAACGCCACGGCAATCGGAAACGGCTCGCCGGGCCGCTCTTTCTTCCAGGCCTGAAAATCCAACGCGCCGCCGCGATGCGACAACCAGCGCATGATCAGTTTGTTCTTGCCAATCACCTGCTGACGATAGATCCCCAGATTGGTGCGGCCGCCGTTGGGGCCCTGGGTAATCACCAGCGGCCAGGTCACCAGCGGCGCGGCGTCTTCCGGCCAGCACGTCCAGATAGGCCATTGCGACAGGTCCACATCAGGACCTTCGAGCACCACTTCCTGGCATACCGCCTTACGCACGGTCTTAGGCGCCATTGACAGTACTTTTTTAACCAGCGGCAGTTTATCCCAGGCGTCTTTCAAACCCTTGGGCGGATCAGGCTCTTTCAGATAGGCGAGTACCTTGCCTATTTCACGCAAGTCGGCCAGCGATTCGGCACCCATCCCCATGGCCACCCGTTCGGGCGTACCAAACAGATTACCCAATACCGGAATGTTGTAACCCGTCGGGTTCTCGAACAGCAGCGCCGGGCCTTTCTGACGCAAAATCCGATCGCACAGATCGGTCATTTCAAGGTGGGGGCTGACCGGCTGAGTCACGCGGCGTAATTCACCGCGCGCTTCCAGCCCGGCGAGAAAGTCTCGGAGGTCTCGGTATTTCATCTGGTCCGGCATACCTGCTAAAAAAGGAAAGACCGAATGCTAATGCATTGGCGGCGATATGACGAATTCGATGAGCGGGTCCGTGTTCTGAGTTACTTAAGGTTCGGAGTTGAGTTTTACTGTGTTGCCAATAGTCCGTGTCAGGCGCTGGGTCTACCTATCCGGGGTCGGCATAAACCCATCCCTGGGGCCTAGGCTTCGGCATCCATGCCTCAGACTTCCCCGGATAGGTAGACCCAGCACCCAACACTCGGTTGGGTGCGAACTCCGAACCTTAAGTAACTCAGACCACTAGCTTTGGAGGTTGCATAACACTAAGTGACGGGCATCGGGTGACCCTGTCCGGGGTAGTCTGCAACATGGATGTTGCAGTCTAGGCCCCATGGACGGGTCCACGCCGACCCCGGACAGGGTCACCCGATGCCCGGCACGGACGACAGCCACCAAACCCAGCCCAACATTCAACCACAGGGGATAACTAGAGCTGCTTGGCCTGAATGAACTGTGGCTCGCGACTGGCACCAGCCTTACTAAGTCTGTCGAGGTAGGTTTGCCAGTAGGTTTCATGGTCGTCGCCCAGTTTTCGCAGATAGGCCCAGTCGTAGAGGCCGGAGTCGTGGCTGTCGTCGAAGGTGATTTTGATGGCGTAGCGGCCAGTGGGTTCGATGCCGGTGATGGTGACGTAACGTTTGCCCACTTGCAGTACGTCCTGACCAACGCCGTGGCCGCGAACCTCGGCTGAGGGTGAGTGAACTCGCAGGAATTCGGCACTGAGTCGGTGCTCGGTGCCGTCGGCCCAGACAAGCTCCAGTTCGCCAGCTTCTTTGTGGTAGGTGATGCGTTTGGGGGCCGTACTCATGGCGGGGTCTCCATGGCGGCGGAGTGGGGCTCCGCCGCCGGCCGGTTAGAGGATGAAGCGGCTCAGGTCTTCGTTTTTCGATAGCTCGCCCAGGTACTTGTCGACATAGGCGGCGTCAATGGTGACCTTTTCGCCACCCATTTCACTGGCGCGATAGGATAGGTCCTCGAACAAGCGCTCCATAATGGTGTGCAGGCGACGGGCTCCGATGTTTTCGGTGTTCTCGTTGACCTGGAACGCCGTGTTGGCCAGGGCTTCAATGGCATCGTCGGTGAACTCAATGTTCAGGCCTTCGGCCTGCATCAGCTCCTTGTATTGCTCGGTGATGCAGTAGTCCGGCTCAGTCAGAATGCGTTTGAAGTCTTCAGGTGTCAGCGCATTCAGTTCGACCCGAATCGGCAACCGGCCCTGGAGTTCCGGAATCAGATCGCTGGGTTTGGCGAAGTGAAAAGCACCGCTGCCGATGAACAGGATGTGATCGGTGCGAATCATGCCGTACTTGGTGGTGACGGTGCTGCCTTCGATCAGCGGCAGCAAATCGCGCTGCACACCTTCGCGGCTAACATCACCGCCGCCCCGGTTTTCAGTTTTGGCGATTTTGTCGATTTCATCGAGGAAGACGATGCCGTTCTGTTCAACGGCCTGTACCGCTTGCTGGCGCAGTTCGTCTTCGTTAACCAGTTTGGCGGCCTCTTCATCCGTCAGCACCCGCATGGCGTCTTTCAGCTTCATCTTGCGCTTCTTGGTGCGTTGCTTGCCCATGTTGGAGAACATGTTCTGCAGCTGACTGGTCATCTCTTCCATGCCCGGAGGCGCCATGATTTCCACGCCGCCGGATTGCTCGGCGACTTCCAGCTCAATTTCCTTGTCGTCCAGTTCGCCCTGGCGAATCTTCTTACGGAAGATCTGGCGGGTGCTGGAATCGGATTTCGGGGCGTCCTTCTCTTCGTTTTCCTCGCTGTAACCGCCCCGGGCGGGTGGCAGAAGAATGTCGAGAATGCGATCTTCTGCGGCGTCTTCAGCGCGCGGGCGGGCACTGAGCATGGCCTGTTCGCGGAACATCTTTATGCCGGTCTCGGCCAGGTCGCGGACGATGCTCTCTACATCGCGGCCAACGTAACCGACTTCGGTGAACTTGGTGGCTTCGACTTTAATGAAGGGTGCATTGGCCAGTTTGGCCAGACGGCGGGCGATCTCGGTTTTACCGACACCGGTGGGGCCGATCATCAGAATGTTTTTCGGGGAAATCTCTTCGCGCATGCGCTCGTCGAGCTGCATCCGGCGCCAGCGGTTGCGCAGGGCAATGGCCACGGAACGCTTTGCCTGGTCCTGGCCGATGATGTATTTGTCCAGTTCATGGACGATTTCGCGCGGGGTCATGGTTGACATCAGGTACCTCGTTACAGCGCTTCGAAAACGGCGTTGTGGTTGGTGAACACGCAGATATCGGCTGCGATATCCAGCGCCCGCCGCGCGATGGCGTCAGCGTCCAGTTCGGTATTTTCGTGCAGGGCTCGCGCCGCCGCCAGGGCATAGTTACCGCCGGAACCAATGGCGACAATGCCATGCTCCGGTTCAACCACATCACCGGTGCCGGAAATCACCAGGGTGGTTTCTTTGTCGGCTACCACCAGCATGGCTTCGAGCCGGCGCAGGGCACGGTCGCTGCGCCATTCTTTGGCCAGTTCAACCGCTGAACGAGTCAGGTGGCCACTGTGCTGTTGCAGGTGGCCTTCGAATTTTTCAAAAAGGGTGAAGGCATCGGCGGTGCCACCGGCAAAGCCGGCGATCACTTTTTCGTGATACAGGCGGCGAACTTTGCGGGCGTTGCCTTTCATTACGGTGTTGCCCAGGGAAACCTGGCCGTCGCCACCGATCACTACGGTGTTGTCGCGACGCACGGAAACAATCGTCGTCATCTCTACATCCATTGAGGCTTTGTCGGGTATGTGGGGGCGGGCGGCAAATTTCAAAGTGTTGGCGGGGCGTAAAGGCGAGTAGGGCAGGTCGATGCCAGAGAGATCGTCGACCCCGACGACATCGGGGTCTTTGTTCTAACTCGGGAACGTCAGTCTGCGTTACGTACCATCACCTGATGGTCGAGTTCGGCCAGAACATCCTGGGCCCGATTGAGGCGCGAACGATTGTCGAAGGGGCCAACCATCACGCGGTGGAAGGTACCCCGGTCGCCGAGGTCGACGCTGCTCAGGTGCGCTTCAGTCAGGCCGTTGATGATCAGCTCGGCGCGCAACCGGTCGGCATCGGCAACCCGGCTGAACGAGGCAACCTGAATGATCCAGCGCTCAGCCGTGGCCGGTGTTGCCGGCGTCCGGGTACCCGTCGGTGCATCGGCGGTTCCAGCCGGAGTATCCGTTTCTGGCCGGGTCAGTTGAATGGGTACCTCATCGTCACGCAGCAGCCGATAGAACTCGAACGCCTGCTCCAGCGACGGTGTGGTCGATGCTTCTTTTTCGGGTTCTGCACTCGGCTCAGGGGCTGTTTCCGCTGAAGAGCGCGAGGGAATCTGAATTTGCTGCACCTGGTCGCGCACCGCCTGAGCACCCTGACCATCAGCCGGAATCTGGCTGAGGTAGGTTAGAAACCCGACGAAAGCCACCGACGCGAGGGTGGTAAAAACCCACACCCAGCGCGGAATGCGGCTGCGTTCCGGCGGGGGCGGTGGTGGTTTGTTGGCGAAATCGCGCGCCATGGTTACATGCTCTCCGGTGCACTGACGCCCAGCAGGTCGAGGCCATTGGCCAGTACCTGGCCAACCGCGACAGCCAGGGCGACTCGGCCATTGCGCAATTCGGCATCATCAACCAGCATGCGGTTGTTGTTGTAATAGGCATGGAACTGGCTGGCCAGGTCTTTCAGGAAGGTGGCGATGCCAGCCGGTTCGAGCGACTGGCCAGCATGGGCCACGGCCTCCGGGTAACGGCGCAACTGAGTCATCAGTGCTCGTTCGTCGTCGAGCTCCAGCTTGCCCAGAGCGTCGATGCCCTGTTGTTGATCGTAGCGGTGGCCTTCCTGTTCGAGCTTACGCAGCAAAGCATGTACCCGGGCATGTGCATACTGTATGTAATAGACCGGGTTGTCGTTGCTCTGGCTGCGCGCCAGGTCAATATCGAACGTCAGCTGCGAATCGGCTCGGCGGGAGACCAGGAAGTACCGGGTGGCGTCGCTGCCGACTTCGTCGATGAGGTCGCGCAGGGTGACATAGTCGCCAGCGCGCTTGGAAATTTTAACTTCTTCACCGCCTTTGGTAACCATCACCATCTGGTGCAGTACATAGTCCGGATAGCCCTCCGGAATTCCCAGCTGAAGTGCCTGCAGACCGGCACGAACCCGGGTGACGGTGCTGTGATGGTCTGCCCCTTGTTCGTTGATCACACGCTTGAAGCCGCGGTCGAACTTGTCTTTGTGGTAGGCAACGTCCGGTAGGAAGTAAGTATAGCCACCGTCTCGCTTGCGCATGACACGGTCTTTATCGTCGCCAAACTCGGTGGTTTTCAGCCAGAGGGCGTCATCCGATTCATAGGTAAAGCCTTGCTCGATCAGGCGCTGCACCGTCGCTTCCACCTTGCCATCGTCGTACAGCGAGGATTCCAGAAAGAAGACATCGAACCGCACGCCGAAAGCTTTCAGATCCAGGTCCTGTTCGCGGCGAAGGTAGGCGACGGCGAACTCTTGAATGGCATCGAGGTTGTCGGCATCGGCAACACCGGTTACGTGTCGGTCATCGGCATCAACGGTGTCACCGTTCATGTAGCTATTGGCGACATCGCTGATGTAGTTACCCCGGTAACCATCGGCAGGCCAGCCGCTGTCTTCCGGACCCAGACCCTTGGCGCGGGCCTGGACAGACAGAGTGAGATTCTTGATTTGAGCGCCCGCGTCGTTGTAATAGAACTCCCGGGTCACGTCCCAGCCATTGGCCGCCAGTAGCCGGCATAATGAATCACCCACGGCGGCACCGCGACCGTGACCGACGTGCAATGGGCCGGTCGGGTTGGCGGACACAAATTCGACCTGGACTTTCTCTCTTTGGCCACTGGCATTGTGACCAAAGGCGGCACCCTGACTGAGAATGTCGGCAACAATTTCCGCACTGGAAGCGCCTGCCAGAAACACGTTGATAAATCCGGGTCCGGCAATTTCGACTTTGCTAATCAAGGAGTTTTCAGGCAATGCGGCAATGATCTGTTCGGCCATGGCGCGCGGTGGTTGCCCGCAAGGTTTGGCCAGAGTCAGAGCAATGTTGCTGGCCAGGTCGCCGTGAGACTTGTCGCGCGTGTTGTCGACCATGATGCGCACCGGGTGTTGCTCGGGGATAACACCTCTGGACTTCAACTGGCTGACAGCCTGGTTCAGTAACTCGGCAACCTGATCTTTCATTGTGTGCGAAACTCCCGTTTATATCGTAGGCGGTAAAGAGGGCGCTCACCCGGCTGGGCGGTGGAGGCAGTTTGAATGCTGGGCATTATCCATGAAACCCCTGCTGGACTCCACCGCTTAGGGCGGCTTGAGTAAGGGCCGCAGGTTACAAATCCCAGTTTCGGAGTTCGCTGAGTTGACTAGCGGCGGGTGTCGGGTGTGCCTCTGTGGGGTAGTCCGCAGCAGGGATGCTGCGGCCTAGGCTCCATGGACGGATCTACGCCGACCCCACAGAGGCACACCCGGTATCCGGCGCGGACCACCACCACCTAACCGGACTCGAACTCCGAAACTTGAGTTACATCAGATCGATCGGGTCGATGTCCAAATGCCAGCTGACATGGCGTTGCTGGCGTGGGTAGTCGGCTGCCAGCGGTTGCAGTGCGGTGTGCAGGCGGCTGCGCTGATCGCTCTGCACCAGCAGGGTAAAACGGTGCTTCCCGGCGCGTCGTGACAGCAGGGCAGGCAATGGGCCAAATACCCGGATGCCGGGTTCGGCAAGGAGCCGCCCGGCCATTTCTTTTAATAGTTGTTCTGCCCGTTGCGGATAGGCGCTGTCGCTGCGCAGGCAGGCCAGAAAGCCAAAGGGCGGCAGGCCGGAGCGCTGACGTTCCTCCAGTAGCTGGGCGGCAAAGGCCGGGTAGTCTTGCTCCAGCAGCGGTGTAAAGAAGGGGTGGTCCGGGTGAAAGGTTTGCAGCACCACTTCGCCCGCCAGGTCGCCACGGCCAGAGCGGCCGGATACCTGAACCAGTAGTTGGCCCATGCGTTCGCGGGCGCGGAAGTCGGCACTGAACAGCCCTGCGTCCATATCAATGATGCCGACCAGAGTGACGCGTTCGAAATGGTGACCCTTGGCCAGCATCTGAGTGCCGACCAGTATGGCGGGCCCATCTGCCTGGGCGCGGTTCAGTTGTTGCTCGAGGTCACGCGCATTGGCGACAGAGTCGCGATCAAAACGAATAATGGGGGTGTCCGGGAACCAGGCTGCCAATGCTTCTTCGGCCCGTTCGGTGCCGGCGCCCAGGGGTGTCAGGTCGGTTGAGCCACACTCTGGGCATTGCTGATGCGGTCGTTCCTGATGGCCGCAGTGATGACACAGCATCTGGTGACGGCCGCGATGATAGGTGAGGCGGGCATCGCAAAACGGGCAATCCGACATCCAGCCGCACTGACGACAGAACCAGGAAGGCGCATAGCCACGCCGGTTTAGAAACAACAATACCTGGTTGCCGCCTTCAAGGTGCTGGCGAACCCGGTGCAGCAGGCGTTCCGAGACACCGTGTTCCTGGCGCTGCTTGCGCATGTCGATGGTTTCAAGCCGGGCTCGCGTCTGACCCTGGGCCCGTTGCTGCAGTTGCTGGTGTTGATAGCGGCCTTGTTGGGCGTTGTGCAGGGATTCCAGTGACGGCGTCGCGGAGCCCAGCACAACCGGTATGTTCAGCAGGCGGGCCCGGTAAATGGCCAGGTCCCGGGCGTGGTAGCGCAGCGTGTCCTGTTGTTTGTAGGAGGCATCGTGCTCTTCATCGACGACGATCAGCCCCAAATCCGGTATGGGTGTCAGGATGGCAGAACGGGTGCCAAGAATGATGCTGGCCTCACCCGCCTGGGCCCGCAACCAGGCATTGTTCCGCTGTTTGTCGGTCATGCCGCTGTGCAGGGCCACCAGGCTGTCCTGAAAGCGTTGCTGGAACCGGGCCAGCGTCTGCGGTGTCAGGCCTATTTCCGGAACCAGTACCAGGACGCGCTTGCCGCGTTCGAGCGCGCGTTGCATGGCTTGCAAATAGACTTCGGTCTTACCACTGCCGGTGACCCCTTCGAGCAGTTGTACGGCAAAACCTTCGACCGGCAGTGTCGCAAGTGCGGCTGTCTGATCCGGGTTCAGTGCCAGGGCTTGTTGGCGCAGCGCCCCGGTGGGACTGGCCGGGAACAGTTGGGCCGGGCGTTGCCTGAGCAAACGCTTGTCGATGAGGCCCTTCCAGTGAGTGCGTTCGATATCCTGACGTCTCAGTAGTGCAGGCGTACAGACCTGGCCGGCTTTGGTGAGCGACTGCAGCAAGGCCAGTGCCTCACGCTGACGACGACCTTTGAGTTTGTCGGAGTCTAGGTGCTCACCGGAGACGGTCAATTCAAGCTGTGGCTCATCATTCAAGTCTGCCGTTTCGCCAGACCGGAGCGCGGATGGAAAGGCCAGCATGTAGGCCGGGTAGGCGTCGTATAAGTAATAACGGCTGACCCACTGTGCCAGTTGCAGCACATCGGGGCTCAGCAGTGGGGCGTCATCGAGTACGTCAACAATGCTCTTCAGGGTGTTACCGTCGCCAGGCTTTGCCGGGCGAACACCGGTCACCACGCCGACCACCTGGCGCGAGCGTAGCGGAACCTTGCACCGACTGCCGGGAACCGGCGTCTGGCCGGGCTCGATCCGGTAGCTTAGCGGGCCTGCGAAAGGGCCTGGTACGGCGATATCAGCGATGCGCAGCGGGTCTTTGGAAGTGGTTGTCAATCGATCAGACTCTGGTATGATTGCGCTCCCATTTTTGGGGCATTGGTCTTGCTAGCGGCTCGTCCACAGTTACTACTGGAGACGGCAACGAACAGGCATTGTGCCCTGAACCTGTTTCTTTCGTCAAAGTGCGGTGCCCGGCAATAATGACCGGGTGGCGGCGCAACAGAGGTGACCCATGAAAGCTGATATACATCCGAACTATCTGGAACTGACGGCCAACTGCTCCTGCGGTAACGTCATCAAGACTCGCTCTACCCGTGGCGGTGAAATGCACCTCGACGTTTGCTCCGCTTGCCACCCTTTCTATACTGGCAAGCAGAAGATTGTTGACTCAGGCGGCCGTATTGATCGCTTCAAGTCACGTTTCTCTGCACGCAAGATCGGCAAATAAAGTCTGTTTGCCCCTCTATACGCAGTGCAATGAAAAAGCCCGGCTCCGCCGGGCTTTTTTGTATCTGGCCGCTGTGAACACGGCATTCGAAGATTTCTTGCGTAGTCAGCAAGACTGTCGTGCACTATCCTCTAGCTCGATTGCTTGAGCGACCCGAAGCGCTTCGTTATGCTTTGCGGGCTTTCCTACCTATCTGCACAATAATAATGGACACCGATCATGTCAGACGAGTTAAAGCGCGACGCGCTTGAATACCACGCCATGCCCCGCCCGGGTAAGCTCAGTATCGAAATCACCACGCCCGCCGAAACCTCACGACACCTCTCCCTGGCTTATAGCCCGGGTGTTGCAGAGCCGGTGCGCGCCATTGCCGAAGATCCGGAAAATGCCTTCAAATACACCATGAAAGGCAATCTGGTCGCTGTTATCTCCAACGGGACCGCCATTCTGGGCCTCGGAAACCTGGGTTCACTGGCCAGCAAACCGGTGATGGAAGGCAAGGCTCTGTTGTTCAAGCGTTTTGCCAATATCGACTCCATCGACATTGAACTCGATACCGAAAACGTTGATGAAATCGTTCTGGCCGTCTCGCTGATGGCGGAAACCTTTGGCGGCATCAATCTTGAAGACATCAAAGCGCCTGAGTGTTTTGAAGTTGAGCGCCGGCTGATTGAAAAGTGCAAGGTACCGATTTTCCACGATGACCAGCACGGCACGGCCATTGTGACGGTCGCAGGCATGCTCAATGCCCTTGAAATTCAGGGTAAATCGCTGGCGTCTGCCAAGCTGGTCGTCCTGGGTGCCGGTGCAGCAGCTATTTCCTGTTCGCGCCTGCTGGTTTCGGCTGGCCTGCCGCTGGAAAACCTGTTGATGATCGACCGTAAGGGTGTCATTCACGCCGGTCGGGATGATCTGAACGAGTACAAACGCGAATTTGCCAATCCGGTGACCAGCGCCCGCACGCTGGACGACGCCATCGATGGCGCGGATATGTTCCTGGGGCTTTCAGGGCCAGACATGCTCAGCGCCGAGCAATTAAAGAAAATGGCACCCAACCCCATTGTTTTTGCCTGTGCCAACCCGGACCCGGAAATCAAGCCAGAGCTGGCCCTGGCTACCCGCGATGACCTGATCATGGCCACCGGCCGGTCCGACTACCCAAATCAGGTCAATAACGTGCTTGGCTTCCCCTTTGTATTCCGGGGCGCGCTTGATGTGCGCGCAACGGCCATCAATGAAGAAATGAAGCTTGCCGCTGCCTACGCGATCAAGGAACTTGCCCGCGAAGAGGTTCTGCCGGAAGTGGTGGCGGCCTATGGCGGCGAACAATGGTCTTTCGGACGCAACTACATTATTCCCAAGGCACTGGATTCGCGCTTGTTGAACCGGGTTGCTGGTGCGGTAGCGCGTGCAGCGGTGGAAACGGGTGTCGCCCGGCTGCCATTACCGGATGAATACAAGCTCTGAGCGGTCTCTTTACCGGACTATCAATAAAAAAGGCCCTGACAGGGCCTTTTTTGCGTTTGATGAGCCTCGACTAGGGGCTTGTCAGAACAGCATTTCAGGCGAAATGGCATCATTGCCATTGCTGCTGTCGCCGTTGCCGTCCGAGGAAAAGTCGATCGTTACATCTTCGCGACTGACTTCAGTAGGTGCCGTTCCTTCCCTGAATATCTCGAACACGGCATTTGACTGATTGGGCCTGGCCAGCAAGCCCGTCGCTGGATCGATGCGAATGCGTTCTATCCCAACCGGTTGCGACAGGGAGTTACTGCTTTGACCTTCCAGGGCGGCTTGCATGAAGGTAATCCAGGCGGGCAAGGCAGCTTTACCACCAAACTCGGCCTGCCCCAGACCCCGGTTGTCGTCAAAGCCGATCCAGGCAGCCGTCACAACATCTCCGTTGTAACCACTGAACCATGCATCGACAGCATTGTTGGTTGTCCCTGTTTTGCCGGCCAGGTCATCACGACCCATGGACGAATAGGCAACGCGCCCGGTACCGCGGCGTACCACATCTTTCAGCATGGAATCCATCAGATAAGCGGTTTGCTCCGACATGACTTGGGGTGCATATCGTGGCTGGGCTGGCCCGGCGGTGGTCTCGGCTGTCGGATCGTCTTCGAGATTCAGTGCAACCGGGGCGATATCGACCGCTTCTGTCTCGGCCTGGGTAGAGGTGGATTCGTCATCGGTCTCCAGTTGGAATGGACGAGGTGTTTCCGGGCAGTTCTTACACACAACAGCCGGGTTGGCATCAAAAATGATGTTGCCATTCGAGTCGGTAATGCTGTCGATAAAGTAAGGCTCAATCAAATAGCCCCCGTTGGCGAAGACCGCATAGGCTCGGGCTATGTCCATGGGTGACGCGGCAGTACTGCCCAGGACGAGCGTCATGTCCCGTGCCAGATTGTTCTGATCGAAACCGAACCGTTCGGCATAGCGACGGGCATAATCGACCCCGATGTCCTCGAGGATGCGGATTCCGGACAAATTACGCGACTGATAGAGAGCCTGACGCAGTGGGATCGGGCCCAGGTACCGGTCACCGGAATTGCGCGGTCGCCAGACGTCTTCTAGCAGTGAGTCGGATCGTACGATGGGGGCATCGTTCACAATCGTCGCTGGCGTAAAGCCTTTATCCAGTGCGGCGGCATAAACGAAAGGCTTGAAGACAGACCCGGGTTGTCGGCTGGACTGGACGGCCCGGTTGTATTTTGACAATAGAAAGTCGAAGCCGCCGACCAGAGCGTTCACACTGCCATCGCCTGGATCCAGTGATACCAGGGCGCCCTGGGCCCAGGGTACCTGGGTCAGTTGCCACTGGCCGTCTGTTTGAACAACGCGCACCAGATCGCCGGGTTCGGCGATGTCTGTAGCCGTTTCGGGCGCCGGGCCCATGCTGTCCTCAGTGATGTAGGGACGTGCCCATTGCAGTTCCGTCAGAGGAATATCAACCGGTTCACTGCCGCGTGGCATGACGCGCAACGCTTCATCGGTAGCGGCGATGACCACCGCTGGCGTAAGGCCACCGTAACGCGGTGTGCGATCGATCAGTTCGCGCCAGCGCGTCATGGCTTCTTCTTCTGACAGGCCTTCCACATCATAGTGATCTTCAGGGCCGTGATAGCCGTGGCGGCGGCTGTAGTCGGTCAGCGCCTGGCGAATCCCGTGATTGGCCGCAGCCTGCAGGCGGGTATTCAGTGTGGTGTGCACGGTGTAGCCATCGGTATAGGCAGCCTCACCATACTGTTGAACCATATAGTCTCGCACCATCTCGGCCAGGTAGGAGGCTTCGATCTGCGGACGGCTTCCACTGAAGCCTGCTGTGAGCGGAGACTGAACGGCTGCTTCATAGGTTGCCTGTGGGATGAAATTCAGTTCCGCCATGCGGCCCAAAACCATGTCACGACGGCGCTTGGCCCGGTCGGGGTTGATCAGGGGGTTGGCGGCCGACGGGGCCTGGTGGAGGCCAGCAATCATTGCCAGCTCCGGCAGGGTCAGGTCGTTGACATCACGGTCGTAGTACACATCGGCGGCGGCCTGGATGCCGTAGGCGCGGTAGCCCAGAAAGTGCTTGTTCGCATAGAGCTCGAAAATCTCCTGCTTGCTAAGTTCCCGTTCCATCTGGAACGCGAGCAGAATTTCTGTAAATTTCCGGGTAATGGTCTTGTCGCGGGTCAGGAAGAAGTTACGGGCCACCTGTTGTGTCAGGGTCGAGCCCCCGGGGCCATCGGTTTCACCGGTCATCAGTACCGTCAGTACCGCGCGAGTAAAACCGGACGGATCCACGCCCAGGTGATCCTCAAAGTGCTGATCTTCAATCGCGATGAGCGCCTTGACGAACAAGGGTGGAATCTCATCGAACTGAATCGGGTTGCGACGCTGTTCACCAAACTCGGCAATCAGCTCATTGTCGGCGCTGACGACGCGCATTGGGGTTTGCAGCTGAATGTCTCTTAAAGTCTGTACGTCGGGTAAAGACGGGCTAAGATACAGATAGACACTGGCTGAAATGAGAACCAGGGCACAAATCAAAGAGAAGATTGCCCACAGAATAACGCTTGCTGATTTGACCAAATACTTCATGTTTTCCCAATTAAATGAAGGGGTTAGCTGAAAACCGCCGTAAAAGGCCGCCATTATAGGCAGAAATGATGCTTTTTATACATTGCGGATTGGTCTATTGTGTTATGTAATACTTAATGTAAAACCTATAAAACGTTCGTAAGTGCGTGTCGTTCAAGGGAAACATTCGTGGCCTCGCTATTCAAAAAGAAGCAAAAAAGGCTGTTGGGTATCGACATCAGTTCCACATCTGTCAAGTTGATGGAACTGAGTCAGTTGTCCAACGGTTACCGAGTAGAAGCTTACGCTGTTGAGCCTCTGCCTGAAAATGCCGTTGTTGAAAAAAACATCAACGACATTGAAGGGGTGGGGGAAGCCATCAGCAAGCTTGTTACAAAGTCGCGCTCCAAGCTGAAACAGGCTGCGGTGGCGGTGTCCGGCTCTTCTGTGATCACCAAGTCGATTCAAATGACGGCCGGGTTGTCGGATGAGGAGATGGAGAACCAGATCCAGGTGGAAGCAGACCAGTACATCCCTTACCCGCTTGATGAGGTCGCGATCGACTTCGACGTCATCGGCCCGTCCGAGAAAGGCGATGGTCTGGTGGATGTACTGCTGGCGGCCTGCCGGCGTGAAAACGTCGAATTACGGGAAGACGCACTCGAGTTGGGTGGTTTGGAATCCCGTGCAGTGGATGTGGAAGCCTTCTCTCTGGAACGGGCCTTTCAGTTGCTGATACCTGAGCTGGAGCCTTCCGAAGAGGGTCTGACCGTCGCTGTGGTGGACATAGGTCACACTATGACAACGCTCAGCGTGCTTAACGATGGTAAAACCATTTACACTCGCGAGCAGCTGTTCGGCGGCAAACAACTGACTGAAGAAATCATGCGCCGCTATGGCATGACCCAGGCAGAAGCCGGGCTTGCCAAAAAGCAGGGCGGGTTACCGGATGACTACGCCAGTGAAGTACTTGAGCCCTTCAAGGAAGCGGTTGTCCAGCAAGTTACCCGCTCACTGCAGTTCTTCTTTGCTGCGTCCCCTTACAACGATGTCGACTATATTCTGTTGGCAGGTGGGACAGCGTCGATCCCCGGGCTGGCGCAAATGGTCAAGGAAAAGATCGGGACTAACACCATGGTTGCGAACCCCTTTGCCAGCATGACGCTGTCGAATAAGGTAAATGCCAGCAATCTGACCAATGACGCACCGGCCCTTATGATTGCCTGCGGTCTGGCATTGAGGAGTTTCGAACGTGGCAAATATTGATTTAAGGCCCTGGCGCGAGGAGCGCCGCAAGGAGCGTCAGAAGCAGTTTATTCTGATTCTGATGCTGGTTGTGGTTGCCGCCGGTGCCGCTGGCTGGAGCTGGGACCAGCAAGTTGCCAGCCAGATTGCTTACCAGGACCAGCGCAATACCTTTCTGGAGCGTCGCATTAGCGACCTTGATCAGAAGATTGTCGAAATCCAATCATTGCGCGAGCAACGTGAACAGCTGGTCGAGCGGATGGAAGTGATTCAGAGCCTGCAGGGTGATCGGCCGATCATCGTGCATGTGTTTGATGAAATGGTTAAAGCGACCCCTGAGGGTGTGTACTTCAACTCCATGACCAGCCAGGGTACGACGATCAACATTACGGGTAATGCTGATCGCCCGCTGAGTATTTCGGACTTTTTGCGGAATCTGGACCGATCGGCCTGGTTTCAGAACGCCTTCCTGATCAACGTTCAGTCAGTGACAGACGGAGCGGAAGTCGTGGGTAATACTTTTAGTATTCGGGTTGAGCGGGCGAACCCGAATGAGGAGTCTGAATCATGACTTTCCAGGAGTTTGCTGACGGCTTTCGCCGATTTGACTATAACAATCCCGATTTTGAGAACATGGGGTCCTGGCCATTCGGTATTAAGCTGATAATGCTGCTGATACTGTCGGGTGCGATCGTTTTTGGGTTTTACTGGTTTGCAATCAAGGATTCATACGCCGAACTGGAACGGGCGACTGCCCGGGAGCCAAACCTGAAGCAAGAATATCAGTCAAAGGCGTTTCGGGTAGCTAATCTGGACTCTTTTAAAGCCCAGTTGGCTGAAATGGAAGAGTCTTTTGGCGCTTTGTTGAATCAGTTGCCGGACGAAACGGAAATGCCGGGCTTATTGGACGATATCAGTACGACCGGCACACAGAGTGGTTTGGAGATCGATCGAATTACGCCAAACAACGACGTTGTCAAAGAGTTCTACATAGAAACACCCATCGCCATTCAGGTTCGTGGCACTTACCATGAGATGGGTACGTTCGTGAGTGCGATGTCGGCAATTCCGCGTATCGTTACGCTGCATGATTTCAATATGACCGCTGCGAACCGCCAGCGTGGTGCTGAATCCGATGCTGAAATGGAATCGCCTTTGAGCATGACCATCAATGCACGAACCTACCGCTATAACCCAGGAGGTGCGCAGTGAGAAATAGTGCATTCCTGACAGCTTTGTTGGGGTTGGTTTTGGTTGGGTGTGTTCAGGAAGACCCTTTGGTCGACCTGAGAGACTATGTGGCGGAAATTGACTCCCGGCCAAGTGGCAGCATTCCGCCACCCCCCGAATTTGCAACCTTTGAATTCGTATCCTACACGGCCAGTGGTGAGCGCTCTCCTTTTGAGGCTCCACGACCGGTTGAACTGGAAACGGAAGAAGCAGAAGCACCACGCAGCAACGTGCGCCCCGATCCGGACAGGGTTCCTGAATTTCTGGAGTCTTACCGGGTCGAGAATCTAACTATGGTGGGCACGCTGGCCGGCCTTCAAGAGGGCGATCTTTGGGGGCTGATTCGCGATGGTGACGGTGAAATTCACCGGGTTCAGGTTGGAAATTACATGGGTCGAAACCATGGCGAAATTATCAGCATCAGCGAGACGCAGATAGATTTAATCGAAATCGTACCGTCGGGTCAGGACAACTGGGTTGAGCGACCCAGGGCTATAGTTCTCTCGGGTCTCGACAATTAAGGCTGGGAGAGCGATAAGGTGAAACCAATGAATTTGAAAAATATTATTAAGAAGTGCACATTACCGCTGGTCCTGATGGCCTGGTGCAGCAGCGCTCTGGCTGTATCACTTACAGATTTTCAGGCTCTGGCACTGTCGGGAGACCGAACGCAGCTGGAGTTGACATTCGATGGCCCTGCACCGACGCCGGTTGGCTATAGTATTGAGAATCCCGCAAGGATCTCGCTGGATTTCCGGGATACAGACAGTTTGCTGGACAGTCGTTATGTTCAGATAGGTACCGGCAATACTCGCAATGCTGCCATTGTTTCCTCAGGGGGCCGCACGCGTATTGTGCTTAGCCTGTCTTCTCTGGTGCCTTACGCTACTGCTGTATCGGGCAATACGGTACAGATTGTTGTGGGTGAAGGTGCTGAAAGTGTGCTTGGGTCTACTCCAAGTCAGTCGAGCAACAGTTCTGTGCAGCCGGTAGCAAGCGCTCAGCCTGCGTTAAATACGAATAGCGCTTCTGCAACCCAAGCTACCCGTACCACTGACAGCGAGCAGTCCGAACTGGTAAACGTGGATTTTCGCCGGTCGGAAGAGGGTACAGGACAGGTTATTCTTGAGTTTTCAAACAACAATGCGCGCACCGATATTATTGAACGCGGTGGGTCTATTGTCGTAGAGCTTGAAGACTTCGAAGTTCCCCGTGAGTTGCGCCGTCGCCTTGATGTGGTCGATTTTGCGACATCGGTTCACTATATCAACGTCTATCGTGACGATGAAAACGGCATCGTGGAGCTGGAGTTGGATGGTGCCTTTGATTATCTGGCCTACCAGACCGATAACCGTATGACGATAGATGTTCAAACGGTAACCCCGGCTGAGGCGCAGGCACGACAGGAAGCACAGTTCCCTTACAGTGGTGATCGTCTGTCGCTGAGCTTTCAGGATATTGAAGTTCGAAACGTTCTGCAGCTTATTGCCGACTACGTTGGCCTGAACCTGGTCGCTTCTGACTCCATCTCCGGAAACATTACACTGCGATTGCAAAATGTGCCCTGGGACCAGGCGCTCGATCTGGTATTGAAAACCAAAGGCCTCGACAAACGTCAGACAGGAAATGTACTGCTGGTGGGCCCTGCGCAAGAAATCGCCGAGCGCGAACGGCTTGAGCTTGAGTCACAGCAGCAGGCTGAACAACTGGCGCCGCTGGTAACCGAGTTCGTTCAAATCAATTACGCCCGGGCAGCTGATATTCTTGAAGTTCTGCGAACCGGTGCCGGTGGCGCCGGAGCTGATTCCGTAGACACCACCGAGGAAGGCGATACGGGTAGTTCTCAAAGTGGGTCGGGGTCTTCTTCCGGGTTCCTATCAAGCAGGGGTTCTGCATCCGCCGATACGCGTACGAATACGCTGATCATTCGTGATACCGCCAGCAATCTCGACCGCATGCGCGAAGCCATAGAGATTTTTGACCGTCCAGTACGGCAGGTGCTGATCGAGGCGCGAGTGGTAGCTGCCCGAACCTCGGTTGGTAAGGAATTGGGTATTCGCTGGGGTGGTAACGTGAATTCGGGTGGCAACTTCCCTCCCGTGGTTGCTTCCGGATCACTCGATTCAACCAGCAGCATCAGTGAAGATTTGTTTAACTCTGATGGCACGTCCTATACCCAGTCGTATCCGGACGCGTTGGCAGTTAATCTTCCAGCCGGTGGTAACGCCAGCTCATTCGCCATCGGTGTGGCCGCCTTTGACTATGCACTCGATCTTGAGTTGTCGGCACTGGAAACCCGGGGTTCGGCAGAGGTTGTGTCACAGCCGAAAATTGTGACCTCGGACGGACAGGAAGCCTACATCATCTCCGGTCAATCCATTCCGTTTCAGGGTGCCGAGGGTGAAACCATATTCCGGGATGCCGGCCTGTCATTGCGAGTGACGCCGCAAATCACACCGGATAACCGCGTTGTGCTGGATCTGGTGGTTACGCAGGACTCCCTGGCAGCGGGTGGTAATGCCATTGACACCAACTCGGTTACGACACAGGTTCTGGTCAATAATGGGGATACGCTTGTGCTGGGTGGCGTCTACCGGACAGAGAGTGTTACGACAATCGACAAGACTCCCCTGCTGGGCGACTTGCCGGTTCTGGGAACCTTGTTCAGACGCACCAGTTCGTCTGAGGAAAAAACCGAATTGTTGATCTTTATTACGCCGAAGTTGGTGCAAGAAGGATTGGCCGCTAACTGATGTGAATTGATGTCATCTGGAAGAGTCATTCTTATCGGGCCGATGGGCGCTGGAAAGAGCACCATCGGCCGTTTGCTGTCTGAGCAACTGGGCCTGGCCTTTGTCGATTCCGACAAAGAAATTGAAGAGCGCTCCGGAGCCAATATTCCCTGGATATTTGATCTGGAGGGAGAGGCTGGCTTTCGCGATCGGGAAAGCCAGGTTCTGGCCGATCTGGTTGCAGAGCCACCTCAGGTTCTGGCAACCGGTGGTGGTGCAATCCTCAGAGAAAAGAACCGGTCATTGTTGCGCTCGGCCGGTATTGTGGTCTATTTAAAAACATCGGTAGCCCAGCAACTGGTACGTACTGCAAAAGACCGAAATCGCCCTTTGTTGCAAAACGCCAACCCCCGTCAGGTACTCAAACAGATGGCGCAGCTGCGCAATCCTCTCTACGAAGCAACAGCGCACATTATGGTCGACACCAACGGGCACAGTACACGCTCAGTCGTGCGCGATATCCTTCGACAACTGAAAGCACTGGATACAGCCTATGAAACTAACCGTTGAGCTGGGTGATCGCAGTTACCCGATTCTGATTCAACCTGGTTGCCTGCAAGAAGGCTCGGTATGGGACGAGTGCGTTGCGCATGCTGAGGTGGTCATTGTCACCAACGATGTGGTTGCGCCGTTGTATCTTGAAACCGTTAAAGCGGGCCTCGACAAGCCAGGGCGACGGCTGCTTACCCTCGTTTTACCCGATGGTGAAGCTCACAAGAACCAGGCGACCCTGACCCGGATCTATGACTTCCTACTACAGAACAACCTCAGTCGAAAAGCGGTGTTGGTGGCACTCGGAGGAGGGGTGATCGGTGATATGACGGGGTATGCTGCCGCGACCTATCAGCGTGGTGTTGATTTTGTCCAGGTACCTACCACACTGTTGTCTCAGGTCGATTCTTCGGTCGGCGGCAAGACTGGCATTAATCACCCGCTCGGAAAAAACATGATCGGTGCCTTTAAACAGCCGGTTGCCGTTCTCATTGATCCGACTGTGCTTGCAACCTTGCCGGGACGGGAATTGTCGGCCGGTCTGGCTGAAGTCATCAAGTATGGGCTGATTGGCGACGCCGACTTCTTTGGCTGGCTCGAACAGTCCATGCCAGAACTGATGGCCAATGATTCTGCAGCCATCAGTGAAGCTATCTTTCGGTCTTGCGCGGCAAAAGCACGCATTGTAGCTGCGGATGAGACCGAACAGGGGCTGCGTGCGACGCTGAACCTTGGCCATACGTTTGGTCATGCCATCGAAGCGGAGATGGGGTATGGGACCTGGTTACACGGTGAAGCAGTGGGCACGGGTATGGTCATGGCTTGTTCGATGAGCAAGCGGCTGGGCTGGGTCGAAGACGATGTCTTCACGCGCGCGCTGGCACTCATTGGCCAGGCCGGCCTGCCGGTTGAGGTGCCTGCAAAAATGACCCCGGACTCATTCATGACACATATGGCTCGCGATAAAAAAGTCGAGTCGGGACAGCTTCGTCTGGTGTTGCTGACTGGCCTGGGCCAGGCTGTGGTAACCGCCGATTTTGCCCCGGAAGCGCTTGCTGAAACCTTGAAGGAAGCCTGTGACGGGGTAGCCTGAAAGATCGTGGTCAGACTTGCGGAAAAGCGCATTCGCTGAGGCTTTACAAAGTCGCTGGACAGTGCTGAAGTGAGTCGGTTTAATGAATGTACGTTCAGGACCGGTACCCTTTATGCAGGATATGCCCGATCAAACCCAACGCATGCTCGACTATTATGGGTTGGCACGAGATCCGTTTGGCGAGGATGTCGATGCAGCCGTGTTCAGCGGTGTCGCTGAACGCTCCGATACCGTTGAACAACTCAAACACCTTCTGACATTCAGCCCTCAGGACTGCCTAATGATGGCGCCTGCCGAGGGCGGTAAGCGGCATCTGGCGCGTGAAGTGCTGCGACGTTTTGATGATGAGTGGCGTGTCGCCTGGCTGGATGCAGGCAGCGCCACTCAGTTAGACCTTATCTGCCGTGAATTGATTGGTCAGCTTGGGTTGGGTTTGCGGGTCGATTCCGATACCGCCTCTCTGTTTCGTAATATTGCCGATGCCATCGCCCAGCGCACCGCAGATGGCGAGAATTTTCTGATGATTGTCGAACACGCTGATCGCTGGAGTGGCGAAGTGCAATCCTGGGTGCAGTCATTGCACACCCTGGCGACACAACCCGATCTGCGCATGCGTCAACTGTGGCTGGCTGAGTCGGCAACGGCTATAGAGCAGGCTGGAAACGATGAACTTTGGTTTGTGCTAGTGCTTGAGGCGTTTTCTGAAGCCGATGCCGCCGGGTATTTGCGAGACCGCTTTGCCGCCGCCGGTCATCTAGACGCCGTTCCAATCGATACCCGCGATATTGCCCGGCTGAACGATCTGGCTCATGGCTTGCCAGGGCACTTGAACCAGGTGGTGAGTGATTACCTGATTGCAGGCACTTTCAAGACCACGGAACGTCAACAGGGCTTTCCATTGACACATCTGATTGCCGGTTCGGCAGTGGTGACGCTTCTGGTGCTGGTGTTTCTTTATAGTCGGGGAGGGGATGAACCCGTGCCGGCCGAGACGCAAAGAGAGCCCGACACCCAAGTTGCAGCGACAAACTCCGAGGTGCAGCAGCGATTGGCAGAGGCCGTTGCACGAGTTGAGGCGCGGCAGCAGGACGCGACCGTAAACGCAGATGACGCACCGACGCCTGCCGACGCGCCGCCTGCTCCCGTGACCGAGCCTCCGGCTGCCCCTGCCCCTACCCCGGAAGAACCTCCGGCTGAGCCGGACAGTGCACCTGAACCAGAGGACAACACTCCGGCGCCTGAGCCAGCCCAGGAACCAGCTGCACCGGAACCCACCACTGCGGTTGCCGCAGACGCACTGCCCAAGTGGCTGGCTGCGGCCAGTGACTCCCAGTATTCATTGCAATTACTGGGTGTTAGGGACCGCGCCGCCATTGTACGCCTGATTGAAGACCAGGCTGATCCCGACCAGTTCGGTATTGTAACCACCCAACTGGACAGCCGGCCCTGGCACGTGTTGGTTTACGGGTTATACCCCGATTCAGCAACCGCGAGAGCGGATATTCCCAACCTCCCAGACGATTTTTCCGGCCAGTCTCCCTGGGCGAGAAATGTGGCCGATTTAAAAGCAACCGCTAATCAGAACAACTAATTTTCAAGCTTTACGTCGCTTCTTTCACTGAAGCGACTGATTTACCCTCCTATTATACCGTTATAATTTGTGAAGTCGCTTTGGCTCAGTAGACTCAGCCGCAGATTCAGTCGTTCATAAGACGGGTTGAAGGCTGGCAGGGGTCGATAAAGTGACCTGCCGCGTGCCAAAGCCGGGCAACCCTCCCTGAGCAGATCAGCATGAACACCGGCATAGCCAGCCGTGTAGGTGGGAATCCTCGCGATTCCTCGCCTCTGGGTGCTGGTGTTCCCCGATAAGAAGAGAGTCACTATGAAACAGGGTCTCCATCAAACAGACAATCATTCACTGTCTGACCGCCTCGATCGCCCCACCGGTCTTTATCAGCCTGATGAATTCCGTGATAACTGTGGCTTTGGTCTGATCGCCCATATGCAGGGCCAGGCCAGCCATGAATTGCTGCAAACCGCCATCGAGTCTCTGACCTGCATGACGCACCGTGGTGGTATTGCCGCCGACGGCAAAACCGGCGACGGCTGTGGTCTGTTGCTGCAAATGCCTGATGCTTTTGTGCGTGAGCAGGCTGACGTCCTGTTCCAGACCGATCTGGGTCAACACTATGCTGTTGGCATGATCTTCCTGAACGCCGACGAAGCCCGGGCAGCCTCTGGCCGTACCGCGCTGGAGACAGCGCTTGCCAACGAAGGCCTGGAACTGGTTGGCTGGCGTACCGTGCCGACCGATACCCGAGTCTGCGGCCCCATGGCGCTCGATTGCCTGCCGGTGATCGAGCAGGTGTTCGTTAAAGCCGAATCGCCTGACGGCCTTGCCGTGAAGCTCTACAGCGCCCGCCGCAAGGCGGAGCTAGCCATGCAAGACGATGACGAATTCTATATCTGCTCGTTGTCCGACACCGTGCTGTCTTATAAAGGCCTAGTTATGCCGGAAGACTTGCCGCGTTTTTATCTGGACCTGGCGAGTGAATCCATGGAAACCGGAATTTGCGTATTCCACCAGCGCTTTTCCACCAACACCATGCCCAAGTGGCCGCTGGCCCAGCCGTTTCGTCTGCTGGCACACAACGGTGAGATCAACACCATTCAGGGCAACCGCAACTGGGCAAGGGCTCGGGCGAGCAAGTTTGAATCCCCGCACCTGCCAAACCTGGAAGAACTGCAGCCAGTGGTCAACACGACCGGTTCGGATTCCTCCAGCATGGACAACATGCTCGAGCTGATGCTGCTCGGCGGTATGGACCTGTTTCGTGCCTGCCGCACCATGATTCCACCTGCCTGGCACAACGTCGAGAACATCGATGGCGAGCTGAAGGCTTTCTATGAATTTAACTCCATGCACATGGAGCCCTGGGACGGCCCGGCCGGCATCGTACTGACTGATGGTCGCTACGCCGTCTGCATGCTCGACCGTAATGGCTTGCGTCCAGCGCGCTGGGTCATTACTAAAAATGGCTTTATCACCCTGGCCTCAGAAATTGGTACCTTCCAGTACAAGCCGGAAGATGTTGTGGCCAAGGGCCGGGTTGGTCCGGGTCGCATCGTCGCAGTGGATACTCACACCGGTGAGTTCCTGCAAACCGAAGAAATTGATAACCGGCTGAAGAAAACCCACCCCTATAAGGACTGGCTGAAAAACAACGCAGTGCGCCTGCGCAGCAAGCTGGAACTGGCCGAAGAAGTAGACGGTTCGTCGCTGTCGCCTGAACAGCTGCTGGCCTACCAGAAAATGTTCCAGGTCTCTTTTGAAGAGCGCGACCAGGTGCTGCGTCCGCTGGCTGAAAGTGGCCAAGAGGCGGTAGGCTCCATGGGGGACGATACCCCGATGGCGGTGCTGTCACAGCACATTCGTCCGGTAACCGATTATTTCCGCCAGCAATTTGCCCAGGTTACCAACCCGCCGATCGACCCCTTGCGTGAAGCGGTGGTCATGTCGCTGGAAACCTGCCTGGGGCCGGAGCGGAATCTGTTTGCACCCACGGCAGACCATGCCAAGCGTCTGATTCTGACGTCGCCGGTGTTGTCGCCACTGAAGTTCCAGAACTTTCTGCATCAGGAAGCACCGGAGTTCCGTCACCAGGTATTGCCATTGGCGTACCCGGCCGATGGCGACCTGGAGCAGGCACTGGACCGCTTGTGCAAAACGGCGGCAGAAGCCAGCCGTGAAGGCGTCAAGATTGTTGTGCTGTCAGACCGTGACCTGAAAGCAGGTCAGCTGGTCATTCCAGCCGTTATGGCTACCGGGGCTGTGCATCATCACCTGGTTGATCACGGTTTGCGTTGCGATACCAACATTGTGCTGGATACCGGCGCCATTCGTGACCCCCATCAGATTGCCGTGGCCATTGGCTTCGGTGCGACGGCGGTCTATCCCTATCTGGTGTATGAAGTTCTGGATGACATGATCCGCACCAACGAACTGCAGGGTGACCCGCGCCAGTTGCACAAGAACTACCGCAAGGGCGTTAACAAGGGCCTGTTCAAGATCATGTCGAAGATGGGCATCTCCACCATTGCCTCTTACCGGGGCGCCCAGCTGTTTGAAGCTGTGGGCCTGGCGGACGAAGTGGTCAACCTTTGCTTCAAAGGTGTGCCCAGCCGCATTCAGGGCGCAGGTTTCAGGCACTTCCATGAAGAGCTGCAGGCGCTGGGCAAAACCGCCTGGAAACCGCGCAAGTCGATCCAGCAAGGTGGTTACCTCAAGTATGTTCACGGTGGCGAATATCATGGTTACAACCCGGATGTTGTTACCAGTTTGCAGGATGCCGTGCAGAACGGTGATGAATCCCGCTACCGCGACTACGCCAACTACGTGAACAGCCGCCCGGTCGCGACCATTCGCGACCTGTTCGAACTGACGTCAGATCGCAAAGCGATTCCCATGTCGGAAGTGGAGCCAGCCGAAGCCCTGTTCAAGCGGTTTGACTCCGCCGCCATGTCGCTCGGCGCCCTGTCGCCGGAGGCGCACGAAGCGCTGGCCATTGCCATGAATGAATTAGGTGGTCGCAGCAACTCGGGCGAAGGCGGTGAAGACCCGAAGCGGTATGGCACCAATCGCCGTTCCAAGATCAAGCAGGTGGCCTCAGGTCGGTTTGGGGTAACCCCGGCTTATCTGATGAGTGCCGATGTGCTGCAAATCAAAGTCGCCCAGGGCGCCAAGCCCGGTGAGGGCGGCCAGTTGCCCGGTGGTAAGGTCAATAAACTGATCGCCGAACTGCGCTTTTCGGTGCCCGGTGTGACGCTGATCTCGCCACCACCGCACCACGACATCTATTCCATTGAAGACCTGGCGCAGCTGATTTTTGACCTCAAAGAAATCAACCCGGATGCCCTGGTCTCCGTCAAACTGGTGTCGGAACCCGGTGTCGGCACCATTGCCGCCGGGGTCGCCAAAGCCTATGCCGATCTGATCACTATTTCTGGTTACGATGGCGGCACTGCAGCCAGTCCGTTAACCTCGATCAAACATGCCGGCTCCCCGTGGGAACTGGGCCTGGCTGAAGTACAGCAGACGCTGCGCGGCAACGATCTGCGTGGAAAGATTCGCCTTCAGACTGATGGCGGCCTGAAAACCGGGCTGGACGTGATCAAAGCCGCCATGCTCGGTGCTGAAAGCTATGGCTTCGGTACTGCGCCCATGGTCGCTCTGGGCTGCAAATACCTGCGCATCTGCCACCTGAACAACTGTGCCACCGGGGTGGCGACGCAGGACGATCATCTGCGCGACCAGCACTTCCGCGGCACGGTTGAAATGGTGAAAAACTATTTTCGCTTCGTGGCCGAGGAAGTGCGTGAGCACCTGGCCATGCTCGGCTATCGCAGCCTGGGCGAGGTGATTGGTCGCACCGATCTGATCACTGTTAAAAAGGGCCAGACCGACAAGCAGAACTGCCTGGACCTGTCGAACATCCTGTTCAGTGATCAGGTGCCGGCCGACAAGCCGCAGCAGTGCGAAATTGAGCGCAACGTTCCGTTCGATAAAGGCACCAAGCAACGCGAGATTTTCGACGCCATTCTGCCGGCCATCGAGAATAAGACCGGCGGTGAATTTGACTTCACCATCGGCAACTGCGACCGCTCCATCGGCGCACGGGCCTCGGGCGAGATCGCCAAGCGCTACGGCAACCAGGGCATGAGTGACCGGCCAATCACTCTGAATCTTTCCGGTATTGCCGGGCAAAGCTTCGGGGTATGGAACGCGGGCGGTCTGAACCTGGTGCTCGACGGCGATGCCAACGACTACGTCGGCAAGGGCATGACCGGCGGCAAAATCGTTATCCGGCCGCCCAAAGGCAGTGCCTTTGAAACGCAGAAAACCTCGATCATGGGCAACACCTGCCTGTACGGCGCTACCGGCGGTACCCTGTTCGCCGCCGGTTCAGCCGGTGAACGCTTCGCGGTGCGCAACTCCGGTTGTGTGGCCGTGATCGAAGGTGCTGGCGACCACTGCTGTGAATACATGACCGGCGGTATGGTCGCTGTGCTGGGGTATGTGGGTGGTAACTTCGGTGCCGGTATGACCGGCGGCTTTGCCTACGTGCTGGATCTGGAGAACACATTCCCGGACAAGTACAACCGTGAACTGGTGGACATTCACCGCATCGGCACCGAAAGCATGGAAACCTACCGGGATCACCTCTTTGGTGTGATCGGTCGCTTCGTTGACGACACCAAGAGCGCCTGGGGCGCCGAGCTGCTGGATAACTACGACGACTACGTCAGTCGCTTCTGGCTGGTGAAGCCGAAGGCCGCCAGCCTGTCCGATTTGTTGTCCAACACCCGGGCCCGCCCAGAGTAATCCGACGGAGAATGGTTATGACACAGCGTTTGAACAACGATTTTCAGTTTGTCGATGTCGGCCGTCGCGAGCCTGCCAAGAAAGACATCCATACCCGCAAACACGAGTTTGTGGAAATCTACGAGCCTTTTGGCCAGAAGCAGGCGGCGGAGCAATCGCACCGCTGCCTAGAATGCGGTAACCCCTACTGTGAGTGGAAGTGCCCGGTACATAACTTCATTCCCAACTGGCTGAAACTGGTCAGCGAGGGCAATGTGCTCGAAGCGGTCGAAATGTGCCACCAGACGAATTCCCTGCCTGAAGTGTGTGGCCGGGTCTGCCCTCAGGATCGTCTCTGCGAAGGCGCCTGCACGCTGAACGACGGCTTTGGCGCGGTGACCATCGGCAATGCCGAGAAGTACATTACCGACACCGCCTTCGCCATGGGCTGGAAGCCCGACCTGTCGAAAGTGACCCAGACCAACAAGAAGGTGGCTGTCATTGGCGCCGGCCCTGCCGGGCTTGGCTGCGCCGACGTTCTTGCACGCAATGGCGTAAAAGCCGTGGTATTCGACAAATACCCCGAAATCGGCGGTCTGCTGACTTTCGGCATTCCGGAATTCAAGCTGGAAAAGTCCATCATGGCCAAGCGCCGTGATGTCTTCGAAGACATGGGTATCGAATTCCGCCTGAACACCGAAATCGGCGTCGATATCGACTTCGAACAGCTGTTGGCTGATTACGACGCTGTATTCATGGGCATGGGCACCTACAAGTACATGAAAGGCGGCTTCCCGGGTGAAGATCTCGACGGCGTGCACGAAGCCTTGCCATTCCTGATCTCCAACGTCAACCACACCAAAGGCTGGGAAAAAGACCCGGCGGATTACATCAACCTGGAAGGCAAACGGGTCGTGGTGCTTGGCGGTGGCGACACCGCCATGGATTGCAACCGAACTTCCATACGCCAGCAGGCCGCCAAGGTGATCTGCGCCTACCGTCGTGACGAAGCCAACATGCCGGGTTCGCGCCGTGAAGTCGCCAACGCCAAAGAAGAGGGCGTCGAGTTCCTGTTTAACCGCCAGCCGGTTGAAATTGTCGGCGATGGCAAGGTAGAGGGCATCAAACTGGTGACCACCCAGCTGGGTGAGCCGGATGAAAACGGTCGTCGGCGTCCGGAAGTGATTCCCGGCTCGGAAGAAATACTCGCTGCAGACGCCGTGATCGTCGCGTTCGGCTTTCAGCCGAGCCCGGCCGACTGGTTCGAGCCCAACAACATCACGCTGGACGACTGGCAGCGGGTTAGCGCCGCTGAGCACCAGGAGTACCCATTCCAGACCAGCCACGAGAAGATCTTCGCCGGTGGTGACATGGTGCGGGGTTCAGACCTGGTGGTCACCGCTATATACGAGGGCCGTAAGGCTGCTGAGGGGATATTGGATTACCTCGAAGTGTGACCTGAGTCTTAAATCTGGAAAAAACGGCGTTTTACGCCGTTTTTTTTTGATTGCAGCGCCCGGTAAGATTATCTTAGACCTTACAGTCACTATACAAAGCCCGAATGGGAGCTCGTCTGATGTTCGATAAAAAAGTAGGGATGGCCTTGTTGCTGTCATTAGCCCTGGTTGCCTGTGATGGCGATGGATATGGAAGTGATGATGGCGACGGTGATACCGGCGGCGGTACTGGTGGTGAGACAGGAGGTGACACCGGGGGGTCTACTACGACGGACGAAGGTGTTGAGATTGTGCTGGGCTCAGGGTCTGGCGGTTCGTTTGACGCAGGAGTTCTGACACTGGCGACAGCGTCCATCGGAGCCGAAGGGCAGACAGCAGTAACCGTCAATATCGTCGATAGCAATGATAACGACGCACTTTATAACGGTGCCCCTGTTACGGTTGAATTCACGTCTGCTTGTTTGCAGGATGGAAAAGCAACGTTTTCTAGCAGTAGTGTGGTTACCGGTACAGGCAGCGCAACAACGACATATTTGCCAGAAGGTTGCGTCGGCGATGACGTTATATTGGCTTCAATTGGCGATGCACGAGCTACAGCTACTGTAAATGTTAGTCCTGCCGATGTCGGCTTTGTCGCTTATTCCGGCACAGACGTCACTTCAATCGCATACAATACATACTGGGGCGGGAGCCAGCCAAGTATCGCAACGGTCACATTCACGTTGTTTGATGATCGAGGAAAACCGGTTTCTGGGCAGACTGTTACTTTTGCCCTTACGAGTGAAGATGGTGAAACTACACTGTCAAATAATACAGCAGAGTCTAACGAAGCAGGCATTGTAACCACCCGTGTCAAAGCTGGTTCAATTGCCATTAGTGTTCGAGTAATTGCTACCTTTACAGCTGATGATGGCAGAGAGATTTCGACGGTTTCATATCCAATAGCCGTCAACTCTGGACCAGCGGAGATCGACAGTTTTAGTCTTGCTGCTGATCTCTTCGCACCCGAGGCATGGAATCGTGATGGCGAAGAAATAAATTTCACCGTAACGGCTGGAGATCACCATAACAATCCGGTGCCTGACGGTACTGAAATCAGTTTCTGGACTGAATTTGGTCTGATTTCTGACACGTGTACCACAACGGAAGGACGATGCTCAGTAACTTGGACGTCAGGTGGTGACCGGTCAACATCGCCTTTGCCTGCTGATGGTCTTGCCACAATCACAGCGTGGACAGCCGGTGAAGATAGCTTTTATGAAACCGGAGCCGCAAACCAATTGTTTGATCCAGGCGAATCATTTTTGTCCACACCAGAAAGGTTTTATGACCGAAATAAGAACGGTACCTATGATGCTGCTTTTGAGTCTTATTACGACTACAACGAAGATGGAACCTACAATGCCAGCAGTCCACTTTTTAGAGGATACAGTTGTTCGGAGGCTGCCAAAACTGCAGGACATTGTGCAGACAGTGTTGAAGTTTGGGATGATATTCAAATATTGATGGCGGGAAGCGCCATCAATATTACTCCGACTCCTGGAAGTGCTACTGGTGAACAGACGTTCAATATTTTCTTGGAAGATGTGAATGGTAATCAGCCACCTGCGGGATCAAGTGTGTCCGTTCAAACGAGCTATGGAACTGCGACCATCATCGGGGAAAGCGATGTTCCGGATGGTGTATCAACTACAGGATACACAGTGGTCATTTTATTTGAGCCAGATACGGACCCAGGGAATGGCAATATGATTGTAGAAGTAGAAACGCCGAGCGGCGTTAAGTCAGCGATTGTTATTCCGGTTTCCAATTAATCTTTAAGAACAGGGGTGTCTTGTTTTGGCAAGGCACCCCGACTTATTGTATTCAGTTAGTGTCGCCTTCGTTTGCCTAATTCGATTCAATCGAAGGCAACGAGTATATGTATTGTTGTAAGTTCTCAAAGTGCTCATTGGCACGTCGTGTAGCCCAGTTTCCCCATTCGGACATCGAATCCTCAAACCGAATACGCCTGGACATCCCTCCCAGCGCTTTCACCACATGCTTAGGGTCCTTATAAGCTGCCAGCCAGTCATCTCGTTCCATAAAAAACAGAGTTCTTTCCATTCTCTCGGGTAGAGGCAGTGCCCTGAACTGATTGGCAATCAGGTATCGTTTCCGGGTGAACTCACTCAAGGGTTCATCGTGATAATCGGTCCAATGCTTCGCCAGATGATGATCAATCAACATATCCACAACGATTGGCGTGGTCTTGCGCAGTTTGGGTCGCAAGGCGACTCGCAGTGGTTCTAGCAACGGAGTGGTATCAGTTAGCTTGTCGATGGCCTGGTGTCGGTCGAAATGAATCAGAAATTCTTCTGAAACGGTGTTCGGGTCGGGTCTTCGGGCGAAGTCGGGCCAGAGTGAGCCGATCAGGGCGTCGGGGGTAGGGTCTGAAAACAGCCAGTGGCCCAGAAAATTCACGCGGGCTCCTTCATCGATGTCTTAAGAGTACGCCGCCAGTGTATCACCAAAGTTGAGCAGCTGAATTCGTCAGTGGCGATGGCTATGCGTATAATGCGCCCACTTTTTCTACAGGATCTGACCCCCATGGCTGAACTGACCAACGACCGCTTGCTACGCGCCCTGATGCGCGAACCCACCGACCGGACGCCGGTCTGGATGATGCGCCAGGCTGGGCGGTATTTGCCGGAATACCGGGCTTCGCGGGCCGAAGCGGGCGATTTCCTCAGTCTGTGCAAGAACGCCGATTTCGCCTGTGAAGTCACCATGCAACCGCTAGAACGCTACCCGCTGGATGCCGCTATCCTGTTTTCTGACATCCTGACGATCCCAGATGCCATGGGTCTTGGGCTGTATTTCGAGACGGGTGAAGGCCCACGCTTCGAACGCACCGTGCGTTCAATGGCGGATGTAGAAGCCTTGCACAAGCCCGATATGGCCAGTGATCTGGGGTATGTGATGAATGCCGTCAGCACCATTCGCGGTGCTCTGAACGGTCGGGTTCCATTGATCGGCTTTTCCGGCAGTCCCTGGACGCTGGCGACCTACATGATTGAAGGCGGCAGCTCCAAGGATTTCCGTCACATCAAAGCCATGCTGTACAACGACCCGGATACCCTGCATGCGCTGCTGACCCGTCTGGCCGATTCCGTCACCGACTACCTGAATGCCCAGATCGAAGCGGGCGCTCAGGCCGTGCAGATATTTGATACCTGGGGTGGCGCACTCGGCCACTCGGTCTATCCGACCTTCTCGCTGGATTACATGACCCGCATCGTGAAAGGCCTGAAACGGACCCATCAGGGGCGGAAGGTACCGGTTATTCTCTTCACCAAAGGCGGGGGGCAGTGGCTGGAGTCGATGGCGGCGTCTGGCGCCGATGCGCTGGGTCTGGACTGGACCACGTCTCTGGCCGATGCCCGGGCACGAGTTGGAGAGCAGGTCGCCTTACAAGGCAATATGGACCCCTCGGTACTCTATGCCGCACCGGATGGTATTCGTACCGAAGTCGAACGCATTCTGGCGGAATATGGCAAAGGCTCAGGCCATGTTTTCAACCTTGGCCACGGCATTCACCAGTTTGTTGATCCTGAACATGCAGGGGCGTTTGTTGAGGCGGTGGTCGAGCTGAGTCCTAAGTATCATCGTTAAGCAGCTGGCAGGCATCAAACAGAGGATTCGCCAGTATTGAGGTGAGAAGTAGCTCAGTGCTGGGCGTCGGGTTGGCTTATCCGGGGTAGTCCGCAGCATGGATGCTGCGGTCTAGGCCCCATGGATGGGTTAATGCCGACCCCGGATAAGCCAATCCGATGACTGGCACGGGTTCATGGCAAGACAGTTTAAATAGACTCCGGCTCTTGGGTGGTTACATCGGCTCCAGCGTCATGCGCCATTGGGTTGGCCCGGGCATGAACCGGCTTGGGCGTCCTTCAACCCAGTCGCGATGACCGCGATCGTAGTAGGGTGACATTGGGTGGCCGCTCTGGCCGACCGGCATGTGAAAAATCCCGTTTTCCTCCTGACCCGGCGCGACCACCATGCGCTCCGAAGCACCATTGTCGGTGCGTTGAACCCGTGGCATGTAGGTATCGCCATCCATGGGCTCTTCCGGCATGTCCAGCCAGCGAGACAGCAGAGGCACCGCACCACTCAGCGGGTGCCGGATCGACAGGGTATTCGCCTTGCCCCAGGTTTGGTCAGCCAGTGGTTCGCCATCGGCGGTCATAATCGCCAGGGTTTCATCCACCATCGACAGCATGAAATCATCCCAGTCCTCGTAGCCCAGTGGCAGGTGTTGCTCTGGTTGTTGCGTCACCAGCGCCCAGACGGGGTATTCCAGAAAGTTGTCCACCCGCTCCGGCCAGAACACATTACTGGCACTGTCGAGCTGGCGATAGATTGCCCCCACGGTGTGATCAATCGTGCGTTCTCTGAAGCGCTTCACGGCCAGATACCCAACCGAGGTTTTGCTGGCCCGCCCTTCCCATTGGGCCACGTACGCAGCTAATTCAGAGCGTTCGGCCGACCCCGGGCTCTCATCATTCTCAAGCACAGCCAGCAGCAGTCGCTGCCAGCGTTGCAGGAAGAGCGCACGGTCATCCAGCGCAATGTCCAGAAAATCCTGCTCGGTGAACTGTTCCCGGGCAAACAGCCCTTTCTCTATTTGTTGCTGGCGCGCGCCGAGGGCGTAATCACTGCGGCCGACCAGGTCCAGTAACTCATCGGATACAATGCGGGCGTTGGCCGTCCAGATTCTGCCATCTTCCGGGTTCACAATTTGCGGGAACTCCGACGGGCTTAAATAGCCGTTCCAGCCCAGCTCGCCCGATGACCAGTCGGCGGGTTCACTCGGCGAAATGCCCGCCTCGGTAAACCCGAAGCGGCGTGGCAGACGGCCCATAATGGTCCAGGCCTGGTTGCCACGCACGTCTACCACGTTCAGGTTTTGCCCGGGAACTCCCGAGGTTGCCGCGACAATCAGTGCATCATAAACCGTATCGGCGGTTTCCATTTTGGTCAGGTCCAGATTGGCGCCTTCCGGATCATGGGCCACCCAGCGCATGGCCAGCATATTACCGAAATGATCGGTGCCGATGACCGGCCCCCAGCGCGTTGACTTAACCGCCACGGTGACTGATTCGCCGCCTTTTACCTGAACGACCTCATTGTCTATGGTAAAAGGCTGCCAGCCATCCGGTGTCAGGTATTCCGATTCTTCCGCATTGGTTTGCAGCACAATGGTGTCGTGAAAATCGCCGTTCGAATTGGTAAAGCCCCAGGCAATGTGCTCGTTCGAGCCAACCACCATGGCCGGAGCACCGGGCAGGGTAGCGCCGGTGATGCGACGGTCAGCCCCGGCAACCGTCCAACTGGCCCGGTACCAGATGTTGGGCACACTCAGGCCCAGATGCATGTCATCGGCCACCATACCTGCCTCGTAACCGGTCAGCTCACCGGAGACAGACCAGTTGTTGGAACCAAGCTCTACGGTGTCCCGGTATTGCCAGGGTGACAGATCGTTCAGTACGGCCAGCTCCTGTGGGGTTTGTAACTCAGCCAGCGGTTGTTCAGGGAAGAACGGCGCCCACTGATAGGCCTCCCCGTGCACCGGGGAGTCCCACTCGCCGCCGGCGGGTGTCAGGAACGCAAACCAATCGGTCGGCAATAGATCCTCCATCACCGCCAGAGAACGCTCGCGTTCATTCCATTGCGGCTGAAGGTCCAGATACATGCTGTACAACGCCAGCATGCTGTCAGCGGGCTGCCACTCGCGCGGCTGGGTTTGCAACAGGCGGTACTCAAAAGGCGGGCTATCGAGTGCTGCGAGGCCAGCGTTGACACCGGCGGTATAGGCATTCAATCGCAGTAATTCCGGGCGTTTCAGAGCCGCAACGGCCCGCTCGCCGCGTTTACGGAACTGATGAACACGAATGCTCTGATCGTAGTTCAGCGCTGCATCGCCCACCAGTTCAGACAGCTCACCTGCTGAATTGCGACGCAACAGATCCATCTGGAAAAAGCGTTCCTGGGCATGTAACACGCCCAGTGCATAGGCACTGTCGGGCCGGTTCTGGGCATAAATCGTTGGAATGCCCTGGGCATCGCGCTCGATCCGTACCTCGGCATTTAACCCGGGCATCGGATGAGTCCCTTCCAGCGGTGCCAGGCTGCCGTTTAACTGCCACCAGAGCCAGGCGATACCGCCTGCCGCCAGGACCAGCAGCAGTAGCAAGGTCCTGAGAATCCATCGAATAGGGCGCGATACGGCCATGCCTGTTTCCTTTTTATGGTTATTTTAAACGTTGTTTTAATGGTCAGGTTGACCGCTACGCCGAGTGCCAGCCGCCGACCCCGGATAGGTGGACCCGGCGGCTGGCACGGATCTCTGGCAAAAAAGGCATAGCGGTCGCACTTGATTTCAGTTTGCCACAGAAACATGAGAGCCCAAAGGCTCTGGTAACAGGTTATGCCGACTAGTTGACAGCTCTGCGGTTTCCCCACAAATCCATGCCTGATTGTCATAAGCGGTTGAAATTGCGACACTTGCGCCAGTTTAAACCGACACCGGTCTGATCCTACTGATCCCGGGGTGCCTCCCAGAACCGCGTACCCTGTTAAGGCGAACCCATCGAATGACTGAACAATCCGGCGAATACATCGAGCACCTGTCGCTCAGCCAGTTTAGCGAAAAGGCGTATCTGGACTATTCCATGTACGTCATTCTGGACCGGGCCTTGCCCCACCTGGGCGATGGCCTCAAGCCCGTGCAACGTCGCATCATCTATGCGATGAGTGAACTGGGGCTGAAAAGCACCTCCAAATACAAAAAATCCGCCCGTACCGTGGGTGACGTGCTGGGTAAATACCACCCGCACGGTGACAGCGCCTGTTACGAAGCCATGGTGCTGATGGCGCAATCCTTCTCCTACCGGTACCCGCTGGTCGATGGTCAGGGCAACTGGGGCGCGCCGGACGACCCGAAATCCTTCGCCGCCATGCGCTATACCGAATCGAGACTGCACGCCCATGCCGGCCTGCTGCTCGATGAACTCGGCCAGGGCACCGTCGACTGGGTGCCCAACTTCGACGGCACACTGGACGAACCTTCGGTGTTGCCGGCGCGCTTGCCGCACATCCTGCTGAACGGCACGACCGGTATTGCTGTTGGTATGGCAACGGACATACCGCCGCACAACATCCGCGAAGTCGCTGCTGCTTGCATTCACCTGCTCGACTCCCCGGATGCCTCGCTGGCGGATGTGATGATGCACATCAAGGGGCCAGATTTCCCGACCGGTGGTGAACTGATCACCCCAACGGCCGACCTGCAAAAAATCTACGAAACCGGCCGGGGCACGGTAAAGGTTCGGGCCCGGTATGGCACCGAAGGTGGCGATATCGTCATAACCGAGCTGCCCTACCAGGTCTCGGGATCCAAAATACTGGAGCAGATCGCCCACCAGATGCAGGTCAAGAAATTGCCCATGGTGGTCGACCTGCGCGATGAATCCGACCACGAAAACCCGACGCGCCTGGTGATAGAACCGCGCAGCAATCGGGTTGATGTCGATGCGGTCATGAACCACCTGTTCGCGACCACCGATCTGGAAAAAACCATCCGCATCAACCTGAACATGATTGGGACCGATGGCCGGCCCCAGGTTAAATCCCTGACGCATATTCTCAGCGAATGGCTGACCTTCAGAACCACAACGGTTCGCCGTCGTCTGCAGCACCGACTCGACAAAGTCATCGCCCGGCTGCACATCCTCGATGGCTTGCTGATCGCTTATCTGAACATCGATGAAGTCATCCACATCATTCGCACCGAGGACGAGCCCAAACAAGAACTGATGAACCGGTTCAAGTTGAGTGATGTCCAGGCTGAAGCCATTCTCGAACTGAAATTGCGGCAACTGGCCAAGCTGGAAGAGTTCAAAATTCGCGGTGAACAGGATGAACTGGCCGCCGAACGCGACAAGATCGAGAAAACCCTGGGTTCAGCCACGCGCATGCGCACCCTGATCAAGAAAGAGATCATGGCCGATGCCGATACCTTTGGCGACGAGCGCCGCACGCAACGGGTCCAGCGCGAAGAAGCCCAGGCGTTCAGTGAGACAGAAGTATTGCCCTCTGAACCGGTGACTGTCGTGCTGTCGCAAAAAGGCTGGATACGGGCGGCCAAGGGGCACGACATTGATGGCGTGAACCTCAGCTACAAGGCGGGCGATGCGTTCGCCTTCAGCGCACCGGGCAAGAGCAATCAGCCTACGGTCTTGCTCGACTCGACTGGCCGGTCCTACACCCTGGCAACTCATGCGTTACCGTCAGCCAGAGGGCAGGGGGAACCCATTTCCGGTCGAGTCAGTCCGCCACCGGGTGCCGAAATGCGCGGCTTGCTGATCGACGAACCGAACCAGCAATACCTGCTGGCGTCCGATGCCGGCTATGGGTTTATTGGCCGCTTTGAAGACATGGTCAGCAAAAACAAGGCGGGCAAGGCGGTATTGAGCCTGCCGAAAAACGCCCGGGTACTGGCCCCGGCGGTCGTGCATCAGCGGGAAACCGACTACCTGGCAGCCGTTAGCAACGAAGGGCGCTTGCTCGTGTTCCCGGTGCGCGATTTGCCGGAGCTGGCCAAAGGCAAGGGAAACAAGATCATCAACATTCCGGCCGCCCGTGCGTCTGAGCATGAAGAATACATGATCGGCGCCGTGGTTCTGGGTAGCGACAACACCCTGGTCATTCACTCCGGCAAGCGCAAGCTGAAACTCAAGGGCGCTGACCTTGAGCACTATCTGGGTGAGCGCGGGCGTCGGGGCAACAAGTTGCCTCGCGGGTTCCAGAGTGTTGCCAGTATTGAGGTTGAATAAAACAGCGGTCCGTGTCGGTTGGCGTATTTTCGTCTAGTCTTCAAAGCACGATATTCGGAGGCACGCGCATGACCATAGACACTCAAATCGCCAATTATTACGAAAAGCTGGTGATCGATGATTTGAAAGGCCGGTTGGAAGCCGATGGCAAGCCGGAAAACGAACTGGCCGACATCGCCTGTGTGGCACTGAATCAGCTACCGGCGCGCTATTACCGGTTTTCGGTGGACATGGCGTTTTATCTGTCGGTGCAGGAGCAGCATGCCATGGAAACCGAGGTTGAAAAGGCCGTGACACACGCACTGGCCTTTGTATCCGGGCATCATCGCGATGACGAATAAAACCTCCCCAGCGCCGCTTACCGTTGAGTCCATGCAGGCCAGCATTGTCCATCACCTGCATGTTGCTCAGGGTACCTACGAAGAGAAAGCCAGTCCGCAAAGCTGGTGGAAAGCGACCGCTGGCGCTGTTAACGAAGCCGTCATGGCCGGCCTGACCGATACCCAGCGTACCCACTCCACCAAGGACACCCGGGCGGTGAATTACCTGTCCATGGAATTCCTGATGGGGCGCTTGCTGTCCAACAATCTGAATAATCTTCAACTGTTTGACATCGCCGACCAGGCACTGGCCAATCTGGGTCAGAACCTGTCGGATATTCTGGAAGAAGAACCGGATATGGCTCTGGGTAATGGTGGCCTGGGTCGACTGGCCGCGTGTTTTCTGGATTCACTCGCCACCTTGAATTACCCGGCTGTAGGCTATGGCATTCACTATGAGCATGGCCTGTTCGAGCAAAGCTTTAGCCGGGGCCGGCAGGTCGAGCGGCCGGATGACTGGCGCGAATACGGCAACCCCTGGGAAGTGTGCCGTCCGGAATCGGTTCAGGAAATCAAACTCTATGGTTTCGTGGAAACTGTGAGCGAAGGCGGGCGCGCCTACAAGGTCTGGAGACCGGCACGGACCGTCAAAGCCGTACCCTGGGACATCCCCATCGTCGGTTACAGCGGCTCCAATGTGAACATTCTCCGGCTCTGGGAGAGCCGGGCAACCGACTATTTTGACTGGGATGTGTTCAACGCGGGCGGCTATGTGGACGCTCAGGTAGAACAGGCCCAGGCAGAAACCATTTCCAAGGTGTTGTACCCCAACGACGAAACCGACGCCGGCAAGGAACTGCGTCTGATTCAGCAGTATTTTTTCAGCGCTGCGTCGCTGGCAGACATCATCCGCCGTTATCAGCGAGCCCACGGAGATGACTGGTCTCAATTCGCAGAGCGGGTGGCCGTGCAATTGAATGATACCCACCCGGCGGTGGCCATTCCCGAACTGATGCGCGTACTTATGGATGAAAAGCGACTGGGGTGGGATGCCGCATGGGCCATTTGTCATCCGGTGTTTTCCTACACCAACCACACGCTCCTGCCAGAAGCACTGGAAACCTGGAGCCTGCCACTCTTTGCAAAGGTGTTGCCGCGTCATCTGGAGATTATTTTTGAAATCAACCACCGCTTTCTGAGTCAGGAAGTGGAGCGCCAGTGGCCCGGTGATGATGGCATGAAGGCCCGGCTGTCGATCATTGAAGAAGGGAATCAGCGTAAAGTGCGCATGGCGCACCTGTCGGTGGTGGGTTCGCATACCGTCAACGGTGTCGCCGAGGTGCATTCGAACCTGGTCAAGTCCGACCTGTTTCCCGAATTCGATAAGCTCTGGCCCGATAAATTCACCAATGTGACCAATGGTGTGACGCCCCGGCGCTGGCTGAAAGCCTGCAACCCCCGGTTATCCACCCTGATCGACAAACACATTGAGGCCGACTGGCCACGACATCTGAGCAAACTTGAGCAACTGACGGCGCTGGCCGACGATGATCGTTTTCAAACCGAATTCATGGCGATCAAGCACCAGAACAAGGTCGATCTGGCGGCAGAGGTCAAGCAGTTAACGGGCGTCGATATTGATCCGAACGCCCTCTTTGATGTGCAGATAAAACGCCTGCATGAGTACAAACGACAGCATCTGAACCTGTTGCATATCCTGACGTTGTACCGGCGCCTGCTGGAAGACCCGAATGCGATAACGGTACCGCGCGTGTTTCTGTTTGGTGCCAAGGCAGCACCGGCCTATGCGCTGGCCAAAGACATTATTTATGGCATCAATTGCGCAGCGGAACGCATCAACAAAGACGAGCGCATTCAGGGCAAATTAAAAGTAGTGATGCTGCCCAACTACCGGGTCAGCCTGGCCGAGAAGATCATACCAGCCGCTGATTTGTCAGAGCAGATTTCAACCGCGGGCAAGGAAGCCTCGGGCACCGGCAATATGAAACTGGCGCTGAACGGTGCCCTGACCATTGGTACCATGGATGGAGCGAACATCGAGATTGCCGAAGAGGCCGGGCGAGAGAATATTTTTATTTTTGGGTTGTCGGTGGAGGAGGTTCGCCAACTCGACGAACGGGGTTATAACCCCTTTGACTGGTACCACCAGGACGAAGAACTCAGGGCTGTACTCGACTGGCTGGATAACGGTTATTTGACCCCGGATGACCCCGGCGCCCTGTCGTCCATCAAGCACAGCCTGTTGAAAGGCGGTGATCCCTACAAGGTGCTGGCGGACTTTCGCAGTTACTGCGACGCCCAGCAGCAGGTTGAGGCGCGCTACCAGAACAAGCAAGCCTGGGCACGCAGCGCCATCATCAATACCGCGACCATGGGTAAGTTCAATTCAGACCGCTCGATAGAAGATTACGTGCAGCGTATCTGGCACCTGAAGGCGCACCCGCGCAGCCAGGGCTCTGGCTGAACGGGCGTTGGCCTATTTGATGACGTACTGGCCATAGCGAATGGCCTTGGCCAGCTCGCGAGATGATTCCGACGGTGAGATCGGGTTGACCGTCAGTTCGCCGATCTTCTCGTAAAAATAGCCCTGAACGGTGCCGGTAGTCGCCATGCCATGGGCAATGCTGGGCAACAGGGAATCATTGGCCGCTGCTGCAATGAACTCGCTCATCGACACCCGGGCGCAGTCGTCAAAGGCGCTCATGCTCATGTCGGTGCGCGGAGGGATCGAGCCTTTGTTTTGATTGAAGGTGCGCTGGAATGAATCGTCCATAATATTCCGAACCAGGTCATTCTGAGCTGTCTGGTCGGCCTGGCTTGCGCCGCGCAGGTCGAAGATGGCAAAGCTGTCGATATTGAACAGGAATTGATTCTGGGTGCCGGGAACTGGCGCACAAACGTAGTCGGTATTGGCGACTTTTCCTTCTGCGGAGAATTCACCCTTGGCCCAGTCACCCATAAATTGAAAGGCGGCCTCGCCGTTGATGACCAGACTGGTGGCCTGGTTCCACTCGCCCAGATCGTCTGAGAGAGGCATGTGCTCAAGCAACCGGTAGTAGCGATCGAACACCGCATCCATGGTGTCGCTGCGCATGGCGCGAAAATCATGCTCGACCAGCGCCGCCTGGTAAAACTCCGGACCGCCGACGGACAAGGCAACGGCTTCAAACAGCGTAGCGTGCTGCCAGTCCTGATGACCCTGGGCGATGACCCGGTAACCGGCCGCTGCAATCAGATCAGCTGCCTGGTCAAATTCTGCCCAGGTCGTGGGAACCGCCACACCCACTGAATCGAGAATGCGTTTATTGGCCCACAGCCAGTTAGTGCGGTGCACGTTCACCGGCACGGCAACGTAGTCGCCATTGTATTGCATGGCAGCCGCCACGACCGGCGGCAGGCGTTCATCCCACTGTTGCTCGTCCGCCAGGCCGTTAATGTTGCTTAGAAAGCCCAGACGAGCCCAGCGTTGAATATCCAGCCCTTTGATCTGGGCTGCTGTGGGTGGATTACCGCGCAGCACCCTGTCTTGCAAGGTGGCCATGGCATTGCCACCGCCTCCGCCCTGCACCACAAAATCGTCCCAGGTGTGGCCGTCTTCCTGCATAGCTTGCTGAAGAACCTGAACAGAGCGGGCTTCGCCGCCGCTGGTCCAATAGTGCAATACTTCAACGGAACCTGCCTGAGACAAGCCAGGCAGCAGACATAGCATGGCGCTGAACGCCATCGTGCGTGTGGATAGGATCATTGCGTACTCCAGCGTGTTCTGTGTTTTTATCGTTGTTGGCGCTATCGGCTAGCGCAGGATACCGTGACAAGACCTGGACATAACGTAACAAACCGTATCAAAGGGTTTGTGACAGTGGCTAGGACGTCGATCACAAACGCGCTTGTCAGCGATTATTTGTTACACTTTGCGCCTCATTTAACGGCGAAGAGATTCATGTCCCAGATTCTGCGTATTGCAACCCGAAAGAGCCCGCTGGCCCTGTGGCAAGCGGAGTATGTTCGTTCTGCCCTGACCCAGTTGCACCCGGAGCTTCAGGTTGAGCTGGTCCAAATGGCCACCAAAGGCGACAAAATGCTGGATGTTCCGCTGGCCAAAGTGGGTGGTAAAGGCTTGTTCATCAAGGAACTGGAAGTCGCCATTGCCGACGGTGACGCCGACATCGCAGTTCATTCGATGAAGGATGTGCCCATGGAGATGCCCGAGGGTTTCGAACTGGCCGTCATCTGCGAGCGTGAAGACCCGACAGATGCCTTTGTCTCCAACCAGTTTGCTCACGTGAACGACTTACCTGAAGCGGCTGTCGTCGGCACCTCTTCATTACGCCGGCAGGCGCAATTGCTGGCCGCACGACCGGATCTTCACATTCGTTTTCTGCGTGGTAACGTCGGCACCCGCCTGGGCAAGCTGGATGCCGGTGAATACGACGCTATTATCCTGGCGTCAGCAGGATTGCGCCGTTTGAAACTGGAGAGCCGTATTCGCCACACGCTTGATACCAATCTGTGCCTGCCTGCGGTCGGGCAGGGCGCCGTCGGCATTGAGATCCGGGCGGGTGACGAAGCCACCCGCAGTCTGCTGGCCCCCCTGATGCATCCGCAAACCCATATCCGGGTGACCGCTGAACGCGCCATGAACCGTCGCCTGGAGGGAGGCTGTCAGGTACCCATCGCCGGTTTCTCCCTATTGGAAGGCGATGCTCTGAGCATGGAGGCTCGGGTGGGTGAGGTGAATGGCGAACGCCTGCTGAAAGCCCGGGGCGAGGTTTTACTGCATGGCACTGAGGCCGAGCAACTGGCGCAGGCCTCGGCATTGGGGCTCGACTTGGCCGAGCAACTGTTGGAACAAGGGGCCGGTGCCATTCTGGCCAAACTGTCTGACTGATGCGCCTGTTGCTGGCCAAGGCCAGGCCTGACTGGGCTCGCTGGCAGTCGCAGCTGGCACCCCATGCCGACTTGATGTTGCACGACCCCTGGCGATTGACGCTGCACCCGGAAACGCCTGAACGTCGGGCGCTATGGCTCAATCTCGATGAATACCAGGGGGTCATCTGTGTCAGTCCCACGGCAGCCAGCCAACTGGCGGCGGCGCTCGATCACTATTGGCCGCAACCCCCGCTCGGAATTAACTGGTTGTGCAATGGCCCGGCCACGGCCCGCGTTCTGAGCCAGGGCGGGCTGGTACCGCAATTCCCGGCCACTGGCCACACCGCAGAAGCCGTGCTCGCCTTGCCCTCAACCCAGGCGGTAGCCCAGCGCAAGTGGCTGGTAGTGAAGGGAGCTGGCGGGCGTGAACTCTACCCGCAGGTGCTGCGGGAGCGGGGTGCAGAAGTGCATTCGGTTGATGTGTATGAGCGTGCACTGGACCCCTCTGTACTGGAAGACATGGCTCGGCTGAGCGACCAGACAGATGCGATACTGGTCAGTTCTCAGCTGCTGGGCGACGCCCTGTGGGACGGCCAGAACAGCCGCTGGCGCAGTTGGCAGGGCACCTGGTTACTGACCTCCCCACGCCTGATGGCCTGGGCGCGGGAGCGGGGTATCGCTCACTGCCGCCTGGCACCAGGCGCTTCGCCGGAGGCGGTTGCGCAATGTCTTTCCGGACAGGGCGTGACGGCACGGCCCGGTTCACCTTACACTGATACCCATTAATGGAACCCGGAGCGCGGGCCTAGCCCGCCGCCCTGTGACAGCAAAGGCCGCACTGCCCATGAATAAAGACACCGAGTCAGACAAGACACCAACACCGGATAACGACAAGCCCGTCGTGGAGCAGCCGGAGCCCGCCGAGGGCAAGCCTGCCGCAGACGCGAAGACCGACAAGTCGGCATCCGTTGCAGCAGACCCCCCAGCTGATCGCATAGAAGCCGGAGTGTCCGATGCCTCGTCTGACGCGCCCGAGCCGGAAAAGCCGCAGCCCAAGCCAACGCCGAAGGCCAAACCGACTGGCAATGCCGGTGCGCCTCCGCGTCGCAGACGAGGCGCTGCCGGCGGCGGCTCGGGCCGATCGAATCGACTGCTGGTCTCTCTGCTGGTTCTAGTCTTGATAGTTGCTGGCCTGGCTTGGCTGGTGTATTGGGGTTGGCAGCAATACCGGGTACTGCAGCAGGAATCCGACACCGTCGTCAGTTCATTGAGCGAGCTGCGCCAACAGGTGTCGAGCTTGAGTGTTCGACTGGAATCTTCGGAGAATGAGCGCGAACGTCTGGCGCAACAGGTTCAGCAGGAACAGCAGGCACTCGAAGCCATGCTGATTGAAACCGCTCAGCGGCTTAGCCGGCGTCAGGATTTGGAGGCCGATCGCTGGCCTTTGGAAGAGGCACTGACTCTGCTGCGCCTGGCTGAACGGCGCCTGCAACTTGATGGTGATGCCACCATCGCCATCAGTCTGCTTAACGCGGCCGACCAGGTGCTGGCCGGGCTGACCGAAACTGCGGTGTTGCCGGTACGCCGCCAGATCGCGTCAGACCGCCTCGCCCTGCAGTCGGTGGGCAGTGTCGACCTGAACGGCACCTACTTTCGCCTTGAAGCCATCAACGAACGCATTGCCAGTCGCCAGTGGTCTCCGGCCGAACGACTTGAACCCCGGGAGCAAAGCAGTGAGACACCGCTGAGCTGGCAAACCTTCCGTGACAGCCTGAGCAGCCTGGTCACGGTCAGTCGACTGGACGTGCCCTATCAGGCGCCGCCGTTGTTGTCTGAGTTTGCCCAGTGGCAGCAGCACAGCCTGCTGCTGACCGAGCAGGTGCAGTTGGCCCTGCTGGCACGCAACCAGCCGCTCTATAACGAAGCCCTGGCACAATTGCAGAGCCGCGTCGCGGCCATGTCGGCTGAACTGGAACTCAGCGCCATCGAGGCGGAGCTGGATGCCCTGCAAGGCCTGACGCTGACGCCGGACTTTCCAGACATCCACGCCAGCGTTGAGGCGCTGGAGCAATACATGACCCGGGTTGATCAAGAGTCGACTGAATCGGCTGACAACGGGGAGGATGACGCATGAGCCGGCTGCTGCTGAAAGCCCTGGTGTGGCTGGTACTGATTCTGGCTGCGGGCCTGTTGGCCCACTTCATGGTGCGACACCCCGGCTATGTGATGATCGCCTGGGGTCAGTGGATGGTCGAGATCACCCTTTGGAGTGCCCTGGGTCTGTTCCTCGTTCTATTGTTGGCCAGCTGGCTGGTCATAAAGTTGCTGCGCGGCGTTAACCCGGTGCGACTGGTTCGCCAATACCGCGACCGGCGTGACCGTAAAACCGCCCGGGTCGCGACTGGCCAGGCGGTCAATGCCTGGCTGGAAGGAGACCACCAGGCAGCACTGTCGGCATTGCACAAGGTGGTTAGTGCCGGTGGCTCGGAGCGTCTGCCACGCGTGTTGACGCTGATTCCAGGGCAAGACAGTGGCGACTGGCCCGCCCGGGTCACTCAGTTTAAACAGACAGACCCGGATCTCGTGCTGGTAGCTGACGCCCTGACGGCTGAACGACTGGTGCACTCCGGTGATTCAGCCGCCTTACTGGCACTGTGGCAGCAACAGCCGGGCTTGCAGCGCGTGCGCTCCTTGCAGCCAGATTACTGGCGCGCGCTGATGGATCAGGGACAGGCCGAGGTTGCACTGCAGGCCGTGAACAAGGCGCCCAATTTGAACCCTTCTGATCGCGAGCGGTGGCAACAGCAAGTCGCCTTGCAACTGATTGAGCAGGGCTGTCAGACCTCCGTTGACGCCCTGGCACCGTTAAAGACACTGCCTAAGCCCATACGCCAGAAAGCCGAGATTGTGGCCGCAGAGTGCCGCTGCCTGCTGGTGCATGGTCAGGCTGAAAATGCCTTCAAACGGTTATCAAAAGCACTGGAAAAGGCGCCTGCCCCGGTGCTGCTGCGTTGCCTGCTGGACTCTCGGTTGCCTGAAACCCGGGTACTGCCGCTGGCCGAGCAACTGGAAAAACGCCACGGTACGAATCCGGCTCTGATGCTGACACTCGGTCAACTGTGTGAGGCACAAGCCTTGTGGGGCAAGGCGGAAGATTATCTGGTCGAAGCCTGGCGGACCGATCCGAATCGTGATTCCGGCTTGGCTCTGGCTCGTTTTTTTGAACATCGCCAGCAAACCGATCGCGCCCTTGCGCAGTATCGCGAACTGGCTCAACTGGGAGATTAGTACTTGGCCGACACCCTCACACTGACACCGACGGGCGACCGTCGAACGCAATATGCCGAGTTGATGCCTCAGCTTCAGGGCCTGGTGCAGGGCGAGCCCGATCGCACGGCAAACCTGGCCAATCTCGCCGCGGCCCTACGCCAGACTTTCGGATTCTTCTGGGTCGGCTTTTACCTGGTAAAAGATGATCAGCTGGTGCTGGGGCCTTTCCAGGGCGATATCGCCTGTACCCGCATTGAGCATGGCCAGGGCGTCTGTGGCGCCGCATGGGCCGAAGCTACCAGCCAGTGGGTGCCGGATGTCGATGCCTTTCCCGGACACATTGCCTGTAGCAGTCTGTCGCGCTCTGAAGTTGTCGTGCCGGTGATGGTGGACGATGACGTCGTGGCGGTACTGGACGTTGACAGCGATCAACTGGATGCCTTTACCGAAGCCGATATTGAAGGTTTGCAGTCGGTTGCCCTGCTGTGCGCGCAGTTTTGGACTGAAACCCACTGACTCTGGCTGTCTCCAACGACACCAATGTAACAGCTTTGTTACATTCGCAGGCTCGCGTTCAGCGGGCCAATGTTACTTTCCCGCCGACCTCTTTCATTCTTCACCCTGAACAATTGGCCTTTTCTAAAGCGTGCTTTTCTGGGTGTCACCTCTGGTAACAGAGGTAACACATCGCCTAGCCAGACCGCTGTTAGGTTTTGTTACGCTAGGTTGCTGTTAGAGACGTTACTCGGACAACCGGGCTGACTAGAGTAAGGCTGTGGCAATCGTACTGTGCAATCCGATCAATGATCGTTGCAGGTGCGAGTTCACAGCTTTGTTCATTGATTCACCGTTGAAGTCGGGTAACCCGATGTTTGACAGGGCTCAAGCCGAGACCTGCGCAACGATGGAATCATCAAAACTGAAGACAGTAAGACCAAAACAACAAACAGAAGGACTGAGACCATGATGTTCAAAAAATCTCTGATCGCGATGGCAATGGGCGGCACAATGGCCGTTTCAGCCCAGGCCGGCGAAGTTGAAGTATTGCACTGGTGGACTTCCGGTGGCGAAGCCCGCTCTATCGCGGTTCTGAAAGAAATGGTTGAAGACGCAGGTCACACCTGGACTGACTTCGCGGTTGCCGGTGGTGGCGGTGAAAACGCTTATACCGTACTGCGTTCGCGCGCTGTGTCGGGCAACCCGCCAGCGGCTGCACAGATCAAGGGTCTGGAAATTCAGGAGTGGGGCGATCTCGGCTTCCTGGCCAGCCTTGATGACGTTGCAGACGAAAACAACTGGGACGCCGTTCTGCCTTCTGTTGTCGCTGACGTCATGAAGCACGATGGTGACTACGTTGCAGCACCGGTTAACGTACACCGCGTAAACTGGATGTGGGCCAACCCAGCCGTTTTCGCCGATGCCGGCGTTGATATCCCGACTAACCTGGACGAACTGTGGGCCGCCGCTGAAGAGCTTCAGGCAGCTGGTGTAACGCCGATTGCTCACGGTGGCCAGCCATGGCAGGACGCAACTACGTTCGAAAGCATCGTGCTGGCTGTTGGCGGCGCTGACTTCTTCAACGACGTCTTCGTTGAGATGGATCAGGCTGCACTCGAGTCCGACACCATGGTTGAAGCCTTTGAAGAGTTCCGTAAGGTGAACGACTACATCGACCGAGGTGCCCCGGGTCGTGACTGGAACGTGGCAACCTCCATGGTTATCCGTGGCGAAGCGGCCATGCAGTTCATGGGCGACTGGGCGAAAGGTGAATTCACCGCCGCCAACATGACCCCGGGTGAAGACTACATCTGCGCGCCGTTCCCGGGTACCGCTGATGCCTTTACCTTCAACATCGACTCACTGGCCATGTTCAAGCAGCGCACCGCCGCTAATGCAGAAGCCCAGATGACGATGGCTGAACTGGTATTGTCACCGAGCTTCCAGGAAACCTTTAACCTGAACAAGGGTTCCATTCCGGCTCGTACCGACCTCGACATGGGCAAGTTTGACGACTGCGCACTGGCTTCTATGGAAACCTTCAAAAGCACCGCAGCGTCTGGCGAAGGCCTGGTGCCTTCCATGGCTCATGGCATGTCAACGACCTCAACCATTCAGGGTGCTATCTACGACACCGTTACCGAGTTCTTTAACTCTGACATGAGTGCCGAAGACGGAGCGACTCGTCTGGCTCGCGCAGTACGCGCTGCCCAGTAAGGGCATGGCCTGGTCAGGACGGCGTTCCAGCCGTGCTGACCGACTTTTGGCCCGCGCCTCCGGGTAGCGGGCCGATTCTGGCAAAACTCGAAATCACAGATACAGTTAATCTGCCTGACCCTCACTTTCTCCGGGAACAACAATGCCACAAGAGGCCCCGGGTTGGTTTGTGGTGCCTGTCTCACAAGGTATCAGGTGGCATTCAAACGCAAACAGGTATTGAGGGAATCTCTTAATGGCCCAGTCTCACTGCTGAGCTATTCAGAGTCTCCTTACTGAACGGACGGAAAACCTATGTCGGTATCACGCAAGAAGGGCATTGACTACTGGTTGCCGAAACTCGTTGTTTCGCCAACTCTGGTTATTGCGCTGGTGTTCTTTTATGGCTTTGTGCTGTGGACCACCTTTATCTCATTTACCAATTCCAGCTTCCTGCCCAGTTACGATCTGGTGGGGTTTGATCAGTACGTGCGGTTGTTTATGAACCCGCGCTGGTTGAACGCCATGTGGAACCTGGTGGTCTTTGGTGTGTTGTTCATTGGTATTTGCATGGTGGTCGGCCTGGTCATGGCTATCCTGCTAGACCAGAACATCCGGGCTGAAGGGGCGATCCGAACCATTTACCTGTACCCCATGGCGTTGTCGTTCATTGTGACTGGTACGGTATGGAAGTGGTTGCTCAACCCCACGGTGGGCATTGAAAAATTTGTAATCAGTCTGGGTTGGGACAGTTTTATTTTTGACTGGATTATCGACCCCGATATGGCGATCTACACGGTTGTTATTGCCGGTGTCTGGCAAGCCAGCGGCTTTGTGATGGCTATTTTTCTGGCTGGCCTGCGTGGTATTGATACGTCGATCATCAAAGCAGCACAGCTAGACGGTGCTAATTTGTTCGCGGTCTATACCCGCATCATTATTCCTTCAATGCGCCCGGTCTTCTTCTCAGCGTTTATCATGCTGGCGCACATCGCGATCAAGAGCTTTGACCTGGTCATCGCGTTAACCGGCGGCGGACCGGGTAATTCAACCGATGTTCCTGCGATTTTTATGTATCAGTTTTCCTTCCAGCGCGGTCAGCTTGGTATTGGTGCGGCCTCAGCGGTCATCATGCTGATGACGGTTCTGGCGATACTGGTTCCCTATTTGTACTCCGAACTGAGGACTCCGAAAAATGGCTAAGTCAAAGAATCCGAGTTATGCCAACATCAATGGTCGGGCCGTCCTTTATGCGGTGCTGATTATTGTGGCAGCCTATTATTTGCTACCACTGATCCTGATGATCGTGACCTCGTTTCGCTCTATGGATGAAATACGAATGGGTCAGTTAATTGAGTGGCCCAAGACGTTCTCGTTCGACGCCTGGACCATGGCCTGGAGCGAAGTGCAGATTGGTGCCCGCGAAGAACGCGGCCTGCGTCCTTACTTCATCAATTCAATTCTGATGGTGATTCCATCGGTTGCGATCTCAACCATTCTGGGTGCCTTGAACGGCTATGTGCTGAGTTTCTGGAAATTCCGGGGCAGTGAGCTGTTCTTTGCTGCACTGCTGATCGGCTGTTTCCTGCCTTTTCAGGCGATTCTGTTGCCACAATCGCAGTTGCTTGGCTGGCTGGGTTTATCGGGCAGTCTGGTGGGGCTGATTCTAACGCACGTCGTTTACGGGGTGAGTTTTACTACGCTGTTTTTCCGCAACTACTACGTCAATTTGCCACACGAACTGGTCAAAGCGGCCAAGTTGGACGGGGCCGGGTTCTGGGTCATTTTCTTCCGCATTATTCTGCCGTTATCGGCGCCGATTCTAGTGGTTACGGTTATCTGGCAGTTTACCCAGATCTGGAACGACTTCCTGTTCGGGGTGGTGTTCTCCGATCCAAGTACCCAGCCAGTGACGGTGGGTCTGAACAACATGGTGAACAGCTCCACGGGCGAGAAACAATATAACGTGGATATGGCCGGTGCCATCATCGCGGCACTGCCGACCATTGTGGTCTATGTGGTTGCCGGTAAATATTTTGTACGCGGTCTGACGGCCGGTTCTGTAAAAGGTTAACGGGAGTTCTGAACATGGCTGAGCTGAAAATTGACAACGTCTACAAAAGTTTTGGTGAAGAGCACATCCTGAAGGGCATCAGCCTGGATGTGACTGATGGTGAGTTCATCATTCTGGTCGGGCCATCCGGCTGCGGTAAATCCACACTGCTGAACTGCATTGCCGGTTTGGAAGACGTCACCACCGGTGACATTCTGCTGGGTGACACCAACGTAACGTACGAAGCACCGAAAGATCGTGACATCGCCATGGTGTTTCAGAGTTACGCGCTGTATCCGAACATGAATGTGCGCAAGAACATCGCCTTCGGCCTGGAAATTCGTAAGATGCCCAAGGCTGAAATCGCCGAAGAAGTGGCACGGGTTGCTAAGCTGCTGCAGATCGAGCCGCTGCTTGACCGCAAGCCGTCTCAGTTATCCGGTGGTCAGCGCCAGCGTGTGGCGATGGGCCGGGCACTGGCACGCCGCCCCAAGATCTATCTGTTTGACGAGCCCCTGTCGAACCTGGATGCCAAATTGCGCGTGGAAATGCGCACCGAAATGAAAAAGCTGCACCAGCGTCTGGGCACCACCATTGTGTATGTAACCCACGATCAGATCGAAGCGATGACGCTGGCCGACCGCATTGCGGTTATGAAAGGCGGTATCGTGCAGCAGTTCGGTACACCTCAGGAAGTCTACGATGACCCGGCCAACATGTTTGTGGCCGGTTTCATGGGCTCACCGTCGATGAACTTCCTGCGCTGTGAAGTCACCAAACAGGAGAAAGACTACGCCGTTCAAATCGAATCTCAGGGCACGATCTTCCAGTTGCCGGTCGACCCCAAGCAGGCCGATCTGAGCAGTTATGTGGGCAAGACCGTGGTGTTGGGCATTCGCCCCGAGCAAATCACCCATGTAATGCCGCACCTGGTGGCCGAACAGTACATCACTCAGGTACCGGTGAAGATCGAAGTCACCGAGCCAACCGGTGCTGATACCCTGGTTCTGGCACGGATTAATGACCAGGAATGTGAGTGCCGGGTACACCCCCAGGAGGCAGGTAAAGTCGGTGAATCGATGGAGCTGCTGTTCAATATGAGTAAAGCGGTGTTTTTTGACGAACAGACCGAGGCTCGTCTGTAAGTCAATTCGACCGAATCATGGTGAGTTCTCTTTGCGCAGCCTCCGGGCTGCGTTTTTTGTGATGCACTTCTCGTTTCTCAGCCTTTTCGCTGCCTGCCTTATCATCTTTCTTCCCGGATACAATGAAATCTGTCGTTCGAGTTCGTCAAATCCGAGTTGACTGACTAAACTGGCAGTATTCAGATCATAAAAGCCTGTCACCCATGCCTTTTAAGGGAAAAACCGCACATTCCAGGGTCGGAAATGACTCGGCCCCGCGCCTTTTAGATCCCTCAACCTGGTTGAAACATGCACCACTGGTGCTATATGAGGCGGAATCGCGGGGTGAGCAAAAAGACCTCTGGGCGCTGAATTATGTGTCCGAGTCGGTCGAACAATTGACGGGTCACCCGCCTAACGATTTTCTGGGTGAGAACCCCAAGCGCTACTTGTATCAGATGATTCACCCCAGCGACCGTCGGCGAGTGGGTGCCGAATACGACCGGTGTCGGGCCATGCTGTCGCCTATCTTCATGACTTACCGAATCAAACACCGGGAGCAGGGTTACATCTGGGTCGAAGAGCGCACCAATTTCATCCGGCAGGATAGCGAACACATTGTCTGCCTGGGGTCTCTGGTGGATACCCACGCCCCGGTGCGCATCGAAAAGCACAACGCCCGGCTCGACAAAGTGCTGGCCCGGCTGAATGCCGACGTTGCTGTTGCCACCGGACAGGATTTTATTGAGCATCTGTGCCGGCGTCTGGCTCTGTTGCTCGATTGCCGGCAAGTGAGCCTGTTTCAGGTTAACGACGACCAGCACCTGGATTGCCTGGTTTCGATTTTGGACGGCCTGATGCAGCCCTGCTACAGCATGCGCCTAACAGACAGTCTACTGGCCCCGCTCGCCAGTCAGTCACACCTGGTGAAAAGCCTCACCGCGGCAGACCGTCACCAATGGCCGATTCTCGATACCATGGTTCATCTCGAAGCCTTCCGGCTCGACAACCGGCGCGGCCGCTGGGTGGGCATACTGGTCATCGACCATGACGAGCCGCTGGAGGTCGATTCAGCGTTGTTCCGGGTACTCGAACTTTATACCGAGCGGGCAGTGACTGAGATTGAACGTCTCGGGCTTGAGGGTCGGTTGCAGGAAAGCGAGGCGCGTTACCGCGCATTTTTCGAGACCGCCGTTCAGGCCTCAATGATCGTCGACTTGCAAGGCCGGGTGATCAACATCAACCGGTCGGCTGCCAGCCTGTTCGGGGTGAGCGATGAATTGGATGGGCTGCAGTTGCCTTCCATCCTGCCGGATCACCAGCCCGAGGGCTACGAGACCTGGCCCGCCTTTCTGGCGTTTATCGAACAGGCCAGCGATGCGAAAGCGCGGCAAAGCCAGTGGCAATTGCAAACACTCGGTGGGTCAGTTCGCACCATGGTAGTGCATTCATTCAGAGTCAGCGGCAACCTGACTGAAGGTGTGATGCTCTCCTTCGATGACATAAGCGACCGGTTGAGCGCTGAAGCCTCGCTGCGCGAACAACACCAGTTAATGAACCGGCGGCAGCAGCGTCTGCGGGGGCTGGTTGATGTTGCCACGCGGCTGGAACGCCAGAGCAGCGTTCGTGATTTTCTGGTGTCCAGTTGCACGGCTCTGACTCAGAAGGTTGGCTTGTCCCAGGTTGCCTGCTACCAGCCGGACAGCGAGTTCTGGTATGCGAGCAGCCTCAAGCCAGAACTACGCACCCACTTCCAGGAGCACAGTGAACCCCTGCAGCAGGCGCTTGCTACCCGTCACATCAGTTGGGGCTCAGACACTAGCCAGTGGTTTTATGTCCCGCTGGTGGTGGATAACCAGGCTGTCGCGGGTCTGGCCATTCTCGGTGACGACCTGATTTTGAACGATCTCGATTTTCTGTCGATGCTGGCTCAAACCCTGAATCTTTCGTTCGATAACCTGATGCAGCGGAAGAATCTGCGCAACCAGGCGATGCACGACAGCCTGACCGGGTTGGGGAACCGCTCTCAGCTACACCAGTGGATCAGCCAGACACTCGGACAACAGCCGGATCAGAGCGCTAGCCTGTTATTGTTCGACCTGAACCGCTTCAAGGAGATTAACGATACCCTGGGCCACCATTTTGGCGACCGCTTGTTGTGTGAAATCGGGCCACGCATTCAGCGCATGCTGGAATGGCGAACCAGCCATAACATCGCCCGGCTCGGTGGCGATGAATTTGCGGTGTTGCTGCCCGATGTCAGCCAGCAGGAAGCCCTGGCCGTTGCCGAACGCATGGCCCTGTGTTTGCGTGAGCCCTACCAGATCGACGCCATGCAACTGCAGGTTGAGGCCAGCATCGGCCTGGCACATTACCCCGATCAGGGTCAGGATGGTCATGAACTATTGCGCTGCGCCGATGTGGCCATGTACGCGGCCAAAGCCAACAACGAGTCGGTGGTGGTGTTTGATTCGCACCTTGATGCCCACACCCCCCAGCGCATTGCGGTATTGTCTGAATTGGAAGTGGCGATTGGTGCGGGCCAACTGTGGGTGGCCTACCAGCCAATCATCAGTGCGGCCACGGGTGGCGTCGCCGGCTTTGAAGGGCTGGTTCGCTGGCAGCATCCGGAACTGGGGCCCCTGTCTCCGGCGGAATTCATACCGCTGGCCGAAATGGGGCAGGGCATTCGGCTGATTACCCGCTTTGTACTGGAACAATGCATGGCGCAAATTGTTCACTGGCGTCGCAAGCATCCTGACCGTTATGTGGCCGTTAACCTGTCGGCACGCGTGTTGCTCGATCAGGCATTACCAGGGCAAATCGGGCAGTTGCTGGCAAAGTACAACCTACCGGGCTCGGCGCTGGTGCTGGAGTTGACCGAAAGCACTCTGCTGTCAGATCCGGTGCGCGCCATAACGATCATCAATCAGCTGGCTGGCCTGGGCGTTGGGGTTGAGGTGGATGACTTTGGCACCGGTTATTCATCGTTGGCGTACTTGAAGTCACTGCCGATTCAGGCACTGAAAATAGACAAGAGTTTCATCGATGATTTGCTGGTGGACTCGCAAGACAGAGTCATCGTCGAGTCGACCATTACCATGGCGCATAACCTGGGTCTGAAAACCGTCGGGGAAGGGGTAGAGAACGAGGCCACCTTTCACGAACTGGTGCGCCTGGGCATTGATTCATTGCAGGGGTACTACTTTGCCAGACCATTGGCCGCGGCTGATATGACCGAATGGCTGGACGACTATCACCGCTCCCTGGAGTGGTGATAGTCGTCCATCGTCATTATCGGTTGGCTAGCAGAACACCGGCCCGTGCCGCCGCTGCCCGAACCTGATTGGGCGCTGTGCCACCCAGGTGGTCGCGAGCCGCAACCGAGCCTTCCAGCGTCAGCACATCGAACACGTCGGCGGTGATGGTGTCGCTGAACGGGGTCAGCTCTTCAAGCGTCATTTCACTCAGGTCTTTACCCTGCGCCAGGCCGTAGGCCACGCTCTTGCCAACCACCTCGTGCGCATCGCGAAACGCCATGCCTTTCTTCACCAGATAATCCGCCAGGTCTGTCGCGGTGCTGTACCCACGCAGCGCCGCTGCTTTCATGACAGCGGGCTTGGCTTCAATGTGAGGCACCATGTCGGCGAAGGCACGCAAGCTGCCCGCGAGGGTATCGATGGTATCGAACAGCGGTTCCTTGTCTTCCTGATTGTCTTTGTTGTAGGCCAGCGGTTGGCTTTTCATCAGCGTCAGCAGACTCATCAGGTGACCATAAACCCGGCCTGTTTTACCGCGCACCAGTTCCGGTACATCGGGGTTCTTCTTCTGCGGCATGATGCTGGAGCCAGTGCAGAAGCGGTCTGGCAGGTTGATGAAATCGAACTGGGCCGAGGCCCATAACACCAGCTCTTCCGACATGCGCGACAGATGCATCATCGTCAGCGACGCCCAGTGAGTGAATTCGATGGCAAAGTCACGGTCCGAGACCGAATCGAGCGAGTTCTCGGAGGCGCGATCAAAGCCCAGCAACTCGGCGGTGCGCTCACGGTTGATCGGAAAGGTGGTGCCCGCCAGCGCTGCGGCACCGAGTGGCAGTATGTTTACCCGTTTGCGGCAATCCTGCAGGCGTTCGAAATCCCGTTGCAGCATTTCATTCCAGGCCAGCAGGTGGTGACCAAAGGTGATCGGCTGAGCCGTTTGCAGGTGGGTAAAGCCGGGCATGATGGTATCGGCTTCGTTCGTGGCCAGGGTGACCAGACCGAGCTGCAACCGGGTCAGTTCGGCGCTCAGGCCATCGATGGCTTCGCGCAGGTACAGCCGGATATCGGTGGCTACCTGGTCGTTCCGGCTGCGGCCGGTGTGCAGCTTTTTGCCAACCGGCCCGATCTTGGCGGTCAGGGCCGACTCGACGTTCATGTGCACGTCTTCCAGCGCCACCGACCAGACCTGCTGGCCGGATTCGATGTCTGCCTGAACGGCCTTAAGGCCATTCACGATCTGTTCGCATTCGTCAGCAGTCAGCACTCCGACTTCAGACAGCATGGTCGCATGAGCGACGGAACCCTGAATGTCATGTCGGTACAGACGCTGATCGAATTGAATGGAGGCGGTAAACTCGGCCACAAACGCATCGGTTGCTTCGGCAAAACGGCCACCCCAGGCGGCATTGGTGCTTTGAGCGTGGTCATCAGACATGATTACAGGGTTCCTTGGGCACAGTGAAGGGGCATTATATCGGCTTGGCAGGCGTTGGCTATGGTCTAGGGAGCCTTTGAACAACTCCTCCAGAACCCAGGAGCAGTTACTCAGAGGCTCCCTGGTGGCTTGCTGGCTTGATCCCTGCATCCGCACGGGAGACACTGAGCCTCTCGTCTCAAGCAGATTAACAGGCAGGTTGCGTACTTGAAGCCAGCGAAGCCCCCCGCTTTTACAACCCATCAGCCTTCCCTGGTGCTGCCCGACTTGTGTACCGCCACTTCGGTATTTTTTCTGGTACTGGTGTCGGAATTGCTGGTGCTGGTGTGGGTGCTGCTGCAGTCGGGCATCGACTGGATTCAACTGGGTGCAATGAGCCTGACCGTGCAATGGATAGTATTGCCCTCGGCGGCACTGTTGTGCCGGTTGCGCCGCTGGCTGGCCCGCAGCCCGCTGTGGCTGGGGTGGCTGGTCGCATTCTCGACGGTATCGGGGGTGGGGTTTGTGGTCAGTGTGGTTGGCAGTGTGGTTGTCTTGGGGGGATGGGCCGCGATCGACCCGGTGTCGGTGCTGCGCCACACCGCAGCGACGGCCATCATTGCGGCCTTGTTGCTGCGCTATTTTCAACTGCAACAGGCGGTGGTGGATCGCTCCCGGGCGGAGCTTTCGGCGCGCATTGAAGCGTTGCAAAACCGCATTCGTCCGCATTTTTTGTTTAATAGCCTGAACACCATTGCGGAATTGATTGCGACCCGCCCCGAGGCGGCCGAACAGGCGATCGAAGATTTATCCCGGCTGTTTCGGGCCAGCCTGAAAGAAGCCACCACGTTCTGGAGCCTGAGCGATGAACTGACGCTGGTCGATGGTTATCTCTCGCTGGAGCAGTGGCGGTTGGGTGACCGCCTGACCGTGGTATGGCAGACGCCGCGGCCGACGGCGCGGTGGTCGGTTCCGGTGCTGATTCTGCAGCCACTGATTGAAAACGCCATAGTGCACGGCATAGCCCCGAGCGTTAACGGTGGCCAGTTACTGATTCGGTGCCGGGAGAAAAGCCGCCAACTGATTATTGAGATTGAAAACCCGCTGGTCAGGTCGCCGGCGGTGCCGGAACCCAACGTTGATCAGGGGGCGGAGCGACGCCGAACTCCCCGGGGAAATCAGGTTGCGCTGGAAAACATTCGCCATCGTCTGGCCACCTTATATGGGGATGCCGCCAAACTCTATGCGGCGGCCGATGAGCGAACCTATCGGGTTCGTTTAACCTTGCCCGCCACCTTGCTGGCACGCGGGAACGACAGGAGCAACCCTTGAAAGTCATGATCGTAGACGATGAGCCACTGGCCCGGGAGCGCCTGCTCAGGCTATTGCAGTCGGAAGACAGCGTGACGCAATGCGTCACCGCCGCTAATGGTCAGGAGGCCTTGCGTCGGCAAACGGATGATCCGGCCGACCTGGTGCTGCTCGACATTCGCATGCCAGGGCTCAGTGGGTTGGAGTTGGCGGCTGAATGGTCGCAGCAGCCGAACCCGCCGGCCATCGTCTTTTGTACCGCTTACGATGATTACGCTCTCGAAGCGTTTCAGGTTCAGGCCGTCTCCTACCTGATGAAGCCGGTAAAGGCGGCCGATCTGCATCAGGTGCTGGCCCAGGCCAGTCAGTTGAACCGGGCACAACTGACCGCCCTGAGCGGAGCGGATATCGGCCCGGTAATAGCTTTACAAACCGGTCGCGGTAAAGAGCGTATCCCGTTGAACGATGTCTATTGTTTTCGTGCCGACCAGAAGTACGTTGTTGCTCAGTGCCGTCAGGGTGAGCGGTTATGCGATTACAGCCTGAAACAGCTCGAAGAACGCTTTCCCGAACATCTGGTGCGTGTGCACCGGACCACCCTGGTTCCCAAAAGCCGGCTGGAAAAGCTGTCGCGGGATGCCCAGGGCGGTATTTGGCTGAACGTACGCGGGCTGGACGAACCGGTCACCGTCAGTCGGCGCTTTGCGCGTGAGCTAAGGCCTCTGTTCAATGATTCAACGGACTGGTCGGATTCATAGCGGCTGTGGCTAACCAAATAGGTTACGCTTTGTGCGATTTTGTTTGCGAAACACCCAAATTGGTTTATAAAAGAACGGTGTGTGATTTTGGGAGTCGTTGCCGGGAGGCGTCATCAAGCGATGCCTTAACGACGGAAACGCCTGCTAATCCGTGCGAAAAGGGGACGCAAGGTGAGTGATAAAAACAAGTCGGGCAAGTTGGTGCCGGAACAGACAGATGCAGAACGCCAGTTGGCCGACCGGGAAGCACTGCGGTCGCAAATGGCCGGTGAGGTCGAAGCCTTTCTGAAGGCGGGCGGCAAGGTAGAGCAGGTCGAACGCGGGAAGCGAGCAGACCCGCCGCGCAAGCCCGAAAGCCAGTATGGCAGTCGCCCGATTTGAAAGGGTCATACCGGAGCTGGGACCTGTTGTCAGCACGCATCTGGATGAACTGCCGCTGTCTGTGGACGCATGTGGATATACATTCTGGTCTGGAAAACTCATTAGCCACGACCGGGGTGGATGGCCGTTTCTTTTCGGTGCTCCCCATTGGGTGCCGATCGATACCAGTGAACACAGTGTTTCAAAAAAAACATCAATGAAATCGAATTACCAAAACAGCTTCAGATGCCGGGTAATCTTGTAACTTAACAACATTTGGCCGGTCTCGCCTGACAAAACTTCGCCTCGTCCTGATGCCCGAAAACCGGGTTGATTGCCCGATTATTGATCATTCTTTCCATCGATTCCTGCATCAATGCTCAATCAATGCACACAAAGCGCCAGTTCGTGCGCCAGAGCGGCGCAATGGCTGAGGGATACGACGGGCATATCAAAAACTGACCGGATGGGCTGGATGTCGTTTTCTTTCAGCAGAATTTGTGACCGTGTCGCTTGTCAGAAAATTATTGACGAAATAACGTTTCTTGCCAGTGTCAGTGGGCAGTACACTCCCTGCAACTATCAACACATACCAACTATAACGATCCGCTGGACAATCCCCCCCCATTAAGGAGATAACCGCTAATGGCCGCTTTTTCCCCTCACGCCCACGTGGACCTGAGCACCCCGCTGTTGCTGGAGTTTGCTGTCCGCCGCGAAGAAGGTGAGTTTGCCAATAACGGGGCCTTTGTCGCCCGAACCGGTGAGCGCACCGGCCGCTCTCCGAAAGACCGCTTTATCGTCAAAGAAGCTGGTAGCCAGGATGAAATAGAATGGGGGGCGGTCAACCGCGCCTTTGATTCAGCCCGGTTTGATGCCCTGTGGCAACGCGTCAGCGACCACCTGGCCGATCGTGAACATTTCGTGGGTCATCTGGAAGTCGGTTCAGCCGCTAAGCACAGCGTGCCAATTAGCGTAACCACCGAACTGGCTTGGCATCAGGTGTTCGCCCGCAACCTCTTTATTGTGGCAGACGAGTGGAACGCGCAGAGCAAAGACAGCTGGCAGGTCTTGAACGTCCCCAGTTTCGTCTGCAACCCCGAGCGAGATGGCACGGCCAGTGACTCTGCCTGCATCATCAATTTTGAGCAACGTAAGGTGCTGATCGCCGGTTTGTACTACGCCGGTGAAATGAAGAAAGCCATGTTCTCGGTGCAAAACTTTTTGTTGCCCGCTCAGGATGTGCTGCCAATGCACTGCTCGGCCAACGTCGGTGACGATGGCAAGACCACCCTGTTCTTTGGTTTGTCCGGCACCGGTAAAACCACGCTCAGCGCCGACCCGGAGCGCTTTCTTATCGGCGATGATGAACACGGCTGGGGCCCGGGTGTGGTGTTCAACATTGAAGGCGGCTGCTATGCCAAGTGCATCGACCTGACCGAGAAAAACGAACCACTGATCTGGAAAGCGATTCGCTTCGGTACCATTCTGGAAAACGTGGTGCTCGACGATCAGCGCGCGCCGGATTACACCGACGACAGCCTGACCCAGAACTCCCGCGCCGCCTACCCGCTGGAACACATCGAAAAACGCCAGTTGAGCAACCAGGGCGATGAACCCAATGCTGTGGTGTTCCTGACGTGTGATTTGAATGGTGTGTTGCCGCCCGTGTCCAAACTGAGCAAGGAAGCGGCTGCCTACCACTTTCTCAGTGGCTATACCGCACTGGTCGGTTCAACCGAAATGGGGGCAGGCAAGGGCATCAAGACAACCTTTTCCACCTGCTTTGGTGCGCCTTTCTTCCCACGCCCGGCCGGTGTTTACGCCGAGCTGCTGATGAAGCGGGTCGAGTCGGCCGGAACGGATGTCTACCTGGTCAATACCGGCTGGACCGGTGGCGCCTACGGCGAAGGCAAGCGGTTCAGCATTCCGGTCACCCGGGCGGTGATCACGGCGATCACCAATGGTGAACTGGCCAATGTTGAAACCCGGCATATCGATGGCCTGAACCTCGATGTGCCTGTGGCTGTCCCCGGTGTTGATGACGAACTGCTGGTTCCACGCAATACCTGGGCTGATCCGGCCGCCTACGACGCCAAAGCCGCTGCGTTGATTGAAGAGTTCACACAGAACTTTGCCAAGTATGACGTCTCCGACGCCATTAAAGCCGCAGGCCCCCAGGGCTGATACCCTGCAAAAATCCTCCCCCTGATACACCCCGGACCCGCTACAGGCCCGGGGTGTCTGTCTTTTTAGGCGTCGCGCCAAACACCCTGATTGTCAGCGCAGTTACATCGATCCGGTCTGATCGGGCTCGGTCGTGCGTATTACAGCAGGCATCGACTGGAAAAGTCCTGATTATGGAGCGATACTGTAGGCCGTTGCTGTTTATATGATATAATAGCATAAATGGTTGGGCTTTGATGCCCGTTCACCGATGATCGACCCGGTAACCGAGCTGGGCTAGAGAAGAGTTTAGTGCATGGCCGTTCTAGAGCGAAATCTTAGTCTTTCCCAACGCATGACCCAGGAATTGGGCCGGTCGATTGTCTGCGGCGAGTTTAACGCCAATGAAAGCCTGCCCAGCGAAGCGGTGCTGTGTGAAAGCTTTGGTGTCAGCCGGACTGCGGTGCGTGAAGCGGTTAAAATGCTGTCGGCCAAGGGGCTTATCTCCAGTCGACAGCGACAGGGCATTCGCATCCTTCCGGAAGAGGAATGGAACATTCTGGATTCCGATCTGCTGCGCTGGTCGCTTGAAAGTAATCCGTCTATGCGAGTGCTGAAAGAATTTTTGCAAATGCGCATAGCCATTGAGCCAGCCGCTGCAGCGCTGGCGGCCCAAAACGCTCGCCCGGAACGACTCGCGGCGATCCGTGAAGCACTGGAGCGGATGGACCAGGCTAAATCCGGCAGCCCGGAGCAGGCACTTGAAGCCGATATCGATTTTCACATCAGTATTCTTTATGCCAGCGAAAACCGGTTTTTCATTCGCATGCGTGATTTCACCCGCACGGCACTGAACGTCAGTATCCGCCACACCAACGTGATCAAGAGCAACCCGCGCGGCGTAGTGCAGGATCACTCATTGGTCTATGACGCCATCGCCGCTGGCGATGCAGAGTTGGCCAAGCAACGCATGCATCTGCTGATCGACGAAGCTCTTACCTTTATTGAGCAGGAGCTGGAGAAGTCGGTTAACTGACATCCCCGGTAACCAGACCTGCGCTGACTGAAGCGTAAAGGCGTTCAGTTCTCCGTCGCCATCCATCCTTTTCCTGTCTTTCCAACATGTGCACCGTGCCGATGCTCGCCTAGCAGCGGCCGGTCCCGCCTGCCTGCCTTCCTGTGTGATGTCTGAATACCCGGAAGTTCAGCCCGTTTTTATCCAATCGAGAATAGTTGACAGCTAGTTGGAGACTGTCTAGTCTCTAAATATCCTATCTTAATATTATAGGACAAATAAAATGGCTTGAGAGTTCAACTCTCCGATTTCCACAATAACAAGACAGGAAGCCTGACCATGAACAAGTCCATTCTGGCCTTTGCCGCCAGTGCTGTGGCACTAACAGCGCCACAAATCGTGATGGCAGAAAGCGACCCGACAACTCTGACTTTCTGGACCTTCCAGCAAGCTCACGCCACCTTCTTTGAAGACGCCACCGAGCGTTGGAACGAAGCGAACCCCAACCGCGCCATCGACATGAACGCCGAGGTTTACCCATACGATCAGATGCACAGCAATTTGTTGCTGGCACTGCAATCGGGCCGGGGTGCGCCAGATTTGGCTGATATCGAGATTCGTCAGATCTCCAACTACCTACAGGGCGATGTCCCGCTGGTGCCACTGAACGATGTGGTTGAGCCCGTGCTCGACGACATGGTCAAGTCCCGGTTCGATATCTATTCGAAAGACGGCAGCTACTACGGTGTGGACTACCACGTCGGCGCGTCGGTCATGTATTACAACGAAGAGATCATGGACCAGGCGGGTGTCGACATCGACAGCATTGAAACCTGGGATGATTACGCCGCAGCCGGAGAGCAGGTCGTTGAAAACACCGACGCCGTCATGACAACCTTTGAGTCGGGCGACATCTTCAGCTTCTGGATCATGATCAGTCAGCAGGGTTCCGACATTTTCGGTGAAGACGGCAGTGTCACCCTCGATAACCAGACCAACATCGACACGCTGCAATTTATGCAGGACATGATCTACGAGCAGGAAATCGCCGTTCCCGCTCCCGGTGGCGATCATCACTCAGAAGAGTTCTTTGGCTATATGAACAACGGCGGTGCCGCCTCAGTGATGATGCCGATGTGGTACATGGGTCGCTTCCTCGACAACATGCCGGATCTTGATGGCAAAATGCAGATTCGTCCGTTGCCGCGCTGGGAAGAGGGCGGTAACCGCTCTGCTGGCATGGGGGGAACCGGTACTGTGGTCACCAACCAGTCTGTCGATGAGCAGCTGTCGAAAGACTTCCTGGCGTTTGCCAAACTGACCGAAGAAGCCAATATCCGGTTGTGGACCGTGCTTGGCTTCGATCCGTTGCGCCACGATGTTTGGGACTCCGAAGCGGTACAGGCCGACAACGCCTACTACCAATATTTCCATGACGACATCTTCGACATTCTGCTCGATATTCGTGATGAGATTTCAGGGGTTAACATCACCGAGCTGACACCAACAGCACAGCAGGTTATTGAAACCAACACGCTCTATTCCACGCTGAGATCAGATAGCATGTCGGCCGAAGAGGCGCTGACGCAAGCCGCTGACGAAATTCGCAACCGGATGCGTTAATCACTGTCATGTGTGTTTGATAAAAGCTCCGGGCAGGTACTCTTGGTACCCGCCTGGAGGTATTTTTGGCTTCAGGTGTGGAGAACTGTCCCATGACCCTCTTTTCCCAAACCGGGCAGGCTAAGCGCGAGCCGCAAACCAAGGTTCGTTACAGTTTTCTCTATTCCCGGAAAATTGCGCCCTACTTGTTTATATCGCCCTTCATTATTTCGATTTTGATCCTGTATCTGTATCCCTTCATCAGCGCCGTAAAAATGAGTTTCGAGCGCGTCTTGCCGGGGCAGGTATTTTTTGTCGGGCTCGACAATTACGAGCGTGTCTTCAACCCGGTCTTCTTCCGGGCACTGCAGAATACCTCTGTCTACGTGTTACTGACCGTGGTTATTTTGACTGTCATTCCCCTGATTCTCGCACTGATGCTCAACCATCGACTGACCCGGTTCAGCAACTTTTTCCGCGCGGCCATCTTCATTCCGGCACTGACGTCCGTCGTGGTTGCTGGTACAGTGTTCCGACTGATCTTCGGTGAATCCGACCAGGCTCTGGCGAATCAATTCCTGTCGCTGTTCGGAGCATCAGCGCTCGACTGGCGATATGGCAGTGCCACTGCCATGTTCTTGATGGTTGCCATGGCGTCCTGGCGCTGGATGGGTGTAAACATCATCTATTTTCTGGCTGCCCTGCAAACCGTTAACAAAGACCTGGAGGAAGCCTCGCAAATGGACGGTGCCAATGCCTGGCAGCGCTTCCGGTACGTCACCTTGCCCGCCATCAAACCAATCATCGTTTTCCTGGTGACCATTTCCATCATCAATGGCTTCCGTATGTTCGAGGAAAGTTATGTGCTGTGGGAAACCAGTTCGCCCGGTTACATCGGCCTGACCGTCGTGCGCTACATCTACCAGCAGGGTATTCGCAACAATGACATGGGCTTCGGTGCCGCCGTCGGGATCATCTTGCTGCTGATTATCTTCATCGTCAGCATGATCCAGCTGTATGCCACCGGCGCTTTCAAGAGAGAAGACTGAGATGGTTGATCACAGACACGAAAAACTGATTTCGCTGAGCATGCTTGCGGTACTGAGTATCTTCGCATTCCTGGCCTTGTTCCCTGTGCTGTCGTTGCTCGTTGCCTCGCTGAGCCCGGCCACCGACCTGATGCGTCACGGCTTGTCCCCAGAACTGTTCTTTTCCAAGTTCGACTTCCAGAACTATGTGGCCATCTTCACCACCGAAGCCGGCGACCGGTACTGGGACTGGTACCTCAACAGCGTGATCGTCTCCTCGATACTCATCGCCCTGTCCCTGCTGTTTTCCTCCATGGTCGGTTATGCACTGGCCATGTATGAATTCCCCGGTAAGCGGATTATTTTCATATTGGTACTGCTGGTGATGATGATCCCGTTTGAAATCATGATGCTGCCGTTGTTCCAGCTCGTCATCACTCTTGGGCTGGTCGATACCTACTTCGGTACCGTGTTGCCCTTGCTGGTCGCACCGGTCGCGGTGTTCTTCTTCCGGCAATATTCGCTGGGCCTGCCCAGAGAGGTAATGGAAGCGGCGCGGGTCGATGGCTGCACCGAATTCGGCATCTTCTTTCGGATCATGGTGCCGCTGATGCTGCCCTCGTTCGCCGCCATGGCGATCTTCCAGGGGCTGATCAGCTGGAACAACTTTCTCTGGCCATTGCTGGTGCTGCGCTCCAACGACATGTTCACCTTGCCGATTGGTCTCGCCACACTGCTGACGCCTTATGGCAACAACTACCAGATCCTGTTTGCCGGAGCCCTGCTCAGCATCGTGCCCATCGTCATCCTGTTCCTGTGCTTCCAGCGATTCTTCATTGCCGGTCTTACGTCAGGCAGCGTAAAAGGCTGATTCAACAGCGAGGAGGTCACCCAATGAACCTGATGGAAAGAACCGACGGAGCACTGAGAACTGTCACCCGCTTTGCAGGTCTTAACCTGACCTGGCTGCTGTTCGTCGTACTTGGTCTTGGTGTGATGGGGCTATTCCCGGCAACGGCTGCCCTGTTTCACAGAGCCCGGCTTTGGGTACTGGGCGAATATGATGAGCCGATGCTGAAAGACTTCTGGTATCAGTACAAGCGTCGTTTTCTCTCCGCCAATCTCGCGGGCTGGTCATTCAGCGTCATCGGCGTATTGCTGTATCTGAACTTCGAAGTCATCCGTGCCTCAGAGGGGTCCGTGCCGTTGTACATGGTGCTGCCATTCATCGCACTGACAACACTCTTTGTGCTGCTTGTGAGTGCCATCCTGCCAGTATCACTGCATTGCGCCGAAGGCTCCCGCGATGCACTGAAAAAGACACTGTTTTTCGTACTCGGAAGACTGCCCGTTGCACTGCTGTTTCCTGCCGTTATTTGGGCGGTGGTCTGGCTATGCCTGGTGCTGCCCGCTTTCTTTCTGTTTTTTAGCGGTAGCGTATCGGCTTATGCGTTGATGTGGTTGTTTGTTCGGTCGTTCGAAAAGCTAAGTGCCACTCAACCACTGACACAGGGTTAACAATGATTCTGGCGGAGAGACCGCAATAGGCTAACACCAGCACCTGTCGCGGGTTAAAACCGCCATTTCCCAAGAAACCGGAATTCAAATTAACTAGAGGCTCAGTATGAATAGAGCAAGAATGGTTCTGGATAAGGACCACAAAATCGCCGAAGTTGACCCGCGCCTGTATGGTTCTTTTATTGAGCATCTGGGTCGCGCCGTTTACGGTGGTATTTATGAGCCCGGCCATCCGGAAGCTGACGAACAAGGCTTTCGCAAGGATACCTTGAAACTGGTTCGCGACCTGAATGTCCCTATCGTTCGCTACCCAGGCGGCAACATGGTGTCCGCCTACAACTGGGAAGACGGTGTAGGCCCGCTTGAAGACCGGCCACGCCGACTTGAACTGGCCTGGCGCACTATCGAAACCAATCAGATAGGCACCAACGAATTCGCCGACTGGGCACGCAAGGCTGGCAGCGAAGTGATGATGGCCGTCAACCTTGGCACGCGCGGCATCGATGCCGCCCGCAATCTACTGGAGTACTGCAACCACCCGGGCGGTACCTACTGGAGCGACTTACGCCGGGAACACGGTTATGCCGAACCGCACGCCATCAAGACCTGGTGTCTGGGTAACGAAATGGATGGCCCTTGGCAGGTCGGCCAGAAAACTCCGCACGAATACGGCCGAATCGCCAAAGAAACTGCCAAAGCCATGCGCCTGGTTGACCCGACCATTGAGCTGGTGGCTTGTGGCAGCTCCAACTCCAGCATGGCTACCTTTCCTGAATGGGAATCGGTGACTCTGGATCATACATACGACGAAGTGGACTATTTGTCGCTGCATCAATATTTCGGCAATTACGATAACGACTCGCAAAATTACCTGGCTTATACCATGGAACTCGACCGGTTTATCAAAACCGTGCTCGCTACCTGCGACTATATAAAAGCCAAAAAGCGCAGTCAGAAAACCATGATGCTCAGCTTCGACGAATGGAACGTTTGGTACCACTCCAAACAGGCCGACCAGAAAATGGACCCCTGGACGATAGCGCCACCGCTGCTCGAAGATCACTATAACTTCGAAGACGCGCTGTTGGTTGGTGGCATTCTGATCACCTTCTTAAAGCATGCCGATCGTGTGCGCATGGCCTGCATGGCACAACTGGTCAACGTCATCGCGCCAATCATGACCGAGAACGCCGGAGCGGCCTGGAAGCAAACCATCTACTACCCCTATCAGGACGTCTCCGTTCACGGCCGGGGTATGTCGCTCCAGCCACTAATCTCCTCACCCAAAATGGATACGCGTGAGTTCAACGACGTACCTTGGCTGGAAAGCGCCGCCGTGCATGACGAGGCCTCAGGCCGACTGACAGTATTCGCCCTCAATAGGCACCTGCGCGAATCGCTGACCATGGAGTTGCAACTGCACGGTTTCGAAGGTTACCAACTGGTTGAGCACAGCGTGCTCGAAAACGACGACCTAAAAGCCGTCAACACTGCTACCGCACAGCAGGTTCGCCCGCACAGCAACGGCCGTTCCAACTTCAGCGAAGGCACTCTGCAAGCACAACTCAATAAAGCCTCCTGGAACGTGTTGCGACTTGAACGCCGCCCGGCCTGACCCGGCATTAAGGAATTACGATGAGAACCAACCACTACCTAAACCCCGTCATTCCTCAGCGCGCTGACCCTTGGGTGCTGAGCCACTGTGACGGCTATTACTACTTTACCGGCTCGGTGCCCGAGTACGACCGCATCGAACTGAGACGCGCGCGCACCCTTCAGGAACTGGGCGACGCCGAACCGGTCGCCGTCTGGCACAAATATGAAACCGGACCACTCAGCGCGAACATCTGGGCGCCCGAGCTGCATTACATCGACGGCGTCTGGGTCATCTATTTCGCCGCCGCGCGCACCACCGAAACCGACAACGGCCTGTTCGACCACCGCATGTACGCACTCGTGTGCAAAGACGACAACCCCCTGACCGGTGACTGGGAAGAAAAAGGCCAGGTGTGCAGCAACTGGGAAAGCTTCTGCCTCGACGCCACCCAGTTCGAACACCAGGGCAAACACTATTATGTCTGGGCGCAACGCGACCCGGCGATCGAGGGTAATTCCAACCTCTACATCGCACCGCTGACCAACCCCTGGACCCTGGGCCAACCACAAGTGATGCTTTCAAAACCGGAATTCGACTGGGAAACCATCGGCTTTCTGGTTAACGAAGGTGCTGCCGTTATCCACCGTCATGGCCGGATTTTCATGACCTACTCCGCCAGCGCCACCGACCACAACTATTGCATGGGTCTGCTCTATGCCGACGAAAATGCAGACCTGCTCGACCCTGCCTCCTGGCACAAATCACCCAAGCCGGTTTTCCAGACCAGCGAAGCAAACGGCCAATATGGCCCGGGCCATAACAGCTTTACCGTCAGTGAAGATGGCCAGCAGGACGTGTTGATTTACCACGCCCGAAATTACAAAGAGATCGACGGCGACCCTCTCTATGACCCGAACCGGCATACCCGGGCTCAGGTGATTGATTGGGATAAAAATGGCTTTCCAGTGTTTGGAGAGCCAGTGCCGGATAGTTAATTGCAGTAAATGCCTAGCGGCCAGTGATGGCAATGTTGCTTCGGGGGAATCCGAGGCATGGACTAAAACGCCGGGAGCGTTTTAGCACGAGCGCAGTGAACCCGAAGGGTGAATCCCAGGGATGGGATTCATATCCCGAGGCTTAGCCCCCATGGATGGGTTTACGGCGACCCCGAAGTAACATTGACGGCATTGGCTGCGGGTTAAGCCACAGAATAAAACTAAAATACCGTAATAAGGTAACTAAGATGAGATTGATCCAGTTTTTGACTTCCGATAACAAGCCCGCCCTCGGTCGGGTACTTTCCGAATCTGAAATCCAGGTAGTGGGCACCGTGGGCACGCTGTATGCATTGGCGCAGCGCGCACTGGCAGAGTCTACCCAGCTGACCGAGCTGGTTGAGCAACTGGCCACAGATGAACGGGTTGACTACGACCAGTTGGAAAACGAACAACGGTTGCTCGCGCCCTTTGCCCATCCGGACCCCGCGCACTTGTTCGTCACGGGTACGGGCCTGACCCACCTGGGCAGCGCCGACACCCGAGCCAACATGCACGCCAAAACCAGCGGCAAGGCCGAGTCTGAACTGACGGACAGTATGAAAATGTTTCAGCAAGGCGTTCAGGGCGGCAAACCGGGAGGCGGAAGAGTCGGTGCCCAGCCCGAATGGTTCTACAAAGGGAATGGCAGCATCGTTGCCGCACCAGGCAAGGCCCTGCAGTCACCGGACTTTGGGCTCGATGCCGGCGAAGAACCGGAAATCGCCGGTTGCTACATCAACGATGAAAAAGGCCAGCCGTGGCGCATTGGCTTTGCACTCGGCAATGAATTTTCCGACCACAAAACCGAACGTCAAAACTATTTGTTGTTGGCGCACTCGAAACTCAGACCCTGCTCCGTTGGCCCGGAAATCCTGATTGGGGATTTGCCCGCCGAAGTGCGTGGGCAGTCACGCATCGTTCGTAACGGCGAGGTGATTTGGGAAAAGCCTTTCCTGAGTGGCGAAAGTAACATGAGCCACAGCCTTGCCAACCTGGAACACCACCACTTCAAATACAGCCTGTTTCGTCAGCCGGGTGATGCCCATGTGCATTTCTATGGCACGGCCACATTAAGCTTTGCAGATGGCATTGAAACCCGTGAGGGCGACGTATTCGAAATATCGGCTGAAGGGTTTGGCCGGGCGCTGCGCAACCCCATCGCCATTGCCGAGCCGGCAGGTGGGCCCGTGAACGTATTATAAGGCAAAAAAAAGCCCCCGATTTCGGGGGCGAATGTCGAGGCAGACACTAACTGATTGATAGGTGATCCTGCTAATAACTCAGGTCCACGCCAGACGTCTTTTATTGAACCCAAGGCGGTCCAACGCCATCTGGCAACTATCGTTATTTCGGTATTCGCGCTTCATCGGGCGTGCATTCCGCCAAGCCGCGATAAGGTGTTGCATACGCCAGCACATGCCCGGCCATGGGTTCATCCTTACGTTGTTGTTCGGTCATGCCTTCCGTCGCGGAGGTCACAAACAGAACATCCAGGTTGGGTCCACCAAGAGCGACACAGGTCGGTTGTGACACCGGTAAATCGTGCAAGGCAGTTAGCGCCCCTCCGGGACTGAAGCGTGCCACGCCACTGCCACCAAAAAGTGCGCACAGCAAATGACCGTCTGAGTCGATTGCAGCGCCGTCCGGCTTGCCGCGCGGTACCTCGGCAAACACCCTTGCGCCACCGGGTTCCCCGCGTTCCGGGTCAAAGTCGAAGGTTCGAATCTGACCGGTTGGGGTATCGGCGTTGTACATGCGTTTGCCATCCGGGCTCCAGCAGAGCGCATTGGGGATGGTCAGGTCGTGCAACACAGAATGCACACCGGTTTCGTCCAGCCGGTACAAGGTACCGGTTGGGGCTCGGTCACCGTGATCCTGCATGGTGCCCGACCAAAAACGGCCCTGCCGGTCGACTCGGCCATCGTTAAACCGGTTACTCGGTTTGCCGGTTTCCGGTTGGGCGATCCAGCTCAGGTCGCCGGTTTCGGGCTGATACAGTGCAAAGCCGGAGGCAAAACTGGCCAGCAATCGAACCGGCTCGGCTGAAAGGATGCCAAAGGCCGTCAGCCGGTCCGGTGTTGGCCAGTGTTGCAGCGACCGGCTTTGCCAGTCGAAACGGTAGAGCCGGCTGTTGTGAATGTCGGTCCACCACAGGCTGTTGCTTTGGGCGTGCCATTGCACGCCCTCACCCAGGGTGTTGGCAACATCAATCGAGAACAGAAACTCAAGCGAATCTGTCATATTGGTTGCCTCCTAGATCTGGCCGTCCTGCCATTCACCGTTGACCAGGCGTTTCAGCCCCCAGGGGTTGTCGTTACGCAGTGCGGGCGGCAACAGGTCTTGCGGACTGTTCTGATAGCAGACAGGACGAATAAAGCGGTCGATGGCGGCGGTACCGACTGACGTAAAACGGCTGTCGGTTGCGGCTGGGAAAGGGCCGCCATGCATCATGGCATCGGTCACTTCCACACCGGTCGGAAAGTTGTTGAACACGACCCGGCCAACTCGCTGTTCCAGCAATCGGACCAGTTCTTTAGCATCGGCCAGTTCCGCTTCGGTGCCGTGCAGTGTTCCGGTCAGCTGTCCGGACAGGCTACTGATGACCTGGCTGAGTTCGTCGGTGTCGCGGCATTCAACCACCAGAGAGCAGGGGCCGAACACTTCTTCCTGCAAGGCCGGGTTGGTGATGAAATCCTCGGCATTGACCGCGTACAGATAAGCCCGGCCACAAAATCCGGCGTCAGTTTCCTGCGCTTTACCGGTAGAGACCTGACGTACGCCGGGTTGGTCGGACAAATGAGCGGCACCCGAGGCATACCCTTCGGCGACGGCCTGGTTCAGCATCACGCCGGCCGGTTTGTCGGCCAGTGCTGCGCCGGTTGCTTCCATAAAGGTGTTCAGTTCAGGGCCCTTGAGGCCGAGAACCAGTCCAGGGTTAACGCAGAACTGGCCAGTGCCAAGCGTCAGTGAACCGACAAACCCTTCAGCGATCGCGGCGGCCGATGTTTTGAGTACCTCGGGCAAAACCACGAGCGGGTTGATACTGCCCATCTCCCCGAAAAACGGAATCGGGTCCGGGCGATTGCTGGCCAGTTTATACAGTGCCATGCCACCACGGGTCGAGCCGGTAAAGCCGACGGCTTTTACTTCGGGTGCGGTCACCAGGTTGACGCCGATTTCATTGCGATTGCCGGCCAGAAAGCTGATGACACCGGCTGGCATATTGCATTGCTTAGCAGCACGGGCGAGTGCCTGGGCGACCAGTTCCCCACTACCCGGGTGCGAGTTGTGGCTTTTCACAATCACCGGGCAACCCGCCGCCAGTGCCGACGCGGTGTCGCCGCCAGCGGCCGAGAAGGCCAGAGGGAAGTTGGATGAACCGAACACGACAACCGGACCTATTGGGTGCTTGCAAAACCTAATGTCGGGACGCGGCATGGGCTGGCGGTCGGGTAGGGCGATGTCGATACGGGCATCCAGGTAATCGCCTTTAACAAGGTGTTTGGCGAACATCCGTAACTGGCCGCAGGTGCGGCCGCGTTCGCCTTCGGCGCGGGCACGGGGGTAGCCGGTTTCAGCGGATACGCGGTCGAGCAGTTCATCGCCCAGCGCCATAATTTCATCGGCGCAGGTTTCCAGAAAGCGGCTGCGGTCCTGTGGGCTGATGGCCGCGAATATTGGCGCCGCTGCGGCGGCTGCCGCAGTAGCTGCTCTGAGTTGTTCTTCGCTGGCGAAGCTGAGTTCCGGTGCGAGTTTTTCACCCGTGGCCGGGTTAATGGCTTGGTAGCTTCCACTGTCTCCGGTGTGCCATTCTCCGCCGATCAGTTGCTTGCCTGTAACGCTCATGCGAATCACCTTTTAATCTTGTGTTGAATGTCTGGGTGGCTGAAAGAACCTCTAAAAACTTTTAAATCCAGCCGCCATCTACGATGAAGTCCTGTGCTGTGCACATGTAACTGTCGTCTGAGGCCAGAAACAGGGCCATGGCGCAAATATGCTCTGGCATCAGCGACCCCTTAATGCACTGGCTCTGGTCGATTACCTTTTTGGTGTCATCATTGACCCAATTGTTGAGCTGGCGTTCGGTCATTACCCAGCCCGGGGTCAGGGTGTTTACCCGAATCCGGTCTGGGCCCATGTCGCGTGCCAGGCCCCGGGTGAGGCCCAATACGGCGGCCTTGGAGGTGGTGTAGCCGGTCATGTTGCCCTGGCATTCATGCCAGCTCATGGAACCGAAATTGATGATGGAACCGCCGCCCAATCCTTTCATGTGGTCATACACGGCCTGAGCTGCAAAAAACTGCGGTCGCAAATTGATGTTGATGCGTTCGTTCCAGTAGTCGGGTGTGACATCGCGAAAGTCGTGCCGGGTATCCTGAGCGGCATTGTTGACCAACACGCCAATGGGGCCGAACCGGTCGCGCACTTCGCTGATGATCGCCCGCAGGCGCTCGACATCGACCAGGTCGCAGGGGTAGAAGTGGGCGCTTTCGCGACCAAGCCCGCCGTTAACCCGGTCGGCCAGCTCGCGGGATTCCTCCTCCAGAATATCGACAAACACCACCGTCGCTTCCTGGTGGCAAAAGGCTTCAACGAGGCTGGCGCCAATGCCGGAACCACCGCCGGTAATGAAGACCACCTTGCCCGTCAGGCTGGGGTATGTATTGCTCAGGTTCATAGTGTCTCCCGTTAAACCGGATCAGTGTGAGTGGCGCGGTACGGCGGCGCCGCGACAGCCCACCAGAAAATCGAAGTCGCAGCCTTCGTCGGCTTGCAATACCCGGTCGCGATACAGTTCCTGATAGCCGCCGGTACGGGCGATTACCTGGTCTGATTTCAGGGCGGCCAACCGGCTGTTTAGCTCGGCATCGGATACTTCCAGTTCGAGCACGCCGTTTTCGGCATCGAGCCGGATCATGTCGCCATCCTGTACCGCCGCCAGTGGACCCATATCCATGGCTTCGGGTGCAACGTGCAGCACCACGGTACCAAAGGCGGTGCCGCTCATGCGCGCATCGGAAATGCGCACCATGTCGGTGATGCCTTTTTTCAGCAACTTAGGGGGCAGCCCCATATTGCCGACTTCCGCCATGCCCGGGTAGCCTTTTGGCCCGCAGTTTTTCAGAACCATGACGCAGGTTTCATCGATGTCCAGATCCGGATCGTCGATGCGCGCCTTGTAGTGGTCGATGTTCTCAAACACCACGGCCCGGCCACGATGGTTCATCAGCGCCGGTGTTGCGGCCGATGGTTTGAGCACAGCACCGCGTGGCGCCAGATTGCCCCGCAACACGCAGATGCCGCCATTGCTGACCAGAGGTCTGTGGTACGGCAGTATCACTTCGTCGTTATGGCAGGGGGCATCGCGGTTGTTTTCCCACAGCGTTTTGCCATTCACGGTCAGGGCATCCCGGTTCAGCAGATCGTGTTCGCCGAGTTGACGCAATACCGCGGGCAGGCCACCGGCGTAATAGAATTCTTCCATGAGGTACTGACCGGAAGGTTGCAAGTTGACCATGGTCGGTACACCCCGGCCATGATTCCAGTCTTCCAGACTCAGATCCACACCGATGCGACCGGCAATGGCCTTGAGGTGAATGACCGCATTGGTGGAGCCGCCTATGGCCGCGTTGGTGCGAATGGCGTTAATGAAGGCATTCCGGGTCAAAACTTTCGACAGCCGCAGGTCTTCATGCACCATCTCCACGGCGCGCATGCCAGACATGTGTGCCAGCACATAGCGGCGCGAATCCACAGCGGGAATAGCAGCGTTGTGCGGCAGGCTGGTACCCAATGATTCCGCCATACAGGCCATCGTAGAGGCGGTACCCATGGTGTTGCAGGTACCGGCTGAACGGGACATCCCGGCTTCGGCATCGAGAAATTCATGCAGACTGATCTTGCCAGCCTTGTACTCTTCATGCAGGCGCCAGACCAGCGTGCCGGAGCCCACGTCTTTGCCCTGGTGTTTGCCGTTCAGCATCGGGCCGCCGGTGACCACGATGGTTGGCAGGTCGCAACTGGCGGCGCCCATCAACAGCGCTGGCGTGGTTTTGTCACAGCCGACCAGCAGTACGACGCCATCGATTGGGTTGCCGCGAATCGCTTCTTCAGTGTCCATCGACGCCAGGTTACGGGTCAGCATCGCTGTAGGGCGCAGGTTGGATTCGCCATTGGAGAATACCGGGAACTCGACCGGAATGCCGCCCGCCTCACGGATGCCGTTTTTAACGCGCTCGGCGATGGTGCGAAAATGGGCGTTGCAGGGTGTCAACTCCGACCAGGTGTTGCAGATGCCAATGACCGGCTTGCCTTCAAAGTGGTGGTCGGGAATGCCCTGGTTTTTCATCCAGCTGCGGTACATGAAGCCGTTCTTGTCGCGTGTTCCGAACCACTCTGCAGAGCGCAGCCGGGTTCCGCCCGTATCGCTGTTTTTCTTGTCATTATCGTTACGACGAGTCATCAGGAAACCTTATTTGTAATACATTAATATAATAGTCCAATTAACGGGGTTCACTGTCAACCCGTGTCACTCGCGAATAGCCCTGAAGGGCCGGCTAACCGGCCTTGTTCTTGTTGTAAACATCGAAAATAACCGCCGCGAGCAGAACCAGACCTTTAATCACCTGCTGCCAATCGATACCGACACCCATGATCGACATGCCGTTGTTCATCACACCCATGATCAGCGCGCCGATGACCGCGCCAATAATCTTGCCCGAGCCACCGCGCATCGAAGCGCCACCGATAAACACCGCTGCAATTACGTCGAGCTCGAACGCCAGGCCGGCCTTGGGCGTGGCCATGTTTAGCCGGGCGGCGAACACCATACCGGCCAGCGCCGCGAGCATGCCCATATTGGCGAAGGTCAGAAAGGTGAGACGTTGGGTGTTAATGCCTGAGAGCATGGCCGCTTTCTCGTTGCCACCGATGGCGTAGATGCGGCGCCCGAAAGTCGTGCGCTGGGTCACAAAGGTATAAACGGAAATCAGCAGCGCCATCAGAATCAGGACATTGGGCGCCCCTTTATAGGTAGACAGCAGATAAGTGATGTACAGAATGGCAAGCGTGATTAGGGCGTTGCGTGCCACGAAGAACAGCGCCGGTTCGAGTGTTGAACCGTAGCTTGCCTGTTTCTGGCGAGTGCGAAGGTTGAAGTAGACCAGCAAGGTCGCTGTCGCAGTACCCAGCAGCATTGACGTCACGTGAAAATCACTGGACGGAAACAGGTCGGGCAGAAAGCCGGTGCTCAGCTTCTGGAACTGATCCGGGAAGGGGCCAACCGATTGGCCGTTCAGCAGCCACAACGTCAGCCCCTTGAACACCAGCATGCCGGCGAGGGTGACAATAAACGCAGGAATGCGATAGTAGGCGACCCAGTAGCCTTGGGCGGCGCCGATTATTGTGCCGACCAGCAGGCAGGCAACAAAGGTGACCGGGTAACTGATGTCGTAGTTGACCATCATCACCGCCGCCAGGGCGCCAATAAAGCCGAGCACCGAACCCACCGAAAGGTCGATGTGGCCACAGACAATCACCATCAGCATGCCCAGCGCCATGATGATGATGTAGCTGTTCTGCAGAAAGAGGTTGGTCAGGTTGATCGGCTTCATCAGAATGCCGTCGGTCAGAAATTGAAACAGCGCCATAATGACGACCAGGGCAATGAGTATGCCGTATTCGCGCAGATGGGTTTTGAAAAATCCGCCCATGGAAGCAGAGCCATGTTGGGGCTTATCGACGGACGTTGCTTGTGTCGACATTGTTATTGTCTCCCGGATTGAATGATCATGGTCATGATCGCTTCTTGCGAAGCGTCTGCCTTCGGCATTTCGCCCACCAGTTCGCCTTCGTTCATCACGTATATCCGGTCGCTGATACCCAGCAGTTCCGGCATTTCCGATGAGATGACGATGATGGCTTTTTGCTGCGCGGCCAGTTCGTTGATGATGTTGTAGATTTCGTATTTGGCCCCGACATCAATGCCCCGTGTCGGTTCATCGAGAATCAGCACATCGGGGTCGGTGAACAACCACTTCGACAGCACCACTTTTTGCTGGTTGCCGCCGGAAAGGTTGACGGTTTTCTGATTCACATCGGGGCTTTTGATGTTGATCTTTCGGCGGTAGTCTTCCGCGACGGCCTGTTCATGGTTGTCGTCCATAATGAAGCCCTTGCTGACGCCGCCCAGGTTGGCCATTGAGATGTTGCGCGAAATGGTGTCGTCCAGCACCAGGCCATAGGTTTTGCGGTCTTCCGTTGCGTATGCCAGGCCGCAGTTAACCGCCTTTTGCACGGTGCCAAGGTCGACTTCTTTCCCGCGCAGGCAGGCTTGTCCGGATATTTTCTGGCCATAGGTTCGGCCGAAAATGCTCATGGCCAGCTCGGTGCGGCCAGAGCCCATCAACCCGGCAATGCCGACAATTTCTCCGGCCCGAACATCAAGACTGACGTTCCTGATCATCTGCCGGTCGGCATGTTGCGGGTGGTAAACGTTCCAGTTGCGAAGGGTGAAGATCACCTCGCCGATGTCGGGTGTTCGCGGTGGAAAACGGTCCGATAAATCGCGGCCGACCATATCGGCGACGATGCGGTTTTCACTGATCGGCTCTTGCGAGCAATCGAGTCGGCTGACGGCAGCGCCATCGCGAATTACCGTGACGGTATCGGCTACCTTTCGAATCTCGTTGAGCTTGTGGGAAATCAGAATGGAGGTGATGCCGTTGCGTTTGAATTCGAGCAATAAGTCGAGCAAAGCGTCACTTTCTTTTTCATTCAGGCTGGCGGTGGGTTCATCCAGTATCAGCAGTTTCACGTCTTTCGACAGCGCCTTGGCGATCTCCACCAATTGCTGCTTGCCCACCCCGATGTTGCCAACCAAAGTGCCCGGTGATTCGGTGAGGCCCACTTTGGCCAGCAGGCCTTCGGTTTGGGAAAAAGTCTTGGGCCAGTCGATAACACCGTTGGTCGTTTGTTCGTTACCGAGATAGATGTTTTCGGCAATTGACAGCAGCGGCACCAGTGCCAGCTCCTGGTGAATAATAATAATACCGAGCGACTCGCTGTCGGAAATGGTTTTAAACTCGCGCTTTTCGCCCTGAAACAGAATGTCGCCGTCGTAAGTACCGTGCGGATAAACACCGCTTACGACTTTCATTAGCGTCGATTTACCGGCGCCGTTCTCGCCAACCAAGGCGTGAATCTCGCCATCCCTGACCTGAATGCTGACGTCGTCCAACGCCTTCACACCCGGAAAGGTCTTGGTGATGTGGCGCATTTCGAGGATGGTATCCACAGAGTGCCCTCGTCCTAACTGCGTTAATCGAAAACAGACGCGACCCGCAGTGACCCGGCACAAAGGGCCAGATCACTGCAGCAAGGCTCACGCCCTGCAAGGTGCGTCGATGGTCGAGAAAGCCCGCTTAGCGGATGTCGTCCATGTCGTAATAGCCGCTGTCGATCAGAACGCTTTCCCAGTTGGAAGCGTCCACACTGACGGGTTTCAGCAGGTAGGAAGGCACCACTTTAATGCCATTGTCGTAGGTTGAGGTGTCGTTGATTTCCGGGTCGCTGCCCTCGAACAGGGAATCCACCATGCCAACAGTCACGCGGGCGAGTTCGCGGGTGTCTTTGAACACCGTCATGGTTTGCTCACCGGCAAGAATCGATTTAACGGAAGGGACTTCGGCATCCTGTCCGGAAATAACCGGCATGGGCAAATCATCAGAACCGTAACCCACACCTTTCAGCGAAGAGATAATGCCGATGCTCAGACCATCGTACGGAGACAGCACCGCGTCGACTTCTTCATCGGAGTAGTAAGCACTCAGCAGATTATCCATACGAGCCTGGGCGACGGAGCCATCCCAACGCAGGGTAGAGACGGTGTCCATACCGGTCTGGCCGCTTTGCACGATGAGCTGGCCGTTATCGATGTAGGGTTGCAGAACCGACATGGCGCCGTTGTAAAAGAAATAAGCGTTGTTGTCGTCGGGTGAGCCACCGAACAGTTCAATGTTGAAGGGGCCATCGCCGTTTTCCAGACCCAGCGCCTGTTCGATGTATCCCGCCTGCAGCACACCGACCTGGAAGTTATCGAAGGTGGCATAATAGTCGACGTGTTCAGAGCCTCGAATCAGTCGGTCGTAGGCGACCACTTCAATGCCCATGCTGGCGGCCTGGTCGAGCGCAGACGACAACGTGGTGCCATCAATAGAGGCAATCACCAGGACGTCCACACCTTTCACAATCATGTTTTCGATTTGCGAGAGCTGGGTTGGAATGTCGTCTTCGGCGTACTGCAGCTCAGTGTCGTAACCGGCTTCTTCAAACTGGGCCACCATGCTTTCGCCATCGGAAATCCAGCGAGCCGAAGACTTGGTGGGCATGGATATGCCGACCGTTTCAGCGAAGGCGATGCCCGAGAAGGCAATGGAACAGGACATGACAGCGGCCGCGAGCGCGGTGGTAGGGTTTTTCATTGTTGTCTCCCTAGGCAATGCGGATTAAACCGGTCGTGTACCGGTCTGTTCCTCAGCGCCTGGTTTATTGTTGTTTGAGTAAGCTAATCGGATTGGTCAAGGCCGTCTGTTTGCTGAAACCGCTCTCAGACAAGCTGCTGACCAATCACCAGCTAGCTTGAAATGTAATATAATATAATAAGATGATAAGCGCAAACCACCGAAGCGCTGGAATTCGCCCTGAACCGTTAGAAGCTTGCCCCGCCGCATCTTGCCTTTCCCGGGTCGCGACGCCACACTCCCGCCATGAACGAATTCGAGCTCATAGAGCATTATTTTCGCGGCTGGTGCGGCGCTCATCCGGACCTGATACTGGGGCAGGGCGACGATTGCCTGATCTGGCACCCGCGCCGGGCGACGGTGATGTCGATCGATACCGCCGTCGCCGGCCGGCACTTTCCCGAAGCGGCTACCGGCGCCCAGGCTGCCCAGCGAGCCTTTCTGCCCGCGCTCAGCGACCTGGCCGCCATGGGCGCTGAACCGGCGTTCTTCACGCTTGCACTCACCCTGCCCAGCCCGATTGACCACAACTGGCTTGAAGCGTTCGCCAGTCGTTTGCGTGAACTCAGCGAGTTTTATGGCCTGGTTCTGGCCGGTGGCGATACCACTTCGGGCCCGGCCCGGGTGATCAGCTTGCAAATGCACGGCCTGGTCGATGCACCGCTGCTGCGCAATGGCGTGCAACCGAACGATGACCTCTGGGTCTCGGGCTTCCCCGGGCGTGCGGCTGCCGCCCTGCCGGCGGTGCTCAACCCGGCCCGGGCTTCAGCGCCGGCAGACTGGCTCGCGGCCTACTGGTCGCCCGAGCCGCGCCTTGAACTGGGGCAACGGTTGGTCGGCCTGGCCAGTGCGGCCATCGATGTCTCGGATGGCCTGGCCGCCGACTGCGGGCATCTGGCCAAAGCCAGCGGCCTGACCCTGCTGATCGATTCCGACACACTGCCGCAAGCCCCCAGCTTCAGGGGTTATCCCGAAGAGGAGGTGTTGTCGTGGATACTGACCGGGGGTGACGACTACGAACTGGCTTTTACCGCGGCTCCTAGTCAGCGCGAAGCCATAGCTGCTCTGGCTGCAACGCTCAATGTGCCGCTAACCCGAATCGGCCAGGCACAGACAGGCGACGGCCAGGCGCTGATTCGGCATAATGGCAAGACTCACGCCCTGAGTGAGACAGGCTTTCAACACTTCTGACCCGACCGCTTTTCAACAGGATGTAACGGATGATAGAACCGAGTGCCCGCCGCTGGCATAACCACTGGACGCATTTCCTCGCCTTCGGCCTCGGCAGTGGCGCCGCGCCAAAAGCGCCCGGTACCTTTGGCACCCTGGCAGCTGTTCCCTTGTTCCTGCTGCTTTCCCTGTTGCCGCTCTGGCTCTACCTGGTCGTGGTGGTGGCGTCGTTTGTTCTGGGCTGTTACCTCTGCGATCGGGTATCCCGAGACATGGGCGTGCATGACCATGGCGGCATTGTCTGGGATGAATTCGTCGGCTTCTGGATCACCATGATCGCCGTGCCGGTCAGCCTATGGACGGTCGTGCTGGGCTTCATCCTGTTTCGCATATTCGACATCATCAAACCCTGGCCCATCGGCTGGCTAGACCGGCGCGTTGAAGGCGGGCTGGGCATCATGATAGACGACGTCATTGCGGGTATTTTTGCAGGCGTGATATTGCATTTGGTGGTTTGGGTGGTGGTTTAATGACGAGGGACATGAAGGGACGCGGAACATTGAGTGACGCAAGACATCGAAAGACGTAACACATAGAAAGACGCAAGACATGGGAAGACGCGAAACATTAAGAGACGTTTTTAGTGGTTAGCGTCTTTTCGTGTGTCGCGTCTCTTGGTGTCTTTCGTACCTGCATGTTTTGCGTCAGTTAATGTCCCGCGTCCCTTCAAACTCTTACTGAATGAGGGCACCCAAGCCAAGCTCGCGGATATGGTCGTTGATCATGTCGCGCAGGTCTTGTTCGGTGCGGCAGTTTTGGGCGCGGTCAAGCAGGCTGACGCAGTCGCTGATGTGCAGATAGCGGATCAGCCATTTGATGCGGGGCAGGTGGAAGGCCGAGAGGCTCAGGGTGCGAACACCCATGCCCAGCAGCAGTACCACCGCGACCGGGTCGGTTGCCATTTCCCCGCAGATGCTCACTGGCAGATTCAGCCGCTTGCACTCGCGTACCAGGCCACGCAAGGCGCTGATCACCGCCGGGTGCAGGTGGCTGTAAAGCGACGCCACCTTTGGGTTGTTGCGATCGACCGCCAGCAGATACTGGGTGAGGTCGTTGGAGCCGATCGAGACGAAATCGATGGTGTCGCGCAGGCGCGGCAACAACCAGAGTACCGCAGGCACCTCGACCATAATGCCGACCGGCGGTTTACTGACCGGGTAGCCTTCTTCCTTCAATTGGGCAACGGCCTCATCGACGATGGCGTGGAAGCGCTCCAGCTCGTCTTCACGACTGAGCATCGGGATCATCAGTTGCAGGTTGTCGTTATCGACATTTGCGATCAGCATGGCGCGAATCTGGTCGAGCAGAATGTTGCGGTAATCGAGCGTGAAGCGCACACCGCGCCAGCCGAGAAACGGGTTCTGCTCCTTGATCGGGAAATAGGGCAAGGCCTTGTCGCCGCCGATGTCGAGGGTTCGCATCACCACCGGTTTGGGCGAATAGGCACTGAGCACGCCGCGATAAATGCGCACCTGTTCTTCCTCGGTCGGGAAGGTATTGTGCGCCATAAACGGAATTTCCGAGCGGTATAAACCAATGCCCTCGGCGCCCCGTTCCAGTCCCGGCGTAATGTCGGCAAGCAGACCGGTGTTGGTGTACAACCGTACGCGTTGCCCGTCTTTGCTTTCCGCCGGCAGACTTTTCAAATGCGACAGATCCGCCTGCAGGGCTTTTTCCTGGCGCGCCATGCGTTGAAATTCATTCAGCAACGCCACCGGCGGATGGCCGATCACCAGGCCACGGTAGCCATCGATGATGATTTCGGTTTTATCGAGGCTGCTCAGGTCTTCATCGCCAATACCCACCACAGCGGGAATGCCCAGCGCATTGGCCAGCACGGCGGTGTGCGACAGCGCCGACCCTTCCAGGCTGACAATGCCCACCAGCTTGTCGTGATCGATACGAGTAAAGTGCGAGATGTTGATCTCGCGGCCCACCAGAATCACCGGGTTATCCGGCTGCATGCGCTCGTTGAGCTCTTCGTGCAAATGCCGGTAAACCCGAACGCCCAGCACCCGCAAATCTTCCGCCCGGGCTTTCAGGTAGGGGTCGTCCATGGCTTCGAAAACGGCAATCTGGCTGAGCATGGCCCGTTTCAGTGCCGTGCTGGCACTGACGCCCAGCTGAAGTTCATCGGCAATGGCCTGTTTCAGTTCCGGGCTTTGCAGCAACAATTTATAGACGTCGAGCAGCGAGTTCAGGGTGTCGTTGCTGTTACTGCCAAGCTGATCCAGGCCGGTGTCGAGCTCATCCCGGGTGTCGGCCATGGCTTCGGCAATGCGCTGCTGTTCGTATTCAACGCTGGTGCCATCGCGCTCGGGAATGTCGTCGAGGCGCACATCGTCTTTCACCAGCCAGGCGGTCGCAATTTGAATGCCGGGAGCGCCTTTAATGCCCTGAAAACGCAGTACCGGAACGTGATCGTCCGTCACCAGCGGGCGAGTGGCTTTCTTCAGGTTGCCGGCAAGGCTCCCTGCCATGTGCGCGGCCATGGTGATCAGAAAGGCTTCTTCTTCCTCGGTAAAACGCCGGGTCTCCTGCACCTGCACCACCAGCACGCCGAGCGTCTGGCCCAGGTGAATGATGGGTACACCCAGAAAGCCCTGAAAATCCTCCTCACCGGTCTGCTCGAAATAGCGAAAGCGCGGGTGGTGTTCGGCGTTATCGAGGTTCAGCGGGTGCTGGCGCTGGGCAATGGTGCCCACCAGGCCCTGGCCAGGCGCCATGCGCGTGGTGCCGATGGACTCTTCCGACAAACCCAGCGTAGCCGTCAACACCAGTTCGCCCTGCTCATCCATCACGTAGAGGCTGCACACGTCCACCTTCAGGGCCGTGCGAATGCGCTCCACGATCAAACGCATCAGCGATGCGCTGTCCGGCGCCTGGGCGGCGGAGATCAGGATGCGTTTGGCGGTAATCAGCGGGTTGAGCATGGGTGTCCAGTGGCCAGGTGTTCAATCGGAAAGTGAGTCATGGCGCTATTGTCGCTGGTTTTTGGGTTGAGCACCACTGGTCCTTGGTGGCACCCGGGTGTGGGCGACTGATCATTTCATGCACTTTGATGAACACTATCAGTCGCGTCACAACAGGCTCCGGCGCTAAGGTTTAATCACCTGATTAATGCACGGGTTTCAGAGTTTGCTTTGGCATATGGTATTGGTCCGCGCCGGATGCCTGGGGTGCCTCTGTGGGGTCGGCGTAGATCCATCCATGGAGCCTAGACCGCAGCATCCATGCTGCGGACTACCCCACAGAGGCACCCCAGGCACCCGCCGCTGGTCTTCCGTGCAAACACTGTTACTTGAGTCTTACCCTTTACCAAGGAGAACCACAATGCAATCAACCCGCCTGGCCAACTGGCTGGAACGCTACACCGATTGGGTGATGCGTCACCCCTGGCCGGTGCTGGCCAGCCTGTTGCTGTTTATGGTGGCGCTTGCCAGCCAGTTGCCGCATTTGCAAATCGATACCGACCTTGAGCACTTTATCGATGAAAGCAAACCCGCACGCCAGGCGTATAACGCCGTTAAGGAAACCTATGGCCGCAACGACGTAATCGTGGTCGGTATTGAAGCGGCCGATGTGCTCAGCGATGAGAGCCTGACCCGACTGGCCGACCTTCATCGGCGCATTGAACAACAAGTGCCCTGGGTGCGGCGGGTCGACAGCTTGTTGAACGCTCCCTATCAGGAAGGTACGGCCGATAGCCTGAATGTTGATGACCTGGTGCCAGAACCAGTGGGCACATTGAGCCGGGCCACCATTGAAGACCGCATTGCCGCGACGCCCGCGCTGGAAGGGCTGGTGGTCAACGCCGACCGCACCTTCACCACCCTGGTGATTGAACCCTATACCTACGACTTCGACCCCCAGGCGGTAACCGACGACGCGACCGCGTTCGACGATGCCTTTGGTGACGCCTTTGCGACGAGCTCGACTGCAGAAGCACCCGCACCCGCGGGGGAAGGCGACACCTTTTTGCCCATCGAGAAAATGTTTGAGCTGATTACCGCGCTCGAAGCAGAAATGGCCGTCACCGAAGGGCTGGATGCCGTGTTGGCCGGTATGCCGGTGATCAACCAGCAACTCGAAGCCACTATGAAGAGTGAAATGCAGACCTTCATCGGCCTCACCATCGCGCTGATCATCACGGTGTTGATTGTGTTTTTCCGGCGCGTTTCTGCCGTGGTAATTCCGCTTTCAGCGGTGCTGCTGGCCATTCTGGCCACCTTCGCCAGCCTGTCGCTGGCGGGCCAGACGGTGCAGATGCCGCTGATTCTGGTGCCGTCTTTTCTGCTCGCCATTACCGTGGGCGATGCCATTCATGTGCTGACGCACTTTTTCCGGGCCTACAGCACCGGCCAAGACCGCTACGACGCTATGCGCCTGGCGATTCGCCGCACGGCCCTGCCTATGTTGCTGACCTCGCTGACCACGGCGGCCGGGCTCGCGACACTGGCCAGTGGTGACCTGATTCCCATTGCCAACCTCGGCCTGTTTGCGGCGCTGGGGGTGATGCTGGCCTTCGCTCTGACGGTGTTGCTGATGCCGGCGTTGATGTCGCTCTGGCCACTGTCGGCACCCCGAACAGTGCAGGCTTCTGAATCAGAGCAGGCCTTTGGGCACGGCCCGGTGCGAGCTGTTTTGCGCTGGTTCGTAGGCCTGAGCTTGCGCCGTGGTGCCTGGCTGGCTGGTGTGTGGCTGTTGGCGGTGACGATTGCGCTAACGCTGGCGGTGCAGTTGCGGTTCTCGTTCGACCCCCTGAACTGGATGCCGGCATCGCTACCGATCCGCGCCGCGACCGACACCATCGATGCGAAGTTGAGCGGCACCATTAATATGGATGTCATCATCGACACCGGCGAAGAAAACGGCCTTAAAAATCCGCAAATGCTGCAGCGGCTGGATGAGGTGCTGGCGCAACTGCAGGCTGGCCGACCCGGCGGCGTCAGCATCGGGCACGTGAATTCACTGCTCGACATCATTAAAGGCACCCACCAGGCCCTGAACAGTGGAGATGCGGACTTTTACGCCATTCCCGATTCGGCCAGTTTACTCGCCGAAGAACTGGTACTGTTCGAAAACAGCGGCGCTGATGAACTGAGCCGCCTGGTCAGCCCCGATTACCGCGAAATGAAGATCACGCTGATCATGCCCTGGGCCGACATTCTGCAATACCAGGGCTTTATTGACGTGACCGAACAAACCCTCAGCCAGGCACTGACGCCCTGGGCTGAAGTGCGGGTAGCGGGCTTGCTGCCGCTGCTCAGCGATACGCTCGATGAAGTGATCACCACCACCGCCTGGAGCTATGGCCTGGCCGCCATTGCCATCACGCTGATGATGATGGCGCTGCTGCGTTCAGTGGGTTTGGGTGCGGTGGCCATGTTACCCAACCTGGCACCCATTCTGGTGGTGATGGGCCTGATGAAGGTGCTCGGCATTCCGTTGGACCTGTTCACCATGCTGGTCGCGACCGTCGCCATTGGCATTACCGTCGATAACACCGTGCACTTTGCCCACCACTTCCGCACCGCCTTTGCTGAAACCGGCGATACAGAACAGGCCGTCGACATCGCCTTTGACAATGCCGGCCCCGCCTTGCTGACCACGGCCGTGGTATTAACTGTTGGCTTTTACGTGTTTTTGTTCAGCGATGTATCGAGCATTTTCCATTTTGGGTTACTCAGCGGAACCGCCTTTCTGCTGGCTGCACTGTCGAATTTCACGCTGACACCGGTGCTGCTGCGCTGGTATGCCCCACGCCTGAAACAGGAGACTAACTGATGAGACGCTTCACCCAAGCACACCCGAGCCTGACCACTGGCATCGCGATACTTATTGCCATGCTGGTGCTGGCCTGCAACACCGCCCAGGCTGAAACCGGCCGCGAGATCATGGAGCAGGTTAACGCCCAACCGTCGCCCGAACTGATGGCCGCTGATATGGCGATGACACTCATCGACCGCAACGGCAACCAGCGCGTGCGCCGCTTGCGGTCACTGAGCCGAACCTTTGACGACAGCGAACGCAGTCTGCTGTTTTTTCTGGAACCGTCCGATGTGCGCGGCACCGGTTTTCTGGTGCACGATTACGACGACCCGCAACGCAGCGACGACCAGTGGCTCTTCCTGCCCAGCATGAATAAATCGAAACGCATTGCCGGCAGCGACCAGAGCAGCAGTTTCATGGGGTCCGATTTATCCTATGCCGATATGTCATCGCGCAATCTCGATGAGTGGACCTACGAACTGCTGGGTGAAGAGCGGGTAGGGGATGAGCCCGTCTGGCGAGTGCGTGCAATCGCCGCCAACCAGAGCGTGGTCGACCGCACCGGCTATACCGAATCGGTCGTGTATGTTCAGCAAAGCAATCATCAGGTCATCCGCGCCATTCACACGCTTGAGCAAGCCAATGAGCGCAAACTGATGAACCTGCCCGAGTGGGAGCAGCGAGATGGCTTCTGGTTACCGCTGGTGATGCAGGTGGTCAGCCAGGAAGGCGGCCAAACGGTGCATCGCACACAACTGACGTTCAGCAACATCAACCTGAACCCCGAGGTTTCTGCGTCTGAATTCAGCGTTCAGCGTCTGGAGCAGGGCTTATGAAACCCCGTTTATGGCTGCTGCCACTGGCCGCCCTGTGCGCCAGCGTTGCAGCAGAAGATGACCCCTTCGGCGACGCTTTCGACAGCGGCTTCAGCGAGGTAGAAACGGCCGTTCAGGCCTCAAACAACGAGCTGTATATTGCCAACCGCTTGATTCACCGGGGTCAGTGGGCCACGGCGCACAGCGCGCCGGAACCGGGCTCGACCGATCATCGCGGTCTGGCCAGCCTGGTAACGGCCTGGAACCCCCGGCTGGAATGGCGGCCTTCAGAGCGGTTAAACATTCTGGTGGATGCCGAACTGAGCCAGGATTGGGTGTTTGAGCTGAAGTCAGACGCAGACTGGAAAACCCCCTACCGCGACCAACGCGAGACCCAATTTGAACTCAATGAAGCCCGGCTCGCCTACACAACGCCAGGCTGGGTGCTCACCAGCGGCCGGCAGGTGCTGACCTGGGGCTTCAACGATGTGCTGTCGATACTGGAGCCGGTGAACCCGCCGCAGCTCTCGCAACCCGGCTTGTACGACGCCGACGAAGCCCGGCTTTCGCGCTGGCTGACCGAGGCCCGCTATTACCTGGGCGACTGGACCCTCCAGGGGGTTATCGCCCACGAAAACCGCACGGCAGAGCTGCCGGTGTATGGCAGCGACTATTATCCGGCAGCGGCCGAAACCGACGACCAAACCCCAGACCAGGGCTGGGAAGACCCGGGCGCCCACTCCGGCGGTGTTCGCCTGAGCGGCTTGTGGCGCAATGCGGATATAGCCGCGTTTCTCTGGCGCGGTTACAACCCCTCGGGCCATCTGGAATTCAGGCCCGGCGGCATCGAGCGACACTATGAACGCCTAACCACCCTCGGCGCCGGGCTAAGCCTGCCCGTAGGGCCAGCCATTCTGAAAGCCGAACTGGCCGCCGAAGATGGCCTGGCCTGGGCACCGGTTAGCGGCAACCCGCCGCAAACGGAAAACCCGGTGCGCACAACCGAGCGGCTAGGCTGGGCACTGGGCAGCGACCTGACACTGCCCGCGAACAGCCGACTGGTGCTGGAACTCAGCACAAGGTATCTTCCGGATTATCAGCCGGGCATGGTGGCCACCCTGGGCGAAGAATTCAGTCACCGCTGGGCCGTTGGCCTGGAACACAGCACCGCCCGCGAACGGCTAACGCTGACCGCGGCCATTCTGGGCTTTGGCCTTGCCGACAACAACGGACAAGCCATTCGACTCGGTGCCGACTGGACCATCAACGACCAGTGGCGCTCCGAACTGGGCTGGGTAAGCTATCGCAGCGACGACGCACCCGCCCTGCAAGCCGCCGAAGACAACGACCGACTGTTCTGGCAAGTTGAGTGGTTGTTTTAATTCAAAGTGTAGTGTTTGCTACTAACTAAACTAAGTATCAGGTGCCGGGTGTGTCTATCCGGGGAAGTCCGCAGCATGGACTAAAACGCCAGGAGCGTTTTAGCACGAGCGCAGCGAGCCCAGAGGGTGAATCCCAAGGAAGGGATTCATATCCTGCGGTCTAGGCGCCATGAACGGGTTCACGCCGGCCCCGGAGAGACATACCCGGTGGCTGATACGAACTCCGGGCAAAATAATATGACTAGCCCCCGTATTTCGAAGTGCAAGCCGTGACCAGTCAGTTGCCAAAAAGGGAAGCGTTATGCAAGAACCACAACCCATTCCGGAATCAGACACCGCTCACCACCGGTTACTGGAAGCCGGCAGGCACCTGTTTTTGCATCAGGATTATCAGCGCGTATCGATTCGCCGCATCGCCGACCGCGCAGGCGTGAATTCAGCGATGATCGCCTACTATTTTGGCGATAAAAGCGGGCTGTACCGCGCGGTGTTGCTCAGTTATCTGAACCCGGTTAAAACCTATGTGCTGGAAAACATAAAACGGTTTCCCGAGATGTCGTTTGGGGATCTGTTTCGATACTTCTACCGCTATGCGCCCCGCGAGCTGATTCATATGGTGGTAAAAAGTGCCCTCTACGCGCCAGACTCACAACGCCAGTGGCTGATCGACACCATATTGCGCCCCCTCATTCAGCAGGTAGAGCAACAGCTCGACCACTCCCTGCCCAAAGGCCGAATACACCGGCCCGAGCAGGCCAGACTGGTGCTGCAAAGCCTGCTGATCGCCCCGCTGTTGTTGCAGCCGGTGCTCGAATCGGTCAGCCGCAAACCGATGGACGACGCCTATTTCGATGAACTGGGCGACTTCATCGGCACTCTGCTCGACCGGGCGTTCCAACTAACCGACCAGGATGAATGATCGATCAGTGCAGCGCCCCTTCACTACCACCAACCTGGAAACCGCCTTACACTGAGGAAAACACAACCGGAGTTTACTGCCATGCCAGACATTACCGTTTCCCTCACTCGATCCGGCGACACCGCCAGCGTGGCTCAGATTCGCGAGCACCAGATTATAATGGACCGCCCCACCGAAAAAGGCGGTGAAAACGCCGGCCCCATGGGCGGCGAAGCCCTGCTCGCAGCCCTCGGCGGGTGTTTTATGTCTAACCTGGTAGCCGCTGCCCAGGCGCGGGACGTTGAGCTTGGCGACATCGACGTCAGCATCACCGGCACCCTGGCCGGCACGCCCCCGGTCTATGAGCGCATCGCGATGACGGTAACCGGTGCTGCCAGCGTTGAAAGCCTGCCCAAGCTGGTGACCATGGCCGAGCGCGGCTGCATTGTGGCGAATACCCTGAAAGCAGGGCTGACCCTAACGGTAGAGACCCACCAAAGCTAAACCTTCGAACGGGTTTCTGGCGCGAAATGACTCGCCTGGCGTCAGACGCCCGTTCTAACAGCCCCTAAGCGACACCAAAGCACACCATATTTGAGACCTCAAACAACGTTTGGTCTGTTATAAAAAGGGATAATGATCCGTTAACAGACTGAAGGGAGCTGGGGTGTGTCCAGTCAAACCAGGAAGACCATAAGCCCGTTGCGGGCCTTTTTTTTGATCATTCTCATCGGCGGTGTGCTGACTGGCTGTGGCAGCGATAACTCTAGCGCCTTCGACGACTCGTCGACCGATTCTCAGGATACCGACTCAGCATCTAACTCCGACGGCGACAACTCGGAAGATACAACGGATAGCGCAGACACGATCCCTCCGCAGATCGACGACCAGACCCTGGTGCTCCAATACCAGGCCAGCATAGTGGGCACCATTGCCTTCAGCGGAAGCGACGACCCCGACAGCGATCCGCAACTGAGCATCATCTCCGACCCGGCGCGGGGAGACCTTGAGCTGCTAGACCCAGCCACCGGCCAATTCGAATACGAGCCGGTTGGCTCAGATGCCTGGGCAGGCGACAGCTTCACCGTGCAGGTAGACGACGTTGGCCTTCAATCCCAGGTGCGCACCATTACGCTTGAGTTTACCGATGATACCGTGCCAACCCTGACGCTCATGCCTGGTAATGGCGCAGAGAATGTCAGCGAAGAAACTCAGTTAAGCGCCCTATCGGATGTCCCGATCGACCCGGCTACCCTCAGTTACACAGACAACGGCATCTGCGACGGCAGCGTGCAAATCAGCAGCGATAACTTCACCAGCTGCCACGGCATAGCGAGCCACAGTGTGGAAGCGGGCAATCGCCTTGAGTTCACACTGTCTACCTCGCTGGAGCCCGATACTGACTACAGTTGGCGCTTAACAGACACGGTAGCTTCCGTTTTCGGCATCCCAATAGAAGAAGACGCCTCAACATTTAAAACTGTTCCACAAGCGCTGTTTATCTCTGAAGTGGGCGCATCCCCTTATGTGAACATCATGCGCTGGTTCGAACTCTATAACGCCGGTTCTACACCTCTGAACCTGGCCGATTATGAACTACGCAGCCCTGGTGTCGATGTTGTGAACAGTTTTACAACTGTAGCTAGCCGTACCTTTGCGTTCCCCAATGCGCAAATTGCCCCGGGCCAGTACCTGGTGGTGCGGGCGCAAAGCAGTTATTCGGATTCAGAGGCGGAAGACACCGCTCAGGTGATCCACCTAGATGACGAACAATGGCGCCCGCATTGGAACGGCAGCGGGTTTTTGGAAATTAACCGCCTGAGCGATGGGGCAACCATCGACTACGTCAGCTTCGCGTCTGCCCCTAACCCTAGCGAAGCCGACGCCTGGACAGGCAGTTCTGTGGCAGCACTGCCCACCGCAAACGACAGCTTTGGCCAGAGCATCGGCCGCGATGCGTTTCTGACCGACACCGACTCGGCCGCCGACTGGTCATCCTACAGCTGGGCGACGGTAGGTGGCCCCAACGACGTGTGCGGCACGGAAGACCTCGACCAAGATGGCATTCCCGATTGCAACGAACAGCCCGGCAGTACCTTTGCCGGCATGCCACTCTATGAGTGGGGCGCCCGGGCCGGACGGGCGGATATCTTTCTGGAAGTCGATTATGTCGACTCAACCGATGAAGGTAACCTGCCATTCGACGAAGGGGTGCAACCCCGCCGCGAAGCTCTGCAGAAAGTCATCGATGCCTTTGACGCGAAAAACATAGCCGTGCACATCGACGCGGGCAACTTGTACGACGAAAGCCCCGGCCTAAATCCGGCCAATTTCGATCTGGGCGGCGGACAGGAAGTGCCCTACGCATTGAGCATCGACTTTAGCCCAACGGGCAGCCAGGTGAGCTTCTTTGACTACAAGGCCGCCTATTTCGACTACAAACGGCTGCCGATCTTTCATTACGTTCTGTTCAGTACCTCGCGTAACGAAGATGGGTCTAACGGTTCATCCGGTATTGCCGAAGTGGTTGGTAACGACCTCATTGTCTCGCTGGGAAGCTGGGGCCTCGACAGCACCACCCCCGCCAGAACCAACGCGCTGATTAACTACCAGGCCAGCACCCTGATGCACGAGCTGGGGCATAACCTTGGCCTGCTCCACGGCGGCGATGAAAATGTGAACGCCAAACCCAACTACCTGAGCATTATGAATTACCTGTACCAGCTGAATGGCCTACCGGAGATTGGCAACAACGAAGGCGATCGGTATTTCAGCGACTACAGGCCCGCCGGAGGCTGTGAAGGCCCGTTAGTCGATGGCCCCTACGGTGACCCCGCAAACTTCCGGATGGACTTTTCCGATGGCAGCCCCGTCGAGCTAGACCCGGCCAACCTGGATGAAACCCTGGGCCTTGGCCGCGTTGGTTCAGACCCGGTCGACTTTAACTGCAACGGCGACGACACCGAGACGAACGTGAACGCCTCTACCATCTTCAGCGATATTCTGACCACCGGCGCAACGACCATGACCGACCACGACGACTGGGGCAACCTGGTGATTGATTTTGGGGGCTACAATGAATGGAACAACAATGGTGCCAGCCTGCAAAGAACCACCAGCCAGCGCCAGACTAACGCCATTCTCAGGTTTGTGGGGCCAGACAACACCGACCGCCGCCCCTACATCGCCGAGCCAAGCCCACCGGCTGCCCTGTTCGAACGCATCCGTTCGCACGACAAGGTGGCACCATGAATCGGGCTCTGGTGCTCGGTGGTGGCCTATTGTGCGCCACCCTGGCCACAGCCGAGCCGGGGCTGGCCGCCAAAATCAGTCTAACCACCGGCCCTACTGAAACTGATGTAGCCATCTCTATCAGCAAAGAGGGCTTGCACCTGGGCCAGACCAGCCTGGAACCCTGGCCCTTCGACGCCCCCGACTGCACAGGCTGCACCCTCACCCTGGAGCGCGACTTCAGCCCGGTAGGGCCAGACCGAACCCTGCAACTGACCGCCCCGGGGGCAGATACCCCCACCTGGTTCTTCGCAGAACGCCTGCGGCTGCCCGCCAGCCTGCCCGGCAACGCCACTTTGAGAGCCCAGCCCGGCAGCTCCGGGCTAAGGCTGGAAGCAGAGGGCGAACAGGCAACGCTGACCGCAGGAGAGGCCGTTTGGCTGAACAACTGCCATTACCACCTAATCTGGTACAGCCAGCCGTCAACGCCCGCTAACCGAACCGCAGAACCGGCGCCAGCCCAGCAACCCGGTGGTGTAGCGCCAGTGCCCCAGCAAACCGTCATCGCGGAAGACCCAACCCGCCTGATCCAAATTCAAGGCCAGTGTAGCTAGCCAAAGCACCGCCCGGGGGGTTCAGTAAAACCCCAAGAGAATCAATAGCCTGGGTAGACTTGGCGCCTCTGGACGGTATAATGCGGGCTCTGTTCGAACACACCGCCCGGTGCGTTCAGCGGGGCCCTTAGCTCAGTTGGTTAGAGCATCCGACTCATAATCGGCAGGTCCTGGGTTCAAGTCCCGGAGGGCCCACCATCACAAGACCAGTATTCATATTGCTTTCAGATCGTAAGCTGGTGTTTCCACATAACAGAATTTGATTCTGCATTAGATCAGCCAATTGTAACCAGTCGTTCTGTCTGCAATGGCCTTCTTGCCCATTAGTAAAAATTACGTATTAGTGCGTTATAATCAGTAGTCCCTGAGGTCGACTCGTGGTGCTGACACTTTATTCAGAAAGCCCTGAAACCCCTTTGTTACAGGGTTCTCGACCTTTAAGACCCTCAAAACGACCTCCCAAGCTCCCTTCATTTAAGCGCACTTTGCTACTTTTCTAACACTTCAGCAACTAAGTGCGACGATACAACAACTAACGAGTCCGACGGTATTTGGCTTACCTTTTAAGCATGAAGGGAGGCACGGACTGACAGCGGGTCTGGAGCGATACTCCTGCAGAATGGGTCACAACTTCGGTACTTTCGCGAGATGGTAAACGGAATGCTTCATTGCTTTGTGGACTGGGGTTATTAGCCGTTGGGACTTGAAAAATCTGATGTCTAAATATAGTCTGATGCTATTGCCTAGCGAAATGGGGGAAACCCCGTCGGGATGTGAGTCACATTCTGCCTTGAATTTTTAACTTTCTAGCGGGTCTTCCGAGTTCGGAAGCCGCTAGTCAGCGACTTCCGAACTCGGAAGACCCGCTTGCTCTAAGTAGGCATGTATATGTTAAAGGAAATTACGTCCAGCCAAGTAATCCTTGATTTGCTTGGAAAGTTTCGAGTGTCAATTTCTAGCTCAAAACTCTACCTACCAAAGGACATATCAAGATTTGTATTTCTTTGTGGTGCTAATAAAGATATTAATAACATCTCCGAGAGGAGGGCTGCTCTAATTGATTTTTCTAAGAACCATATTCCACATACGCATTTTTTCTTGGCAGAGAGAATGTTCGCGACTTTGAAAGAGGAAGGTGACAGAAAAAATCTTTTAGATGTCGAGAATCTAATTTCTGATTTCTCAGATAATATAATGATTGTTTTGGAAAGTCCCAGTGCTTTTACAGAGCTTGGAGCATTTTCTCATAGTGCTCTTAGAAATAAGTTGATTGTGATTAACGATGCAAAATTCAAAAGTGCACCTTCTTTTGTTAACTTGGGCCCGCTGAAGGCTATTGCAGATAGTGCAGGGAAAGACAAGATAATTCATTATAAAATGCGCTCTGATGGAGTTGAGAAACGAGATGCGATTGGGGATACATATGCCCAAATATATGATATTTTTAAAGAGCCAGTCGCCACCAAGAAAAGAGCAGTGAAAATTGAAGAGGTAGATCCATCAAAGAAATTTGATAAGATATCTGCTATGTTTATTCACGACCTTCTGCGACTTGCCGGGCCTCTAAGGCATAACGAAATAATTGAGATCTTGAAGCAAATTTTTGGAGAAAACGAGAGATTCAATAATGTTCTTCATTTGCTTGCAATATTAGTATCTTTTGGTTCTATATATCGTGGGCCCGATAAGTTGTATCGTAGTCAGATGAGTAGTGTCTATTTTCAATATAAATTTGATGTTTCGATGTTCCAGGCTGCGTTTCGGAATTGCTTATTAAGGAATTATCCGGAGCGACTAAATGCAGCTTGATGAGCTAATATGTAAAGACTTGGGGATTGACCAGTCGATAATTGAAGAAGCAGTAGCAAACGCTCGAACTTTGGTGAAGATCTTTGAGATACCCAAGAAAAATGGAGACGCTAGAAAAATATATCATCCCTCTAAAAAACTAAAGATGATTCAGTATTGGCTCATTCGTAATGTCTTTGAAAAAATGGATGTAAGCGAATCATCCATGGCATACAAAGAGGGCGTTTCTATCTTAGATAATGCAACTTATCATTCCAGAAACAAGTACTTTCTTAGGTTAGATTTCAAGGATTTTTTCCCCAGTATTAAGTTTGACGACCTTCAGCCATACTTAAAGGCTTGGCATGAAAAAAATAATCCATCATGGGATTATAATAAAGAATCCTTGCGCCTTATTCGAGAGTCGTGTTTTTATCTGGAAGATAAATTAGCAATTGGCTATCCAAGTTCACCTATTATTAGCAACATAGTAATGTTTAATTTTGATCTTGAAGTAAATGCTAGGTTAAGGTCTGATTTCTCTGAATGCCCTCTATACACTCGTTATGCAGATGACTTAGTGTTTTCAACTTCTGTGACTGGAAGGTGTGCCGAAGTTGAAGAAATGATAAAAGACTTAGTTATGAAGTTCTCGAGTCCGGAACTAAAGATAAATTTTGATAAAACTCACTACGGGAGTAGTTTAGGAGGTTCAGCGAGAGTTACTGGCCTCAAGGTATGCGAAAATGGACATATCACTATTTCCAAGAAACAAAAAGATCACATTAGGTTACTGCTATCATTAAATAGCAAAGGTCGGCTAAGTGAAGATGAACAAAGATCATTACTTGGGCACCTGAGTTATTGTCGTCACGTTGCACCTCAGTTTTATTCGAAGGTCTCAGCAAAGTTTTTTCTTGATATCAGGAGTTTAAAGGAAAATCATCAATATTGAATGTTTTACACTTGTTGACAGTACTTCAATGGAAGCCGTTTCGCGGGCTATTCACTTGCAAACAGTACGGTAGATATTAATCGCCACTCTTGGGACCATATTTGAATGGTGATAAAATGCTTGGCCGCTAGTATTTAAAGTGATTTTTTAGCTTTTCACCAAAAAACAAAAGTTGTTTCTTCATGATGTGAAGAGCTCTGACTATTAAATTCTGAGTTTTACGAACGCGCCACCGGTAACTCTCATAAAGACGGCATAGCCAGCTTTGTCAGTAGCTTTTCAGGGGCTTACTAGTCATTCAGTTTGAATTGTATTTTGTAACTCTTTGGCTTATAAGGAGCGTATAGGGCTATAGTCGAAAGTTGTTTATGACTATAAATGGCTGAGGCTTTCTTTATGAACTTATTGTCCGCACTAATAAGAAATTGACATAGCGAAGCAAGTCCTGCATGTTGTGCATCGAAGAACGCGTTCAAGAATTTATCTGGATCATTCATTCTTTTGTCAGGTCTAAACCCAACCATGCTTAGTAGTAGGTGTGGAGTAGAAATTCGGTTGTCCTGTCCATAAGCGTGAGGGCTTCCTTTCATCTCTGTGGGCTGAGAAAATCCAAAAAAGGCATCTTTTTCGAGATTTGGGTAATTACTCGATATGAATTGCCAGATAAATTCAATTGGATCATTTTTATTCTCAGCAAGCTGGGTGATATTTGAAGGTACTCCCATGGCTTTCCTGCGTGCTTTAAGCGCTGGAAGGTTGGCAAGCTCTGTATTAGACAGTTCAAGAAGAGACTCTGCAATTTCTTGGGATTTCGCCACTAATTCATTAGCCTTTTCGTTGTTGATACCATTTGTCAGGCGCTCTATTGATTGTGGCATTTCAATTATAGCTTCTTGAAGTGTATGAAGATTGTCAGCATCAAACAAATTGGTCAACAAGGATATTAAAAGACTCTCGTGCTGTTGTGAATTGCTGTTAGAGCAGTGTTCAAAAAAACAGTCGTTGATGTTTCTATACTCCTTAAATTGATAGTTCCCGGTGATGCGCCATTCAGGCAAGGATGTGTCTACGATCGGAGATATTTCTCGAGCATTCAGCTTTTCCATGCCAGCTAAGGCGTCCCGATTATCTCCTCTGCGTATCTCATCAAAATGGTTCGAAGAAAATGCCCAGTAAACAGCTTCTGGATTGATTATCTCGAGATCACCATTTCCAACATACCTGTATATGCAGAGATCAGCGTATACTATCGGACGATCTGTATTTAACCAAACATATTGGAACGACATTGTCAGATCTAAGCCTCGTTTGAGGTTGGTGTATTTCTGAGTGATTGTTCTAGCTTACTTGATGGAGGCAGTCGGGACATCCACAAGTAGCTACTATTACTATCGAAATGTTAGTTGGTCTTATCTATAGCGGATATTGGTTTCCCGCTTTCGTGCCTCAAGAGTTCAGGTGTAGTATCCATTGAAGCCCATCCATTAGCACCCACTACGTTTTCTATTCTGTCGAATCGCCTTTTAGCCCTTTCCCTAACACCATATCAATAAACCTCTGGCGTGTTTCAAAATCGGTGCGTCGGAAATGCTCGAAGCTAATGTGCTCTTCACCGCCACCCCAGTTTTGCGGAAGGCGTATCCCCCAGAGTGGTGCGGTTTCATTTGGAAGCATGGCGTAACGTATGTCGCCAATAACATCGGTTTGTTCGGGGTGCCAGACCAGGTAGCCGTTGGCAAAGCGGTGGAAGCGTTCAATATCCCGGTAGAGGCGGCTGTTGGTGTCCAGCTGCGCGAAGGCTTGCTGGTAGCGCAGGGCGGGAATACGGTTGCCGGGTATGATGTCTGTTTCCAGGCCAACCCTTGTGGCGTTGACGTAATAGTAGCCCTCGTGTTCGTAAAGGGTACGCCAGAGCAGCATGTTGCCTAATGTTGGTTTAATCACCAGTCGCTCTGGCTGATGCCCTTGCTCGGCGGCTATTTCCAGAACCTGAGTACGAACGCGGTCTTGCTGAAACCCGCCGAAGGCGAGGTAGCCAAGCAGTAGGGCAATGCTCACCCCCGCAACCAATGCCCGCTTGCGAGTGAAGGCGAAAACGAAGCCGACCAATAGAATAAGCGTCGCAATGGGGTCCACGACCGAGATCAGGTTCCAGGCGACTGAGTTGTCGGAGAAGGGCCCGAATAGGTGTGTGCCGTAGCTGGTGCAGGCGTCCAGCAGCGCATGGGTTGCATAACCGGCTGTGGCAAATAGAAGCAGTTCCCGAAAACCGCACTGGCGGCGTAAAACCGGCCATAGCAAGAGGGCCGCCATCAGCCCGCCTACGGGTATGAACAATAGCCAGTGCGTGAGTGACCGGTGCACTTCCAGGTTCAGCAGCGGGTCGTTGCTGGAGCGCACCAGAATGTCCACATCCGCCAGTATGCCGCCCACAAAACCGGCCAGGCTGGCGAGGCGAAGGTGGTCTTTTCGGGCAAGTGTCTGTGCCAGGCTGGCGCCTAGCAGGCCGTGTGTCAGAATGTCCAAAGGTGAGAATGCCTTGCGCAGCGGGTTATAGCTGGGGAGCCTTAAAATAGTCACCCGTAACGATAACCTCTATGATATTTTTCAGGAAGCGAAACGCCTCTTTGAATCCAGATAAGGGAACAAACCCATGCCCCAAATCCAAAAATACCCAATAGCCTGGCGCGTATTGCACTGGCTAATGGCCCTGATGGTCTTCGCATTGATTCCCATCGGCATTGTCATGGCCGAGCGTGCGGCAGCCGAGATATGGGGGGCTTTGACGAACACTTTGTACAACTGGCACAAGGCGATCGGCTTTAGTGTTCTGTTGCTGATGGTGTTGCGGATCGTAATGAAGGTTTGGCTTAAGGGCCCGCCGTATCCGGATGAATTGCCCCGTAAATTTCAATTGGCGGCCAAGAGTTTGCATCACTTGCTCTATGTTTTGCTGGTGCTGACGCCGTTGTTTGGCTGGGCCGGAGTTACGGCGTTTCCAGCGTTGATTACGGTGGGTGGTTATCACTTGCCGGCTATGCCCTTTGTGCCGGTGGATGAAGCATTGGCCGGTCGGTTGTTTGCGATACACGGCGCCCTGGCGATGACGTTGGGTGTTTTGATCGTCGGCCACATTGGCGCGGCGGTGAAGCATATGGTTCAGAAAGACGGAATCTTTCGGCGCATGCTGTAAGGCCCGGCTCCCTAGTTACCGGGCCTGTATGGTTGCTGAATAGGTGGCCAGAAAACCCTGCCGGCGTTGCATGATGCCGGGTGGGGTTGCCTCTTCGGGTATGCCCAGCAGGCCCCATTTTGCCAGCCAGCGGCCCGCTGTTTTGCTGCCACTCAGGGCGGAAAGCGGTATGGCCAGTATCAGCCCGATGACGGTGGGCAGCATCCAGTACAGCAGTGACGACGATAGCCACAGTAGTAACCCCAGCACCAGTAAGCCAAGCGCGGTCTGTACGCCATGGCTGGCCAGCAGGGGCCGCCAGATTACACCACTCCCTTGCCGCCGCTGGGCAGACCAGCCTGAATCTTGCCCCCGGGCAATTTCCCAGAGGTGGCGGCTGTGCACCAGCATGAAAATGGGGGCGTGCAGTACCGAGAACAGCAGTTCCAGCAGGGCACTCACGAAAAACCTCAGTCGGCTGGTCCCTCCGCGCCGTGCTTTGCTTAGTAAACCGCCCAGCAGCCCAAGCCCTTTGGGCAGCAAGAGCAGGGCCATGGTGAGCACGAACAGCCCGACCATGCGGTCTGAATCGAACAGGGGCAGCAGGCTACCTGCTAAGCCCTGGCTTTCTTGCAGCGCAAAGCGAGTGCTCAGTACCAAACCAACCGTCACCATGGCCAGCCACAGCAGGGATGTCAGGTAATTCATGACGCCCATGATCATGTGCGCCCGGCTTGGCCAGCGCAGGCCGCGGGTGGGCAGCACGGCCAGGTGTTGCACGTTGCCCTGCGCCCAGCGCCGGTCGCGAATGGCGGCGTCGAGTAGGGTGGGTGGGCATTCCTCCCAGGAGCCCGCCAGGTCGGGCAGCATGCGTACTGACCAGCCAGCGCGCCGAATAAGCGCGGCTTCTACAAAATCGTGTGAGCGAATTTCGCCACCGAAGGGGCGCCGGCCGGTCAGTTCTGGTAAACCGGCGGCGGCTGCGAATGCGCGAATGCGAATAATGGCGTTGTGCCCCCAGTAGTTGCCGCAGTCGCCTTGCCAGGCGCTCAGGCCCCGTGCGAATACCGGACCGTAGGCTATGCCCGCGAACTGTTGCAACCGGGCAAAGAGGGTTTCGCCGCCGTATTGGCGGGGCAGGGTTTGCAGAATGCCGGTTTTGGGGTTGGCATCCATTTCCCGCACCAGGGTGGCCAGGGTGTCACCGGCGATCAGGCTGTCGGCATCGAGCACCACCATGTAGTCGTAACCGCTGCCCCAGCCATTGATGAAGTCGCGAATGTTGCCGGCCTTGCGTTCGGTGTTGTTTGCCCGGCGCCGGTACCATACCGGCATGGTTGTGCCCAGGCGGTCGCGCAGGCACTGCACGGCGGCGGTTTCGGCGGCAATGATGTCGGGGTCGGTGCTGTCTGAGAGAATGAACAGCTCGAAATGCCGGTTCAGGTTCAGGCGGCTCAGGTCTTCTGCCATCGCTGCTAGCGCAGCGCAGGCACTGGCCGCGTCTTCATTGTAAACAGGCATCAGCAGTACGGTTTTGCCCCGCAGCGCGGCATTGGGCTTGGCCTGGCTTTGCAGTGAGCCAGACCGGGTGCGGTTGAACACCAGCCCGGCCAGGGCGGCGGTGGCCGAAAGCGAAACCCACCCGAAGGTCAGGGTGAACAGGCCGAGCAGCATCCACAGCAATGCCATTACCCAAAGGTCACCGGACCCGGCGGCCGTCACTGCATCGCTGAGCGGCAGTGTCAGGTACATCTGGCTACTGGCTGCCACGGTGAGTGCCAGGCTGCCGCCGAAGGTAAAGTAACGCGCCAACCAGGGAGTGGTGGATTGACTGACCCTGTGTACAGCCGGGCGCTGTGTTAGTAACTGAGTAGGCATGGCCAGCGGCGATGCCGGTGGCGTTAGCGAGAGCGTGGCTTTCATCGCGTCCACCGGTAAAGCCAGGTTTCACCCCAGGGTTGGCCGTCTACTTCAAGCGCTACGCGCAACTCGGCCAGGTCGGCTTCGCTGGGGTTGAGTTTTATGTAGGCCTGGTAGTGGCCGGTGGCTTCCACCAGGGTGCCGCTCACATCGGTGATTTCGCCGGCACTGGTAATGGCATTGATGCGCACGGCACCGGGGTTGTTCGGCAGTGACTGCCCGCCGCTGTAATCAATCACGAAAACGCGGTCATCGCTGCCGAGTGCTGTGCCAGAGGCGGTGTTCATAACGCGCCCCTGTTCCGGCGCGAACGGCGAGCCGGTGCCCCAGTGCAGGCGGTACTGGTAACGGTAGGTCTGGCCGGTTTTCAGGCCGCCGGCCGGTTGCCAGTAGGCGACGATGTTGTCGTGGTATTCGCCGTCGGTCGGAATTTCCAGCAGTTCGACGTGGCCTTCGCCCCAATCGCCCAGCGGCTCCACCCAGAGTGACGGCCGTTTGTCGTAGCGGGCTTCGTTGTCGTTGAATTGCTCGAAGGCTTGTCGACGCTGCATCAGGCCAAAACCGGCGGGCGTGGCCGAGTTTGGGGTTTCAAAGGAAGAGACTTGCCAGTGTGCGGGGTTGGCCAGCGGTCGCCAGATCTGCTCGCCATTGGCCTGCCGAATCTGCAGACCGTCGGAATCGTGCACGGCGTTGCGGAAGTCGTCGAAGCGGGCGCGGTTGGTGCTGTTGAACATAAACATGGAGGTCAGTGGGGCAATGCCAACGCGCGGTCTGTCCCGGCGCGGGTAGAGGCTGGCGTCGACGTCGATTATCGTCTGGTCGCCGGGCGTTACGGCAAAGCGGTAGGCACCGGTGACCGAGGGACTGTCGAGAAGGGCGTGAATGATGATCTCGCCGTCGCCCGTGGCGGGCCGTTCAATCCAGAAATCGGAAAAATGCGGGAATTCCTCGTCGCCCTCGCCCACGGTGTTCACCGCCAGGCCGCGTGCTGAAAGCCCGTAGAACTGGTTTTTACCCACAGCCCGAAAGTAGCTGGCGCCCAGGAACACCAGAAATTCTTCATAACGTTCAGTGGTGTTGATGGGATGGTGAACCCGAAAGCCGGCATAGCCGCCGGCGGTTAGGGCATTTACATCAACCGGGCTGTCGTGGTAGTTGAACAGGTCGGTATCGAAAGCCAGGCGACGGGCCACGCCGTTTTTCACCAGATGAATGCCCACCGGCGTGGTGTGCAGGAAGCCGGGGTGAAACAGCTGCAGCTGAAACGGCCGGGGTTCGTTGCCCCAAACGGCGGCGTTCGGATCAAACACGATGCGCCGGTAATCGTCGTAGTTCAGCGCGCGCAGCGTGTTGTCGTCGGCCATCGTGTCCGGTGAAAAAGGCTGGGTGGATAGCTCGCGGGCATACCCTTGCAACCAGCGGTGGCTAAACGGCAACGGGTCAGACTCGAACGCCGGCTGTGCGATGAGCGGCTGGCTGAACGGCAGGCAAGCCACTAACACTAAGGCTGCCAAAGGCCAGTAACCGGGCCAGGCTCTTCTAAAAACCATGGTGTCTTTCCTGTCCGTTAAGGGCGGATCGGGCGCGATGAGTGTGCATGCCAAAAGGGTACGGGGCCAGCCGGGGCCTGGATCAGCGCGGCCACCGCCACTGGTCCCATCGCGGCCTTGGGTCGTATACTCCGGGCACACCTCATTCAGGTTTCGGTATTATGATCATTAACCGCCCGCTTCGCATTACCCGGAAGGCTTATGCCAGATTCGACTGAGCCATTTACCGGGTTACCGGGTGCCAGTGTGCCATCTCAATTGCATCGTGATTTGGTGCAAATCGCGCTGCTCGGTGCCGGTGCGTTGTTGGCCGGCGCGCTGGCTTTGTGGGTTGTAGAAGGGCCGGTCACCGGGGGGCGCTGGTTAGTGGGTGGTCTGGCTGGCTGGGCGTTTGTGCTGTGGCAGTGCCACGGGCGGCTGCACTTGAATGTCAGTACAGTCGATAACCGGTCGTTTACCCGCCTGGGTGCAGCCAACCGCATTACGCTGCTGCGTGGTTTTTTGATAAGCGCGACGGCCGGGTTTCCGGCAATGCTCCCCCTTCAGGCTAACGCCGGGTTGCTTTACATCCCAGCCGTGCTTTACACCGTGGCGGCGGCGCTTGATGGGCTCGATGGCTTTGTGGCCCGGCGTCAGCAGCAGACTACGCGGCTGGGCACCGAGCTCGATACCGCACTGGATGCCTTTGGCTTGCTCATCGCGCCTCTGTTTGCGGTGTTTACCGGCAAGCTCCCGGCGGTTTATTTGCTGGTCAGTGTCGCTTATTACTTGTTTCAGTGGGGCATTCGCTGGCGCCAGCAGCGCGGTTTGCCGGTGTACGGGCTGCCCCCGAGCGAAATGCGGCGTTATCTGGCCGGGGCGCAAATGGTGCTGGTCGCGCTTGCCTTGTGGCCACCCCTGCCGGGGGTGGTTACCCAATGGTTTGGCATTGCCCTGATGATCCCGCTGCTGCTGGGCTTCTGCCGCGACTGGCTGCACGTCAGCGGCCAGCTTGGCGCTCGGCGGGAGCCAACTGCATGACGCAACGCCGAAGCCTAAACCGATGGAACCTCACCACCCTGGTGCTATGGCTACTGGCGCTTGCGCTGGCAGGCTGGACGCTCAGGCAATTGCCGCTGAGCAGCATTGTCGCCCAACTGGGGCAACTTGCCTGGCACAACTGGCTGCTGTGGACGCTGGTTAACGGGGCCATACTGTTTATGGCGGTAAAACGCTGGCAACTGCTTGGGCAGGCATTGCAGGCGCCGTTGTCGCTGGGCAGTCTGTTTCGGATGCGCCAGGCGGGCAGTGCGGTCAGTTTTCTGACCCCCGGGCCGCATTTTGGGGGAGAGCCTCTGCAAGTGTTCTGGTTGCACCGCGTTTTTGCTCAGCCTCTGCACCGCGCCGTGGCCATGCTGGGGCTGGACCGCTTTGTGGAAACCAGCACCAATATTGCCGTTTTGCTCGCGGGTGTGCTGATGTTGCTGGGCACGGCCATGGTGCCGCTGGATGACGGGCTTCAGGTCTCGGCCATACTGGGCGGGGTGTTGGCGGCGTTAGTCGTGGCGGCAGCGCTGGTGGTGCGCCACCCGGTGTGGCTGGCCAATCGGTTTCGGCCGTTGACGCAACGCTGGCGTGGTGCGGAAAACGATTCAAACCCGGAGGGCGGCTGGCAAGCACTGGTGCGGTTGATGCAGAACGCATTGACCTTGCACCGGGCGCGACTCTGGGCGGCGTTGCTGTTGTCGCTGCTGGGTTGGGTGGCGTTGGTGCTGGAGTTGTGGCTGCTGTTGAGGTTTCTCGGCCTCTCGCCATCGCCGACCGATCTGCTGACCATGATGGTGGGCATGCGGCTGGCCATGTTGCTGCCGGTACCGGGGGGCATCGGCACCATAGAAGCGTCACTGCTGTGGTCGTTTCAGTTATTGGGGCTGCCGGTCAGCGCGGCCCTGGGGCTGATTGCACTGACCCGCCTGCGCGATGCCGTTGTGTTATTGGTCGGGTTGGGGTGTCTGTGGAGCTTTCACCGCCCCCGGCTGCCCGGCAACGCGGTGTCAGCTGAATGATTGGCGATAGGCGGCCCAGCAGCTGTCGTTTTCCCAAAGCTTAACCGTGAGCGCGCCGGTGCCGGGGGGCGTGATGTCGGCCAGCAAATGCTCACTGAGAATGCGGCTGAAATGCTCAATGCTTGGGTTCAGCCCGGCGAATTCCGGTTTGTCGTTCAGCATGCTGTCGCGGTAATACTCCACCACCTTGTTCAGGGCGGCTTCGATTTCGACGATGTCGACCAGGTAACCATGCTCGTTGAGTGTGTCACTCTCGATCCGCACTTCGAGTACGTAGTGGTGGGCATGGGGGCTGTTCTCGGCGCCCCAGTCCCCTCCGATCAGATAATGGTTGGCGATAAAATCCTGGGTAACGGCGACGGTATACATAGGCTTCCTGTTCGGTTAGTGAGCGGAGTAATCAAACAGCGGCTGCACTATACCGGACTGGGCGTCGTGCAGTTGCTGGTAAAGGGTGCCGGCTTCGCGCAAGGGCACCCGGTGGGTGATCAATTGGGTTGGGTCGATGCGGCGAATCATCTCCCACGCCACATCAAAGCGGCGTTGCTTGCTCCAGCGGCCACCGAGGGCCGGGGCCAGGGTACTGACCTGGCTGGTAATCAGTTGCAGGCGGTTGCGGTGCGCTTCGCCGCCCAGGTCAACCGACACCGGCTTGTTGCCATACCAGCTGCCGATGACGATGCGGCTGGCATAGCCACTCAGGCCAATGGCCAGGTTCAGGGCGTCGGGGTGCCCGCTGATCTCGTAGATCAAATCGGCATCGGCCAGGTCGGGTTGTTGGTTTGGAGTGGCCTCTTCCGGATTGAAGACGGCCTGCACGCCCAGTTCGCGGGCCAGGGCCTGGCGGTTGGGTTGGCCTTCAACGGCTTTCAGGGTGGCCAATGGGTAGTGGGCAAGCACGCCCGATAACAGCAAACCCACCACGCCCTGACCGAGCACCACGACCCGTTCTCCCAGCATTGGCTGGCCATCCTGCACCAGGTTCACGGCGGTTTCCATGTTGGGCAGAAACACGGCGGCTTCGGCGGCAATGTCGTCCGGTACGGGCATGAGCTGGTCTGGCCGGGCATTGAAATGGCTGGCGTGCGGCTGGAAGGAAAATACCTTTTTGCCCCGCCAGGCCGGGTCAACATCAGCGCCGGTTTCTACCACCTCGCCGACACAGGCATAGCCGTATTGCACCGGGTACTGTGAAGCGCCCTGCAGAGCTTCGAGCGAGCTGTCGAGTGCCATCGAATTTGGCAGTTGCCCGCGGTAGAGCAATAATTCAGAGCCGGGGCTGACGGCCGAGTAGAGGCTGCACACCTGAACTTCGTCGGCTGCCGGTGGCGCGAGAGATACGTTGCGCACTTCTACCTGAAACGGCGCGGTAAACCAGAGTTGGGAGGCCGTTAAGGCTCCGTGGCGAGTATGGTTTGCGGTGTCTGTCATGAGTCGGGTCCGGGTTCGGCTTCACCCTGGTAGCGTAGCCGACCCCAGACAATCAGTTCGTTGCCCAGTTGCCGGCTGTGTAAGGAGTCGATTTGTGGGAACGGCATGCGGTCGGCATCGCCCAGCTGGCCTACGGCGTTGTACCCGCCCACAAACACCGGTGCGACGGTCAGTATTACGGCGTCAGCCAGGCCGGTCCGCAGGAAGGCGGTAATCACCGAGGCGCCGCCCTCGACCATTAAGCTGCGAATGCCGCGTTCGTGTAAGACGGCCATGGCCTCATGCAGGTTAACGTGCCCGTCGGCATCGCCGGGCACCACAATCAGTTCGCAGTCATCACGATCGGCCGCCGCCTCAGGGGTGGTCAGCACCCAGCAGCCGTGCTCGGCGCTCTGGCACAGTTTGCAGCTGGGCGGCATGCGCAGTTGGCTGTCGAGTACGATGGGTTGCGGGTCTTTACCGGTCCATTTGCGCACGTTGAGACGAGGGTTGTCTGCCAGCACGGTGCCTATGCCGACCAGAATGCCATCGTGCAGGCTGCGCAACTGGTGCGTCATCTGCATGCTGGCATCGCTGCTCAGTGCCATGGTTTCGCCGGGTGCGGTGGTGATGCTGCCATCCCAGCTCTGGGCGTAGCTGAGCGTCACGTGAGGGCGCCTGCGGCCGGCACCCTGGGGTGAATTCTGTACGGCTTGCTGTTCAGCCAGCAGCCAGTGTTCGATGTCCTGATTAAGCGTCATGAGCTCACAGATTTGATGACCGGTTTGATCGGCAGAAAATGATCCATACGCTGCGCCTTGGTGAGCAAGTATCCGGCGTTATCGGTGTTGGCCGCAACGGCCAGTGATACCCGTTCCGACACGGTAATGCCCTCGGCTTCCAGCGCACTGATCTTGGCCGGGTTGTTGGTGATCAGTCGCACTGAATCCACCCCCAAGTCTTCCAGTATCAGCGCGGCGAGCGAATAGTCGCGTTCGTCGGCTTCGTGCCCCAGCATTAAGTTGGCGTCCACGGTGTCGTACCCCTGGTCTTGCAAATTATAGGCTCGCAACTTATCGAGCAGTCCGATGCCGCGGCCTTCCTGGCGCATGTATAACACAACGCCGACCCCGGCGTTCGCAACCATGGCCATAGAACGGTCGAGTTGTTCACCGCAATCACACCGCCGGGAGCCGAGTACATCGCCGGTGAAGCATTCGGAATGAACCCGAACCAGAACCGACCCGGCGTGGGCAATGTCGCCCATAAAAAACGCCAGGTGTTCTTTATTGTCGAGCGTATTGGTGTAGAAACACAACTGGAAATCACCGTATTCGGTGGGGATGCGTGTGCTGGTCATACGGGTCACTTCAGGCATGGACATTAGGTACTCAGAATGCTGTTATGACGGTTCACGGATGTCTGGGCGGCTTGCCGTCTCATGCCCGGACGCTACTCAATAAGCTACGACCCCCTGTTGGGAACGGATCAGAACCCTGTTGAACATCACCACTGTGTACTTCGTTTATCCCGGTAACCTGGCGACGCCCACGGGCGGCTATCACTACGATTCCCGGTTGATTCACGAGCTGCGGCAACTGGGCCAGGGCGTTGAAACCATCGCGCTTTCCAGCCAGTTTCCGTTCCCCGATGAACAGGCGCTGGAAGACGCCCGCCAAGCGTTGGCGGCGGTGCCGGATGGTGCCGTGGTGATCATCGATGGGCTCGCCTTTGGCACGCTGGATCAACTCGCTGAAGCCGAATCAGAACGGCTGCGCATCATTGCCCTATGCCATCACCCACTGGCGCTGGAATCGGGCCTCGACCCGGTTCAGCAGCAGCGGTTTCAGGCGTCGGAACAGCGGGCCTTGCACGCCGCCTGCGCTGTGCTGGTGACCAGCGAGCACACCCGGCAGAGTCTGATCGATCAGTTCGCTATGCCGCCAACCAAGGTAACGGTAGCGCAGCCCGGTACCGACCCGGCCCCTTTCGCTCCTTGCATTGGGTCGCCGCTGCGGTTGCTGACGGTTGCCTCCCTGACCCGACGCAAGGCCCATGATGTACTCATCGATGCGCTGGCACCCCTGGCCGACTTGCCCTGGCAGGCTCGCTTTGTTGGCGGCAAAGGGTTCGACCCCGCCTGGAGCGACGCCCTGCAGCAACAGGTGAACCGACGGCAGTTGCAAGACCGTATTGAACTGGTGGGCGCGGTCGATGACCTGGCGCCCGAGTTTCAGAATGCGGACCTGTTCGTTCTGCCTTCCCGGTACGAAGGCTATGGCATGGTCTTCGCCGAAGCGCTGGCCGCAGGCTTGCCGGTGATCGCCGCCCGGGCCGGTGCTGTTCCGGATGTGGTACCCGAGTCGGCCGGCGTGCTGGTGCCGCCCGACGACACCGTTGCGTTAACAGAAGCCCTGCGCAGTTTAATTACCCGGGATGACCTGCGCCGCCAATTGCAGGCCGGTGCCCGCAACGCAGCCGCCAACCTACCCACCTGGGCCGATACTGCCCTTCGGGTGGCGCGGCTTGCCGAAGCAATACACCCCTAAGGAATCTCAGCAACGATGAGTGGATTCAGTATCGATTGGCTTGATCTGCGCGAGGCCGCAGACGGGCGTGCTCGCGATAACGCCCTGCGGGATCAGGCAATGCGGTGGCTTGAAGTGAGTGGTTCCTCACACCAGAACCCAGTGGTGGTTGATCTGGGGGCGGGTACCGGTTCCACCTTGCGAGCGCTAACTTCGCCGACGCAGCACTTGCCGACCTGGCGTCTGGTCGATAACGATGCGGCTTTGCTTGCCGAAGCTGAGCGTAGGCATGGCGCAACGCATCACATAGAGCCGTGCATAGCGGACCTGGCATCGTTGAGTGCCTTGCCATTGGATGGCGCTCGCCTCATTACCGCCTCGGCGCTGTTCGATCTGGTGTCCGAGCATTTTATAGGTGCGCTGGCAACGGCGCTGAAGGCGCAAAACCAGCAACACCCGGTCGGTCTTTATGCCGCCCTGAATTACGATGGCACCACGCACTGGACACCGCGTCACCCGCTGGATGACGCCGTACTGGCGGCGTTTAATCAGGATCAGCGCACAGACAAGGGCCTTGGCCCGGCGCTGGGGCCTGACTCCGGTGCCGTTTTGCAGCGTCTGTTCACTCAAGCCGGCTTCAGGGTGTATTCCGCCAGCAGCCCCTGGGTATTGGACGGCGCCGATCAGGCGATGGTGACGGAGCTGATCACTGGCATTGCAGGGGCAGTTGCCGATAACCCGGATATCGAGCCCAGTTCGCTGGAAGACTGGGTTCAGTTTCGGCTATCCAAGGTAAGCACTGGTACCTGTACCGTTGGACATACCGATGTTCTGGCGTTGCCATTCTAAAAAATGCCAGGTAGGTGTTTGCGATGCGCTAGCGGCGGGTGGCAGGGTTGCTCCTGCGGGGGTATCTGAGGCATGGATGCCGAAGTTAAGCTTACATGGATGTATTTACAGCGCCCCCGCAGGAGCAACCCTGTCACCCGTCGCGGCCTAATGGCAATGCAGTCAATTTGACCGCCGACCCCATGGGAGCGTCCCAGGTCGCCGATGCGGACCAATGCCACCGATATAGGGTTAAGAGAAAGACCCAAGGCGTCTGGCATACACATCGCCGCTGCCTTCGCGGGTCACTTCCAGCTTGCGTGTCATTTCACCCGGGGTGAGCCAGCGGTCGAATTGCAGGCGGTGAGTTTCGCCGGGGGCGAGGTTGTATTCGTAGTTGCCCAGATCTTCAAGGCGGTTGATGCAAGCCAGCGCGATGTCGATGCTGGCCGGAATGTACTCGAACGACAGGGCTGCCAGCGGTTGGGATAACCCCTGTAATACCGCCAGTTCAAACCCTTCAACATCGATTTTACAAAACCGGGGCTCGCCGTGTAGTTCGATCAGGGCATCGAGCGTGGTGACGGGGACGGTCACTTCGCGGTCCCAACGTACCGACTGAAATGACGCATCCTGTTGCACCTTGGTTATCCACTCCCGCGACATCGTCGTGACCGTGGGCGTACGCGTGCTAATAAACAGGGTGGCTTCGCCCGGTTTGGCACCTATGGCTTCCTCGACCAGGGTAATTTTCGGGTCTTTGCCATAACGGCGGCGCAAGGTGTCCATTAATAAGGGTTGTGGTTCCACGGCCACGACGGTGGCGTCCAGATCGCGCCAGGCCATCAGCCGGTTGCCAACATGGGCACCGATCTCGAAACACAGGTCGCCGGGGCGGATAAATTGCCCGTAACAACGGCGCATGCGCGACTGTCGCCCGGGAATGCCGTAATACATCAGCAGTGAGCGCCAAAGCCCCAGGCGTTCGCGCCATCCGGTGTGTGCCATCAGTTAGCTTCCTCGCTTGGTTCGGAAAACGCCTCTATAAAGCGGTCGCGTACAAGGTCCATGCGCCAGACCGGAGCGTCGGCATCCGGTAGCAGACCGGGTTGCCATTGCCAGTCTTCGATGGCGTCGATGACCGCCGGGTCACTGGCAATCAGATGTACGGGTACGTCTCGGTTGTCGGCATCGCCGGTAATCATGGGTGCAGCCTGGTGGTCGCCCAGCACCAGCAGCACCAGATCGTCGTCGCCGTACTCCTGCAGATAGGAGACCAGCGTTTCCAGCATGTATTCGATCGATTGGCGGTAATACTGGCGAATGGAATTCACATCGCTCCAGACTTCTTCCGGGCTGGGCCCGGCCTGGGCCTGGTCGTTAAAGATTTGGCCGTCGCCGACCTGATCCCATGGCACCAGCCGGGTGTTGGGTGTCCAGGGGGCGTGCGAGGAAATCAGGGCCAGTTCCGCCATGATCGGCGGCCGGTTTTGCCCGCTGCGCTCGCGCGCCTGCAGAGCCGACCAGACGTACTGGTCGGGCATGGTTACCCAGTTGAAGGGCAGGCCCTCGTAGCCGAAATTATGGGCATGGTAGATTTGGTCGTACCCGTAATAGTCGCCTTCGGGCCAGGCCAGGCTGATCGCCGGCATTGCCGCTACGGTACGCCAGCCAGCCTGCTGAAACAGCCGGTTCAGGGTGACCCGTTCACTGAGAATGAGGCTCTTGTAGCGGGTTTCGCTGTCGATCCAGGCGCCGGACAGCACCGAGGCATGGGCCAGCCAGCTCAGTCCGCCCACGGTGGGGGCCGTCAGAAAGGCGCTGCGCATCTGCAGGCCTTCGGCATCGAGCGCGGCTTCCGCCCAGGCCAGTTTGTCGGCTATGGGTTCCTTGAAGGGGTCTCGCTCCAGCAGCACCCGGCCGTAAGATTCGGCAAACACGATGTAGACATCTTTTCCTTCCAGGCGTGAAAACAACGAGTCGGCAGGAAGCTCGGCGGCGGCATCATCACCTACCGTTGCTGCAAAGTCCTGTATATCCTGAAGGCTGTGAACGGTATCCCGCCCGTGGGCGACCAGTTGATCCCAGGCGAAGGTATCGGCGCGTGACCAGCCCGTGGCTTTTAGCCCGCCCCAGGCCAGCAACAGCGCCAGCAATGCTACACCGGCCAGACGCGGCGCGGCTTGCAAGGTGCGTTGAATACGCCCGAGCATGACATAAGCCAGCCAGCACACCAGGGCGACGATCAACACCAGCCCGAGCGCAACCAATACCGACGCCAGGCTGCCCAGTACCCCGCTCAGCAGGCGGCTGGCATCCGCCAGCAGGTGGCTGTCGAAAACCGGATTAAAGCGTCGCGCAAAGATTTCGTGGGTGACCAGATCAGCGCCGCGCAGCAGCATGCCCAGGCCCAGCATCGCTGCCAGCAAACCATGCACGCCTTTACCGACAACGCCCGGAATCAGTAATAGGAAACCGATGACCAGCATTTCCAGCGGGAAAAAGACAAAAGCGGGTGGCGCGATCCAGACCAGCCGGTTGGGCAGCGAGAGTGCGACAAAGAGCGCTACAAAGGCCACAACAGTGATAAGGTGCCGGATGACCGGGCGATGGGGCATGAACAAGTCTCATGTGATTATCAGGTGGTTTAAGGGTACGCACTGACGTACCGCTCAGACTAACCCAGTCTATTAAACGCCCGAAAGCGACACCGGGCTGACGGCCCGTAACAGGGGCAATGTTGACCCCCTGGATTGCAGTTTGAGAACACCTTACGCTAATTAGGCTGTGAATATGGACAAAAGGACTAGAGTCCGGGTGACCGGATTTACTTGTTCACCCCATGGCCGTAAGTTTTAGTGGCGCTGACTCACGATCACCGTGTACCCATGCTAACAACAATCTCACAAGGGGTGAATTATGAAACTTAGCAAGACGTTTACATCGATGCTGCCAGCACTGGCTGCCAGCACTGCGGTTCTACTCAGCAGCCCGGCGTTCGCCGAAACCTATGGCTTCTCACAAATCGGCTCTGAAAGCGGCTGGCGGACCTCCGAAACCAACTCCATTAAAGCCGAAGCCGAAGCGCGTGGCATCGATCTGAAATTCTCCGATGCTCAGCAACGACAGGAAAACCAGATTAAGGCAGTTCGTTCATTCATCGCTCAGGGTGTTGATGGCATTCTGCTCGCACCGGTGGTTGAAACCGGCTGGGATCAGGTATTGCGCGAAGCCCAGCGTGCGGAAATTCCGGTGGTCCTGATCGACCGCGGTGTCGATGCCGACCCCAGCCTCTATCTGACCAAAGTCGCCTCTGACTTTACCGAAGAAGGCGCTCTGGCGGCTTCCTGGCTGGCCGCTGAAACCAATGGCGTCTGTGATATTGTTGAGCTTCAGGGCACCGTCGGTTCTTCCGCTGCCATTGACCGTAAAACCGGTTTCGACTCGGTGATTTCCAACTTCCCGAACATGAACATTATTCGCTCGCAGTCGGGTGACTTTACCCGGGCGGGCGGCAAGGAAGTGATGGAAAGCTTTCTGAAAGCGGAAGGCGGCGGCGACAACATCTGTGCGCTGTTTGCTCACAATGATGACATGGCCCTGGGCGCTATTCAGGCGATCAAGGAAGCGCAACTGCAACCGGCTGAAGACATTCTGGTGTTGTCGATCGACGCGGTTCCCGATATTTTCCGGGCGATGGCCGACGGCGAAGCTAACGCCACTATCGAACTGAACCCGCACCTGGGTGGTCCGGCTTTCGATGCCATCGCTGCGCATGAGCAGGGCGAAGAAGTCGATAAGTGGATCAAGGCGAACGGTCCGCTGTATCTGCCAGACACCGCAGAAGAAGAGTACCAGGCACGCCGCTAAGGCTTGTTCACTACCTGGCCCCGCCCCCTTCCGGGGGTGGGGCGTCATGTTATCAGCGGAAGACTATTATGACGGACGTCAATCAGCCGCCCTTGTTGTCCATCGCACATATCAATAAACGATTTCCCGGAGTACGAGCCCTGAACGATGTGTCGCTGACCTTTCACGCGGGTGAGGTGCATGCGTTGCTGGGTGAAAACGGCGCCGGAAAATCTACCCTGATTAAAGTGTTGACCGGTATCTACGCTAAAGACAGCGGAGATCTGTTACTGGATTGTCGCAAGGTTCACATCAAAAACTCTCAGGATGCGCAGAACAGCGGTATTCGCACCGTCTATCAGGAGATTAACCTGATTCCAACCATGACGGTTGCTGAAAACCTGACTCTGCTCGACCAACCCCGGCGTTTCGGAATGATTCGCTGGCGAAGTGCACAAAGCCAGGCCAGAGAGATGCTGGCCCGAGTCGGGCTCGATATCGACCCGAACAGTTTGCTGGTGTCGCATTCCATTGCGGTACAACAAATGGTCGCCATTGCCCGCGCTCTGGGCTCCAAAGCCCGGCTGCTGATTCTGGATGAGCCTACTGCGAGTCTCGACAGCGATGAAATTGCCCGGCTGTTCGGTCTGATGCGTCAGCTGAAAGCTCAGGGCATGGCCATTATTTTTGTCACCCATTTTCTGGACCAGGTATACGCCATTTCAGACACCATCAGCGTGCTGCGCAATGGCAGCCACGTTGGCACCTTCAAAACCAGTGCTCTGACCCAAACCGAGCTGGTTGGCCACATGCTGGGTAAAGATCTGGATATGCTGCAGCATGAACAGCGTGACATTACCGAAGCGGAAGAAAAGCCGGTGGTGTTGTCGTTGAGTCAGGTGGGTAAAACCAACATGCTGAAGCCGGTTGACCTGAAGCTGCGACGAGGCGAAATCGTTGGTCTGGCAGGTTTGCTGGGGTCGGGCCGAACCGAATTGTGTGAGCTTGCCTATGGCGCCGCGCGTTCAGATCAGGGCAGTAAAACCTGGCTTGGCCAGTCGTTGCCGATCAATACGCCGAAGCAGGCCATTGTGCAAGGCATGGCCTATTGCCCTGAAGATCGAAAGCACCGTGGCATCATTGCCGAGTTGAGTGTTCGCGAGAACCTGATTCTTGCACTGCAATCGACCCGGGGCTGGTGGTCTCGCATTCCCATGGCCGAACAACAAGCGGTGGTTAGCGAATTCATTGAACGCCTGAGTATCAAAACCTCTGATATGGAAAAACCCATCGGTGAACTGAGTGGCGGCAACCAGCAGAAGGTGATACTGGCACGCTGGCTGGTAACCAACCCAACACTACTGATACTGGATGAGCCGACCCGCGGTATTGATGTGGGGGCGCACCACGACATCCTGAACATTATCCGGGAGCTGTGCGAAGAGGGCATGTCTTTGCTGGTGGCATCGTCCGAAGTGGAGGAAATTGTCGCCTTTGCGCACCGGGTGGTGGTCTTGCGGGATCGTGAGAAGGTGTCGGAAATTGTTGGTACTCAGATCAGCCAGAAATCAATTATTCAGGCGATAGCGCAATGACTGGAATAGGTGGGTTTCATGCGTCTTAAGCGTAGTATGAGGTGGGAAGCCAGAACCCTGGCCCCAATTATCTCGTTGTTTTTGTTGATTGTCGGAACAGCCCTGGTGGTTCCCGGCTTTCTGAAACTCTCGATCGTTGACGGCCATATTTATGGCAGTCTGATCGATATACTGCATCGATCAACACCCACGGCGTTGATCGCGCTGGGTATGGCTGTCGTTATCGGCACCAAGGGCATCGATTTGTCGGTTGGGGCCATCATTGCCATCTGCGGCGCGGTAACGGCGGTGCTGACTGCCTCGACCGAACTGCACCCGTTAATTGTTCTTGGGTGCGCGCTGTTGGCAGGCATGGTGTGTGGGTTGTGGAACGGAACCTTAGTGGCTGTGTTTGGGATTCAACCGATTGTCGCCACGCTCATTCTGATGGTCGCCGGCCGGGGCATCGCTCAGATGATCACCGGCGGCCAGATTGTGACCTTCCATTCGGACTTTATTAACGGCATTGGCAACGGGTTTTTCTTGGGGCTGCCGGCCCGCGTTGTATTGGCGGCGGTGATCATTGCGATTACGGTGCTGGTGTTGCGCAAGACGGCGCTGGGCATGTTCCTGGAGGCGGTCGGCGGCAATTCAGAAGCCAGCCGCCTGGTCGGTATCGATTCGAAGTTGCTGATACTGATGGTCTATGTGTTTTCTGGTTTCTGCGCGGCCCTGGCAGGTGTGATAATCGCTGCCGATATTCGCGGTGCCGACGCCAATAACGCAGGGCTCTGGCTTGAACTGGATGCCATTCTGGCGGTGGTCATTGCCGGTGCATCACTCAGTGGCGGCCGCATCTACCTGGGGCTGACCATCGTCGGTGCACTGATCATTCAAACCCTGACCACAGCGATACTGACCAGTGGCTTGCCAGCCCAATACAACCTCATTGTTAAGGCCAGTATTATCTTGCTGGTGCTGCTGTTGCAATCGAAGGTGACCCAGGACTTTATAAAAGCCCGGGTGCAATCGTTCAGGAGGGCGTCCGATGCTTAATGAACGGTATTTGCCTGTCATCGCGACATTGCTGGTTTTTATTCTCCTCTACGGGTACGGCATGGTTGAGTACAAGGGGTTTCGGGATACGCTGGTGTTTACCAACCTGCTGACTGACAACGCCTTTCTGATTGTGACCGCCGTCGGGATGAGTTTTGTGATTATCTCCGGCGGGATCGATCTTTCCGTGGGGTCGATGATCGCCTTTGTGGGCGTCCTGCTCGCCTATCTGATTACCGGTCTGGGGATTCACCCGGTGTATGCAGCCATTATTGCGCTGTGCACGGCTACCTTTTTTGGCATGGTGATGGGGGTGATCATTGCCTACTTTGAGATTCAGCCGTTTATCGTCACGCTGGCAGGGTTGTTTCTGTTCAGGGGCCTGGCTTACATGATCAACCTTAACTCGGTCCCCATCGACCATGAATTGCTGGTGACCTTGTCGGAGATTTATGTGCCTTTGCCTGGTCGCGGCGGGCTGACGTTTATCGCCATGGCCATGCTGGCATTGCTGGCGATAGGGGTTGTGGTTGCCAAGCGGACACGATTCGGTCTTAACGTTTATGCCGTGGGTGGTGATGCTCAATCGGCGGCGTTAATGGGCGTGCCGGTCAAATCGACGCTGGTAAGGATTTACGCGTTAAGCGGGTTATACAGCGGCGCGGCTGGCGTTATCTTTGCCATTTACACCGGCTCGGCTTATCCACTAGCCGCTGTGGGAGTGGAGCTGGATGCTATTGCCGCCGTGGTGATCGGGGGGACCTTGCTCACTGGCGGTGTCGGCTTTGTTTTTGGCGCGTTCCTGGGAGCTCTGATTCAGGGCATTATTCAGACGCTGATCATTTTCGATGGAAGTTTGAACAGCTGGTGGACAAAAGTGGCCATTGGCGCGTTGCTGCTGATGTTTATTCTAATGCAGAAAGCGATTGTTCATTTTACCCGACGATACTCCGGGAAGGATCCGGCGCCCACAGACCAGCATGCCATGAAAGAACAGCCTGCCATGCAAAAAGTGGAAACCACCTAGGCAGAACGCTCGGGTGCAGAAAGGTTGTTAGAGTCGGAACAAAAGAGCCACCTTACTGGTGGCTCTTTCTGAATTCACGAGGGCTAAGACCGAGGTTTTTGCGAAAGACCCGGGAGAAATACAGCGCATCCTGATAACCGAGATACTGCGCCACCTGGCTCACCGCCAGGTCGGTGGTCAGCAACAGTTGCCGGGCCAGGCTGATGCGCTGGTCTTCGATCCACTGGCGGATCGGGATGCCCAGTTGCTTGCGGAACAGATGGGAAAACCGGGAGCTGGACATGCAGGCAACACTGGATAGCTCGGCAATGGAAAGCTCCTTGCTCAGGTTGTCGTTGATGAACTGGCACACACGGTGAATGCGATTGTCCAGCGGGGCCTGAGGCCGTTGCTGGTCGAATTCCCGGCACCGAATGAGAATTTGTTCCAGTAAGTTCAGCCCCAGTTCTTCCGACAACATGTTCCCGTTTTTCCGGCTGCTGTCGATGTCTTTGAATAACTGGCTGATCAGTTGCACACGTTCTCGCGACTCGATGGTCATGAATCCGACATTGCGAGTCACCTGGGCCCAGTTCAGCCATTCGCTCCAGGTTGCTCTCGGGCGGAAATAGACCCAGCGGTGGTGCCAGTTAGACGCATCGGGGTGGCGGCCGTAGTCATGGCAGGCGCCCGCTGGAATCAGCATCATATCGCCGGTGTTCACCCGGGTTTCGTGCTTTGACCCCGGGAAGACGAGCCCGGAACCCGAGGTGGTGAGATTCAGAATGTAGCCCTTCAATCCGGAGGGACGTTCAATCCAGAAATCGAGTTCTCCCCCCTGGTCGATAGGGGTTATTCCTGCTACCAGGTGGGCGTTGAAGGGGTAGCCGGGCATCAGCGGATCGAGGTTTATGGCTTCAGTCATGGCAGTGCTCTGATTTTTATTGTCTTTTTATAATACAAACTACAGGGTCATGTTAGTCCGCGCTGCTCCTGTTTGCCAGCCCTTATGTCGGCCAGGTCGTATTTGGGTGTCGGTTAGAATACTTCATTAGGGTCAAGGGGTTAGATTCTGCTTTGGTCGTGACCTGCCTGTCGAATTTTGCTGAACCAGACAGTTTATTGAATATATACAGCGGGATTGTCCATATTTTCGATTCCCTGCTAGGGCCGGGTACTGAGTAGCAGAGTCGGGAAAATCGTGATGGAAGCCTGGTAGGGACTGGCTGGAGTTGTGCGCGACACTGAATCAATGACGATAAGACCACCCGTACTGACATGCCGGGCCAATTGGAGGTAGAGGCTCAACGAAACACGAAGCGGTGCGCGCCTTCATGCAGGCCTGTACCGAGGGTGTTTAACTGCTCGGCTGACGCCAGTGATTGTTCACTGGCGTTGAGTGCTTGGTCGGATGCTTCCTGTATGTGAACGAGTCGCTGGCTGATGTCTTCGGCGACAACCGATTGCTCTGCCACGGCGCTGGCAATCTGGTGATTCATATTGCGGATAACGCCAACGGCCTCGCGGACCTGATTGAACGCGGCCTGTGCTTGCGTTGCTTCCGCTTGGCATTCCTCCGACAAGGTTGCATTCTCGTTCATTTGCAGCAGGGCTTCCGACGCTTTGGTCTGTAGCTGTTTAACCAGTCGATACACTTTTTCGGTGGCATCCTGGGTTCTGAGCGAGAGGCTGCGTACTTCATCGGCAACGACAGAGAACCCCCGGCCCGCTTCTCCGGCGCGGGCCGATTCGATGGCGGCATTCAATGCCAGTAAATTCGTTTGCTGGGCAACGTCGGCGATCAGATCGATGATGGCATCAATCTGGTCGCACTCTTCCTTAACAGTTTGGATCTGGCTTCGGGCCTGGGTGACGGTCTGGGCCAGTTGGCTGCTTAGTTCGATGGTCTGGTCGATGCGCTGACTGCCCAGTGTGGTTTGATGGTCGCAGGCACCGACTGCTTCCGCTGCGCTCGTGGCGTGTGTCGCTACCTCCTGAATGGATACCGACATTTCTTGTGTGGCCGTGGCGACCTGATCGGTCTCGGTCTTTTGTTCGGTGAGCCCCTTGTGACTGCGCTGGGCATGGTCTGCCATTGAAGCGCTGTTTTCACTCAACTGATCGATGCCGCTGGAAAGCTGACCGACCAACGCCCTGAGGTTGTCGGACGTTTTCTGGCTGGCATGAAACAGCTGGCCAATTTCATCGTTGCGTTGAATATCAACACGCTTGGTTAAATTGCCTTCGCCCAGCGCTGTCATAAAAGTCATGAGTGCACGGATGGGTCGAATGACGGAGCCAATGGTCACCACGGCTACCAGTGCTGCAACGAGCAAAATGATCAGCCCCAGTATTGATACGCCTGATAGAAAGCGAGTGTCTGCGCTGGCCATAGTGTCATTCATCTGGCGTTCCCAAGCCGTTAGCACCTGTTGCAGTGCTGCATCGTGACTCTCTGTTTCGGCCCTGACCAGCTGTTGCTGTTCGGTGGCGGCCGCTACTGATTGCAAGCTGTCGGCGAATACGGCCAGGTCGTCATTCACCGCCTGCAACGGGGCCAGTGCCTGGCCGATGGTCATGTTGGCGTCGAGTGACTCAGCCAGAGACTGCAGTGTGCCAATCCCCGACATGAAGTCGGGGGTTACCGCGCCCGTGTTTTGTGCGCCCAGGGCGCTTAGCCATTGAATGTGGTTCTGTCGTAAAGCCTGATCGAGCGCTATGGCACCCTGATATTGCTTGAACAGGGAGGTCAGTTCCGCATCGCTGTACAGACTGATTCGCGATGCCAGCTCGCTTTCAACGGCTGCGGTCAGTTGCTGCATGCTGGCCGTTGCAGTATGGCTTGCCTGCTCAATGGTGTTTAACGCGGTTTGCTGTTGGCGGTGACTGGTGCCAAATAGTGCCAGTGAAGCCTGGTACTCGTTTAGCAACGAAAGCAAAGGGGGTTGCTGATCGAATGCGTTGGTACCGCTCGCCGCGGTACTGATGTCTGCGAGCAGGGCACCCGCCTGTTCCAGCCGGGCATCGGCGCCGGTGGATTCAAAGTGTCGCTGTGCGATTTGCGCCTGCAGCGCCTGCACGTTCATCCGGCTGACGTTTTCTTTCTGGTGAAAAGTGTCGACAACCTGCCTGAATCCGTTTACCGCGAACAGTGACAGCAGAATCACCAGCCCAATAACCACACCAAAGCCTGCAGTCATCTTCCATTTCAGACTCAGGTTGGTGAGCCGGGTAGTTATTGTTTGCATGGTGGTATCCTTGTGCACTAATAGGTTGTTGAAAAAGGCATCCTGCCTTTTTATGAGCTACATCCTTGTAGCTCACCCTACGGGGTAACCTGCCAATTCGTTCCCGACGAATTGGTCAACACACGAGAAGCGAAAATTGCGATTTCCGCTTCTCTCCCAAAATCAATGCCTTAATGTCATCGATTTTGCCGGAACATCCATGTTCCGGTAGCTGGGTGCCGAAATTCTACGAATTTCAACAGCCTGCTAATAGCCGAGGTAATAGATGTTCAGATCCCGCATGACGTCGAGCAGTTCCCGTTCCTGCCGGGCCAGAAATTGTTCGAAATCCCGCCCTGTATGAAAGGTTGAAACCCAGCCGCGCGCGGTCATGGCCTGACGCCACTCATTGCTCTGGTTCAGTTGTTGAAACAGCTCGATGTACTGGTTGGTTTGGCGGTCGGGCAGATTGGGGGGTGCAAAGAAACCGCGCCAGTTAACAAAGTTCACATCGTAGCCCTGCTCCTTGAACGTCGGTACTTGGTTGTCAGCCGGGCTGCGTTCGGGCGCGGTGATGCCGAGTATGCGAACCTGGTTATCGCGCTGCCATTGAATGGCTTCGCCAAACCCGGTGACCAGGCTATCAACCTCGCCACCGAGCAGGGCAGCCATGGCATCGCCGCCACCGTCGTATGCCTGGTAGTGCAAGTACCGGGCTTTTTTACCCACCGCCTCGCGCATAATGGACGCGACCACAATGTTATCCAGATCTCCGCGAGCCGAGCCGCCACCGAACGTCACATGAAAGGGGTCGTTCTTGAAGGCGGTCACCAGATCTTCGAAGGTTTGATGCTCCGAATCGTTGGCAACGACCAGAGCGCCGTAATCACCGATAAGGGATACCACCGGCGTTAAATCCTGATAGGTATGATCAAAAATATTCGACAGGGAACGAACGATGATGGGTGTTGAATTCACCATCAGTGTGTTGGGATGCTCATTGGGGCCATTGACCAGTCTCGACATCGCAATGCCACCGCTGTTGCCCGATAGATTGTTGTAACTCACTCGGCCAACGATGCCTGCTTCCTGCAGTGTCTGGCCGACCGTGCGGGCAGTAAGATCCCAGCCGCCGCCTTCGCCACCCGGTATGATGAAATGCAGGTCGTCCGGAGGCTCGGCATGAGCGCTCAGGCCAATGCATAGCAGCGCCAGGCACGATAGCCCGGCCGCCTGATTCGACAGCAAACGAAATAAAGTTCGACGCATTAGGGGTTATCCCATTGTTTTTATAGTAAGGACGCGGTGTTTCCAGGAATCACAGCCTCCGATTAAAGAAGGCTGGCTTGAGAGTAAAGAGGCAGGATTATCGGTAAAAGATTGTGCGCTTAATGAGTATTGAGTGCATTAACTGCATATTGTTCGCGGGCTGGCCTGTCGTTGTGAACATCCCTGTTGTAATGAACATCCGTGTAGTTACGAGAATTCCTGAAGTTACGAGAACTCCTGAAGTTACCCGAATTCTTGTAGTTACGAGTCCCTGTTGCTACGAACACCCCAAACTGACCGACGCCGCGACGGTACCGCTGACTGCGGTACCCCGATAAACCATCGCCTGCCAGTTGTTTTCCTCTGGCAGGTTGTTGCCCCCGAGGTCGGTTACCCGCAAAGTGTGGCGTTGATCATCGACATGAAACGTAATGTCGCTGGTCAGTGCTTGAAGGCTGGTTGGCATGGCCAGTGACACATAGATTTTCAGGTGTGTTTGATCCTGATAATCCAGTTCGGTCATCAGGTGGCACTTAATGCGACGCAGCAGCGCTTCTTCTGATTGCTGCTGAGGTGAAGGTTTCCCAGTGCGGGGCGTTTTGCCATTGTCCAGACAGTGAACGCTGGCTGCGAGCCGGTGCAGGGTTCTGTTTGATGCGCAATGCAGTGTCATGGCGTTCTCCTCATTGATCGGCTGTGTCGATGAAGTGAGGATGCCAGTTGCTGGTGAAAATTCTGTGAGTTGAACCTAATGTCTGGCTGTAGGTCAGCTGCTATAAAAACGGGCGCTGTGATTCGATGTAGGGAAAGACCCTGTTTACTTTCTCGAGCAGGTTGCGGTCTCGGAGTTTAATACCCCAGCCTATGAGAAATTTCCATGGCGGTTTGGATTACCTGGTCCGCAAGGCCAGGAATGAGCTCATTTTTCATTCGTATAACGGGCCCGGCAAGTGCCACGCTGGCTACGACCGTTCGTTCATTGTTGTAGATGGGCGCTGCGATGGAGCGCATTCCGGTTTCACTTTCCTGATCTTCCAGTGAATAGCCTTGCAGGCGAATGGTCTCCAATTTTGTTTTCAAGACGTTTGCGTCGGTGATCGTATGTGCCGTTCGCCGTTTGATCGGTTTCTGCAGTATCAGGTTTCTTTCGGATTCCGGCATAAACGCAAGCAGTACCTGGCCTTCCGCCGTGCATACCATAGGCTTACGCACACCTATGTCAGATCGCATGCGAATGGCATGACTGCTTTCAAGGTGGAAAGCGTACAAAATCTGATCTTCATCCGGAATTGCCAACAGAATGGTTTCATTGGTCCGGGAGCGCAGTTCCATCAGCATGGGGCGGGACTCATATGAGACGTTCATGCGTCGACGCACCAAGGCACCCAGCCTGAATAAGGCTAAACCCAGGCGGTATTTGTCATTTGCCGGGTTTTTTTCCAGGTAGTGGTCTTCCGCCAGCGTTGTGGCGATACGGTGTGCAGTGCTTTTGGCAACATTCAATGCCCGGGCAAGTTCGGTTATGCCCAGTTCGTTGGTTTCGTTGGAAAAGGCGTTCATCATTTTCAGGGCATTGCTAACCGAAGACAGCGAAGTACGGCTAGTGGGCTCAGAAGACGATGACTTTTTCGGGCGAGCCGTTGCGCTTTTCACACTACTCATGCTGCTGGTTCCTGATTCTTTGCTGGTGTTAATCGCCGAGTCTTACACTAATCTTCAAAACCGACAAGTAAACCGGGTGTTCCAATGTGCCTTATATAAGGTCGTTATCTTCACCATTCCTTTATATGAAACAATGTTCTTTTAAGGAATAATTCTATATCATTGCGGCGGTAAAAGCCTCCGCGCCCTGAGTGGGGTGTGGAGTTTACCGGGCCCGGTGCTTGCTCAGCGAGATGGCCTTTTCCCGAAGCAATGGAGGTGATCCGCAATGACCTGGCTGGAATGGTGGCTGCCCGAACAATTGAGTTTGGTGGCATCGCTTTCATTGGTGGTAATCAGTTTTTTCACTTCTGCACTGACTGCAGCAGTGGGTATTGGCGGTGGTGTGATGTTGCTGGCGATTATGGCCAATCTGATGCCAGCGGCCGCAATCATACCCGTTCACGGGGTCGTGCAGTTGGGTTCAAATCTCGGCCGGCTGCTAACGCTGGCTGGGTTGACCGACTGGCGCATGGCTGGGTGGTTCTCGCTGGGCAGCGTGTTTGGTGCTCTGGCGGGAGGGCAATTGGCGGTCAGTATTCCGCCCGCCTTTTTACAGCTGGCACTAGGGTCGTTCATTTTGTACAGCGCCTGGATGCCGGTTTTTCGCTTGCCAGCAGGTCGCAAGTCTATATCACTACTGGGCGCAGGGACGGCCTTTCTGGCGATGATCGTTGCCGGCATTGCTCCCTTCGTATTCGTCGTGTTGAAAGACTTGTTCAGCGACCGCCGTGCTCTGATAGCTACCCAGACGGCGATGATGACCACACAACAAGTGCTAAAAATTGTGATCTTCGGGTCACTGGGTTTTGTGTTTTCAGACTGGTATGGCTTACTGGTACTGATGGTCGGTACCGGTTTTGCCGGAACACTGTCCGGAAAGTACTTTTTAAACCGGTTACCGGCCGAACGGGTCCAGCCCATTTTGAAAGCGCTGCTTACCGTTATGGCCTTTCGATTGCTGTATATGGGCTATGGCTCACTGGGCTGAGCCGTGTCTTTCCCTGTGAACGAAATCTAAAATATGGACGCGAATTCCCATTGATGGAACAAACAGGCATTGGAATACGGCGGAAAGCCCCATTCCATGGGAGTTCCATATAGAGGAATGGCAGTTTCGATATTTGCACTTTCTTAAGAGCTTCTATATAATGCCCCTCAGTTGATGACGAAAGACCTTCAATACAAAGAAAACAAAATCAAGGCAGACGGACATCAGTAACTTGTTTTTTTACTATTGGAGAGTGTGAAATGTCAGGTAAAACCCCGGAACAGATGTATAAAGAAGCCCAGCAATCTCTGGGTTATCATGTCGCTTCCAACCTGCTGACCATTGTGTCACTGCCGGTAACCCTGTTGACGAAAGCCTGGAATCTGGTGACCAGCCAGTCCGGCAAATCAGCATCAGGTGCTGAAGCTAGCAAGTCTTAAGATTTGTGGTAGTGCGGAGACACCCCCTGTTCATTCTGGGGGTGTCTCCGCACAGCAGTTAGTGTACAACAAGTCCATTGTACGACCTCCTTCCCTAAAGCCACGCGCCCCCTTCCTTCCTTTCAGCATTTAGAACCTCAGTTTATTAGTGACGGATCGCAGGGCCCTGTTGTTGGGTAGCCGTTGTTGGTCGTCTCATAATGCTTGAGCTCAATAAATGCAATCAGAGACATCGTCGATCGAACGTGCGGCAATCACTCATATATAGGTTGGTCAGTGTATGTAGGTATAGCAGGGCTGACCAGGGAGGGATCTGACTGGGAGGTTCAAGTTAGACCTCCCGCCAAACTGTTTAGCCTGCGATTGCCTGGTAGGTATAAAACATACCGAAGAAAATCGATGCAAAATTAATAGCCAGATGCCCGCGCTTTTTGAGGTTGAAGCCGCGGCTGTTCAGGAAGAGAAAGGGGGCGCTAATGAGCATTGAAAAACCCGTCATACCTATTATGGTACCGCCCCCAAAGGCAAGGGTATAGCTCATAGCCTGCATTAGAGTTTCGGTAGTATCCATGACCAGAATCACCATTAAACCGCTACCAGCAATGCCATGCACTACACCGATCAGGCCAGCCTTTAGATAGGAGGGCTCCTGGTGGCTATGACTGTGAGTTTCTTGCTTGGAATGTTCATGAAAGTGCAGGTGCGGCGACCGGCTGTCCTGATGTTGGTGAACATGCGCATGCACCTTCTTTGACCGGAACTTAACGACGTTATAGGTACCCAGAAGAATAATCATCACCCCTACCAGGGCTTCGGAAGCCGTCATAAAACCCGCCGAAAGCTCAAGTTTCAACGCGAGCAAAACCATCCCCAATACCAACAGCGTTGCAGTATGACCAATGCCCCACATGGTTCCAATTCGAGCTGCTTTACTGAGTTTTTCAGTACCACTGCTGATTGTAGAGATCGCTACAACGTGGTCGGGTTCAGTTGCATGCTTGAAACCGAGGGCTAGGCCAAGAAGCAAAACGGATAACCATTCAATTGTCATTGTTTTTAGTCCTGCTATGGGGGAAGACTGGCGGGCCATCTTCCGGTTTGTTGAAAAGGTGCGTAAACCTTGCTGCTACCGGGCGCAGAGCTAATTCATTGGCGCGATAGAACCTGATTCGAACCTTTTGTGTTGCGCACAATAGACATGCGTATATGAGTCCTTTGTTCTTTATTGTGGAACATTGTTTACTATATTGGAACCAAATTATCAGTGGAAATGAACTCTGTCAACGCTACAAATGGTCGATCTTGTCGCTCTTTCTCATGGGCTTTTACATGTATGCCCTTGTTTTTTAAGAAGAAATCTTTTTTTGATCGCGATTTTACCCTTCGGATTCCAATAATCGTACAAATAATAATCAGTGGTTTTTATGTAAGAATGGCGTTCTTCATGTTGACGTCTACCTTTCTAGTGTGTGATATTCCTCATGGAGGTTAAATGTTCCGTATAAGAGTACAAAAAACGAAGCTTAGCCTACACTCGCTATCAATAGTCGGCGCAACACGTTCAACGCACCGTTTCATGCGTTTCCGCCGCTAGCCCATAAGAGGTTGAACCCATGTCCAAGAAAGATGCACTCGTCTCCGACGAAGTCGCCCAGAAATTTGCCAAGGAAAAAGAGTCGCCCTATACCCGCTGGGTCGCCAGTGAAGGGCTGGACATTATTGATGGTATCTATGTTGAAGATCTGAATACCGTGGAGCTGAAGTCCTGGGACCGCCGTGGTGGCCGCGGTGTGTTCATTAATCATGACGCGTCGCGTACCACGAATGACTGCTATGTCTGTGAGATCCCGGCAGGTAAGGAACTGGCACCACAGCGCCAGTTGTTTGAAGAAATGATCATGGTGCTCAGTGGTAATGGGTCAACCAGTGTCTGGAATGACGCGGGGCAGAAAGTGACCTTTGAGTGGGGCCCGGGTGCACTGTTTGCAATACCTCTGAATACGTGGCATCAGCACTTTAATGGTTCTGGCAACTCCGTTGCGCGCTTTGTATCGGTGACCAATATGCCACCGATTGTGAATCTCTACGAAGAAATGGACTTCATCTATAACACCGCCCATGACTTTAAAACACGGTTCTCTGGCGAAGCAGACTATTTTGCCCCGAAAGATGAAATGAACGGCTTCCGACTGGAAACCAACTTCGTTGCCGATGCAGTAAACCTGCCTCTGGTATCAGCGAAAGAGCGTGGCGCTGGTGGCGGTCACATTCGTTTCAACCTCGCGAAAAGTTCAATGAATGCACACATTTCTCAGTTCCCTGTGGGTACCTATAAAAAGGCGCACGCACATGGACCTGGTGCTCACGTCATCATTTTGGCGGGTGAGGGTTATTCCCTGATGTGGCCGGAAGGCGAAGAACCCAAGCGCTACGAGTGGAAGCCGGGAACACTGATCACACCACCGAATATGTGGTTTCACCAGCACTTCAACACAGGAAACTCCCCAGCGCGCTATCTGGCTTTCAAATATGAAGGTGTTGCGTTCCGAAATGCCCAGGGTGTGCCGAAAGCCTGGATCAGCAAGCGCATTGGTGGCCACCAGATTGACTATGCCGATGAAAGCCAGCTAGTGAGGACCATGTTTGCCGACGCGTTGTCGGAAAAAGGTCTGACGCCGCAGATGGCAGATGCATACGAAGCAGAGAAAGAAACGCTGCCACCACTTTAAGGTTGCAGTATGAGGTAGGTGGGAGTAATGGCAGCCGTTCTATCTGCCTGCCAGTGTTATGCCAGAAAATGGTGAACCGTTCGGGCATAACAACGATGACAACAATAAATTGGCAAGAGGGTCAAAACGATGTCTGATTCAAAATCCGATGCAGCCGAGGGCGGCCAGGTTACCTGGGAGCGCTGGACCAAAAAACGCACCTTCGTGCGAGCGCTCGAAGGAACCTACGGCGAACTTAAAGAAGAGTTGTTCAATCAGCCCCGAATCTACCCCACGCAGGACCTCGCGTGGAAGGGTGGTCCACAAAACTTCGGCAAGAAGGTGATTAACCCCCAGTCGTCAAAGATTGCACAGACTATTGAAACACACGTCGATGCGTTCTCACCCGGTGGTTATGGTCAAAAGCACGGTCACATGAATAGTGCTGTCTTCTTCGTACTGAAAGGAAAAGGCCACGATGTTCATGATGGCCGCCGAATTGACTGGGAAGCTGGTGATGCTCTGATTGTCGAAAACGGCTGTGTGCATCAGCATTTCTCAGATGACCCTGATGATGAAACCATTTGTCTGATCATGAAGGCGAAACCCATGTTCCTGTTTATGCACCTTATTTTTCAGGAAATGGTCGAGTACCCGCCTAAGACGCCAGCTCCGGGTCAGGAAAACTACACGCCACCGGCGTCTTTGTAACCGATCAGACAAAGAGGAACATACCATGAGCACTGATATCCCATTTGTGTCAGACATTGAGCGCCAGCGTTCACGTACCGACGTAAGCGCTAACTTTTATAATGAAGCACTAAAGGCCTCCAAAGAGTTTCGCCGCGAGTACCAGGAACGAAAGAACGTGGTCAAGTGGAGCGAAATGCCAATGGAGCGTTCGGCCGATGGCCTGATCAAGCACATAATCAATGAAGGCATGAACACGAAAGAGTGTGCCATTGATATTTATATGCAGTTCTTGGCCGTTAATGGCGCAACCGGTACCAGCCGTCACCTAACCGAAGAGGTCGCGTTTGTCATCGAAGGGCACGGTTACGACTTGCATTACGATGTGAAGTTTCGTTGTGAAGACGAGTTCGTTTGGGAGTGGGAAACAACGCCAAAGAAGTATGAATGGGGGCCGGGTGATTTTATTTATATCCCGCCTTATTGCGCGCACAAACGGTTTAACACCAGTGACCAGGAAGCGCGGGTTGTGGTGATTAACAGCCGTATGGTCAAGGCAATAGGGTTTGACTGGTTTGATCAGCTCGAACCCGCTGAAGGGTTTGAAGACCTTTGGGTACCTCCGGCTGACTAAAGCCAGGTCGAATCAAAGTAGCAGCAATTAAAAGGCAACTGATGAGGTTGTCAATGTGAAACTGGCTGTATCCGGCTCCCCGGGCAGCCGGTGCCGCACAGGAGTTTCCAGTATGTTTGATGCAGCGCTGCAAGGGTTGATGGGTATTCTGCAGTGGAAGGCGTTAGCGATGATGATGATTGGTATCGTCATTAGCAGTACGCTCGTAGCCATGCCTGGAGTCGGCAGTAAAACGGCCATCGCATTGCTGTTGCCTTTCGCTTTTGTGTTGGAAAAGTATGAAGCGATTGCACTGATTGTTAGTGTCTGGGCCGTTAGTAATACGGCAAACTCCATCACCGCCATCTTGTTTTCAGTTCCCGGAGGAGGTGGTTCCCAGGCAACGATTATGGATGGCTATCCCATGGCCAAAAACGGTGAAGCTGCTCGCGCTCTGGGTGCCGCTTTTACCGCGTCCGCTATTGGTGGCGTTTTGGGTGCACTGGCGCTGCTGGCCGCTATTCCAATGGTTAGGCCCCTTGTGCTGTTATTAGGCCCGCCAGAGTTCTTTATGCTGGTGATGATGGGTGTGGTGATGGTGGGTGCTCTGGCGGGTAAGACTCCGCTTAAGGGTATAGCGATTGGCGTATTGGGGTTTGCTATATCGTTGATCGGTATTCAGTCGCAGACCGGTACTCCCCGTTACACGTTCGACATATTGTATTTGTTTGACGGAATTGGCCTGGTTCCGCTGACCATTGGTTTGTTTGCGATACCAGAACTGATTTCACTTGCCGCCCGAGGGAAAACGATCTCCAACGTCGATCTGGGAGATTTAAGCGCAGGGCGACTGCAGGGAATAAAGGATGCCTTTAAAAATTGGTGGCTGGTAGTCCGCTGCAGCATGGTAGGTGTCTGGGTGGGTATTATCCCTGGTCTCGGATCTTCTGTAGCTGACTGGTTTGCGTATGGTCATGCACTGCAAACCTGTAAGGGTGCCAGTAAGACTTTTGGTAAAGGCGATGTTCGAGGTGTGATTGCCGTGGACGCTGCGACCAATGCCAAAGAAGGCGGTGCGCTGATACCGACGCTGGCGTTTGGTATTCCCGGCAGTAGCACACTTGCCCTTATATTCGGTGGTCTATTGGTCGTCGGGGTAACTCCTGGTAAGGAAATTCTGACAACACAGCTTGACGTTACTTTTTCGATCATCTGGTTGCTGATTATTTCCTCCATTCTGACGTCTGTACTGTGCCTGATGTTTACCAAGCAGTTGGCAATGGCAACTATGTTGCGTCCCACTGTACTGGTGCCGGTTGTTTTGGCGATGGCCGTATTGGGCAGCTTTGCCCACTCGAATCGACTTGAAGATGTTGCAGTAATGGCCATTTTCGGCGTCCTTGGATACTTCTTGCGCCTGGGCAACTGGCCACGCCCGCCTTTATTGTTAGGCGTCGTTCTGGGACCGCTGGCCGAACGGTTCATGTGGACCTCATACCAGATCTATGGCTATGGCTTTCTGGTCCGCCCAGGGGTATTGATCATTGCCGCTATTCTGGTGGTGTCACTGGCCTATCCCATGTGGCAAAAGCGTCAGGCTGAGCGAGCCCAGAAAGCAGAAGTAGCCGCGGGAGGTGAATCATGATTGGCTACTTTAAACGATCCACGATAACGGTTCTGTTGCTGTTGCTGTTTATCTATATCGTGATCGGCGGCAGTGGCATGTCTGCACAGGCCCGGTTGTTTACGCTGGCGGTTGGCTGGATTGGAATTGTCATTGTGGGCGTTCAACTGATACGAGAGCTCATTCTTCAGCGTAACGAAAATCAGCTAGTGGCATCCGGTCATTCTCCTGCGGAGCCAGAGGAGGAAGGCCCTGGTGGAAACGTGGACTTTGCTGTTACTGATGAGGAAAAAACATCCTACGGCCGTATGGCGGCTATAGAACAGTTCGGTTGGCTATGGGGGATGATTGCCTGTCTTTGGTTGCTGGGCTTTTACATCACTGTTCCGGCAATGATGGGGTTGTACCTGCGTCGGCATGGTGAAAGCTGGCGATTGACGGTATTGATGACTGCGGGTATTTGGCTGGCGGTTTGGGGCTTGTTTCATGAGCTGCTTTATCTGCCTTTCCCGGAGGGGTATCTGTTTGCCCTCCTGGGAGGTTAGTAACTGGCAGAGGCGCCATGTAAAAGATAAGTTTGGTTTTAATTCAGGTTATTTTTAAGTTCAGATTCGGTTCATAACCCGGGGTTAAGATCAAACAGGTATTTCTCGCAGTAAGTTGGGGTTTGGCTTTGGCTGCTGCGGAAGTGGGCTGGCCCGCGTTTCGGGTTGACCTCCAATACTGGTTGAAACCTCTGTCTCTGGAGGAACGCCAGACAACAATAAAGTGAGGAGAATGGCAATGAACCATAACCTGATAAAAGGTGCGGTGAAAACGCTGGGCACACTGGCAATCGCATCAATAGTCGGTTTCGGCAGCCAGGCGCTGGCTGAGAGTGGCGATGTAAGCTTCGAGGGTAAAACCGTAAATATTAGCATTCGGTCTACGCCTGGCGGTGGGTATGACACTCATGGCCGATTAATGGCCCGACACATTGGCAAGTATTTGCCCGGTAACCCGAATGTTATCCCAGTGAATCGGCCGGGTGCTGGCGGGGTTGTAGCGGCCAATTACCTCTACAATCAAGCCGATAGTGACGGAACTGAATTGCTGATCGCTGCGCGTGAGATTGCACTGGCAGAGCGGCTTGGTGGACCTGGCATTCGGTATAAGACGCTTGAAATGCCGGTGCTGGGTAGCCCCATCAGTGAAGCTCGCATATTGATGACCCGTGGCGACTCGCCCATTAAAACGCTGGAAGACCTGAGAAATGCCAGCGGCACAGTACTGTTCTCAACCAGTGGCGTTGGCGCCGGGTCAACCCAGATGATCCAGGTCTTGGAACAGGCAGGCTACCCAGCTCAGTTCATTACCGGTTACGAGGGCACCAGCGATCAACTGTTGGCTGCGTTGCGAGGAGAAGTTGAAGGATTCAGCAGCACGTACCCGGGTGCAAAGGATCAGGTTGAAGACGAAGGCCTTAACATCATTGCCAAAATCGGTAACCATCCCGACCTGGTGGACATTCCGGACTTGCGCACTGTGTTGGAAGGTGACGCACGGGCAGCGGCAAATGTCCTTGCTGTGCCATTGATTGCAGGTCGCCCGTTTTTTACGGCACCGGGCACACCACCCGAAGTCGTAGCGGTATTGCGCGAGGCGTTTCGTTTGACAACAGAAGATCCGGATTATATCGACGAACTGTCCCGCTCAGGTGATGAAGTCGGCTTTACTGACCCTGCAGAAATAGAAGAATTGTACCGTGAAATATTCAACGCGTCTGATGCAGTATTGGAACTCTTCAACGAGGAGTAATACTGGCAGGGCCAAAACATACGGAGCGGCATTTTTCGGGCCGTTCCGTCACTTCTTTCAGTCAGTATTTATCCTCTAAAGCAGTGACTCTATCTCGTCTCGTTCACTCAGGAGAGAACCATGCACGACGAGCATTCCCATACCTCTGATCATCACACACACCAGGCTCATGATCATTCCGGTGATCCCCACCACGGCCATTCCCATCATAAAAGCCCAAACCAGTGGCATGACCATGATCACGATCATCACCTGCCCGAAGAAGAGGTGTCGCTGGAGGACAACCCGCTCTGGCAGAGAGACAACGTCGTTCTATGGAGTGTGGGTATTGACATCGGCTCTGCTGGTACACAGATTTTGTTCAGTCGTGTTCAATTGCAGCGCCAGGCTGCCGAGTTATCGAGCCGTTATATAGTGATCAACCGAGAGACCTATTATGAATCTCCGGTCAGTTTAACACCCTATCGCAGTGACACTCTGATTGATGACCGGGCACTGGGTACATTGGTTGATCAGGCATACCACGAAGCCAAGGTTAGGCCGGAAGATATTGACACCGGGGTGGTCATTTTAACCGGAGAAGCGCTGCGTCGTGAAAACGCGCCGCGGATTGCCCGCATACTGTCCGAGAAGTGCGGTGACCTGGTGTGCGCAACGGCTGGGCATCATATGGAAGCCCGCCTGGCGGCCTTTGGTTCAGGTGCGGCCCGTGCCTCATTCGATCGTAACGAGAGAATATTGAACATCGATATTGGCGGCGGCACAACCAAGCTGAGTCTGATAGACAATGGGAAGGTGCTGTCAACCGGTGCTGTTCATGTGGGCGGGCGGCTGCTCGCTGTCTCGGACAAGGGCGTTCTGGAACGCCTTGACCCGGCGGGCCGTAGCCACGCTTTACGAGCAGGTTTTGACTGGCACGTGGGCGATCGGGTTACGGATGAACAGTTGGATAAGGTGGCCGAAGGCATGGCCGACACACTGGTTGAAGCATTGCTGAACAGTGACTCGGAATCTGTTGTTGATTTTTACCTGACCGACATACTGGCATCAAAAGATCTGGTAACAGCAAATAGCGTGGTCTTTTCAGGAGGTGTTGCCGAGTTCTTTTATGGTCGTGAGCACCGGGATTTTGGCGACCTGGGTAGACGCCTGGGAGAGGCTTTGCGCCACCGGGTGGATAGCAAAATACTGCCATGGCATTTGCTCGAAGACAGCCAGGGTATTCGCGCGACCGCACTGGGGGCCTCTGAATACACCACACAATTATCGGGTAATACCTGTTTCCTGACGGATGCCGAGGACCTTGTGCCACGTCGCAATCTTCAGGTTATCAAACCCGATCTCACCCTGGGTGAAGAGGTGGACTCAGCAGGCATAGCACGCAGCATCGCTAGCCATCTGGAGTCCTATGAGTCTGAAACACTGGGCGAAGACGTGGTGATGGCGCTAACCTGGCAGGGGCCTCCCCGATATCAGCGACTGCTGGCCTTTGCACGGGGTATCACCGATGGATTGGCCGATCGAATTAGACAGGGTAAGGCGCTGTACCTGGTGTTGGACGATGATGTCGCCATGACTTTGGGGCAAATATTACGTAACGATCTGAGTATCGCCAATCCGATTCTGGTGATAGACGGTATTCGTCTGGCGGAATTCGACTACATTGACATTGGTCGTGTTCGTCAGCCATCAGCCACCTTGCCGGTAACGATCAAATCCCTGATATTCAATGACACGCTAGGCTCGGCGAAACCGGAGCGCATTCACCACCGGTCGACGTAGGTTGCCATACTCCAGCCGGTTTCATTGATCAGGCCGCTACAAGGCAATATGTGCAGTCAGGTATTCTGACTGCCAATTCGTTACCTGACGGATACTTGGCCCCGAAGATCCAGTTGTGGGTCGACGGGGCCTTGGCTCATGCACAACTGTTCGAGTTGGAAAGAGGCACAGTTGCCGGTCAGCGCGAGCAGTTCATGCGAGCAGCGCTAGTATTTCGCTTACGGTACGCACACGCGACATTCTTGGAAAAATTCGCTGCATGAATTGGTCGTGGTTGTCGGTTTCATTTGAGGTGCAGGCGTCGCTGGCAACCACCAGGTTAAAATCCAGATCGCGCGCGGCATAGGCGGTACTCGCTATCCCGACATCGGTCGAGCCACCGGCCAGAATCAGAGTATCGATACCCCGCGTTCTAAGCGCCAGTTCCAGGTAGGTTTGATAAAAGGCGCTCCAGCGGTATTTTGGAATCAGGTAGTCTTCCCGGTTGGGCGCCAGCTCATCAATGGTGTTAGCCTCCCATGAGCCACCGGCAACCACAGGCTTGAGTTCCGGTGGCGCGTTTAAATCCAATCTGGAAAGCCGGTTATTGGTATCGCGTAGGGTGTGGGCCGTTGTTGCATTGTCCGCCCGGTGGTTGGCCTGAGCATAGGCCACCATTATGTTTTTCTCACGTACCGCGCCGAGCAAATCGGAGGCCGCGGTTACCACGGGAATGTACCTTGGTTTTATGGCGCGGTCGGCATCCTTCACATGTCCATTGAGTAAGTCGAAGAGCAGCAAGGCCGTTCGGGCCGGGTTGATAGCAGGTTCTGGCGTGGGTTGAATTGTCATGTTAATTCAAGCCTCCTTTTTCAGGTGGTAATGCCGTTAAGTGCCAGCCTAGGTAGTCGGCTTCCGGCCCGTGCAACAGCTCTTTCACCATGTCTTTGTCGAGTCGCTTGACGAGTTGGTCGACCTGACCAAACAGGGGCATCGGTATGTCACCGGCCTGGGCCATGTCGAGAGCCAGGTCCATGTCTTTTTCGTGCCAGGTAAAACGGGTTGAATCCCAGCGGCGCAGAGTGCCATTCTCGGCAGGGCATTCCAGTAAGACTTCACGCATGCGTTGTGCATTGATGCCGTAGCGTTTTGCCAGTAACAGTACCTCGTAGTTGGCGACGCAATGGGCCCAGTGCATCATGTTGTTACAGGCTTTACCTATCTGGCCAGCACCGACCGGACCGATGTGATGCACGGCCCTGCTGTAGCAATCGAGTACCGGACGGACGGTCTCAATATCGGCATCGCTGCCGCCGCAGAGGCTTGCCAGAGTGCCTTCCCTAGCACCGACGCGGCCGAAACATACGGGAGCATCAACAAACCCAAAGCCACGCTCACGGCAGGCTTTCGCCAGTGTTTGCATGGTTTTTGGTCCATTGGTAGCGGTTATGACGATGACACTGCCGGCGACACCTTTTTCCAGAATCTCGCGGGTAACCTGCTCAGACTGTTCATCGGTAGCCACCATAACAATGTGCACCTTTGCATGGGTGACGGCACCGGCCAGTGTATTCTGTACATCAACGCCCAACGCAGCGGCAGCATTTCTGCGTTCAGGGTCAACATCAAACCCGGTGACGGTAAAGCCGCCGGCCACAACGTGACGGGCTATGTCGTGGCCCATATCACCCAGGCCGATTAAACTGACGTTCATGAGAGGTCTCCTGTCAAATAAGACGTTCGAGAAGTGAACTTGCAATAACAACAAGTGCACCGGCGAGCAAAGGTAGCGGAAACGCGACCAGCAGCCTCAAGCGCACAAATGAACCACCAAGAAGGGGGACTTCGTAAATCACAACACGATGCAAGGCAAAGATGGTCCAGGCGGTAATGAAGGCGACGAGCCCGGCGGTTGATGCCCCGGCATTGGCGAAGGAGGCGGCCATGGAAAACACCACGACGGGGGCTGCTGGAATGATCAAACCGGTCAGAGTGCCTACCAGAATGGCGATCCAGGGAGAGTTGTCGCTCAGATAGTTGCTGATGATCTGCTCCGGGATTAGCCTGACAATAAAAGCAGCGGCGACCATGGCGACCAGCAGTCGTGGCACCAGAATAATGAATTGTTCAAACGCGCGAGTCAGCCCGGTTCGCAGCGTTCCGTCAGCCCGCTGTATCGAATAGACAATCAGCACCACTGGTATGATGTAGAGCAGTAGTAAGGCAACGTTCATGGTCGCTCCTCCAGATGATCCAGGTCATCCTCATCCGGTGGGAGCCGACTGGCTTTGTCGGGGTCTGTCTTGAGCGTCAGCTCGATGGGTATACGGCGTGCGATGAGGCCAGCGATGATGGGCAAGGGTAGGCTCGCAAGTATACGTACCATCGTGAATTCGGGGCCCATCAATGGCAGATCCCACATGATGGTGCGCTGTAGCCCCAGGGTTGCCCAGCTGGTGATAAAGGCAATTAGAATGCCCCGGTCAGCCCCGGCCGCCGCAAGCACAGCCAGCAACGGAAAGGCCGACGAAGGCCCGCCCAGGGTTATCACGCCGGCAATGGTGGCAAAGACGAGCCCGACCAGGCCGGTGCTGCGACCGACAAAACGAGACAGCGCTTCACGCGGTAACAGCACCCAGATCATCCCGGCCATGGTCAGCGCGGCCAATACTCTGGGCATCATGCCGAGGGCACTGGCGAGGCTGTCGTAACCAGTCGAATAGAAACTGTCAGGCCCCTGAAAATAATAGACCAACCCACCAGTAATGCCGGCAATGCCGGCAAAGGCCCAGAAGCTCACACCAATGCCTTCCGCTAGCAGAGCTTTAAACCATCGCCGCTGCTCCTGGTTCAGTATGCGCATGGCCCGGTTCCCAAGTTAGTCGTGGTGGTGCCCGTGATGGTGGTGATGCCCATGGTGATGGTGGTGACCATGAGCTTCTATTTCAGTAACCATCGCCTCGGCCTGATTCATACCTTCGAGCAAGGCCTCCATCATCGCTTTCATGGGGTTGGCATCTGCCGGAATCTGACCGGCCAGAAAACCCGCCAGTCGTGCGAAGACCACGGCCTGGCTGAACACGCCGTCCATGCGTTCACCGGCGGGAATGTGTACAGCATCGGTCAGGCTGCGTGTCAGGGCCGCATTGAACAGTGTGTCCATATAGGCTGCTCTGGCGCGCGGATCCATGGGCTGTTGGTTGCCCTGTTCGAGACTGTGCTCGGGGGTGATACCCAGTTGGCTGGTGGTTTCCAGCAGTCGCTCAAAGAGCTGGTCGTCCAATGGATCGTCGTGTTCAAAATCACCGCACATGGCAGGACTCCTTTAATGGGATCAGTAACACAGTGTGCGTTACTGAAGGTTGTATTTGGCTTTGAAAAAGCCCCAGCACTTTTCATAGAGTGCGCGCTTTGACAACCCTTTGCGACTGCCTTCTATTTCTGCATCAGAAAATTCATAGGCGCCACCGAGTGGTGCACAACGGACTTGTCGTTCGGCATTCATTTCAAGATAGATGGCCAGCACGGCTGCTTCCAACAAGTCTTCTGCGACCGTTACGCAGCCGTGGGCTTTCATTAACGCGGCTTTGCCGTTACCCAGCAATTCAGCCACGGCGGTGGCCGTTTCAGTGTTGCTGATTGAGCGGGGGCTGTCGAAGACGGGCACATTTCCCGGCACGGCACCTTGCGGGAAGACGACTTTATAGGGTTCACTGGCACTGGTTAACAGGGTTGACCATTCCGGGTGACCATGGACGACCGCTTTTACATCGGGGCGCGCACGATAGACCGCCAGGTGCAGGGCCAGTTCATTCGGGGGACGTAACTGGTCTTCATCCACACTGCCGTCCGCATTCACGGTGACCAGGTCGGCCGGAGTCAATGCACAGCGAAGGGAGTCGGCGCTGTTGATCAGGATGCGACCATCACTCAGCCGAATACTGGCGTGGCCGTTAAAGTCAATGACGCCGTATCGTTCAAGCAGATGTATGGTGGTAATTAAAGTCTGTTCAGGAGTGTGACTGGCTGATGTCATGGAAGCCTCCGTCGTTGAGTTCAGGCGCGCACGGCGCGCAGTGATTCGATCAGCGTATCGGTGTCGGTATCGGTGACCAGTGATACGGTGACTCGCCGGGTGCAAGCCAGCACCGGATTAAGGTCTGTTTCATCAGGTGGCTCGAGTACAAAACCGGACGTCATGATGCGACGCCTTGAACAGGCTTCACCGATCCTCTCAATCGACTCTGTATCGCTGTCTGAGGTGATCAGCAATACCATCACGTCGAGCTGATCCAGGGCGTCATCAAGTGGGACCCGCCTTGCTTCCTGGCCACTGTACAACTCAAGATGTCCGGCCGTGTATAAACCCATGACCGTGTTGTTCCAGCTCAGTTGCTGCAGTTCGGCAAGGGGAGTCAGTGCCTGTCTACCCAGCGCCAATACAAGCGTTTTACGAGTTCTCGAATTGGGCTGTGCGATGCGAAACCGGCTTTCTGCAGCAGAGGTCGCCCGCATGGACTGTGTCATCATGGTGCCATCTCCTGAATCCGGTGGTACTTGAAAACGGAGCCGGTTTTGCCGGCCCCGCTGTCCTCAGACGGAGGTATGGGGGACACCCTTGCGTGCTTTGAGGTCTTCCACACAGGCTGTTTCGAAAGCCTGATCTCTCGGTAGAACAACGGAGACCGAGCGCACTCTATGATCTTCAGGTTGAACACCCGGAGGCTGCTGGTCTTTGTCCTTCAGGGCGATGGCCGCTTTACGCAACATTTGTCGTGCCATGATGATGCCGTTGTCGGTGGACACCAGATTCTCCTTGGTGCGATCGATGATCGGCCCCATGCTTTCCTGAAGGGAGGAGTCCTGAATGGCAATCCCTTCCACGCCACTGTAAGTACGGCCTTCTTTTTGGGCCTGGCGGTCTATCAAGTAGTCGTTGGTTTTGTTGGCTTTGGGGATGTAGGTGCCCGGTACATATTCACAGTGAATGCCCTTGCCGGCCTCCATGGCTTCGCGCTCCGTCGCCGACAACGCTCGGTTGGGATGGTAGTCGAAACTCCAGGCCCAGCAATTTTCGTCGTCAATGGGTATCCAGAAATGGCCATGAACCGGGTGGTCACCACGAGGGGGGACCATGGTGAAACACGGCATGATCCACGGCGTAATGCGCCAGTAGTACTGTTCGTTTTCGGCGTTGCGGCGTGCACCAACCCACAGGCCTGCATTGTGTTTGGCGACTTCGAAGAATGGCATTTTATCAGCAAGGTTGTACTGGTTGCCCTTGGCACCCTTGAACAATGGGTCGGTGTTCAAGTTCCCGCTGTGCAGGAACGAGACGTGGCTTGAATCAATGCCGCCCTCCATAGCCTGGAGCCAGTTGCTTTCCTGGAACCGTTTTGAGGTAAAGGTCTGTTCGGCGGGGACGACGGCAAACTCATATTCGGGGGGTGCCGGCTGCAAGTCTTTTGGTCCCATGTAGGTCCAGAGAATATCGCCAACCTTGATCAGTGGGTAAGCCTGCAATTTTATTTTCTCACAAAACCCGCTTTCGGCAGGCTCGGAGGGTACATCGACGCAATTGCCTTCAACGTCATATTTCCAGCCATGATAGGGGCAACGCAAACCGCCTTCTTCGTTACGTCCGAACCAGAGAGAAACTCCCCGGTGCGCACAGAATTCATCCATCAATCCATAGCGACCATCGCTGTCGCGAAACGCAATCATGCGCTCAGAGAGCAGCTTAACGCGTACTGGCGGGCAATCGTCTTCAGGCAATTCCTCAGCCAGCAGGGCGGGTAACCAGTACCGGCGGAACAGGTCGCCCATAGGGGTGCCTGGGCCAGTTTGGGTAAGCAATTCATTAACTTCTGTGCGGAGCATTGTTGTTGTCCTCCTGCCGCTCAGTGGTAGCCACGCTTTATTGCGTTGAGGTGGCCAGTAGGCGGTGACCGGGTCTTTTGGGCTGTTTTTGTATTTGTCCCTATATACGGAACGACGTTCTTGATATGTTTGAATCTACATGGTAAAACTGGTTCCGTCAACTTGTGGAGGTAGTTATGTCAGAAACATCCAATCGTGTCAGAGTGTGCAGTACTGAGGATGTGATGCCCGGAGAAGGCCATTATGTCGAGGTCGATGAGCTTGAGCTGGCCGTCTTTAACGTTGCTGACAAGTATTTTGTAACTGACAACCAGTGCACGCACGGTCCGGGTTCACTGTCGGAAGGGTTTCTCGATGGAACGGTTATCGAGTGCGACTTTCATGGCGGTGCGTTTGATGTCTGCACTGGGGAAGTGGTTGCCGCCCCCTGCATGGTGCCGCTGAAAACCTATACGGTGACTCTGGAAGGCAACGACATCATGATCGATGTGTGAGCCTGCTAATTGGCTGGCAAAGTGCGATTTCCAACAATAAGAACTGATATAGGACGCTCTCTATGGCTCAAATCACGATCGACGGCAGCACTCCAGTCACCTTTCACTGTGATGAAACCGATACGATTATGCGCGCCGCGTTGCGCAGTGGCATTGGGTTTCCCTACTCCTGCAATGTAGGTGCCTGTGGCAATTGCCGTTTCCAGCTGCTGGAAGGTGAAGTTGAGCATGTACAGACGAGCCCCCGGGCCTGGACCGAGCGGGATGAAAAGCGGCAACGTTATCTGGGGTGTCAGGCTCGTCCGAAAACTGACTGCCGGATCAAGCTTCGTACCGATGAGCAATACGAACCCGGCACTCGCCCGTTGCCGGCGATGGCCAGGTTATTGGCCAAAACCGCGTTAACGCACGACATGACCGAGTTCGCACTTGAACTGGATACGCCGCTGTCGTTCCTGGCCGGCCAGTACGCGTTGCTCGGTACCCCGGCCATAGACAGCCCGCGGGCTTATTCCATGTGTAATGTCTCGGGTGGTGACACGCAGTGGAATTTTCAGATCAAGCGGGTACCCGGTGGTGCCATGACCGAACAGCTGTTCGACCACCTGCAACCGGGCGATACGCTGACCTTTGACGGGCCCTTTGGTACCGCCTACCTGCGCGAGGACTCCGACCGCGACATTCTTTGCCTGGCGGGCGGTTCCGGACTATCGCCCATGATCGCGATTGCCCGGGCGGCGGCAGAACATCCGCAATTAAGGCAGAAACGGCTCGATTTTGTCTTTGGCGGGCGCCGTCCTGAAGATATGTGTGGTGAAGACTTGCTCGGTGAGCTGCCGGGTTTTGGGACGACGTTGCATTACCATCCGGCCATTTCAGAGGATGTTCCAGCTGACGAGTGGGTAGGGCTGCGTGGTTTTGTACACGATGTTGCCTCGCAATTATTTGGAGAAGAATTGCGCGACAGGGAAATCTACTTTGCCGGTCCGCCCCTGATGGCCCAGGCTGTGCAAAAAATGCTGTTTGACCTGAAAGTGCCGTTCGACCAGGTTCACTTTGATGAGTTCTACTGAGCCGGGGAATAATAGTGTAAAAAAGATTGTGGCTTCAGGCCCGGTGCCGGCCACACCCGTTCCTTTGTTATCACTGGCGCTGGTCTTCCTGAAAATGGGTGCCCTGACTTTTGGCGGCATGTGGGCCGCCTTCAGTCGTATCGAGGCCGATCTTGTACATACGCGTGGCTGGATCAGTGCGGATACACAACGTGCCATGATGATCACGGCCGCTCTGATTCCGGCGCCAAAATTTCTCGCTTTTGGTGGTATGGTTGGCTATCGGCTACGCGGTTTTACCGGCAGTGTCGTCTCGCTGGTATGCCTCATGATTCCGGGGTCATTGCTGGTTTTGGCCGGTGCCATGCTACTGCGCCAGGGTGCTGAAGGGACGTTACTCGCTGCTGTGCAGCACAGCATTACGCTGGGCATCGTTGGTTTGTTGCTGGGCAATGCCGCTAATATGGCACAAAGCTCCCGGTTGAAAGGGTGGCGATTGTTCGCCGGAATTTTCATAGCCGTGATGATCCCTCTGATGACGCTGGTGTTTGGTGTGCCGTTACTGGTGATGGCGCTGCTGGGACTTGTGTCGGGCGCCATCGTTATTCGGCCCCAGCAGGAGTCAGACGAGCATGGATAATGGCGTTGGCTTTTTGGGCGTGTTGGGGCTGGTCATGCTCAGTACGCTTTTTTCGATTGGCGGAGGCAATGGTCAGGTCGCGATGATTCAGGGGCAGTGGGTCAGCAATGGCTTGCTCGACCCTGCTTTGTTTGCCTGGGCTTTTGCACTGGGTCATTTCACTCCGGGGCCCAAAGTCAGCTTTGTGACGGCGATTGGGTATTACATGGCCGGAATTCCGGGTGCGATCGCGGCTATGATCGGCATTGTGATCCCAACGTCTTTGGGCGCTTCTCTGGCATCTCACTGGTACCAGCGTTTTCAACGAATCATCAATCACGTCAGCATTTCGGCGTCTATGGTGATTGCGGGCATGATGTCGACGGCGGCCATTGGCCTGGCGCAACCACTTGATCTTTCCTGGATTGAACTGACCGGCATTGCGCTGGTGACCTTTCTGGTCGTGTGGCGCCGGCCCGACCCCGTGCTCATTGTTCTCGGCAGTGGGGTGGTTGGGGCTGTTGTCTGGTTTGCCGGGTCAGCCCTGGCGGGCTGACCTTGTTACAGCGTTACGCTGTGCAGATAGTCGATGATGCGCTGCGGCGCAGTGTGTTCAGTCTGCTCTTCGGGGGTCACATCCCAATAGTCTGCCTGTGCCGAACATTCCTCAATAAACCGCGCAGCTGAAACCGCATGGGCGTTGTCTTTCCCGGGTATGATCAAGGTTGGAATGGACAGCTGCATCAGATCTTCCGGTTCAAAGCCGGGTACACTGTCGCGGTCGATCAGAGTCCGTAAGGTGCTGGCGACAATCAGTTTGTAATGATCGGCACTCTGCAACGCAAAGCGTTCCGCAAAATCGGCATCGTTTCTGATAGCCGGTCCCCACGGCCCCTGACGAGGGTCTTTACCAAAGCCCTGGGTTGTTGAACGGGCAAGATCGATGACCGCCTGTAACCCCTCCGATTCAACAAAGGCCGTATGGATGGCAAAACGACGGTAGGCATTCAACCGAAAACCGGCGCCACCGACTGGCCAGTACTGCACCATGCTGAGGGTGCGCTCCGGGTAGGTGGTGGCAAAGGCGGCAACTGGACAGCAACCCATACACCCGCCGATCAGATGTGCCCGGTCGATGTTCAGGTGGTCGAGCAGTGACCTGCCTTGTTCGAGATAGTGCGACCAGGTCAGGCGCTCAACGCGTCCTCCGGATTGGCCGGTTTCACGGCGGTCGAACAGGATGCAGGTAAAATGGGCCGGCAAATAGTCGAGCAATTTAATGCGAGCATAGACACCGAGGTTTTCCCATTTGTCCATGGAGGCGTCAAACCCGCCGGGTGCAAACATCAGCAGCGGGGGGCCACTGCCCAGGGTACGGTACTCGGTACGAATGCCGTTCAGAATGGCACTAGGCATAACAGGTCTCCTCAGGGCTTGGCCGGTGGTGCGCCTTTGATTTGTTTGCCCGCACAAACGTCGGCTTTGAATTCGCTGAGGGCATCAAAGGTGATTTTAGCGACGTTGGCGTAGGTGTCGATGTCAGCGTCCAGATGCTTGGCCGAATAGCCGATCGCAGCATGTGCCATACGCACCCGACCGTCGAGCCAGGGGCCGCCACCGAAACCGCCAATCACCGGAATCGATACGGCTTCAACGACTTTGGGGCCAACAACGGGGCCTGAGTTGGTGAAATCGAGCAGTGCTGCGCCAGCGGCTTCTAGCTCTTTCGCTTCGCCTATGAGGCGGTCCAGCATGGCTGGGGGCACTTGAGCACCGGCAGTGGCCATGGCGCTGTATTCCATACCATACTGCAGGGCGGTTTGCGGGGTAATGCCAAACTGAGCCCAGACGGGAATGCCGGCACGAACCAGTGCGGTGACGGCTTCCGGGAAGTCCGCAGCGCCATCAAGCTTGATCAGGTCGACACCGGCTTCCTTGACCATACGAATAGCCGCACGAACGGCTGAATCAACGCCTTCCTGCAAAGGGCCATAAGGAAAGTCGGCACTGACCAGCGCGCGCTTTGTGCCTCGTCTGACCGCCTGAGTAACTGTGATCATCTGGTCCATTGTGATTTCAAACGGATTGGGCTGACCCCAAAGGTTCATGCCGACGGTGTCACCAACCGAGATAATGTCGACGCCGACCCGGTCAACGATCTGAGCCATCTGGTAATCCCAGGTAACCACGCCGACGATTTTTTCACCTCGGTCTTTTTTCTGCTGCAGCGATTGCAACGTCACTTTGTTGCTCATGTAATATCCTGTTATTCAGTGGCTACCTCGCCGGGCACTCAAACAGCCCGGCTTTATGGATTGCCCGATAAATGGGTTGCAGGTCATAGCCCGCGTGCGGCTAACAAGCTGTCTACCCTCGGATAGACTTTACGTACATTGCCTTCGAAGACTTTGTGACGGTCGGCGTCCGATAAGGGAAGCGAATCGACGTAGCGCTTCGTATCATCGAAGTTGTGGCCAGTCTCCGGGTCGACGCCTTTTACCGCGCCAAACATTTCCGAGGCAAACAGGATGTTGTCGACATCAATCACCTCAAACAGCAAATTAATGCCCGGTTGATGATAGACGCACGTGTCAAAATAGACATTGCGCATGATGTGTTCCGATAACGGAGGCCGGTTCAGCATGTCCGCCAAACCCCGGTAGCGTCCCCAGTGGTAGGGTACGGCGCCCCCGCCGTGAGGAATGATCAGCCGCAGCTCCGGAAAGTCTTTGAACAGGTCTCCTTCCAGAAATTGCATGAAGGCACTGGTGTCTGCATTCAGGTAATGCGCACCGGTCGTGTGGAAGTTTGAGTTGCATGACCCGGAGACATGAATCATCGCCGGCACATCCAGTTCAATCATCTTTTCATAGAATGGATACCATGCCCGGTCGGTCAGCGGCGGACCGGACCAGTGGCCTCCGGAAGGATCCGGATTCAGGTTACAGCCAACAAAACCCAGCTCGGTGACACACCGTTCCAATTCATCAACCGAATGACTGATCGGGACGCCAACGGACTGCGGTAGCTGGCAAACACCGATAAAAGTTTCGGGAAACAGACCGGTAACCCGGTGTATCAGATCGTTGTTGATCCGGGTCCAGGTTTTTGAGACGGCTTCATCACCAATGTGATGTGCCATAGCCGATGCTTTTGGAGAGAATATCGTCATGTCGGCACCGCGTTCGCGCAATGCTTTCAACTGATTGTTTTCGATCGACTCGCGAATCTCATCATCAGACACCGACGCCAGGCTTGGGGCAGGGCTGGAAGGGTCTTTGAAATGCGCAATCTGAGCGTCGCGATAACGTTGTAACTGACCCGGTGCGGTGGTGTAGTGACCATGGCAATCGATGATCATCGTGCTACTCCTGTTTCAAGTTGGCAGCCGTTGGGTACGGGCGAGTGAATGGGGTTACAGGTCATCGGCACTGTCGAGATAGACAAGACCTTTGTCGGCCAGGCGCGGACGCATGTTGTTCATGTCCAGACCCAGCTCACCCTTTTTGTAACGTGCGCGTATGCCGGCTTCCTTCTCATCGCGTGCTTTCGAAAGCCCGAGTACCTGGTCTGCTTCCGAGCGAGCTACAATGACCACACCATCGTCATCTGCAACCACCATGTCACCGGGGTTAACGATCTGGCCACCGCAGACCACCGGTATGTTCACGCTGCCGAGTGTTTCCTTGACAGTTCCCTGAGCTGAGACACACTTGGACCAGACCGGGAACCCCATGGCGCGCAAGTCTGCGATATCGCGGCATCCTGCATCAAGAATCAACCCTTTAATCCCCCGGGCCTGCATCAGTGTGGCGAGAAGGTCGCCAAAATAGCCGTCTTCACAGTGCGATGTGGGTGCAACGACCATCACGTCCCCCGGCTGGCATTGTTCGATGGCGACATGGATCATCCAGTTGTCACCGGGCGGTATCGAGACGGTAACCGCCGGACCGGCAATGTGGGCGCCGGGGTAGATCGGGTTCATATTCGGAGCGAGCAGCCCCTTGCGACCCTGGGCTTCATGCACCGTGGCTACGCCCAGTGTCTGGAACGCATCCGCATGCGGTGCACGGGGAATGTTTTTGATCACAACATGTCTCATGAGTTGGGAACTCCTGTACCTTTGTTCGCCTTGTTATTAGAGGTTAGCCCGGCATCTTTCCAGTGCTGTCTGTAACGCATCGGGATCGAGCTGCCGGCCAATCCATACGATGGTTGTCTGGCGTTTTTCATCCGTTGCCCAGGCTCGCTGGAAGTCGCCTTCCACTATCATGTGAACGCCGTGGAAGACCATTTTTCTCGGTTCACCGGCAACATTGACGATGCCTTTCACCCGCAAAATGGTCTGCCCCTGCTCAGCGAGAAACGCCGTTAGCCAGGTCGACAGGCATTCGGCATCCATCGGTGCATCCAGCTTGATAACACAGCTGGTGATACCACTGAGGTGAGCAGGGTGATCATGTGAGCCGTGATCATGGTCGCAATCATTGTCATGCTGGTGGCCAGGCTGCCCATGCGGTGGATTGCCATCAGGCGGTGTTAGCCCATCCAGTCGTGCCAGATCAAACCGGCCCTGGTTCAGAATGGCCGAGAGGTCAATGCCGGCCCGTTTGGTGGTAAAACGTCGGGCAAAAGGATTGAGCTTGGTAAGCAGCTGTAACCGTTGTTCGATCACCTCGGGTGATACCAGATCGGTTTTGTTAAGGATGATCTGGTCGGCAAAGGCAATTTGCTCGGCCGCTTCCGAGCCCTGTTCGAGGCTTTGCGGCAAATGTTTGGCATCAACCAGGGTAGTAATACTGTCGAGTAGAAAATGCCGTTGGATTTTCGGGTCGACAAAAAACGTTTGGGCAACCGGACCGGGGTCGGCCAGTCCGGTGGTTTCAATGATGACAGCGTCAAAATCGATCTGACGATCAATAAGCCGGTGCAGGGTTTCGATCAGATCTCCCCGCACGGTGCAACAGACGCAGCCATTGTTCATTTCGAACAGGTCTTCGTCGCTCGAGATTACGAGGTCACCATCGATCCCGGCCTCACCAAACTCATTGATGATAACGGCATAACGGTGATGCACGTCCTCGCTCAATATACGGTTCAGCAACGTTGTCTTACCGGATCCGAGGAATCCGGTAAGCAGGGTGACCGGGATGCGTTCTAGAGACGTCATAACCAGTTGCTGCCTTACATCCAGGGCATCAACGAGACATGAATGACGTCTTTCTCGCCCTGACCACCGACCGACTTAATGGCCCATTCCGTATCCTTCAAACCAAAGCGGTGCGTCGTAATCAGCTCCAGCGGGAACCGCTTGGATGCCAGTTGCTGCAACGCCAGTTCACAGGACTCGTAGTTGTGGCCCCGTGCCGCTTTGATGGTGATGTATTTGTTGGCGATCTTGCCCAGTGGGAAATTCGGGAAGTCGGCCATTTCACCCTGAATCAACAGGGTGCCACCTTTGCGTTTTAGAGCTTCAATACCGAGCAATACCGGTATGGTGCCGGCACCGGCGGTACAATCGAGCGACACATCGACGCCTTCACGGCTGGTAATTTCCATGATGCGTTCCAGCGGGTCTTCCTCATCCACAATAATGGTGTAATCAGCCCCGAGTTTTTTCGCCACCTCAAGCCGCGCCCTGTCCTTTGACGTGCCGGTAATGATGATCAGCGACGCACCGGCTTGTTTGCAGGCCACGGTTTGTGCCAGGCCCTGCTGGCCAGGACCCTGAATCAGTACCCGCGAGTTATAGCCAACCTGACAGTCAAACAGGGCCCACTGAATGCCATTGGCCATGGGTGTCACAATGCCCGCCAGTTCTGCTGAGACGCCGTCTGGTACTTTGTGCAGTACGGCATTCCAGGGCAGGTACATGTATTCGGCAAATCCACCCCAGAGATAAGGTTCGCGTTTAAGCGGTGTATAACCGTAGCGAATGGCATCCGGGTTTTTGCGCCAGTCTGTTCCAGCGCACAGGCGGTATTCCCCTTTATGACACCACTCGCACTTGAAGCAGGGTACGTAGTGTTCGACAAATACCATGTCACCTTCTTTGACCCCTTTGCGCGCCATGAATTGCGAGCCTGCTTTGGTGATGTAACCGATGTTTTCGTGGCCCATGATGACCGGATCATCGGAAGGCGGATTGCTGTAGAGCTTTACATCGGTACCGCAGATTCCCGCCACTTCCACTTTCATCAACGCGCCATCATCAGGCACCTCGGGCATCGGGAAGGATTGGATCTCGGTGGTATTGGCTCGGGTGCGCACTGCGGCTCTGACTTGCTCGGACATAATGCCTCCGCCCGTAACATCGGGTCTTTGAAGTGGAGTGTTGGGTTATCCGCTGGGTAGCGTTTCTTGTATTGCACGGAGCTTAGCAAGTATAATTCCCCTGTGCAAAACAATGTTCACTATAAAGGAATATAATTCATCAGGTTAGATGAAGAACAGAGAGTTCCATGTTGTGTACAGAACCCCGACATTCAGACAGGTGAATTGCATGTTGCAGCCGTTTCATCAACCAGCCCGGTCCAGTTCAGAACAGGTGGAATCATGGACGCGAGATCGTTTTGATTTGAGTAGCGACGCTGTGGTGGTAGTTGCCGATGTTCGCTGTCAGGTGCCGGGGTGTCCGCCGCGGGAAACCCTGGTCGCTTTCTGGCAACCGGGGGGCGTGCGCTACCGGTACAAGGTGTTCAAACCAGTAGCAGAGGTTGTAGAGGCAGACGTACCAGTTAAGTGGCTGTTGCCATCACTGGAAGACGTTGCCGGCCTGGGATGCGAGTGCTGCTGAATAACGAGATGCACGGCAATCCTGCATGAATCGCTCAGTTTGCAACTGACTGTAAAAATTATGGAGAAGTCACCATGACGCGTACTTTGAAAACACTGACACGAACCCAGGGTAATAATTACGCCATCAAACAGGGTGACCTGCAGCCAGAAGGGTTCCGCTTTGAGTTTGAAGAGGTGAATCCGTTGCCAAAAGGCTTTCGCCGGATGGTTCGAAACCTGGATTTCGATGTTAGCGAGATGGCACTGACCACCTATTTATGTGCGCGTGAGCATGGTGTGCGCTTTACGGCTTTACCGATTTTTCTGGTCCGAGAGTTTCATCATGGCGCCATCCTCCATAATCAGCAGGCGGGTTTCAAACATCCCAAAGATCTCGAAGGCCAGAGGGTAGGGGTTAACCGGGGTTACACCGTTACGACCGGGGTCTGGGCAAGAGCGATTCTGGAACGGCAATACGGCGTCGATCTCAACAGTATTACCTGGGTCTTGTCGGGCGACGAGCACGTTGAGTCCTGGCAAGCGCCGGGTAACGTTGTACCACTGGCGCCGGGGCTAAACATGGAGGAAGAGCTGGCCAGTGGTCGACTGCCCGCAGCAATTGGCGTCAAGGTGGACCACCCGGAGGTTGAAACCCTGATTCCCAACGCCTACGACGTTAGCCTGAAGGCTCTGAAAGAAACCGGCCTGTACCCAATCAATCACTTGATGGTAATCCGCGATGACGTGCTTGCCGAGTATCCGGAGGTGGCCAAAGCCGTGTTTGATACCTTTGTTGAGTCCAAGACCCAATACCTCCGTCAACTCAACGCGGGGGTCTGGTCGCATTCGTTTTCGACCGACCAACTGCACCGGGATGTAACGCCCATTCTAGGCGACCCGTTGCCTTACGGCATTGAGCCGAACCGGCCCATGCTTGACCTGCTGGTTTCTCAGGCACTGCGCCAGGGAATTCTCACCAGAAAGGTCAGCGTTGATGAAGTGTTTGCTGCCGGTACACGTCACCTGACCGGTTGACCTATGGGCATAAAAAAGGCGCCGTTAGCGGCGCTTTTTTTATGCCTGGAAACCCGGTTCTGGTGGCGACTTTTCGGCCCGAAGAACGCCATGAGAAGGTGGTTTCAAAACCAGAAGGTGATGATTCGTGTTGACTTCGAATTGCAACTTGCTATGGTAATCCATACCTCTATGGTGACTGTTGTTCATTATAGAGGAACGATCCGAGCAAAAACAAGGACATAGCGCCACATCAGCGATGACTGGTGAGCGCGGACAAGGTGTAGCCGCCGGATTGAATGAACCAGTTCATATGGTTCGCACGACCCAAGCCCGTACAACAATAATTTTTTGGCGCAAAGGTGCATTCAATGAAAAATACACTGTTCCGAACTGCGACGGCTTTGGCCGTTATGATTCCTACCTTGTTCATGGCCGGTCAAAGCCAGGCAGAAGATCTCTCTGCTGCTGAAGCATTCTACGACGGCAACACGATCAACTGGATCGTCCCCTATTCACCCGGCGGTGGTTACGACGAGTATTCCCGGTTGATTATTCCCTACTTTGAAAAATACACCGGGGCCAGGGTTCGCTTACAGAACAACCCGGGGGCGGGTGGAATGCGCGGTGCGAACGATATTTATCGTGCACCGAAAGACGGCCTGACCGTTGGTATCGTCAATGGCAGCGCACTGGTGACGAATCAGTTGGCGGACATTGAAGGCGCGATTTATGAGTTTGAAAACTATGGCTTTCTGGGCCGCATGGTTGCCGATCAGCGCGTGCTGGCCATTTCAACAACAGGTGAGTTCGATACCATTGAAGAAATGCTGGAAGCCGGATCCACCTTCAAGATTGGGGCGACTGGCCTGGGTGGCAGCACCTATGTGGATGCTCTGGTTGCCGGTGAACTGTTTAATCTGGATCAGGACATCATTCATGGCTTCGATAGCTCTTCCGTGATTCGCCAGGCCATGTTGCGTCGTGACATCGTTGGCATGTGGGGTTCTTATGGCAGCGCTATCCAGGACGTTGAAGATGGCATGCAAAAAATCGTTTTGCAGTCGGGTCAGGAGCGCACCGACGCCATTCCCGATGCACCCACTGTGCTGGAGCTTGCTGAGCGCATGCAAGTAGGGGACGAAAAAATGGCGGTGCTGCGCGCCTGGCAGGGGTTGAATGATGTTGGTCGGCCGGTTGTTACTCCTCCTGGTATTCCTGCAGACCGCCTGGCATTCCTCCAGCGTGCTTTTGAGCAGGCAATGAACGACCCCGAGATGATTGAAGAAGCTCAAAGTTCAGGTCGTGACCTGACATTCGCCAATGGTGAGCGGATGGCACAAATTGCCACCGATGCTGCCGTAATGCCCGAGTCGGCAGAAGCCTTCTTTGTCGAGGCAGTAGCAGGCGGAATCTAACGTCTGTTTATTGTCGTGCAGGCATCAGTGCTGGTGGTTTCTGACCAGATCGATGCCTGCCATTCACCTGTTCAGGAGTCAGTATGGGCATACTTGAAGGCTTTGTAAGCGGCCTGTTTCAAGCGTTTAGTTTCGATGTTTTTCCCTATTTATTGGTTGGTTCACTCTTTGGTTTGATTGTGGGTGTGATCCCGGGACTGAGCGGTCATTTTGCCATGGCCATGGCCATCCCCTTCCTGTACACGATGGAGCCGAACGCGGGTGTAGCCTTTATCCTTGGCGCACATGCGACGGTTGCACAGGGGGGTGGGATAACCGCCATTCTATTCAGTACGCCCGGTACCGGACAAAATGCGGCGACCATGCTTGACGGCCCACCCATGCGGCGACAGGGACTGGGTGGTCAGGCAGTGGGTGCCGCCTTACTGGCCTGCTTTATGGGGGCAACCTTTGGCGCGGTTGCGCTGGCCATACTGTTACCAGTTTTACAGGAAGCTTCTCTGCTGTTCGGTCCACCGGAAATTGTGATTCTCTCCTTTCTGGCACTGACCTTCGTGGCCGTTTTGGGTAAAGAAGACATGGCAAGAAGCCTTGTTGCTGCATTGTTAGGCCTGATGTTGGCGATGGTCGGATTGGACAATGTCACTAACCAGGCGCGTTTTACCTTTGATTCGTTTGCGCTGATCGATGGCTTGCCTCTGGTCCCCGTGATCCTGGGACTCTTTGCTGTATCTGAAATGTTCGATCTGTTCATTCGTGGCGGCAGCTTGTCAGACTCCAGTGACGGTAAGGCCATGAGCATGCGCGAAACCCAGCGCCAGATATTCAGCGGCATGAAAATCACATTGCAAAAATGGTGGTTGGTCATGCGGTGCAGTTCCATTGGCACTCTAATGGGTCTGGTGCCAGGGCTTGGCAGTGCACCTGCGGCCTTTGTTGCCTATGGTCATGCCAAGCAAACCTCGAAAGACAAAGCAAGCTTTGGCAAGGGTAATATAGAAGGGGTAATTGGGGCAGAGGCAGCGAACGATGCCGTGGAAGGCGGGGCACTGGCTTCCACCATCGCTTTTGGCATTCCTGGTAGTTCGTCTATGGCCATTCTACTCGGAGGCTTATTTATTCTGGGAATGGAGACTGGCCCGAGGATGATGATCTCTCATCTGGATATTGTCTTTGTCATGATCTTCACCATTGTCATTGGTAATTTGATCGGCACCATTTTTGGCATGTTTCTGGTGAACCCACTAACCCGCGCCACGTTTTTGCGGTCATCCATTCTTGTACCTGTTTTGATCTGCATTGTCTTTACCGGTGCCTATGTGGTTCACAACGCCTGGTTTGAAATGGTGATTGCACTGGTATTCGGTATTCTTGGGTACGTGATGAAAGAACTCAGTTATTCGCGTGCGGCCATGCTGATTGGTCTGGTGCTTGGGTATGCCATCGAGAAAAACCTGTACCTCGCTTTGCAATTGGATGGCCCGCGGTTCTACCTCGACCCGATACCATTGACGCTGGTTGTGATAACACTTGTGTTCCTGGGTTGGAATATCTGGACATTCATTCGCGACCGGAAAAAGGAGGCTTGAGTTATGTCCAATGAACCTAAAAGCCCGGGACAAGAAGACCGGGAGGATAGCACCTTGGTGACTAAGGAAGTTCGTGTCGCAGAAGTGGTGTTCATCCTGTTTTTACTGATCGTCACCATTGCTGCGATTCTGGAGTCACTGACTTACAGCTTGACCGCTGCCCGCACGCCTCTGGTCATTCTGACGCCTTTGTTGTTGCTGATCATGGGCATCAGCATACGGGAAGTCAGAGCGATGAAGCGGGAGTCGGCCAGTATAACGGCGACGGTAAAGCGGGCATTGACAGGTCAGTATCCGACACTCAACAAGTTTTTCGTCTTCAGTCTCTGGCTGATATTTCTGATCATTATGGTGATCGTACTGGGGCAGTACGTAGCTATTGCCCTGTTTACCTGGCTGTTGATGCGTCCGGTTGGCAAAGAATCAAACTCTCTGTCGATCAAGGTGGCGCTAGGCCTTCCACTGGCAATTTATGGGCTCTTTGACCTGGTCCTCAACCTGGAGATGTTCCCGGGTATCCTGTACCAGTTGTGGGCCGGTTATGACGTCTTTTAGATCACAATACGCAGTACGGAGTAGGGTCGGCAAGGCCAGCCCTCTGAGTTGATTAACACGAGGTAGCAAACGATGGCATGGACAGAATCACAGTACTGGTTGGCTGGTGATGTTACTCATGACCTGTACCAGGATTTACTCGACGATGCAGCGACAGCCCCTGAGCGGGACAAGTTGCGCAAAAAAGTCGTTCGACCCGAAGAAATGCCCTGGGAAATGTCGAAGCAAGGTCTGCTTAAGCATTTGTTGCATGACAAAATGAATACCCGGATGGAGTCGGTCGACGCTTATATGCAGATCATTCCACCTGGCAGCCACTCTGGCAAGCACCGTCATCTCGCTGAGGAGTGTTTGTATGTGCTTGAAGGTAAGGGCTATGACCTGCATCAGGATTGTGATGTGGAAATTACTGACACTTATCATTGGAAGGCGCAAGACAGAGTGCAAAAATTTGAGTGGGAAGCCGGTGACATTATATATATTCCACCTAACACGATTCACCAGCATTTCAATGCTGACCCGGACCGGCCTGTCCGCTTGATTTCAGCGATAAACCGGATCTATAAGAAGTTCGGCTTAAACGATGTCGAGCAGCTCGAGAATGCCCCGGAATATGACCCGTCAGTCACCTTGAACGCCAAGGTCATACACGCATACATCACCGGAAATTCCAAATAATAGTCGCTCCGCTCCGACAAGCGGGGTTGGCACACAGGAGTCTAATGAGATGGGTACAGAATCGCACTATCATAGCAAGAAGGACCGGGTTTTTGTTCGAGCCATTGCAGGTCCCTATAACCTGAACGATGAACTGCAGCGTTTGCGCGACATGCCGCGAGTGCGTAAGGGCAAAGAGATTAAGTTTCAGGATGGCCCCCAGGCGTATAGTCGACATTATGTGGAACCCAAAGATGGCATCACACAGACTTTTCACTTGCATCTGGAAGAATATGCTCCGGGTGGCAAGTCGCAAAAGCACGGCCATGTGAACGAAGCGGCGTTTTACATACTGGATGGCAAGGGCTATGAAATTCATGATGGCATTCGTTACGACTGGCAAGCAGGTGACATCGCCATTGTGCACAACAACTGCGTGCACCAGCACTTCAACGCGGACCCTGAGCGGCCGGCTCGGGCGCTGGTGATCAAGACCAAGCCCATGTATATGTTCATGAATATGCTCTTTCAACAGCAGGTGGAGCCCAGGCCTTCAGAACCCGCTCCCGGTGCAGAGGGTTTTGTAGAACGAGAAGCCGAAGATGACCATAACCACGGTGACTATTAGCCATTCAATTCAATAGCCTGACCGTATTAATTTCGCCGGAGCATTCATACTCCGGGTCATCTTCCGCCGTTGTATTCGACAGGGCGGCGGTTTCTGTTGTCTCCATAAACCGGAGTGATTTCTATGTTGGGTGGTTTTCTCGCGTTGCTGTCAGCGATAACCTTTGGGTTTAATAATGCCAGTGTTCGTCGTGGTGTACTGAGTGGGTCCGTTCTGCAGGCGCTGGCCATTACGGTTCCCGTTGGTGTGCCTTTCTTCCTGGTAATGATACTGGTAACCGGGAATATCGGGGCGGTTACTGGTTTAACCACCGAAGCCTTTCTATGGTTGGCGGCAGCTGGGGTATTGCACTTCGTGATCGGTCGTTACTGCAATTATCGCTCGACCAAAGCGATCGGCGGCAATCTGTCAGGCCCCTGGAAGCAATCGAATCTGATATTGGCGCTCGTTCTGGCCATCGTGTTTTTGGGCGAGGTGCTAACACCACTCAAAGTTGCAGGCATCGTTCTTATTCTAATGGGCGCTTATTTCACGTCAAAAGCTACCTTCAAAAAGCCGAAACCGGCTAAGGAGGGGGAACCAAAACCGAAACACCCGGAGTTTGAACCCAGTTACCGGGAGGGCTACAGCTTTGCCTTGTTGTCAGCTGTTGCATACGGTTCTAGCCCGATCCTGGTGCGTATGGGGCTGGAATCACAGGGCCCCGGTACCAGCTTCTGGGGAGGGCTTATTTCGTACTCGTCAGCAGCGCTGGTCATTGGCCTGATTCTGTTGCTTCCCGGACGCTGGAAGCATGTTCGTGAGGTGGGACAATCATCTGTTCGCTGGTTTTCACTGGCGGCCATACTGGTTGGTTTCTCGCAAATGTTCAGATACATGGCGCTGGCCATTGCACCGGTGTCGGTGGTCACCCCGATCCAGTCTACCTCGGTGGTATTCCGGGTAATATTCGGTTGGTTAATCAACCGTGATACGGAAGTCTTTGGGGCCTGGGTGGTTCTGGGCGTTCTGGTAACCATGCTTGGTGTGTTGGGCTTGTCGGTATCGACAGAGATAGTAACCGCTAACTTACAGCTTCCGGACGGTATCATGCGGCTGGTCGAGTTTAGCTGGCCCTGAGTCAGGCGGTTGCCTGGTTCGGGCGTCGTCTGGTTATTTTTCGCTCATATCGGTATAGTTCAGACCCAAAATACGTTTACAGGCCCGGCCGGGGCTCTGGCGGGACTGACTGATGAAGAATACAAGGACAGCATGAGCGAATTACGACGCATCAATCAAGCGACTGAAAAAGCGGAAAGCAAGGTCGATGACAAAAAGAGCCGTGGGTTGTCCTCACTGGCCAATGCCATTGCGCTGCTGAAAACCTTCAGTGAAAAAGACGTTGAGCTGGGGATAAGCGAACTGTCCAAGCGGTTGGGGCTAGCCAAGAGCACGGTGCACCGGATGGCGACCACACTGGTGATTGGCGGCCTGCTGGAAAAGAACCCGGCCAACGACAAGTATCGCCTGGGGCTGACCCTGTTCAGTCTGGGCGGTCTGGTGCGCCGGCGTCTGGATGTGCCCAGTGTTGCCAGACCAATCCTGCAGGAACTGAAGAGCGAATTGAATGAAACCGTTTTGCTCGGCGTGCTGGATGGTCCGGAGGTGGTGTATCTGTTCCACTTTGAGAGCACCCATGCCATTCGCATGCAGTCGGATATTGGTGTTCGAAAGGGCTCCCTCTGTACCGGTGAAGGCCAGGTGATGCTGGCTTTCAAGAGCGATGTCGAGATGGATAAGGCGCTGTCGGGTCCAATCGAACGGAGAACGAATTTCACCATCACCGACCCGGAGCAGCTGCGCAAGAAATTGCTCAAGATCCGCGCTCAGGGATATTGTGTTGAAGATCAGGAAAGCGAAGTTGGTATGAGGTGCATAGCGGCCCCCATTTTCAATATGAACGGTGAGGTAGTCGCTGGCATGGGGCTGGCGGGCCCGATTCACCGGATGGACGACGATACCATCATGCGCTACGTGCCCCATGTTCAGGATACCGCCCGCGCGGTCTCTCAGAGACTGGGCTATCGTCCCTTCTGATCGTGCCCCGGGCGGTTCTGTAATTGCGGGCTTACCCGAGCCCGTATCTGCTATGCTTGCCGCTGCCAAGGTGAGTAATTACACACTATGTCTACCTTACACACACCCAAAAGCCCGATCATCGACAACCGGATCAAATTCCGGCATTTGCAATGCTTCATTGAGGTGGTTCGACAGGGTGGGGTGGTCCGGGCTGCCGACTATCTGTCGCTTACTCAGCCTGCCGTTTCAAAGAAATTGCGCGAGCTTGAGGAGATGCTTGGCGTTGAGCTGCTTAATCGCCAGCGCAAGGGTGTCGAACTGACCCGCTTCGGTGAGGTGTTTTTACGCTATGCCCTGAACAGTACCGATGCCTTGCGTGAGGGTATTGACCGGGTCAGTGCTTCCAGCAGAGCAGAGCATTCGCCGGTTGTTATTGGCGTATTGCCAACGGTCGCGACCACCGTCATGCCCAAAGCGTTGCGTGCCTTTAAAGCCATGATGCCTTACGCCGATATCACCTTGCTAAATAGTAGCAACAAAATGTTGCTCGATGCATTGCGCATGTCGGAACTGGATCTGGTGGTAGGACGGTTGTCTACACCTGCGCAGATGCAGGGTCTGGTGTTCGAGCAACTGTATCAGGAACGCGTCGCCATCGTAGTGCGGCCAGGGCATCCGGTACTCAAAGAGTCACTGATATCGCTGGAAGTGCTTTCCGATTACCCAATACTGATGCCACCTCCGGACTCCGTGATTCGCAGCCTCGTTGATCAGTTCATGATACTGAACGGTATTCGACCCAACGCGAATCGCATCGAAACCATCTCTCATGCATTTGGCCGTTCTTATGTGCGTGATACTGATACTGTCTGGCTCATCTCGCATGGGGCTGTTGATGCTGATATCAACGAAGGGCGACTCGCCGAACTTCCCTATGACTTCTCATCCACTCTGGGACCCGTAGGCATCGCAACCCGTGTTGACAGCCATCCAAGCGAGGCTCAACGCCTCCTGATGGACCAGGTACGCCTGGTTATACAGAGCATGCACACACCCTGATATATCGAAAACGTTTCGTTCTGAGTCATTTTCCCTACCAGCGTTTTGTGCCGCCGAGCTATGGTCAGGTCAGAGAACGTGCGTTCCTTGATGCATGTCAATATTTGCAGCGGTGAACAGAGCGTTCCATCAGCGCTGTCGCTCGAAAAATAGTTCTTCCTGCGAGCTTGGTCCTATATAGGGTATTGTCATAAGCAGGTAGGTAAATCTAATATATCGATTTAGATATATAAAAACGTCTAAATTTCATTTTCCAAGCGACAACTAGGAGCGTAGCTTTTGCTCATGGTCGAACGACGTTCCTCATGAAGGACCGACTGGCCTGGCGGATCTCGCTTTGGTCCGGTAATTGACGCAAAACCTGACAACAACAAATAAAGGTAGTGGTCTATGAAAATTAAAACAGCCTTGCTGTCGGCAGTTGCCGGCATTGCACTCATGTCGGGTGCTCAGGCCGATGTTGATCCGTCTGACACCGTATCCATTGTTGTTCCTTATGGCCCTGGTGGTGGTTTCGATCGCGCAGTCAGGGGCTTCGCTCCCTACTTCAGTGAAGCTCTGGGTGGCGCTAACGTTATTACCGAGAATATTCCGGGTGCGGGTGGCCAGCGCGGTTCCACTGAAGTGAGTCGGTCTGAACCGGATGGCCTGACACTGGGTATTTTTAACCTGCCGGGCTTTGCGTTGCCGGCCATTCTCGGTGAGGAAGTTGGCTACGATTTGCGGGAACTCAGCTGGATTGGCCGTCTGGAGTCGGACGACTATGTGCTGATTGTTGCTGCTGACTCGGACATTCAAACGCTCGATGATCTGATTGCGGTGGATGACCTGATCATTACGTCGACCGGTTACGGCTCTACCGTGCTCGCAGCGCTGCAGATCACGGCCAGTGAACTGGGTCTGGCCGAGAAAGACCCCATCTATTTGTCTGGTTATGGTGGTACAACCGATGCAATCGTGGGATTGATCCGGGGTGATGGCCAGGTCAGTATGGCGCCTGTGTCGTCCGTAACCCCTTATCTGGAATCCGGTGACGTTCGTGCACTGGCCATGTCCGGTAACCAGAGCCTGTTTGAAGGCGTTCCGACATTTGCCGAAGCAGGATACCCGGGTTTAACGCCATTGAACTTGCAGCGCTCCATCGCCGGTCCTCCGGGAATCGATGACGCAACCCTCGCGCAGTTACGCTCCGCGTTCATGGACGTGGTGCAGAATGAAGAGTATCTGGAATACGCCAGGAGCATTGGTATGAACATGTCTCCGATGAACGGTGCTGATACCGCGGCCGACATTTCCAGCAGCTTTGAGTTCTACGAGCGTTTCACTACCAGTCTGCAAAACCCTAACTGATCAGCGGAACCAATACCCATGCTCGACTCTTTTGTGACGGCGACGCTGTATCTCGCCGACGGTGTCACCCTAATGTATTTGATGCTGGGGGTCCTGGTGGGCCTTTTGTTCGGCATTATCCCCGGTTTGGGTGGTGCGACAGCCATAGCGCTGTTGCTACCTCTGACCTTTGGTATGGAGCCTGAACAAGCCATCACATTGATGGGTGGTATTATGGGGTCGAGCGCCATTGGTGGTTCTGTTACGGCCATTCTGTTAAATGCACCTGGCACTGCGCCCAATGCCGCGACCTGTTTTGACGGCTACCCTCTGACCCGACAGGGAAAGGCCGGGCTGGCCATCGGGGCAGCGGCAACCGCATCCTCTCTGGGTGGTATTGTCGGGGTGGTTGTCTTGGTTGCGATACTGCCCATGGCCAAGTCGCTTGTGTTGTTATTCGGCCCTCCGGCTTTTTTTATGCTGGCTGTTCTAGGTCTGGTTTCACTGACCATTTCCAATAACAATATGTTGCGTGGCCTGATCGCCGCCGCCTTGGGGCTGTTTATCGGCTTCGTTGGTTACGACGACATGGGCGGTACTTTGCGGTTTACCGCAGGCATCGATTACCTGTGGGATGGCATTAAACTGGTCCCCGCTCTGATCGGACTCTTTGCGATTGCCGAGATGATCCGGTTAATGGTCGAGGGTGGAGCCATCTCCAAAGTTGATCGCAATGAGTTGGGCGAGGTGAAGGGTGTAGGGGCGGGATTCAAAGCGGTTTTCAAGCATCCCAGAACTGTTCTCAGCGGTTCGTTTATCGGTACTCTGGTAGGTATCGTTCCGGGTGTTGGTGGAACAGTCGCCTCATTTCTGTCTTATTCATTTACGGTGCAATCGAGCCGTGACAGCTCGCAGTTTGGCAAGGGTGATATCCGCGGCGTTATAGCCCCGGAAGCCGCAAACAATGCCAAAGACGGGGGCTCCCTGATTCCTACTCTGGCATTTGGCATACCCGGTAGCGCTGAAATGGCGTTGTTTCTGGGTGTGCTGGTTTTGCACGGCATGCAGCCTGGCCCATTGCTTCTGATTGAGCGTGAATGGAGCTTACTGGTATTGATCATTGCCTTGTTGCTGGCAACAATAGCTTCGGCCTGTGTGATTGCTGTGGCGACGAAGTACCTGATCAAAATCACCTTTATTGACTCGTCTATATTGATCCCGACTGTATTGAGTGTCGCTCTGGTAGGGGCTTATGCCCTGGAGGGTTCCCTGGGTGATGTGATCATGGCCGCTGTGTTTGGTGTCATCGGTTATGTCATGATCCGGCTGGATTATCCACGAATTACCCTGGTCATTGCCATTGTTCTGGGCGGGATGATGGAACGCAACTTTATCCAGTCGATGCTGATGTTCCGCAGCGACTGGACCGGATTTTTTCGAGACACGACAAGTCTGGTAATTTTTATGATTATTGTCATGGCACTGGCATTACCTGTTTTAGGGCGGATTCGCAGGAGGGTACGCAATGCCAACGCTTAATTCACTGGCCCGTCCGACGGTATTGATTTCTTGTTTCATGCTGATGCTGGCCATCACCCTACTTTACTTGTCGCAGGGGTTTGGCCGATCCAGTGGCATGTTTCCTCGATTTATCGGCTGGGTCTTTGTTGTATTGACAGCGGCCGACGTCGTCGTTCAGTTGGTTGCCTGGTACCAGCGTAAGTTGCCCGCATCCACCGAAACAGCGATTACCTTCAAGCAATTGAAGTCGATGGGTTGGTTGCTGGGGCTGGTCGTTGCACTGTCTATCTTTGGTTTCCTGATAACCATCCCCGCCTATATTTTTACGTTTCTGACCTGGCGTGCCGGGCACGACAAACGTCGTTCTGCCCTCATAGCAATTGGCGCTCTGGCCTTTGTGTGGGTCATTTTTGTCTGGTTACTGGACTATGAACTGTATGCAGGTCTGTTACTGAACAACCTTAGCTGAGCGTTTGGCAGGTGGGATAACTGAGGAATCGGATCTATGAGCAAACTGTCACTATCAATCGCCATCGGTAATTACGACCGGATGAGACCTCTGGTCGATGGCAACGTTCAGATAGACGGCTTGGACCCTGTGTTTATGCTGCATGATCCGGAAGAAATCTTTTTCCGTGCGTTTCGCCATGCAGACTTTGACATTACTGAATTGTCGATGAGTAGTTACACAGTGAAAACGGCGAACAATGATTGCCCTTATATAGCGGTGCCTGTGTTTCCTTCCCGTGCGTTCCGCCATACGTCGATCTACGTGCGCACTGACCGGGGTATTGAGACCCCGGCCGACCTGAAAGGAAAGCGAGTTGGGGTGCCTGAATATCAACTCACCGCTAACGTCTGGGTTCGAATGATTCTGGAAGAGGACTATGGTGTTAAACCCAACGACATTACCTGGGTTCGGGGCGGCTATGAAGAGCCCGGCCGGGTAGAGAAAATCAATCTCAAGCTGACAGGGGGCACTCAGGTCGTCAATGTGCCTGACGGTGAAACCATTAGCCACATGCTGGCGATGGGTGAGCTCGATGCGGTTATCGGACCCCGTGCACCGTCTTGTTTTACTGAGGGCAACCCGAATGTTGGTTATTTGTTTGCCGACCCGATGGCCGAAGCGAAAGCATGGTATCAGCGCACCGGGCTGTTTCCGATCATGCACACCCTGGGCATTCGAAAAACGCTGGTGGCACAGCACCCCTGGCTACCTTTCTCTGTATTCAAGGCGTTTGAGAAATCGAAACAGGTGGCCTTGCAGCATCTGACCGACACCTCGGCGACGAAAGTGACACTGCCTTTCGTGGAAGATCAGTTGCGATCAGCCAGGCTATTGATGGGTCAGGACTTCTGGTCTTACGGCTTCGAGCAAAACCGCGAAACGCTGGCCCGCTTTCTGGCACAGCATCACAAAGAGGGATTGTCGAGTCGTCTGGTGTCACCTGAAGAGCTGTTTCATCCAGCTAGCATGGAAAGTTTTAAAATATAGCCAGGTTAGTCTTACTCTGATCTGGATGAGTCTTGCAGAGGTTCAGTCTGGTGACTGGACCTGAATGGTTCCCTGTGCAACCATTCTGCCAGGCTCTACCCGGAAAGACACCCCATGACACATTATGCCAGCGACGCCCAGTTCGATCTGGACCAATTCCTGCCTTACCGCCTCAACCGCCTGGCGGATCAGATCAGCGAGCAACTGGCGCATCTGTATGAGTCGTCGTATTCACTGACCATTGCGCAGTGGCGGGTGCTGGCCTGGCTGAACCAGTGTGAGGTGCTCACTGCCAAGCAGATTCGGGATGCAACCCGCATGGATAAAGCCAGGGTTTCGCGCGCCGTGCAGGTTCTCGTGGATAGGCAACTGATCAGTCGCAGCCCGGACCAGCAGGATCAGCGCGCCCACCACCTGCGGCTAACCGAAGCCGGGTGCGCTCTGCTCAATCAGTTATTGCCCGAAGCTCAGGCCTGGGAGGCCTCGTTGCTTTCTGCCTTGTCCGGCGCTGAACGCGGTGCTTTATTGAAAGCGATGGCCAAGCTGGAAGACGCGCTCGGCCAGTCCGCCGTCGTTAACCCAGCGACATAATAAAAGCATCGTAAGGGGCCAGTTCGACCCTTTGGCTCAGCCCGGTTCTTGATGTGCCGCTGCAAACGAGAACCTGCGCTGAATCGGACCGCAGGTTGTCCGACAGTGGCACGGTCAAGTGTTCGGATGAAAGGTTACCCACCACCAATAATGTTTCAGAATCGGTCTTGCGCAGGTAGGCGAATACCTGAGGGTGGTCTGCCAGCAACAGTTTAAACTGGCCGTCTATCAGGGTGGGGTTGGTTTTACGCAACTGAATCAACCGCTGATAGTGATAGAAGATGGAGTTCTGATCTTCCAGGCTGGCCTCAACGTTGATCTCGGGGTAATTCGGGTTCACTTTCAGCCAGGGCTTGGCAGAGCTGAAGCCGGCATTGTCGCTGGCATCCCACTGCATGGGTGTGCGGGCGTTGTCGCGGCTGTTTTTGTGAATAGCGGCCATCAGCGCATCGGGCGCATCACCCTGTTCCAGCCGTTCCGCAAAGAGGTTGCGGGTTTCGATGTCCTGGTAATCCTCAATCACCTTGAACGCCACGTTGGTCATGCCTATCTCTTCACCCTGGTAGACATAGGGCGTGCCTTGCATGCCATGCAGTACGGTGGCCAGCGCCTTGGCAGAGGCCTCCCGATACTCGCCATCATCGCCGTATTTGGAGACTGCTCGGGGCAGGTCGTGGTTGTTCCAGAACAGGGAGTTCCAGCCCTGGCCCTCGAGTTCGGTCTGCCATTTGGCGAACACGTGTTTGAGCGCAACCAGATCAAACTCCCGCGGGCGCCATTTGCCATGCACCGGGTCGAAGGTCAGTTCGATGTGCTCAAACTGGAACACCATCGATAATTCTTCGCGTTCCGGAGCCGAATACAACTGGGCGGTTTCGGGGGTGACACTCCAGGTTTCGCCCACGGTTAGGGCATCCCGGCCTTTTAGCGTGGCCTGGTGCATGGCCTTTAAGTGGCTGTGCAGGGTGGGGCCGTTAGCGAGCACGTTGTTGTCGACGTCCTTGCCAATAAGGTCGATAACATCCATGCGAAAGCCGGCGATGCCGCGGTCGAGCCAGCGGTTCATCATTGCGTGCACGGCGTCCGGAACGGCCGGGTTGTCCCAGTTCAGGTCCGGTTGTTTGGTTGAGAACTGGTGAAAATAATAATCGTTGGTGGCCGGATTGAAGGTCCAGGCCGGGCCGCCGAAGTAGCTGCGAATGTCGTTCGGCAGCGAGCCGTCCGACTGTGCGTCGCGCCAGATGTAGTAATCGCGGTAGGGGCTGTCTTTGGATTGACGAGCCGACTCGAACCAGAGGTGCTCGTCCGAGCTGTGGTTGACCACCAGATCCATAATGATCTTGATATCGCGCACCCGGGCCTCGGCTATCAGCCGTTCCATATCGGCCAGGGTGCCGAATTCGGGTGCTATGTCATCGTAGTCGGAAATATCATAGCCGTTGTCGTCCATCGGTGATTTGAACACCGGTGACAGCCAGATCACGTCGATACCAAGCAGAGCAAGGTAATCCAGTTTGCTGATGATGCCATTCAGATCCCCCATGCCATCGCCGTTGCTGTCCATAAAGCTGCGCGGGTATATCTGATAGACCACAGACGTTTTCCACCAGGGGTGTGCCATTGCCAGGCTCCTGTTCACAGTTTTGAAATGTGAACTCAGCCTAGCCGTTTAACCGCCACAGGTGTAATGGTATTGCGGTCGTCAGGGTTGATTTACGAGTGGTTTGAGTGGGGGGCGAGCAGGCCACGCAGGGTAGGCGTGACCTGTCAGGTGCGGGGGTGTCAGTGATCGTGTTTGTGATGATCCCGCTCAATGGCGCCGCCAACGGTGTTGGCTGGCTTGTGGAGGTCGGAAGGTTTGTTACCGACTTTGGCGGCCTTGGGCTTTTTCTTTTCCTTGTGGCCTTTGTTCTTTTCTTTACTCATGACGATGGCTCCGTTTTTAGTTAACGGGAGAGCCTTTTGGGAGCGTTCTCCAGCCACAGTTATAGCTTAACTGCGGTGGCTGTCAATCGAGCCGGAAACATTATTTTCTCTACGGCCTCTAAAGCGTTATTTGTCATTCATGTTATATTTGAACGCATAAGCAACCTGGCCAGGAAACCTGTCATGCACATCACCCGTTATTCCGATTATGCCCTGCGCGTGCTGATCTACCTCTCTTCCGACCCGGAACGCCTGACGACGATTCAGGCCATTGCCGACAGTTACAGCATTTCCAAAAGCCACCTGATGAAGGTGGTGAACCAGTTGAATCAGCTGGGGTATGTCAGTGCGGTGCGGGGCAAAAACGGGGGGCTGCGGCTGGGGCAGGACCCGGCGAACATCAACATTGGAGTGTTGTTTCGTGAGACTGAAACCGACATGAACCTGGTCGAGTGTTTTTCTGCAGCCAACGAATGTTCCATAGCGCCGGTCTGCAATTTGAAAAACATACTGAACGAGGCACGCACGGCGTTTCTGACAACGCTTGATCAATACACCCTGGCCGACCTGATTCAACCCAGGAACCAGGTCGACCTGACCCGGATACTGCGCATTGTCTAGCAGGCTGTTGAAATTCAAAGGATTTCAGCCGCCTGCTACCGGAACATGGACGTTCCGGCAAAATTGATGACTGTTAAGTCATTGATTTTGCGAGAGAAGCAAAAATCGCGATTTTTGGTTTTCGTGTTTTGAAAAAGGCAGGAAGCCTTTTTCAACAACCTGCTAACTGAACATTAGTGCGCCTCCAGCCCCAGGCTTTTCAGCGAGTGCAGCCGCAGTACATAGGAAAGCTTGAGTACCGCAGGAAAGACCAGCATCAGCACGTGTGACAGTATTTGCACCCCCAGGCTCTGATTAAAATCCCAGACGTAGGCATTCAGGGTGGCAACCAGGAACCCCAGAGCAGCCAGTAGCATAAGGGTGTGGGCCAGTTCCAGTCTTTGATGAGCGTCCATAATAGTCTCCTGTATGTGGAGGAGCCTTACGCGGCTCGGTTCTTATAAAGATTCAAAATAAATGAATCTTTATAAGAGTCATTATGTATATATCTTTATGGGTGTCAAGACACGAATTGGTTCGCGGTTCTCCGGCCGGGTCGTTATGGCCGGGGCGCGTCGGTACGGGGCGTGATCAGAATCGTCGTATAGCAGGCGATAAAGACACCAAAGGCGAGTATCCAGGCCAGGGCAGAAAAGTTAACGGCCCAGCGATAGTCGAGCCATTGTGCCGATGCCGCCAGGCGCAGCAAGGTCGCCAGAGTGATTAGCCAATAACTCCAGATGGCATGCCGGGGCAGTTTCAGCGGCCGGCCAGTGTGACCCAGTGCGACCCGGGTCATCACACCGAGAATCAGTGTGGCCATGGCACCGAGCCCCAGGCTGTGTTGCCAGAAGTGAGTGGCACTCAGCAGCGACAGATCACTCAAGCCACGGAATACAAGCGATAGACCCAGCCAGGCGTAAGCCAGATGCAGCACCCAGAGCAGGGGTTCGCGCCAGGTGTGTACGCCTTGCCAGAGCGCCAGGCGTAACCCATTGGTTAACCCGGCAAACACGGCCAGTGGCCCGGTGACACTGCTGCTGACGGGCAGCAGATCCAGCGGAATTAACAGCGCGATGCTCAGCAGCGCTGCCCGGTCGAGCCAGGCCGGGCGACGAACCAGGCTGTTTTTGCCGTTTAGGCGCAGCCAGTTCCCGGTAAAGGCCGGTACGATGCGCCCGGCAATAACGGCCATTAACAGGGTGACCAGGCTAAGGCCCAGTTGCTCACCGCTGTTCAGCCAATGGCTTGAGCCCGTGATAAAACCCAGGTGCATCAGACCATTGCCCGCCAGTAACACGGTCAGCACGCCAACCAGCATCAGGTTTCGGTGGTTCTTGTGGCTAACCAGTACCACTGCCACATAGACCGCCAATGTCGCCAGAAACGAGAGGTCTACCAGGGCGACCAGCCAGGCTGGCCAAATGCTTGCGGTCAGGAACATCAGTCGGCCAGCCACCCATAGCAGCAACAAGGCCAGCAACTTTCCACCCGCCAGCGGCCGTGCGCCGGTCCAGTTGGTCATGGCGGTCAGCAGAAAACCGGCAATGGCGGCTGGTACCCAGCCAAAGAGCATTTCATGGCTGTGCCAGTGCAGCGGTGACCAGGTTAAGGGTATCGGCCAGCCGCCAAACAGGTAGGCGACCCACGCCAGTATGGCGACGATGGCGTACAGGGCGTTGGCCAGAAAAAAGGGTCGGAACGCATAGCTGAGCCAGACGGCGGGTAATGGGCTGGGCATAATGATTTCCTTTAAAGAATCATGTAGAATACATCTTATTGTGGCTGGGGTACACTGCCATTAGAGCAACCGACTAACAGAGGGCGGCATGGCCTACGGATTCATTCGCGACTTTCACGTCACCTTTGTCGTGATCAGCGGTCTATTCTTTGTTGTAAGGGCTGTCGCTTCGGTACTGGGCGCTGGTTGGTTGCAGCAACGTTGGGCGCGAACCCTGCCTCACCTTGTTGACACCCTGTTACTCACACTGGGCGTCTGGATGCTGGTCCGGCTTGGCCTCTGGCCAACAGAACTGCCCTGGTTGACGGCCAAGCTGATCGCTCTGGTGCTATACATCCTGCTGGGCGCCTGGGCGATAAAGCGCGCCAGAACGCCGCGGGGCAGGGCCGCGTACGCGGTGCTGGCGCTGCTAGTGTTTGGCTATATGGTGTTGGTCGCGCTCACCAAGTCGGTTATACCCTGGGCCTGATGTGCCGGTCGGGGCTGAATCGGTTAAACTTCAGATATTCATTGTTGTAGATTGTTGAAACCCCATGGATGTCATTGTTATTGGCGCCGGTGTCGTCGGCCTGGCCATAGCCCGCCGCTTTGCGATTGCTGGCCAGTCGGTCATGGTGCTGGAACAGCACCCCACGCCGGGTCAGGAAACCAGTTCGCGCAATTCTGAAGTGCTGCATGCTGGCATTTACTATCGCCCGGGGTCGCTCAAGGCCCGGTTGTGTGTGCAGGGGCGCGAGCAACTGGTCGCCTATTGCCAGGAACGCCAGGTCCCGCACCGCCTGTTGGGCAAGCTGATTCTGGCGACTGACGAACCGGGTGAAGCAACGCTAGTCAAACTTCAGTCGACAGCGGCGGCCAACGGCGTGTCGCTGGAAGACCTGTCGCAGCCGCAAGTGGCCAGTATGGAACCCGAGGTAGCCTGTCGCCGGGCACTCTGGTCGCCGAACACCGGCATTATCGATTCTCATGCACTGATGCTGGCGTTTCAGGCGGACATAGAAGCCCATGAGGGCGATGTGGTTTGCCATCACCAGGTTGAGCGAGTGATGAAGCAGGGCGATCACTGGCAAGTATCGGTGGTCGACAGCGACGGTGAGCGCTCGCAAATAGAGGCATCCAGGGTCATCAATGCAGCGGGCCTGGGTGCTTTGACTATTGCGCGCTCGGTAGCGCCGGCGTTGCCGGACGTGCCAACCGCCGCCTACGCCAAAGGCTGTTACTTCGGCTACAGCGGCCAGTTGCCAGTGTCGCACCTGCTTTACCCAACGCCTGAGCCGGGCGGACTCGGTATTCATCTGACGCTCGATCTGAACGGCCAGCCCCGCTTCGGTCCCGACGTCACCTTTCTCGACAGCGATGAGCCGGACTATGAAGTCGACCCGGCCCGCGCGGCTGACTTTGCCCGCGCCGTTCAAACCTATTTGCCGGGTATTGATCCGGGAAAACTGGTGCCGTCTTATGCGGGTGTGCGTCCCAAAGTTCGAATAGCTGGAACCCTGGCGGATGATTTTGTGCTGAGCACATCGCCCACTCACCCGGGCCTGATGAATCTGTTCGGTATCGAATCCCCCGGACTGACGGCATCGATGGCACTGGCCGATGACGTCTTTGAACAAATGCGATAAACAAGGCCGTACTGGCCAATGCTTGCAGGCAACGCATTGGGTAGGTGAAACGCACTGTATTGCTCGCGTTGCTGGCAATCCATCGTTCAGTCGTTAATCTTGACGTTCCTCTTCCAATCACAGAGCCAATACTGAATGACCTTTGAAACCCTGTTGTCGCTGTTGCCCTGGCTGGCGCTGATTTTTATGGCGTCGGGCATGGTGAAGGGGATTTCGGGTTTCGGCATGCCCTTTATTGCCATACCGGCATCGACCATTCTGTTTAATGTGCCCATTACCCAGGCCATGGGCTGGGTGCTGGCTTCCGGGTTTGCCACCAACATTGTGCAGCTGGCGCAGACGCGCAAACAGTGGCGGGTGTTGGGTCAGATCTGGTTATTGGTGGGTGTGTTGTTGACGACCATGGCGATGACAGTGCAGCTGCTGTCGGCACTGAACACCCATGTGCTGTCGATGGTGCTCGGCGGGGTGATGATCATTTCCATCGCGGCGCAGTTGTCGAAACCCCTGAAAGTCTCGCCTGAGAGAAAGACAATGCTGTACGTCATCAGCGGTTTTTTCAGTGGTCTGTTTGGCGGGCTGACGTCTTTTTTCGGGTTTCCTTCGCTGCAGGTTTTGATCGCCGCAGGTTTGCAGAAAACCGAGTTCATATTCGCCGCGAGCTTTGTGTTGTTTACCGGCACCATCGTGCTCGCGGTTGGCCTGGGCAGCCAGGGTCTGGTTACCCGGTATGACGGCCTGATGTCGGTGCTGCTGTTTGTGCCCGCCGTGCTCGGCATGCTCATAGGCCAGCGCCTGCGGGACCGGATGTCGCCACAGGTGTTTGCCCGAGTGGTGTTAATGGTGCTGCTGGCCACAGGGGCCAGCATGTTGATACGGGGTGTGGTGGGCTGGCTGTCGGCGTGACGCCGACCGTCACGCCATGCCGGTGACCTGGTTGTCCAGCTCCTGAACGAGTGCCGGGTCCAGTTTTAACTGCCGCGCCAGCTCGCCGAGATACGCCTTTTCCATGTAGTTCTGGTCATCAATTACCAGCAGGCTTGCCAAGTACATCTCTGCGCCCATTTCCGGTGTTGTGGCCGCCCGGGCTACGTCGGCGGGGTCGAGTGGCTTTTGCAATTCCTGGTTGAGCCACCGGGTCATCTCGGCATCGTCACTCAGTTTCTCGAACTCACCATCGATCAGGGCGCGCTCCTTGTCGTCGATGTGACCGTCGGCCTTGGCGGCCCCTATCACGGCTCGCAGAATGGCATTGCTGTGCTGTTCCGCCTGGGCATCGGGCAGACGATCGACGGTTTGCGGTTCACCCTGCGGGGCACTGGCCTGGTTTTGCTGATAGTTGCTGTAGGCCTTGTAAGCCACCGCGCCCAGTGCCGCCAGGCCGCCATACATGGCCAGGTTGCCCGCCACTTTACCACCGGTTTTGCGCAGCTTCTTGTTGCCAAGTAGTAACCCGAGCGCGCCACCGGCAAGCAGGCCACCGCCAGCCCCTGAAAGCAGGCCGCCAGCGTTGCCCCCAAGCAGGCCTGACAACTGGGAAGCCTTGTCAGTCGCCACATTTTTAGCCTGGCTGACAGAGGGGTTTTGCATCAGATTGCCACCGGATTGAAGCAACTGGTCGATCAAGCCACGTGTATTCATTGTGCATCCTCTGGGTTGCTGTTCTTTGGCACAGCGCTCGCTGTGGTATTACTCGCCCACAATCTATCAATAAAACGATAGCCTACCGATAAACCGATAGCGGGTAATCGATCTGACGGAACTTTTACCTGACAGTCAGTGTCGCTGTAGGCACGTTTGGGGGGAGTCGTTTGCGGGTGCGGGTCTGCTATACTCGCTGCCAATCCGTGGCGCTTGTATCGCCCAGCCTGTCCGATCAATAAGGTAACCATTCAGTGTTTGATGAATTAGACATCGTCCCACCGCTTTCCGCTGCGTTAACCAAGCACGGCATTCTCGAAGCCACCGACGTACAGGAAGCGGTGATACCGCGCATTCTGGACGGCAAGGACCTGATGGTCAGCGCCCAGACCGGCAGCGGTAAAACCGTGGCGTTTGTCTTGCCCATGGTGTCTATGTTCAATCGTCGCTCGTCGCCCAATACCGGCATTCGGGCGCTGATACTGGCACCGACCCGTGAGCTGGCCCGTCAGATCCAGCAAGTGTGTCGCCAGCTCGGCAGTGCCATCAACGTGACCAGCCTGAGCATCACCGGCGGCGCGTCGTTTCAGGAACAGGCTGCGGAACTGCGCAAGACGCCCGACATTCTGATCGCCACGCCGGGCCGGTTGAAGGAGCACCTGGAGCGGCGCAGCCTGGAACTGTCTGACATCGAATTCCTGGTGTTCGATGAAGCCGACCGCATGCTCGACATGGGCTTCCGGGATGATGTCATCGCCATTACCGAACATTGCTCTCCGACGCGCCAGACGCTGCTGTTTTCAGCCACGCTGGAGCATGGCGGTGTTTTAGCTATGGCCAAAAAGCTGCTGCACCAGCCGGAGACCATTTCGCTGCATGCCTCGCGCTCGGTGCCCGATAACATTCGCCAGCAATACATGCTGGCGCATGACGATCGCTTCAAAGAGAAGTTGATCTTTGCCCTGTTGGATGAAAACCCCAACCAGCAGGTCATTATTTTCACCAACACCATCGTCAAAGCTGAACGGCTGCATTCGCTACTGCTCAGTGGTACCCGCCGCTGCGGCATTCTGCACGGCAACCTGACTCAGGAAGAACGCAACGCCGTGGTCAGTGGCATGCGTAGCGGCAAATACAAAGTGCTGGTCACCACCGATGTCGCCGCTCGTGGGCTCGACTTGCCCAGTGTAGAACTGGTGGTGAATTTCGATCTGGCGCGCAAGGGCGATGAATACCTGCATCGAGTCGGCCGCACCGGCCGGGCTGGCCAGCCGGGCAGAGCCGTCAGCCTGATTGGCCCGAACGAATGGGACCTGATGGCCCGCATCCACAAATACCTGGGTGCCGGTTTTGGTAAAACCACCATGCCGGGTCTCACCAGTACCTACCAGGGGCCAGCCAAGGTACGAGCCTCTGGCAAAGCTTATGGCAAGAAGAAACCGAAAAAGCCAAAGGGCAAAGACAAAGCCAAGGCCAAAAAGCCTGCCAAATCCGGCCCACGCCCAAGCCGGCCCAGTGGCCCGACCGAAGACCGCGATGGCGGCTACAAGCCGATGAAACGCAAAAAGCCCGCGGCTGAGTAAGACGCGGGCTTTTTGAAAGCCCCGCTGACGGCGGGGCTGATGAAGGTTGGGTGCTGCTTAACGCCAGATCGGCTTGATGATTTCACGCACGACCTGATCGCGGGTCAACCCCAGGTCACGCAGGCGGTAATCCGGCAGGCTGGCCAGATCCTGACGCGTCTTGTAGCGCATAATGGTGCGCTTGAACTGCGCCAGCAAACGCTGTGCGAATGGAGCCGGTGAGCTGATTTCACAGCAGGCCAAAGGGGTGTTGAGCGTATATTGAGTCATGATTCGCCTCCTGTTCAGGCAGTGGGATGATGAGTGCATTGTCGGGCAGTTTCAGATAAGCCACAATTGATATAAATTGCATTTCAAGTAAGCTGAGGTTAACTGAAACACCCGGTGCTTCCTCATGTCCGACTCCCAACTGGCCCGTTTGCCCCCGTTAAATACCCTGCGATGCTTTGCCCTGGCCGCTGAACACCTCAGTTTCAAGCTTGCTGCGGAAGATCTGTTCGTCACCCAGGCCGCTGTGAGCCACCAAATTCGGACGTTGGAAGAACACCTGGGCGTTAAACTGTTCGAACGCCTGAACCGGGAAGTCCGGCTGACGCCCGAAGGCCACGCCTTGTTGCCTTATGTTCAGGAGGCGTTTGCCAGCCTGAACACCGGTGTCTCCCGCTTACGCGCCGACCCAAACCCGGACCGGTTGAAAGTCTCGGTCATTCCTTCTTTTGCGTCCGCCTGGCTGGCGCCTCGTCTGGGCAGCTTTCGCCAGCGACAACCCGAATACCGGGTGGTGCTGAACCCGACTCACAAGGTCGATACCTTCGATGGTGAAACCGATGTTGCGTTGCGTTTTGGCAGTGGCCGTTACCCGGGCCTGGTGTCTGAATGGCTGATGCACGACACTTTAATGGCCGTCTGCGTACCGGACATGGTGCCGCCTGAAGGCGCCACACTGGACTGGTTGCGCACGGTCGACCTGGTGGAAGATCTGGATTACGAACCAGAACCCTGGGGCCGCTGGGTACGACAACAGGGGTATCTCTGGGAGGGGTTTAACGTGGCCATGACCATTGAAGATTCGCGCATGCTGATCGACATCACCCTGGCCGGCGGCTTCGTCGGCCTGGCTCGCAAGTCGCTGGTGCAAAGCCACATCATTAGCGGCCGGCTGATCAAGGTTTTCCCTTTCGAGCTCCCCATGGCCTTTTCCTATTACCTGGTCGCCCCGGAACGCTACCTGAAGCGCCCCAAAGTCGCCGCCTTCCGCAAATGGCTGATCCACGAAATGCAAACCACCTTCCTACCAGAAATGTGGGACTTCCATGGGACTTGAGGGTTGGTAGCCAGTGGGTCGGGCCTGGCAGTCGGGTATACCCGACCGCTGTCCCTTGTCTTCGGTGCCACACTGACACTCTCTTTATTCTGCTGATTGCCATTCACCGCACTTTTCCTTAAATACCAATATTTCGGCAGGAAGACTTTCTGCATTTTGTGGGTCAGTCTTTTGAAGGGTATAAAAGTGGCAGCGAAATCGAGTGCTGGCTGCCGGGTAGGCCTCTCCGGGGAAGTCTGAGGCATGGATGCCGAAGCCTAGGCCCCATTGACGGGTTTACGCCGACCCCGGAGAGGCCTACCCGGTAGCTGGCACGAACGCCTGGCAACCAACCAAAAACAACGGGCCTGTCAGGCCACGCAGTGGCCGATCCCATGAAGCAATCTCAAAAACGACTGCACAGCGGCCACTTGAGCGGTTTCCTGCATGGTGTGGTAGCCGGTGGTGGGGATTTGCAGGGTGGTGCCATGGACCAGGCCGTTGGAAGCGGCGGTGATGCGGCCGAGTTCGGTGCTGCCGAGTGACTGCGGTTTCTGCCCGCTGGCTTCCAGCTCTGCATTGCGCTGGGCGATGTAGTCGTCCTTGAAGCTGTAGCGGATGCCCTCGCTGTTGCACAGGGCTTCCAGGCTTTCCGTGGTGTTGCGATTGAACTCGGCGTTGGCGTCGCGGTGGCGCAGCACCACATCCTGAATGTCGGCGCTGGCTCTGTCCGGGTAGGGGCTGGTGTCGACCACGACCAACTGGTTGGTGGAACCACCGAAGCGGCGGAACCACTCCAGCAAATAACGCCAGCTGCGCCCGGCTTCTTCCTGAGCGGTAAAGAACGCCGTGCCCTGGTAGCCGAGTGCGAACAGGTGCACCAGGCAGGCGGCGGTGAGAACGTTGTCCAGCTGGCCGCTGAGCAAGCCGTCCTGATGCAGTAGCCGATCCTGAAAGGCTACCGGTGTGCCGGCGACCAGGTGGTCGAGCCCCTCAACGTTGAAGATCAGGTTATTGCGGTGCTCACAGATGTAACTGTCAACAATTGTGCCAGCGCCCCGGTAGGCGCCGGACCAGGGTTCATAGGCCATCAGCGGTGTTTTGGGGAAGCGGTCGACGACCTTGCGCATCAGTTCTTCCGAAACCGAATTGCCCAGTAAATCCGACCGGCTGCCGGCCACGAAAGCCGCATACTGGAATTCATTCGGGCCGGTGCAGACCAGGCCATGGCGGTCGATGTGGGCCGAAAAATAAGTGGTGTCGGGCTGGTTGCCCTGAGCCACCAGCAAGCCTTCGTACCAGGTAACCTTGGCGCCGCGCTCTTCCAGTTCCCGTTGCAGAACCCGGAAGAAGGAATGCTCGGCCCCGACCACGCTGGGTTCGCGGATCAGTACTTTCAGCAGGTCGATAAAGTCGTCAAAATGCGCCATGGTGGTCGGGTTCCTGGTAGCTTAGTGCACTGTTGCAGTGCTCTGGTTATCACCACATCAAATCGTCGGGGACCACAAAGTCGGCATAGGGGTCGTCTTCATCCGGTTGGTTTGCATCGGGCTCGGCCAAAAATATCACGGCTTCGGCAAAACGCTGCGCGATTTTTTCAGCGACGGCTTTGGCCACGACCAAATACCGCTCATCGACCGAGCAAATGGCCACCCGGCCTTTTGCCAACTGGTCCTGAATTTCCTGGCTGACATAGAGCTGTTTGATCTTGTTGATGCGCGCATCGGTAAAGCTGAAACGCACATCGCCATCGACTCGCAGCGCGTTTTGCTCGAGCATCTGAGCCGCCTGGGCTTTCATGGCCTTGGCCTGTTCGGCCTCCTGCCGCTGACGGTTTAGCTGGCGGTCGCGTTCGACTTTTTCATCGCGCTCGCGTTGCAGCCGCGCCTGTTTCTCCAGGTCGGCATCGGTCGGGCCCTTGTGCTGGTGTTTGCTTTGTTTGCGTTTGTCCCGCTCGGCCTTTTTGGCCGCGTTCTTGTCAACCAGGCCCGCTTTCATCAATTGGTCTGCCAGGGATTTTGCCATGCTGAGTGCCTGCTTCGGTGGCTGTTACTGTGGCGTCATTCTAACAGGCACGGAAAGGGCTTGGTATGTCACTCGGCTAACCCGCTTCGAGCCGTCGCACCAGAGCGGCTTCATCCACTTCATCCAGTTGCTCGGGTTTTAGAAAGCCGACGGCGTAGGTGCGATAGGCGCTGGTTTCGATAAAGACTTTAAGCAAACCCGGGTCGCAGTGACCATTCAGCGCCATCGATACCATGATGGAGAGCGATTCCGACAGGGTTTTCGCCGGTTTGTAGGGCCGGTCGGCGGCGGTCAGCGCTTCGAAGACATCGGCAATGGCCATAATGCGTTCAGAGACGGACATGGCGTTGCCATCCAGCTTGCGCGGGTAACCGGTGCCATCCATCCGTTCGTGATGGTTGGCGGCAATGTCCGGCACCCTGGCAAGATGCCGCGGCCAGGGCAGGGTGGTTAGCATCCGGTAGGTTTCAACAATGTGGTTGTTGATCTTGAAACGCTCTTCGTCGTTGAGGGTTCCGCGCCGTATCGACAGATTGTATCGCTCGCCCTGATTGGCCGAGTATTCCGGCAGCAGCATATCGAAACCCCAGCGGTTGTTGGGGTGGTTGGTTTCCACCGGCGGCTGGTTTCTGCCCCAGGGTTCGCGATGTTCGCGCTTGTTGGCCAGCAGCAGTTCCAGGCAGGGCAGCGGCGGTTCGGGTTCCCGGGACAGGCGTTCGGCTTCGTCGAAGGAGATGCCGGTGCGGTCGCTGAAATGCCGCCACCAGGTCTGGTCGCCAATTCGGTTCATGCGCGCGATGTCGTCGTCACTCACCTGTGCCTCGCTGCCCAGGTTCAAGCGGGCAATAAAGGCAAAGTCATGCTGCAATTGGGCTTGCTGGCGGTCGCGTTTTTGCACCAGTAACTGTGGGTCGCCGCCCTTGTTCAGACTGGCCAGATAATCGATTTCAGCATCGCGATGCAGCACTTCAAAGCGCATGCGAATTTCGTGCAGCCGGTTGTACAGTGTCTCCAGCTTGGTGGCTTTATCGACAATGTATTCAGGGGTGGTGATCTTGCCACAGTCGTGCAACCAGGCGGCTATGGTGAATTCGTAACGTTCTTCTGCCGTCAGCGAGAAGTCTGCAAAGGGGCCTTCGGTCTGGGCTTCCACCTTATTGAGCAAAATGCTGGCAACCTGAGGTACCCGGTCGCAATGACCACCGGTATAGGGCGATTTGGTATCGATGGCGTCAGCCAGCAGGCGAATGATGCCGTCGAACAGCGCTTTCTGTTCTTTGAACAAGCGCCGGGTTTCAATGGCAATAGCCACCGAGCCGGCCATGCGTTCCAGGAAACGCTCAAACTCAACATCCGTGATGATCGTCTGCTCAGGCCGGTTTATCGCCAGTACACCGATGGGGTGATTGCTCCGGTTAATCAGCCTGGTTGTCGTAAGCCGCTGGTCTTCGCGCTCCAGGGTTTCAGTGACGGCCGCCACCGGGTCTTCGCCCAGCGTCAGCGTAACCGGGACCCGGGTGGGGCCAACATGGCCGGCGCGAATCAGCCGGGTTTGTTCGGTATTGTTCAGGTATACAACGGCGTCTGTTGCGCCGACGGCAGAGGCCAGTTCGTGCAGGACTTCGCTGATCATGTTGTCGAGATCGGTCGAGCGGTTCAGTGTCTGACTGATGCGGCTGAAGTTGGTGATCATCCCCGCCATGCGTTCGGTGTGCAGGCCCAGGTCATGCACTTCCCGGATGTTGGAATGCACACCCTTTATGTCAGCATCGAATTCGAAGCGACCAATGGCCTCAACCTGGCCAGCCAGTTCATGCAGGGGTTTGCCAATGCGGCTGCCGAGCCACCAGCCAATGGGCAGGAAGGCGATAACCAGCAACAACGACAACCCGACCTGCTTGCGCAGCAGGGCTTTGGCATCGGCCAGCAGCGAGGCTTCCGGAACGGCCATTAACACGCGCAGGTTTTCATTGGCAAAGGTCGACAGAGGCGACCACAGCCCGAACCCCGGTTCGTCGCCCATGGTGACGGGAAACAGGGTGCCGGCTGGTTGAACGCTGTCTGCTACTTCATTCAGGGCGGGGAGGTTCAGCTCTGACAGCAAGGCCAGGCGCAGGCTGTTGTTTATGTCTGGCAGAACCATCTGCTCGATATGTTCATAACCAATTACCTTGTTGCCTTCGCTGACCAGGGCAAGCTGAGTACCTGGAACCGGTGACAGCGTATTGACTTGCTGTGACAGGTCTTCAACGGAGGCATCCACCGCGAAAATGGCACCGGTGGCCGACTGGATGGCCAGACTGATGCCGATTTCGCCGGTGGTATAGAACACATATGGGTTGGTCAGAATGTGCTCGTCACTGGCTTCAGCGTCGATAAACCAGGGCCGGCTGCGCGGGTCGAAGGTGTAGTCGGGCCGAATGACGATACTTCTGAGGCGCAGGTTCTCGTCGTACCAGGCCCACCGGCCCAGAGTTTCGCCATTGCGACGTTCAACACTTTGCAGAAGATAGCGGGCGTCGTCCGGCGCTTCCAGCACACGCCGGGCGCGATCGTTGTTGATGGGCCTGAGCAGCAGGAAGTCGCCATCCGGGTAACCAACATACACAGCGCTGATCACATCGTTCGATGCCAGTACCTGAGCCAGGGCCGGAAGCCGCTTCAGGCGTTCCTCAAAGCGTACGGCTGAGACCAGCGGGTCATATTGCAATTGGGCCACGATGCTCGCGACCGGTTCAATCAACTGGTCGATGTGGCCATCCAGAAGCTCAGAGGCACTTTCGGCTGCAGACACCGTGGCGGAAAGCAGTGTCTCCCGGGTGCTCTGGTAACTGAGGGTAACCAGCGCAAGGCTGAGCACGAGCAAGCTCAACGTAATGGCAGCACTGATCATCCATTGCAAGGGAATGTAAAACCGCTGTGACACAAGTCGGGCCCTCTTTTGGCCGTTTTTTTAGCCGGGGTAACAATCACAGGTTACTTCAAATACTCAGGAGTTGGAGGTTCCACAGCAACAAGCGCTGGCTGCCAGGTATGCCTGTCCGGGGAAGTACGCAGCATGGATGCTGCGGTCTAGGCCCCATGGACGGGTTTACGCCGACCCCGGAGAGGCCTACCCGGCAGCCGGTGGGTTTCCTGGCACGGGTTCAACTGGCGGGTAGGCCGAAGGGCAACCCATGGAATCTCCAACACGAGAGTCGAACCTAATATTCGTCAGCCTAGACGGTTTTCCGGCCAGTGTGAGGTGAATTTATAAGTCTTTGAACTGGTCTTTCAGCGCGTCGAACGCTCGACGCTTGACGTCGTCTTCGAGTTGCACCGGGTCGGCCTCGGGAATCAGCTGGCCGCTGTCGAGTTGGGCGTCGGTTGCAGAGGAGGGCTGGTCGGCGGGAGCCTTTTCCGATTCAATGTGGTCCTGTAGCAGAATCAGGGCATCGACCGAGCCTTGTATTGAGTCTTCATCGCCCTGATGCTGGCTGATGCGTTGTTCAAGGCGCGCAACAACCTGCTGTACTTCGTCCAGCGAGGGCTGTTTTTCGGAAAGCCACTGTTGGGCACTTTCTGCGGAAGTAGACATGAGAACCTGCGAAACCTTACTGGATGATCAATCGGGATGCCTGCAAGTGTACCGGAACTGGTGGCCAAACGCCGAGGCCTGGATGCAGGATTGTGTCGAGAATTTGCCCTGGGAGCAGAGCCGGGTGCGGGTTTATGGCCAGGAACACCCCATTCCACGGTTGGAAGCCTGGCTGGGCGATGTGGGTGTTCGCTACGGCTACAGCGGCCAAACCCGGGTGATGAATGGCTGGCCCGCCCATTGGCAGCCGCTGATTGACGCCGTTGGCAGGCAGGCAGGCAGTGACTTCAATTTCGCTCTGGCCAACTGGTATCGCAACGGAGCCGACCGGATGGGGTGGCACGCCGATAACGAAGCAGAGCTGGGCAATAACCCCACGGTGGCCACCCTCTCATTTGGCGATGCCCGCGATTTTCGTCTGCGCCGCAACGAAAACCACCGGGAGACGCTCACGGTAACGTTGAACCCGGGGGATCTGGTGGTGATGTCTGGAGCCATGCAGCACCACTGGCAGCACAGCTTGCCAGCTCGCGCGAAAGCGGGTGATAGGATCAGCCTGACGTTTAGGAGGGTGTTTGCTTAAACCAGAGAATCCGCATCCCGGTACAGCTCTGTCATCTTGTCGACAATGGCATTGCGGATGCTGGTTTTCTCAAACTCGGACCGGCGCGTCAGGTTAGCAAGCTTGACCCTGTGCAGGTGCAGGCAGGGCATATTGGCATTGAACTCTCGAAGGTCACCTTTCACCAACATGGGCAGGAAAGGGTCTTCAGAGTGGCGGGTGCGAATCATCTTTTTCAGAGCTTGTTTGAAGGGTATGGGTACGGGTTTTACATCCCGGCTTTTGTATTTGACGATGACGTAAAAGCCGGTTTTGCCGATCAGCTCGCCCGGAACGATGTGAAAGCCGGTGTCGCGTACCGCCTCCGGCACGACGCCATGGAAAGTGTCGTGAAAAGCATAAGGGTTAGGCAGCACCACCATCTTGCTGTTTTCGGTGCTGGGAAAGTGCAGGCTGTAGTTGGTGTAGAATTGTTCGACCGAAGGCGAATAGACGCATAGGCGGCTTTCAAAGCAGCGCACAAAATCAACCGCCTGGTTGCGGCTCTGGATGGAGTCCAGGCTCCATTCCAGGTCGCTGTTTTGGGGTTGCTGTGCCATGGTGGTCATTAGCCTGCTCCTTCGCCGGTAAGGCTGTATCACCCGAAAGTCGGTGCGCTCAATACGCAGTGGGTCTGCTACCAGCACGCTGCCGGGTTGGTGCCAGCGTGGGTGTTTTCATGAATTCCGGGGTTATACGGTTACTATAGGGTAAAAGACCCCTACTCGACGACTAACCCCTCGATAGAGTGTAAATTGTGACGCTGGTTCAAAATCGTACATTGTTTTGCCAGTGTCAGCGTCAAAAAATTCACACTTGACCAAGGTTGTTTTTTGAACAGTTTTATATTGACAGTCTTTTGGCGCGACTTAAAGTGCAATTTTTGGAACAATGCGCGGTTTTATTGCCTGACACCTGACGCTAGCCACTAGCCTTGGGTGAGCGAACCGAGAAACATGAGAATATACTGGTGGGAGAATGCCAAATGGCAAACGCTGTTGTTGAGCGCCTGATCGAATTATTGCAGCTGGAACCGATAGGTCAGCTGCGCTACCGCGGCCTGTCGCAGGATCTGGGGTACCCCAAGGTGTTTGGCGGACAGGTGATCGGCCAGGCCTTGTCGGCGGCGATTCAGACGCTCGATAGCCGCATGCCGCACTCATTGCACTCCTACTTTCTGCGCCCGGGCGATACCAACCACCCGATCGAGTATGAAGTCGAAATCATTCGCGACGGCCGCTCTTTCAGCGTGCGCCGGGTCATTGCCAGCCAGTTCGGCAAACCCATCCTGGCCATGACGGCCTCGTTCCAGACTCAGGAGCCGGGCCTGGAGCATCAGGATTCGATGCCCAATGTGCCAGGCCCCGAGGTGCTGGAATCGGAAGTGAAACTCTACCGGGACCATGCCGATGAAATCCCCGGTCGGGTACGCGACCTGTTCACCGCTGAACGACCGATCGAATACCGCATTGTAGAGGCACAGAACCCGTTTCGACCGCGTCATGGCATTGCCAAGCGCCATATGTGGATTCGCGCCAACGGCAGTCTGCCGGATGATCCGTTGGTGCATCAGTCAATGCTCGCCTACACCACCGATTACGGCTTTCTGGAAACCGCATTGATGCCGCATGGCATCTCGCTGATGAAACCGGGCCTGACCATTGCCAGCCTCGACCACGCCATCTGGTTCCATCGCCCGTTCCGGCTTGATGACTGGTTGCTCTATGTGGCCGATAGCCCAAGCGCCAGCGGTGCGCGCGGCTATGTGCGCGGGCAGATATTTGATCGCGATGGCAACCTGGTTGCCAGCACCGCCCAGGAAGGGCTGATTCGTTATGCCGGTGATACCGATGAGTGAAACAACCAAGAAGACACCGCGCCCGCGCATTACCCTGGGCATTACCGGTGCCTCGGGTACGCCCTATGCCGAGCGCTTGCTGCAGGTGTTGCTGGCGGCGGACTATGAGGTACATTTGCTGGTCTCCAAGGCCGCTTTGATGGTGGCTGCCGTTGAAACCGGGTCACCCTGGCCAGCGCAACACGAGAAGCTGGCGACTTATTTGCGAGAGCGGCTGGGCAGCGGTGGTGAGCTTGTCATCTCTGGGCGTGAAGACTGGATGAGCCCGGTCGCCAGCGGCTCCGGCGCGCCGGAGACAATGATCGTCTGCCCCTGTTCTACCGGCACGCTGGCATCCATCGCTACCGGTCAGTGCGATAACCTGATCGAACGCGGCGCCGATGTGGTGCTGAAAGAAGGCGGCAAGCTGATTCTGGTGCCGCGTGAAACGCCGTACAGTGAAATACACCTGACCAACATGCTGACGCTGAAGCGCGCCGGTGCCCACATTGTTCCAGCCAGTCCGGGCTTTTACCACAAACCCGAAACCGTGGCCGACATGGTTGATTTCATCGTCGCCCGGGTGCTCAAGTGCGCCGGTATTCCCCAGACCCTGCTGCCGCCCTGGGGTTACAGCGGGGCTCGCCCGGAGTCCGATACCGACTGATGCGGGTTCTGCTGCTCAGCGCTTACCACAGCGCCAGTCATCAATACTGGTGCGAAGGCCTAATGGCGGCCTGTCCGGACATCGACTGGACGCTCAAGACCCAGCCGGCGCGCCATTTTAGCTGGCGCGTGGAGGCCTCTGGCCTGCTCTGGGCGCTGTCTGACGACACCGATTTCGAGCGCGAGTACGATCTGATCATTGCCACCAGCCTGAGTGACCTGACCCGGCTGCGGGCCTTTCGACCGCAACTGGCGGCTATTCCTACCTGGCTCTATTTTCACGAAAACCAGTTCGCGCACCCGCGCTCGGATTCTCAAGCGACCGATCACCAGATCGGCTGGCAGTTCCTGAGCATTCAGAATGCCCTGTGTGCCGACTGGGTCAGTTTCAACACTGAGTTTAACCGGAGCACCTTTTTAGACGGGGCTCGAAAGCTGCTGCGCCGATTTCCTGAAAAGCTGCCGGGTAAACCCCTGGACCGCATCGAGCATCGTTCGGATGTGTTGCCCGTGCCGCTGACCGAAGCGTTCTCGGCACTGCGCGACCAGCCCAAAGAAGCCGATCTGATCGTATGGAATCACCGTTGGGAGTGGGACAAACAGCCAGAACGGTTTTTGGCGGCGTTGATGACTCTGCGCGCCGCAGGCGTTGGATTCAGACTGGCGATGCTGGGTTCGGGCGGCGGCCGGAATTCGGAGTTTGAAAGCCAGCGACAAATGCTGGGCGACTCGGTTGTACACTGGGGTGAGGCCACTCAGAGCGACTACCGGCAGTGGATTGGTCGGGCTGGAATTGGCGTTTCAACGTCGCTGCACGATTTTCAGGGGCTGTCGATGCTGGAGTTGGCTCAGGCCGGTGCTCAGGTGTTGGCACCACAGCGCTTAGCCTACCCCGAAGTGTTGCCTGACGCGCATTTCTATACTGGCTCAGAAACCGACGCCCAATGTGATGTGGCCGAACTGACAGCCGCACTGAAATCGGTGCTGACGGGCACTGGAGGTGCGCCGGTCGCTGAGCCGGCTTTGCCTCTCTGGTCTGAACTGGCAGGGCGTTACGCCGAGCGGATGGCCGCTATTGCTTCAGAGTACGACCGCCGTCGACCGCCAATATCTGGCCGGTAACATAGGGCGCAGTCGCCAGAAACAGCGCCGCTTCGGCAATGTCGGTTGGGTTGCCCATGCGTGCCAGCGGAACGTTGCCGGTTAGCGCTGCTTCATAGTCATCGCCTTCCTGCTCGGGCAACAAAATAGCTCCGGGCGCTATGGCATTGGCGCGAACCCGGGGTGCCAGATCCAGCGCGGCGCTTTTGGTCAGGCTGATCAGTCCGGCCTTGGCCGCGCCGTAGGCTGGGTGATCGGCCAGCGGGCGCAGGGCATGAATGTCGACCAGGTTGATGATGGTGCCCTCCCGGTGTTTCAGCTCAGATGCCAGCGCCTGGATCATCGCCATTGGCAGCAATAGGTTGCTGTGCATCAGGGCGTGAATGGCGTCGTCAGTAATGTCGCCCCAGGGGGTTGGGAAGAAACTGGAGGCGTTGTTGATTAGCACATCGATCTGGCCAAACACCGCAATGGCGTCATCAGCCGCCGCTTGAATGGTGGCTTGGGTGTCGAGTCTTGATTGAATGCAGGCGGCGGTGTCTGGCCGTGCCCGGTTGAGTTCGTCGACCAGCGCGATGGCATCCTGCTCGCTGCTGCGGTAATGAATAACGACCCGAAACCCGGCGGCGTGAAATACCCGGGCGGTTTCGGCGCCCACCCGACGCGCGGCGCCGGTGAGAAAAACGACCGGCGCTGCGGCCGATTCCTGTGTGATGGTGCTGCTTAGTCGGACCACGTTGCCTTCTCCTGCGCTACCGCGCGTACCCGTTCCCGGTTCAGCGCCTCGCCCAGCTCAGCGCCCTGATACCCCTGTGCGGCCAGATCGGCCGGTAATACCGACCCACAAGCCGCCAGACAGCGTTCAAATAATGCTGCCTGAGGGTACGGTTGCTGTTCCAGACCGGATCGTCCGCGGGCATCACATTCACAGGCTTGCAGGAATTGCCGGAAGTGGTCGCTCTGGCGAAAGGCACCGAGCTTGTTCAGGGTTTTGACGATGGTCGCGGGCCGTAGTTCCCGAATGCGATGGCAATGGGTGTGATAGCGCGCGGTATGTTCGGCCAGCGCGGCGGCTTTCTTCGGCCAGCGCCAGTTGCTGGCGTGCTGGCGAATTAGGTCGGCCCCCAGGTCTTCGTGGCCCCGGTGCGAGGGCCAGTTGGTGGGTTCGGTGAGGGCTTTGCCCAGGTCGTGACTGAGCGTTGCGACCCGAACGTCAAGCGGGGCGTCCATCTGTACGGCGATCTGCAGGGCTTTGAGGGTATGAATACCGGTATCGACTTCGGGGTGCCAGCGCATTGGCTGGGGGATGCCGAACAGGGCGTCGAGCGCCGGGAAGACGACCCTGAGTGCCCCGCAGGCGCGCAATACCTGAAAGAAGACTTCGGGGTTGGGCTCCATCAGGGCCCGGCTCATTTCCTGCCAGATGCGTTCCGGCACCAGGTAGCCCAGTTCGCCTTCCTGCACCATGTCGCACATCAGGGCCTGGGTGTCGTCGGCGACGCTGAAGCCGAGGTGGTCGAACCGGGCGGCAAAGCGGGCGACGCGCAATACGCGCAAAGGGTCTTCCCGAAAGGCGGGCGAAACGTGGCGCAGCAGGCGGGCGTCGAGGTCGGCCTTGCCGTGGTAGGGGTCGATCAGGGTGCCGTCGTCTGCCCGGGCCATGGCGTTGATGGTGAGGTCGCGGCGCAGCAGGTCGTCTTCGAGGGTGACATCCGGCGAAAACTGAACCTCAAAGCCGGTGTAGCCATGGCCCGATTTACGCTCGGTGCGTGCCAGGGCATATTCCTCTTTGGTGCTGGGGTGCAGGAACACGGGAAAGTCGGCACCAACGCGCTGGTAGCCTTGCTGTTCCAGTTGCTCGGGCGTGGCGCCAACGACCACCCAGTCGTGATCTTTTACTGCAAGGCCGAGCAAGGTGTCGCGAACGGCACCACCAACGAGGTAGATATCCATGTAGGGTAGTCAGACAAGCGTTGAGAATGTGGTGATAGTGTAGTGGAAAGTGGGCTGTGGTTGCAGGGGATCCGTGGCTTGAATTCGTGTCAGCCACCGGGTAGACCTATCCGGGGTCGGCGTAGATCCATCAATGGCGGTCCGACGTCTCGGGCCTAGAACGCATGATATGAATCCCGTCCATGGGATTCACCCTTCGGGCTCGCTTCGCTCATGCTAAAACGCTCCTGGCGTTTTAGTCCATGTTGCGGACTCCCCCGGCTAGGTCTACCCGGCAACTGACACTTGGATGGTTGCCAAATCTGAATCTACTGATTAAAACTCCATCGAGAACTGGGCAACCATGCCAGCGTCCTGAATCACTTCATCCCAGTCATCAAACGACTTGGGTTTGAACCAGCCCGTCAGATCCAAGCCAACGCCCCAGGGGGTAAAACCGAAACCAGCGGAAATGACATGGCTGTCTTCCACGCTCAGGTTATTGCGGTAGCCGCCGCGCAGTTTGAACCAGTTGTAGGCGTTGAATTCAGCGCCCAGGCCCAGGTAGCGGGTCGGCACACCGTATTTCAGCGGCTGGTTTTCGGTGATGTCCAGGTCTGCCGCCAGGGTAGTCCAGCGGGTCATGTGGGCACCGCCGATGCGCATTTTGGGGCCAATGCTGACATCAGCGCCTGAGGTGGTTTCAAAGGTTTGCGGAATCAGGTCTTTAATCACCAGACCACCGCGTACCTGGCCGTTTAGGACGTCGGGCCAGTTTTTGGCGACACCGATGTCTACGTTAGCGGTGATGACGTTGGTTGAGTTCTCTTCAATCAGTGTGGCGGTGTCGCCAAACTCGTCTTCCGCTTCCTCAATGGTGAAACGTTTCTCGAAGATATTCAGGCTGACCAGTTTGGGTGTAACACCGGCCGAGAACGATTCGCCCATGTACTCAAAATCCCGCGCGATGGTGACACCGAATTCTGTGACCGATGCGCCGATGATTTCCATTTCGGATTCGAAGTTGTCAAGTGTCGGTGCGTCTACTTCGCCGTTTGAGTAGTAGGTGCCGTCGTAGTTCACCAAAGCGTCTTGTTCGGTGTTGACTTCATTTTGTGCAGTGTTTAGGTCAGTAGTCAGGTTTTGAAGCTCTGTACCCCAAGCTTGAAGGTCATCTTCATATTGTTGAGCACCTGCAGCGTCATTTGAATAGTCACTTTGATCTGGCAGGGTGCCAATATGATCGGTAATAGCTTGGTTTGCACCGGACAAATTGACCATAGAACCACTGAGTTCGGTGGACTGATTTGTTAAACCTGTCAAATCATCCAACAACAAGTCAATTTCATTGAAATCATTGTCGTTCATGAACACTTTAGCGCCGATCGTGGTGTTGTTCGTTATGTTTACACCGAAGCTGTAGCCTTCACGTGGCACTGCCACACTGATGAAATCAGCACCCAAGCCTAGACTGAAGGCTTTTTCGTCAAAATCCTGAAAGTCCCGCTTGGTGTTTTGAACCACCCGGTCCAAATTAGTGGCTTCGTTGTTGGCGGTGTTGGTCTTACCATCAAGTGTACTGGTATTGGTTGTTAGGTTTCCTGATTGGGCATTCAGTTCGTTTAGGTTTGCCTGTGACACTTCACCATCATTGTCAATGTCATCATTGACGGCCTGAATTGCGGCTTCCAGATCAGTCACGTTCTGCCCAATGTCGGTCAATACCTCTTCCATAGATGCAATACCAGCATCCGTATCCCCAAACACCGCAACACTGAACGCATCCGCATCAATGGTTTCAAACTGATCGATGGTGCCGCCGTCATCGGTGAAGGCTTTGCCGGAGGTGATGACGCCGTCGGAGTCGTCGATGGAAAAACGGAATGAAGGCAGTGTCATCGCGAAGGATGATTCCCGGCCCAATACCGACAACAGGGCGGGGTTGAACGAGTGCACACTCGACAACGCGGCCGACGCTACCCCGGTATTACCCATGGCGTTCGACTTCGCATCATTCCCGGTAAAGGGAGTTGCCTGAGCGGTACTGGCAGCAATAACGGAGAGAGCAATCAGCGTTTTTTTCATCGGTTGACCTTTTTGAGTTTACGTCAGGTTTACACTCAGTGAAGCTTAGCGGGTTCTGGTGCTCGTGCAAATACTAACGTTGGCCAACAGCGCTTTTCAGGCGCGCTGGCCGGTTATGTTAGAGGCTTGCGTTTACGGTGTTGGCACAGTCTTCATCGGATACTGGCCGGGCCACTGCGTTTAGATTTGCACGGCGGGTTTCGTTCAGGACCAAATCACCGGATTCGGTCGCTCCATCAATTTCAGAGGTGAAACGGAACTTCTGGGCTTCGCCTTCGTTTTTAACCTTGGCTTTCATCTGGCCTTCGAATTCCTGACCTTCGTAATCGAATGTCAACAGAATGGCGCCTTCCGAGAGTTTGCTCCAACGTCCGCCAAGGTATTCATTTTCGAAGACTTCATCGTCATCATCCGGGTTGAGTGCGCTGACATTGACGCAGGTGCCGATGCGGCCACTGGTGGATTCGGCATTGCCGTCCAGGCGAATGGCAATGTAGCTGCCTTCGGCCAGTTCGTCAGAATCCTCAGCCGTGGCTTCGAGTACGAACCAATTGCCACCCCATTGGGTGCCGGTGGCCAGAGTCGCTTCAGTAGCGGCGTCTTGTGAGGCGGTGTTGATGGCATCATTGTCCAGGTTGCCGGTAGCGTTTTTGCCGGCGTCGACCAGGCTGTTGGTAATGCTGGCAATGTCGAACTCGACGGTGTTGGTGTTCAGGTTGGTGGTCAGCGCCGTTGATAGGGTGTTGATGCCACTGTTCAGTACCCGTTGAATGGATTCTGCTTCATCGCTATCTGATTCGCGCTTGATCAACTGCGAAATCACCTCGGAAGCCTTGAGCTGGGCATTGACGGCGGCCTGGTCTGCTGCGGTTTCTATGCGCTGAATTTCTGCATTAAGGTCGGCCAGACGAGTAGTAACCCGGCTGATCGTTTGGGAATCGGAGATCAGCGATGACGTCAGGTTTTGCACGTGCGACTGGTTAAATTCAACCGGGCGGGCGCCCATGGCCACTTGCTGGCTCAGGCGGTTGATCAGTTGCATCTGGTTAGTGGCTTCCGCCTGGTCATTGTCGGTGCTTGATGTCAGAACATCCATCATGGTTTGTACGGCAACCGAGTTAGCCAGAAACCGCTTTGCTTTGGCATCGCTTGCGGTAGAAAAATCCAGACGCAGGTCAGCATCCGAGGTAATGCTCAGGGCACTGCGAATCTCATTGCGCGCGTAGTCTGAATCGACGCCGGACAACAAGGTTGTGATGGGTGACAGGACCAGCGGTGTTGAGCTGCGCACCGACGACGATGAAATAGAGGATGACATGGCCATCACGCCCTTCAGCCGCTCGCCGGTTGAGAGGTCGGTGCCGCCCTTGATGCGAATCACGATGCTATCGACACTGCTGCCATAGATCAGGCAGTAGCGCTGGTACTCGTCGGAAATGACCGGCAAGGCACAGTAGTTGGTATTGTTCAGCGGGTTGTAGGAGTAGTAGCCGTCGCTGTCGGTGTAGGCATAGGGCTCGAAATCGTCGATGCGGTTGTTGTTGTTCATGTCGGCCCAGACCTTGCCGCCGGCAATACGGCCATCGACCGCCAGGCCATTCAGCCCGGTGCGATTGTCGCTGCCGGTGCCATCCTGGGGGTCAACGTTGCAACCGGCCAGGGTCAGGGAGGCGGCCAGTGTGAGAGTCAGATAAGTAGGTTTCATAAATTGTTTCTCCAAGGCCAGATTAAAACGCGACGTTAACGGACAAAGCAGCGGAAGCACTGCGCAGTGCATTGCCTTGCTTGGTCAGGTCACTGCTGAACAGATCGCCCAGCACGCTGTTGATCTGAGTGTCGAATTGAACGACATTGAAAAAGCTGAGGCCTAGGCCGAGTTGGGTGGCTTCGAAATCCAATACGTCTTTGCCGATGCCGAGTCGCAGGCGAGGCCAGTACCAGGCGGTCGGTTGGGCCAGAAATGCGAGGTTGATGTTCTGGCTCTGCTCGCCGAACAAGTCGGTCTTGCGCCACAGGTCGGCAGCGCCAGCGATGGCGATACGGTTGCTCAGGAAGCTCTGGCTGGCATCGACGGTGATGTGCGGGAACAGGCGATGCTCTTCAGTGAGGTCGATATCGCCAATCGAGGCAAAGTATTCAGCGTGGTAACACTCGGTCTGTGCCAGGTCGTTGCTGATGCTGTCGCAGTCGCCGCCGAGCCGGTTGTATTCCAGCACGGGTGCGTTCAGGTTGTAGGCGGTGACTCCCACCAGGGTATTGTTACGTTTAAAGGTGACGCCCAGGTCCAGCGCGACATCGAGGTTGAAGTCTTCGAACCCTTCTGACAAATCGTTGCTGATGTCATTGCTTAGGGTGCTGTCGTCTTCACTGGCCTGGCGTGCCAGGTCTTTCAGCGGGTAAAGGTGTTTCTGCAAATTGTGGGCAATCAGCGTGCCCCGCGCGCCTGCCGTGGTTTCAATCCCGAACTGGTCGAGAAAACGAACACCGTGCAAAGCCTGGGCATAGCCGACATCGACATTGAACACCTGTCCCTGCTTCAAATAGACCGATGAGGTGGTGCGCAGGTAGTCTAGGGCATCCAGGTCTTCGTTATCGTCACTGGTGTCGGCGATGGTCTGTGCATCGATGTCAAATTCTATCGGGCCGTGCAACAGTGAACCCCGGGCCTGGGTCAACGATGAAGCGCCCAGGCTAAGCGTACCGGCATTGCCCATATCGATGCTCAGCGGCGTCATCGGCAGGTTTACCAGCGCGCCGGGCTTCAGGTAGAAGCTGTCTGCCAGCAGTTCGACGTTGTTGTCGAGCGAGGTCTCCAGCGCATCGACTTCGGCCAATACATCGCCGACCGAGGCATCGCCTGCATCATAAGCATCAAAGGTGTCGGAGATCTGGTTGATCTGCGCATCCATGTTGTCAAACACCGTATTGAATTCGCCCAGGCCTCGCTGCTGCAGATTCAGCGTGAAGTCCAGTACCGGAAACCGGGCCCGGTTGGTACTGATTTGGCTGGCGGACGGATTGAAACGCCCGGATGTGGCGATCTGGGGGTTGCTGATCGGGCCGACTGACACGGCGGTGCTGCTGGTCAGGTAGTTGTAATTGCCTGCCAGCGCGGTGCCGGCCAATGGGCCGCCAAGACTGCCAATCAACGTGGCGCAAGTGATAGTCAGTGTCCGGTTCACGTTCTGCCCTCGAGGGTGTCTGCTCTTGGTGGTTCGGCGACGCACAGTAAAGAGTGGCGGGCCTTGTGGGGAAAAATTCTGGGTTAAACCGAACTTACTGTGAAGTAATTCACATAAAAAAGGCCGATTTGATGCTTTTTTGATCGTTTCTTTGACGTATTACGCTGTCAGAAACCTGACCGGGTGATCGGAATGGCAGAATATTGGCAGTGATTATTGTCAGAACCCGTGTCGCTCAGTTAGGGCTAATGTCCTGCCGATTCATGCCGATAAAACAGGAAATCCCATGTGTTGTATCGGTAGGCGGAGACCTTCTATGAAAACCCTGTCCAAATTGCGTTCCGGTGTGGTGGTACTGGGCGCAGCGCTGGTGTTAAGCGGCTGCTCGATGTGGCCCTTCGGTAACGATGACGATGAAGTTGAGGCCATTGTGGCCGAGGTTCGGGCCATTAATGAAAAGCTCCCGCCCATGGAACCCATGGTACTGCGCTCGACCGGTTACGGTGCCATTAACCCCAATTCACAGGGGCTCTCGGAGGTTCAGAAACGACTGATCGCCATGCGCGCTTCCAAGCTTGACGCATACCGCACGCTCGCCGAGCGGGTTTATGGCACGCAGATTGTCGGTAGTTCGACCGTCGAAAACCTGGTGGTTGAGAACGACCGGTTCAAAGCGTTTGTCGACACCCACATACTGGGCGCCAAGGTGGTGTACCAGGACATGATGGCTGATGGCAGCTACGAGACCATGGTTGAAATGGTCATCGATGAAGGCTTCCGCAACTGTCTGGCCAACCAGCCCGCCGGCCGGCAAAACAGCCGCTGTGCGTCCGATGTGGTGTACGACATCGATTCGATGACGCGCTCCCAGCTTCGCCAACAGGGTATCGATACTACCGGTTCTGGCTTGTACTTCATTGAGTAAGGTAATCGGTTGAGTCACACATCGAATAACACATCGCGATGAACCGTACCCTCCGGGAAGCGGATGAACCGTCGCGAAGGAGCATAGAGATGCAAGGTTTCATCGGTTTTATTCTGGTGTTCGCCCTGGTGATCGGGGCCGCATCGGCAGAGCAAATGCCTGCCGGCAATGTGGTGCTGGTTGATGCCGAAGGCCAGGCCGAGGTCGAGTACGACGACATCAACAGTGCCCGTATTCGGGCATTGCGCAAAGCCATCGAAAGCGCCTCCATGCAGGTCAGTGCCCAGGTGCATAGCACCCAGGTTATGGAAGACGGCAACCTGACCGTCGACTACTTGCGCGTAAACAGCGCCGCCCAGGTGCGTGACATTCAGATCATGAGTGAAGGCCGTGAGGGTAACCTTTATACCGTGGCCATTACCGCCCGGGTTTCGCCCGACCAAGTGTGCGCCAATGTTATGGCCAACCATTACCGCAAGTCGGTCGCCGTTACCGGCTTCGCCATGGAGCACCCACAGCAAGCGTCCATGGGCCACCTGGGTTCAGTAGATCGGGGTTTGCCAGCCTACCTGGTCAACGGCCTGAACGGCGTAGCCGGCATGCGCGCCCTGAACGCCAATACCATGACCCTATATCCGAATACCCGCACTGCGCCAACTCAACTTTCCCCGCGTATGACGCTCACCAGCGCCGTCGATGCGGCCCAGAGTCTGGGTGTGCAATTTGTCATCTCCGGCGTGATTCGTGACCTGGCCATGGAAAACCCCGATGCCCCGCGCGAGCGCAGCTGGGATGGCCTGCTGGCCAGAGTGGGCATCGAAAAAGCGCCTCGCACCCGCCACTTCGTGTTTGATCTCTTCGTACACGATGGCCACTCAGGCGCTCTGGTTTTCCAGAGCCGCTACAGCACCCATGGTGACTGGAACGAAGCCCGTAACGCCCGAGTTGGCTTTGCTACCGGCAAATTCTTCACCACTGACTATGGCCAACACGTAAGAACCCTGCTCGACCAGGCGATGAGCGACATCCAACAAACCATTCAATGCCAGCCTTTCATGGCCACCATTACCCAGGTAAACGGCACCCGCATTTTTGTGGACACAGGTGCTTCCAGCGGCTTGCGCCCCGGTGATTTCCTGAGCGTGTACCGCACCAGCCAAAACTTCGACCGCCAGGGCGACAGCTTCTGGCAACTGAGCGACACTCGCCTGGTGGCTGAAGTGAAACAAGTACAGCCGCACTTCGCGATTGCCGAGCTTTCAATCGGTACAGAGCGGTTGAACTTGCAGATGGATGATCTGGTCATGGCGTGGTGAAAGCGGCTAACGAGAGATAGTGATAGTAAGTCAGCGGCGCAGCCCCACAAACCCAGTTCTCTCTCCACCTCCGGGGGAGAGAGATAGAGAGAGGGGGCGGCGCAGCCGTTAAAAGCAACAGAAACCACCTTTACACACCCCGCCATCACCCCGCTAACCCCACCACCGAAGCCAGAAGGGGGTCCTGGGCGACAGGAAGCACAGAATCCAGTGAGTTGCCCACAGCTACAAAGCCCGCCAAACCGATAACCTTCCAACCTCAATCCAAGCACAATTGCGCCTCCAGTCTTGCTAATTCCTGATCAACGTTCAAACTGAACATCAAAGGATTATTCAGCAAGAGCGAAGGCCAATGGGAGTCTGGTTTGAAACCGCATAACGAGATACACCTGGTTACCCTTACTCCGGGTGAGCTTGATGAGGCTTATCAGCTTTATAGGGAAAGTCTGTACGAGTTTATTGACCAGGCGTTTGGGTGGAATGAAGCATTTCAGCAGCAACGGTTCTGGTCGTCATACCCTATTGATAGCTTGCTATGGATAACGCATGTTAATTCGTCGCGCATCGGCTTGGTGAGTTTCCTAAATAAGGATCAATCGCTGCATTTGTCATTGCTGTTGCTGTATAGGGCTCACCGGGGTTCGGGGCTAGGCAGTCTGGTAATGAGAGAACTGGAGGGCCTGGCCGAGGGAAGTGGGCGTAAGATAACCTTGTCGACATTCAGAGAAAACAAAGGCGCATTTGTGTTTTACCAGAAGCTTGGGTACCAGATCGATAACCAGGACGAGCACTTTTATGAAATGTCCAGGGAGTTGACGTGTCGACAGCGCATTAATTAGATGCAACCGATGTCAATTGGGAGCCAGTCAACTGTGGTGGCACCGTCGATGGCCCTTTGTAACTTGCTTCATGCGACATCAGCAACCGATCATTCCTGACGCAATCGGTCTACCCAGCGGCGACACCAATACAAACCCGCCAGCCCAATCATCGCACTGCCTACTCCCTGGCCAATCAGCACGCCAGGCGCACCGAACCAGCGAGCGCCCAGCCACACAAAGGGAATGGTAAACACTGTGGCCTTGAGTACGTTAAATAAAGTTGAGGTTTTGGGCGCGCCCAGGTTGTTGAACAGGGCGTTGGTTACAAAGGTGATGCCGTTGAAGACGAACACCGCACTCAACCCCAGCGTAAACCAGCGAATCAGTTCTGCGGCCTGACTTGAAGCCTGGAACAACCAGATAATCGGCTGTGTTAGTGCCGCCAGAGCAAGGCAGACCACGAGGCAGTAGCGCAATACAAAGCGGACGGATTCAGTGAGCACATCGCTAACTCTATCGTAAGCGCCAGCACCCCAGTTCTGCCCTGCAATGGGCCCCACCACGCCAGATAACGCAAACAACGCAACAAAGGCTACTTGCTGCAAGCGGGTGATGATGGCAAAGCCTGCCACAGCCGCATCGCCGAACTGGGCCATGGCAGCTGTTACAAACGCCAGGCCGATGGGTGTCGCCAGGTTGGTGAGTACGGAAGGTACGGCAATGCTGCTGATGGTGGGGAAGTTTCGCGGTACCGCGTTCGCGCCGGGCCAGGATAGCATTCGGTACTGATGCAGTTTGAACAGGCCGTAGCCGAAAATGGTTAGCCGGGCGGCGGCGCTAGCAATGGCCGCTCCGGTCAGATCGAGGTTCAGACCGAAAATCAGTATCGGGTCGAGAATGGCATTAACGATGGCGCCGCTCAGCGTGACCCAGAGCGCACCCCTGGCATCGCCTTTGGCTCGCATAACGCCGCCAGCCGCCATGCCAATGGAGACCGGCACAAAGGTAGGAAGAATGATGGCAAGGTAGTTGGAGGCCTGGTCCAGCGTATAACCCTGGGCACCCAATAACGCTAGTATCGACTCTCGCCACAGCCAGACAGAGCCGGCGACCAGGGTGGTAATGATGAGGATCAAAACGAAGCTACTGGCGATCAGTTCACGCGCACGGTCGACTTGGTTGGCTCCTAAAGCCCGTGAGACGGTAGCGCTTACTGCGATGGTCAGGCCAATACTCAGCGATTGGCAGAAGAACAGGATAGACGCCGCAAACCCCACGGCAGCGGCCAGCTCACGCTCGCCGAGCAGGGAAATAAAGAACAGGTCGACAAAATCCACAGCGAACAACGCCAGCAAGCCGAGCCCGCCGGAGACCGTCATGCGATGAATGTGGGTTGAGACTGGCCCGGAAAGGTAACCGGCCGGGGCGTTAGAGGTGGTCATAAGCTATTCCGGAAAGGTGATGGTTCAGGCGCGAACATTGGTCTACGCGCCTGTTCAAGGCATGGTTCATCGGTCTATTGGGTTCAATGCTGTTGCTGGCATGCGGCAAGATGCCACATTTGGAGGGGTTGGTCACTTACCAGTTTGGCGGGATAGTCTGTGTTCTGGTGAGTGACCGTTGAAATTCTACAGTGATGTTGGCTGCTATACCGATCTGATCACCAGGGCTAAGTCCCCGAAGACAGAATGGTATTCACCCAGTTTGCGATGTTTTCATAGTAATCCGATGGAAACTGATGCCCTTAGTTGGGGTAAACGAGATGTTGAATGTTAGCGTCTCCAAATTTTAGGATGTTAATGTTCTGTCCGGCCAAGTTTAAGTAATACTCATTTTCTTCAGCACCATTGGTGACAATAATGTTGACTTGGCTGAGGTCGGGTACGGTGGTGCCTGAGAAAATAACATCCTGTACAGGATACAACCCAGGCGACATGGCGAGCGCCCCTTGCCACTGATCGGGATGGAAGGCGATTGTCTGGAGTGACACCTGGGCTCCCTGAGAAAACCCTAAAAGGGCCATTTTTGATGCTGCGATGTCTTCACGCCTCAAAATCTCTGGCAAAAAATCCTGAAGGTAAGCATCATTTTCATGCGGGTCCGTACTCCACTTATAAGCATTTTGTCCATAAGGAATAGGGCCGCTAATACTGACTATCGCAATGTTCAGGTCGTCTGCCAGGCGTTGATATCCATCGTGAATAAATTCAAGGGGCGAATCACCCTTGCCATGTAATGCCACAATTAGGGGTATGAGGGTTTGGGCTTGGTAGCTTTCTGGAACAATGGCTTTATACGCACGGTTCCCGGATTCTGCCCAGTACTGCTCCATTGCCACGAGGTATTCTCTTAAGGCAGGCCAGTCATCGTGGTTTCTAACATTAGCAAGATCAGGGTCGGTATCGGTCCAGTTTACGTCGACGGTCCCTTTTTGAACATCGATATAGAGCCAGTGGATGGCTGCTTCTACATTACCTGCCAGCGCGTAGTCACAAGCCAGGTCATAGTAACTGTCGTCACCATTTTGTATAGCCCAGTATTGATACTGCACGGCCTGGTCATAATCTCCGTCCCGGTAAGCTTGATTGGCAAGTTCATCCAACTCCCAGGCGGAATAGTTGGATACATCAAGCTGGATGTATCGATCCGGTGCGGTTCCTGGGTCAGTGGGCGTGGCGACTTGTGGCAAAGGCGCTTCGGTGCGAAATTCCTGCTGGTTGGAAGCAGCCCAGGATATAGGCGCAAACCCAGCAGTGCTCAATAACAGCAAGGCTGTAAAATTTTTAATTTTGGTAAGCAATTTAAATTCCTTTTCTGGTTTGTGGGCAAGGCTGGGTCATTAAAGACGAAAGCCCAGGATTTTGGTCTCCGTCTTATAAAGACCAGCTATATGGCCACTTTAAATGCCTTAAGCATTCGGCCATTGAACCAGGCTGTTGCCGAGAGCAACGCTGCTACTACCAAAGTTAATATGGGGGCAAGGCCACTTTCCTGGCCCTGGATGAATGAGATAACACCAACTGCAAGCAGTAACGCAGAAAAAACCAACAAAGCATAGCTGCCGACATATAGCACCATGGACCAGCGGCGATGCAGCATGTTGATGAGCAACCATCCGAGCAGGCAGGGAGCGATAAAGAATATGGCGGATCTTGCGCCAAGTAGGTTGAGGGCGTCTGAGAAGCCAATAGCTTGAGCAGCGTTGATGAAGGGCAGAATTACTCTAACCGTCAGTAGTCATAGCGATAGTGCACAAAATAAAGCGTTGAAAGTGATGAGGATGTTTCTGTTCATTTGGGTTCCCTTTGGTTTTTTCAGTTAAATTATCAATTCGAGACGCATTTTCCTTGCATCCAGAAGTTTAGTTGAAATGATTGGCCAGTCACCGCTTGGGTATGTATTGTCTCTACGTTTCTAAGTTAGAAGTAGGGTCTTATAATCGCTACTTGAGGCATCTTTTGACAGTCTCCCGGTTATGCCGCGTTTAGAGGCTCCTGCATGATTACAGTCAATTATCGAGCTCATTGTATTCGCTCATCGGTATACCCTTCGATGCGTTCAAGTGTAAGTAACCGAGATATGCAGGACATTACTTGGTCATCTTTCTCGTAAACGCTCAGCAATATACCTTCATCTGAGTTCTCCAGTCTCAAGCTGCAAATCATCCTTGGTTTCCATTTTAGAATTTTTATATCCAATTCGACCGATTGGCTAATGGTAAAGGTGGTAGCGTTACAGCCTTTTTTCTTCCATTTCTCAGGGTAATGCTTGGGTAGGGAAAGGTGGTTGAATTTTAAACTAACTGTTGGTCCATCAGAAAGGAGTATCGACGAAAGCTCTATATTCTCAGTCGAAAGCTCACCGCCAGTTGTCATTTCCAACATCTTAGGATTACTCAATAACTTCAGTATATTCATGTTGTGGCCTTATATCATATTGGAAAAGTGTAATGACCAGAAGTTCCAGGCACTTTCCCTGTTCTTTCCGCATTTCCGGTATGAGGATCATATGGCCGGACGTTGAAATGAGGTTGGGTTGCAGAACCGGTAAACTGGGAGTGGCCTGCAGAATGTTCTTGTATCACAACCCTTGATCCATCACTAAGTTGGTAATGATATTCCCGTGTTTTTAACGGAAGGAAGTCATTTTCAAATATTTTATTGCCGTTCATATCCGTCATATCGACATGAGCAACGTCTATTGGATCTTGTACCATTGGAATACCCAAGTCTCGTTTCGCCTCTCTAAATGCATCATGACGGCTATCTAAATGCTTGTCAGGAAGGATGCATTCTTTGCTGCTTAGCCCTAATGGATCTACATAACCCACCGGATTTGGGCAATAACGGTAAGCATTAAGCCCACCCATCAACCCTATCGGGTCCTGGCTGATGTATCGCCCCACATTGGGATCATAGAACCGGTAGCAGTTTTGATAAAGCCCCGACTCTACATCTTCATATTGCCCCTGCTGACGCAACCCAGGATCGAACGGCAAGCCAGTCACCGGGTGGGCGAGTGCGATCTCGGCGTCTCTAGTCTTTCCATAAATCTCGTGATCACTACTCCACACCTCTTCTCCGGTCTCGCGGCAGTACAAAGCCTTGGGCGTACCCGCATGATCGCAGTCCACATCATGAAGCCCCAAGTTCTCGTCCCAAAGTGCCACCGGTACATGGGTACCCGGTTCGTAAAAGTACACCCGGTTGTTCTTCGGTTTGAAGTCGGTGCCGATGTGGCGTACCTGGATTAGGGTTTGACCCTGCCAGACGTAGGCTTCGCGGTAGCGTAGTTTGAATTCGGCGTGCTCCGGTTTTTTCTCCGGTAGGTGGCGGCTGTAGGGGTTTGTAGGGTGTTCCGGCTCGGAGGTGACCCAGCCCTGGACGGCCTTGTCGATTCTTCGGCCAAGTGCGTCGTAGCGGAAGCTTAGGCGTTGTTGCAGGTCGCTGTTTTTGTAGTCTTCTATGCAGATCAGTTGGTGTTTGGCGTTGTAACTGAGCCGTTGTTCGAGCTTTTTATTGGTGCCGCGTTGAATGCGGACCAGGTTGCCGTGTTCGTCGTAGTCAAAATGCCGGTCGCCGTGGAACGGGAGGCGATTGTCGAGCAGGGTGTCCAGGCCTTCCGGTAGGCGGTTGCCGGCCGGGTCTGTCTGTTCTTTGTGAACGGTTCGGGTGTTGCTGCCCAGGAGCTGTTCTTCAACCTGGGTGAGTTGATCGATGGGGTCGTAGGCGAAACGGCGCTGGCCCCGGTGTTGGTCGTCGATCTGGTTGATGCGGCCGTGTTCGTCGAAGCCGTAGTGGCGGTCTTGCAGCGCGGTTGGCGTTGGGTTGTGCAGTGCCTCGGTTGGGTCTTGAGTGGGCCGGTCTGCGTCGGTCGCTTTTATGCGGCGGTAGCGGCTGAGGCGTTGTTCGGGGTCGTAGTCCCACAGCAGTTGGTGCGCGCCCTGGTGGCGCTCGGTGACCTGGCCCAGGGTGTTGAGGCGTTGTTCCAGCAAGGGGGTGTCGGGTTCGCCCCAGCGTTGTGGTTGGTCGGGCAGGCAGACGCCGATGCGTTTTAGGGTGCCATCGAGGTGCCAGTTGTAGCTTTGCTGCCAGCCGGGTTGGGTGAAGTCGTCGTGCAGGGTGGGCCATTTCTGACCACTGAGTTTAGCGACGGTGGCGCTGTGATGCACGTTGCTCAATTGCCCTTGAGCGTTGTAATAAAGTTGCTGACGGTGGCTGTAGGTGCGTACCTGGTTCATCCAGGCGGGGAAGTTCTGCCCGATGTGGTCGAGTGTTAGGCGGCCGGCCGCATCGTATTCAAACTGGTGGTCGGCGTGTTCGTTGCGGGCCTTTATCAGCTGCCCTGTGGCGCTGTAGTGGTATTCGGTCCATGTAGGGGCGTCGGGCCGGTCGGCGTGTTGGTAGTGTTCACGCATCAGTTGGCCGAGGGCGTTGCGTTCGAAGGTGGCTGTGATCGGGCCTTCGCTGAGGCCGATGAGTTGCCCAGCGTCGTTGTAGCGGTAGTCGGTGGTGCGGCCGTCGACGCCGATCTCCCGGGTCAGGCGTTCGCAGCCGTCGTATTCGAAACGGTGTGCCTGGCCGTTGCCGTTAATGACGGCGGTGAGGTTGCGTTCGGTGTCGTATTGGTAGCGGATCTCCTGACCGTTGGGCAGGATTTTGGCTTCAGGCTGGGCGAAGGGGCCGTAGCGCAGTTGGGTGGTGCGGCCACCGGGGTCGGTTTGGCCGATTAGGCGCCCGGCGGTGTCGTAGTCGTAGCGCCAGGCCTGGTTGTGTTCGTTCAGTTGGGTGATCAGTCGGCCGTTGTCGTCGTACTGAAAGTGTTGTTGCTGACCGTTTTGGTTGGTATGGGTATGCATTCGGCCCTGGTCGTCATAGTCGAACCGGGTGTCAGCTATGGCGGTGATGCGTGGGTCGGCCAGTAGATTGGCGGCGCGTTCCTCGGGCAGCCGGTTCCAATCGTCGGGAAGCGAGGGTGTTGTTGCGCCTTCACGAGCGTCGGTCACCAGGCACAGGTGGCGGGCGAGTTGGCCGCTGCGTTCGTTCCAGAGGTACCGGTTTTCTCTGCCTTGTGTGTCGCGGTGGGCGATCAGGTGGTCGCCCGCGTAAGCCCAGCGTTCTTCGGTGCCGCCTGGGTGGCGCAGGGCGGTTAGCTGACCTTCGCTGTTGTAGTCGTATTGGGTACTCCGCCCGAGCGGGTCGATGATCTGGCTCGGTTGTTGGCTGTTGCTCCAGTAGTGCAGGTGCACTTCATGGCCGAGGGCGTCGGTGCGTTTTACCAGGCGGTCGCGGGCGTCGTACTCGAAGCGGGTGGCGTTGCCGAGCGGATCGGTGTGGGCTTGCAGTTGGCTTCGGCTGTTGTATTGCCAGCGCTCAACGCTGCCATCGGGCCGGGTGCGTTGCGTCAGGTGGCCTTCGGCATCGAATACGAAAGTCTCGGTATAGCCCCTGCCGTCGGTGGAGGTACTGGTGCGCTGCTCGGGTTGCCATTCAAAGCGGTAGTCGTAGTCGCCGCTGTCGGCGTATTGCCGGGTGCAGCGGGCGGTGGGGCCGGTGCCATCCCATTCGAAACGGAAGGTCAGGCCGGTGGCGGTGCGTCTTAGCTGAAACAGATGGTGGTGGTAGCGGTAGTGTTCCACCTGGCCACTGTGGTTCCGGGCGGCAATAAGGTCGCCGGTCTGGTCCAGTCGGTAGTGAGCCAGGGTGCGCTCGGGGACATGTTCGTGCGCTCGACCGGTAATGCGGTGCCAGCCGTGCCGACCGGTGTGGAAGTGTAGCCGGGCACCCCAGCTGGCGGTGGCACGAATCAGACGGCCCCTGCCGGTGTCGGTATCGTCGTGTTGCAACGCCCAGCGGTGGGTTCGGTCTGCCGTGGTCAATTGGTTTAGCCGCCACCGGTCCGGTTGCTGAGGGTCGGGCTCGAAGTGGTGAACCACGCCTGCCAGACGCAGGCTGAGGGCGTCGCCAAAGCGACTGATGACTGTACCGTTCTGGTTGCGCCAGCGTTGGCGGTCTTCAGGCAGTGGAAAGCGGATGGACGCGCCTTCGGCATCCCGGTGTACCAGGTCGCCGTCTTTTAACGTCAGGCTCTGGTCGAATGGGTGGCTCCAGCCGAAACCGAGGTCTCCCTTGCGAGCGCTGGCGGTGCTGCGGTAGAGGCGTTTCCACACCAGGGGCAGTGGGCCGCCGAGTTCGAAATCGACCTGGGAAAACAGTTCTTCCCCGGTGAGCATGTTGATCGGGTCGCCACAGGTGGTGCTGTTGGCTTCACACAGAGTGGATTCGTCGGTATCGGTGGTGCTTTGCGAGTGGGTCTCTGTTTCGTTGGGGCGGGCCAGTGTTGCGGTCGGAATGCTGGACTGGCCGGTGTGGTACTGTTCCGGGCTTTGCAGGCGAACCTGGTCATAGCGTCGTTCAATAATACCCGTCGGCAAGACGTGATAGATGCGGCGCAGTGTGCCAATGCAGTCAGTGAAATACCGGGAGTATTTGATCGCAGCGGCCGAGCCGGCCACGGCGGCAGCAGCGCCGGCCGAAAGTGCAGTAGCAACGGCGAGCGCGATGGCGAACAGGATATCGAAGGCGAGGGCGCCCAGGGCCTCGACTTTTTCGACCGTGCTCATCGACTCGAAAAAGCGCTTGGGGAAGCTGACCAGTAGGTCCCAGGTCTCCTCATCGGTAGCCAGCCATGTGAGTACGGTGTAGGCCTTCTGGGCCTGATCCAAGGCGTGTCCAGCTTCGGCGACTACATAGGCGAAGTCGTCTTCGAGTTCTTCCAGTGAATAGCCATCGGCCAGTTTTTCATACAGCGCGCTACTGGCGCTGGCCAGGGTGTCGGCGGTGCCGGTGACGATATCGACGGTGGTGCTGGCCAGGTCTTTGGTGCTGTCCCACAGGGAAACCATGAACGCGCCGGTGAGGATCAGCCCCTGTTCGAGGTAATTACTCTCGGCCAGCAGGTCATCCATGATCTGTTTGCGGTCGGAGCGCTCATTGATGATGTTGTCGAGCAGGGTGGCCAGTTCACTGCGCAGTTGCGGCAGCCGGGAATGGTCGGCCTGGTACAGAATGGTGGCTTCGCCCGCAGGCAGGTTGTATAGCGTGGCTTCACCCTGTTCATTCAAGCGGCCACGGTGTTCCTGGTTCTGCAGGGTGACGGTGTATTGGATGTCGGGCACCGGTTCGCCCTGGTCGTCGAGGTAGCTCAGGTGCAGGTCGTGATCGGTGCGGGTGCCTTCGGGCTGGTAGGTTTGAATCGCCTCGGCTTCTTCCTGGTTTGCGGTAAGTCGGTCGCCCGCGGGCGCGGCGGTTGAGCCGCTGCCGGAGCGGGCGGTTCGGTTAAGGTTGGACGGTACTTTTTCCAGGCAGACCCAGCGCTCGGTTGTGCCGGCAACGCGGCCCCGGGTTGCTTCCCAGCGGCCGCGCCGGTTGAGCGTAAAGAAGCGGGTGCGCTCATTGGCCGTTAAGTAACGGGCTTCTTCGGGGCTGAGCAGAGTCCAGGCGGACCAGTGCGGGTTCAACTGGTTGCGAATGGCCGGGGAAAGGTCGGCGACAGCCTGGCGGTTGCCTCGGGGGCGAGCCGGTTCGGAGGATGTACCGGATGCAGAGGCTTCATCCAGCGGATCGGTTGAATGTTGCCAGGCGTTATTGGATGCCCCGGCGGTGTTGTCACCCCAGGGGTCGTAGCTGAATTCGTCGCTCATGTGTCCTTGTGTCCTTTTAGGCTTCCGTGCGACAGCGTGCTGCTTGGAATCGTTTCGACAAAACAGAAAGCGGGGAGCTTACCGGGGTGTTTGGTCAAGACCAATGGTGTGGGGGTGGCGGTGCGTGTTTATGTGATGGATTGCACGAAGATTGTGGGAATTGGTTACATCGTTGTGAGGGCGTTTAGCCCTCGTTTCTGAACACGATGCCGGTGGTATCGCATTGCCAGCGTTCGCCGCTGTCCATGTTCATCAGGGTCAAATAGTTATCCCAAACGTAGCCGGTATCGAGGGCAATGATGTCGTCGTTGCCGGTTTTGCCCATCAGCGCGGCCCAGTGGCCGAACAATAAGGTGTGCTGGCGTTGGGCGGGCCATTCGAACCAGGGTTTCATGCCTTTGGGTGGGGTGTCTGCGCCTTCTTTGTTGTCGAATTCCAGTTCGCCGCCCGGGCCGCAGAAGCGCATTCTGGTGTAGGCGTTGGTGATGTAGCGCCAGCGGTCCAGACCGGTCAGATCGTCGCTCCAGACATTGGGCTCATTGCCGTACATGCCCTGAATGAAGGTGTTGAACTGGTTGTCATCGGCCAGCACGGTTTCCAGTTCGCGAGCGCGGTCGATGGCTTGCTGATCGCTCCAGTTTGGCGGAATGCCAGCGTGGGTCATCAGCAGTTTGCGCGTCGTGTCTTGCAGCAACAGGGGTTGTTGGCGCAGCCAGCCAAGCAGCGTGTCGGCGTTTTCGGCGTTGAGAATGGCATCGAGGTCCGGGTTGCTTTTGCGCGGTTTGTCGCTATGGGCGAGTGCCAGCAGATGCAGGTCGTGGTTGCCAAGTACGGTTTGGGCCGCAGCGCCGAGCCCTTTGACCAGGCGCAGGCAGCCGAGTGAGTCTTTACCCCGGTTGACCAGGTCTCCCGCGAGCCAAAGCTGGTCTGCTGACGGGTCGAATTTAACAGCCTCGAGCAGCAGTTCGAGCGGTTCGCGGGAGCCTTGCAGGTCGCCAACGGCGTACAGCGTCATGAACCCTCCGCGTCACTCAGTGCATTGGCAATGTTAACAAACTGTTCGATGCCCAGGGTTTCAGCGCGTGCGCCCGGGTTGATACCGATGGCTTCGAGCTGTGCATCGCTGATCAGGGTTTTCAGGTTGTTGCGCAGGGTTTTGCGGCGCTGGCCGAAGGCCGTACGCACAACGATTTCGAATTTTTTCGGGTCTTTGGCCACAAACGGCAGTGTCTTTCGCGGGTTCAGGCGAACGATGGCCGATTCGACCTTGGGTGCCGGAGTAAAAGCGCCCGGCGGTACGGTGAACAGATACCGCGCTTCGCAGTGGTACTGCATCATGATGCCCAGGCGGCCATAGGCGTTGTCGCCGGGCGCGGCGCACAACCGTTGCACCACTTCTTTTTGCAGCATGAAATGCATGTCGTGGATTCTATCGGCGTAGTTGAGCAGATGAAACATCAGCGGTGTCGAGATGTTGTACGGCAGGTTACCGACCAGACGCATCGGGCGTTCGTCTGTTGCCAGGCTGCCAAAATCAAAACTGAGGGCGTCGGCTTCGTGGATACGCAGTTTTTCAGCCCGGAAGAATTTGGTGCGCAGAATCGGGATCAGGTCGCGGTCGAGTTCCACTACATCCAGCTCGCCACCGGTGGCGTCGAGCAGGGGTTCGGTTAGGGCACCATGACCGGGGCCGATCTCGATAACGTGCTGGCCGGGTTTGGGCGCAATGCTTTTGACGATGCGGTCGATGATGCCGGCGTCGTGCAGGAAGTTCTGTCCAAATCGTTTGCGTGCTTTATGCATGCGTGTGCTGGCTCCGGTGGTTGGCCATGGTGAAGGCGGTGGTGAGGGCGACGGCAAGGGAGCCATCGCTGGCGCGGCCGGTGCCGGCCAGGTCGAGCGCGGTGCCATGGTCGACCGAGGTGCGAATAAACGGCAGGCCGAGAGTGATGTTGACGGCGGCGCCGAACCCCTTGTATTTCAAGACCGGCAGGCCCTGATCGTGGTACATGGCAAGCACGGCGTCGGCGCGGTCGAGGTAGTGTGGCTGGAACAGCGTATCGGCCGGTAGCGGGCCTTCCAGGCTCCAGCCCAGCGTGCGCAATTCATCCAGTGCTGGTTCAATAATCTCGATTTCTTCCCGGCCCAGGTGGCCGCCTTCGCCGGCATGGGGGTTCAGGCCGGTGACCAGAATATGCGGTGTCGGGCAGCCAAAATCCTGAATCAGGGCAGCGTGCAAGACGGCGGTGACGCGTTTGATTTTATCGGCAGTAATGGCCCCGGGCACGGCGCTCAATGGCAGGTGAGTGGTCACCAGGGCAACGCGCAAGCCTGCGGTCGCCAGCATCATCACCACCTGTTCGACCCCGGCTTTGGTTTCGAGGTATTCGGTATGGCCGGTGAAGGGAATGCCGGCCTCGTTGATCACACCCTTGTGCACCGGGCCGGTAACCAGAGCGACCCGGTTGGCCAGGGCGAGGTCAATGGCGACATCGAGGGTTTCCAGCACATAGGCCGCATTGGCCGGGTTGAGCACGCCAGGTTCACACGGGGCCCGCAGCCGAACCGGCAGCACCGGAAGGGTGCCGGGCGTGTGGCTGGTTAGCTCATCGGGCGAGTGAATTTCCTGCAGGGTAATGTCGAGCCCCAGCAGGGTGGCGCGTGATGCCAGCAACCCGGGGTCTGCAATGGCAAACCAGGGGCCGTCGTGACGGTTCAGGGCCTGCTTCAGCACCAGGTCGGGGCCGATGCCAGCCGGTTCACCGGGTGTAATGGCCAGGGGCAATGTCAAAGCCGAACCTCGACAAAACTCTGGGCTCTCAGCTCTACCAGCCAGCGCTCCAGGGCTTCCTGGTACTTGCGCTCGGACAGGGTTTCACGGACTTGCTGGCGCAGAACATCGAGGCCGATGTCCTGGGTGCGCTGGTCTTCAACCCGCAGAATGTGAAACCCGAATTCGGATTGAAACACGGGGCTGACGTCGCCAATTGGCATTGAGCGTACCTGGCTGGCAAAAGCGCGCACAAAATCTTCGGCCTGGCGCCAGCCGAGGTCACCGCCGTCGCCCTTGCTGCCCAGGTCGTCGGTGAACTGGTTGGCCAGGCTGGCCATGTCTTCTCCATCTTGAATGCGTTCGCGCAAATCGGTCAGCAGGGTTTGAGCCTGCTCTTCGTTCAGCACCACGTTGGGCCGAATCAGAATATGGCGAACCCGGTACTGTTCCACCTGAACGGCGCGGCGTTCGTTTTTACTGATCAGTTGCGCCAGGTGCAGGGCATCGTCGCGTTCAACCAGTACGGCTTCATCCAGCTCCATAACCGGAACAACGGTGCGAAACACGCTGGGCAGTTCATCGACCTTGCGCAGCCCCAGGTTGCGGGCTTCCGGGTCGTCGTTCAGGCGCTGGCCCTGGTTCAGTTCGTCGCGCAGTGTGCGTGCGGCGTCGGCTTCTTCCGGGGTGAAACGACGATAAGCCAGTTCAAACTGGGCTTCGGCCATCGATTGGCCTGCCAGTGTATTCAGGTAACGCTCGACCTCACCTTCTGTGACCCGAACGGTGCGGCCGACATACTGGCGGCGTACCTCACCAATGGTCAGCTCCTGACGCACCTGTTCACGCACGGTTGGAAAGTCCTGACCGTTGCGTTGCAGAGCGGCAATGAACTGTTCCAATGACATATTGCGCTGCCGGGCCAGGCGGTTCACGGCCTCGTTTACTTGTGAGTCGGTTATGCGCAGGTTGATGGAGTCGGCCAGTTGCAGTTGCAGCCGTTCGAGTATCAGGGCGTCGAGTATTTGCCGGCGCAGTTCATTCTGCGGGGGGAGCACGCCGGGGTTGCTGGCGTACTGGTCCCGCACCGATTGGGTACGCTGCACCAGTTCATTGGCGGTCACCACGTCTTCGTTGGCCACGGCAATAATGCGGTCGAGCAGCTCTTCCGATTGCGCGGGCATGCTAAACCCGGCGATGACCAGGGCGCAGGCACCCAGGCGGTTAAACAGGTGAAACACGGCAAAAACTCCCAGTAACTAAATAGTGTGGCAACGTCGCCCGCCAGCGTCAGCGAGCGTCGATGGTTCGGTCATCGGTAATTGTACAGGCGGCCCCGGTAACCGGGCACTTTTTCATCCAGTAAACTTTCAACATTACCGGTGCTGCCGCCCAGGCCTTTGAGGGTGACTTCAAATTTAACACCCTGTTCAGCCCTGCTGGCAAACAGACCGGTGCCGATGGTGTCTTCATCTTCATCCGGCACGCTGTTGTAGCCGACCAGGCGCAGGTTCCAGCAGCAGCTGTCGTAGTCGATGCCGTACACCAGATCGGTGTAGGCGTAGTCGTCGGTCACGTTACCGTCTTCGTCGAGCGGACGCGACCAGTTAGCGTACCCAATGAGGGCCAGGTTTTCACGCACTGTCCAGTAACCGGAGGCACCAAAACTCTGATAGCCCGCCGGAGATTCGTCCGGGTCGGGCCGGTCGCCACTGACCGCCAGGCGAATGAATCGCCGGTCGCTGGGAAGAAAGGTCACATCGAGGCTGTAGGCTTGCAGGTCCAGGCTCTGGTGTTCGAACTGGGCGCTGGCATTGAGGTTCACCTGTCGGGTTGGCGCCCAGCGGGCATCCAGGTAGTTGGGGCTGTATTCCGGGCTGAAATCCGGGTTTTCGTCGGCGGTCGTCCTCTCGCCCACTCGCTCCTGACTCAGCTTGATGCCTTTGCTGACCCCTAGAAACGCCAGTTCCCGGCCGCTTTGCTTATCGCGCAATCGGGTGTCGAGGGCCGCGCTCAGGCGGTTCATATCGCCAATGCGGTCAAGCCCTGAAAACCGGGACTTGGTGAACAGCGCGAAATCGTTGTCTACCGGGCTGGTGTTCAGATCGGGCAGGGCTTCCTGATCGACAAAGGGGGTATAGGTGTAGTGCAACCGCGGTTCGATGGAGTGCACCCAGACGTTGCTGCCAGCAGCGTAGGGGCGTTCGGCAATTAAGCGGCTATCGACGGTGGCGCGCCAGTTAACCGCATTGGGCGTGGCGGTGAACTCTTCCGGTTTGAAGTTGAAGTCCGGGTCGACCGGATTCGATTGCTGATAGGCCAAAGCCAGGCCTTCAATTTCGGGACGCAGGTAACCCCATTCAACATCCAGCGGGTAGCTGAGTCGGGTGTTCAGGTAAAACCGCTGAGAATCCGTTGCCAGGTCGATCTGGGAAGCACTCAAATCGTTTAGCCGGTCGGTGTCGAGCTGGCGGCTGAATAGGCTGTAGGTGCCCGTTGCGCCCAGGTTCAGATTGCCCGGCAAACTCAGGCTGTTGTAGCGCAAGCTCAGTTCCGGCAAGCGTTTCAGTTCGTGGCTGGCCGCGGTAACGTCGTCGTCTTTGGGTTCCTGCCATTCGGCAAGCACACTGGGGGTGACGTTACCGAAGCGGGTGCTGGCGGTCACTTTGGCCGTCTGGAAGTTTTCCGGGCTGTCCTGAACCGGGGTGGTGAACGCCGAGCCGAACCTCAGGGTGCCGGTGCGGATTCGATGACGCAGGTTCAGGTTCAGTGTCTGGTCCTCGACGATGTCGCCGCCGTCGTTAAAGTTCTGGTCGTAGCGTATGTCGCTGACCCAACGGGTGGAAAGATCGTAACCGGTGGCGTCTCCCAACTGGCCGGACTGGCTGTGTCCGAACGCCCAGCGGCGCGGAGCCTCGGTATTGGCATCCAGGGTGTCGTTGGGTTGCGACACTTGCACGTCGAGATCGGACACGCCGTTGTGGTCTTCCGTCAGGAACCGGAATTCGTTGCGCGCGAGCAGACCCAGATCCGAATAATAGTGCAGCGTGAAGGTGTCGTCGTAGTTTGGTGCCAGGTTCAGGTAATAGGGTACGGAGAGTTCATTGAAGCCGGGGTTTTCAGTCGCCAGACCGTAGGTGCCGGCCAGAAAACCACTGCGTCGCCGGTCGTCGATCGGAAAGGAGACATAAGGCACATAGAGCACCGGGACCGATTTGATCTGGAAGCGGGCATGCCAGGCTTTGGCGATGCCAGTATCCCGGTTCACTTCGAAGCGGGCAGCGCGAATCTGCCAGCCCGGGTTTTGTGGCATACAGCGGGTAAAGGCGACGCTCTGGCCGGTCAGCAAGCTATCGCCCTGACGCGACATGCGGTTGGCCTGGCCGTGCAAATCTTGATCGTGCAGGGCAAAATAGGCGTCGTTGATATCGGAGCTGCGCTTGTCTAGATCGAGCTGGGCGGTGTTGCCGCCAACCATGGCGCCCAGGGTGCGCAGTTGCACATTCCCCATCAGTTCTCCGGTGCCGGTGCTGCGCTGGTAGGTAATTTCATCGGCCAGAAACTGAAAACTGTTCTGACGCGCGTTGACGTTGCCAACCAGGTGGGCTTGGTCGGGCGTGAGCAGGCGGCTTTCATCGAACCGGAAAAACAGCGGGCTTTGTTCGTCGGGCAAGTTGGGGTCGACATTGGGGTCGGAGCGCAACGGGTCGACAAAACCACCGGGGCAATAGGGTGCGATGCCTGCCCGCTCGCGTGCTGGCAACTGATCGTACGGTCGCCAGTCGGTCAGGATGCCCTGATTGTCAGGGCTCGCGGTACTGTCGGCCCAGGCGCCGTTACCTGAACCAGTCGCTGTCAGTCCCAGGGCGAGCGTCGCCCAAAGGGCGCTGTGAAGTCGGTTTGGTAGCGGCATACGCCCATGAACAGTGGTCAGAGTCAGATGCGGGCATAATACCGGAAAGGGGCTGGGGGGCATACCGTGGCGGTGTGCAAACGGCCCGGATCGGGTTAAGCTGGAACGCCGTTGGCCGGGCGCAGTATCGCTGGCCTTAGCGTTAGGCTGGCTTTTAGCGGGTCGCCTATAAACGCGGATTTTCACGGGCTTTACGCGCAACAGAGGAACAGCAGGGTGCAGTGGTACGGAAAAATCATCGGCGGTGCCATCGGTTTTTACACCGGTGGGCCGATTGGGCTGGCCCTGGGGCTGTTACTGGGTAATGCGTTCGATCGTGCACGCAGCCAGCCGGGTAATCCTTTTCATGGTGACGACCGGCGCGGTGTGATGCAAACCGTGTTCTTTCAGGCAACCTTCCGGGTCATGGGCAAGCTGGCCAAGGCCGATGGCCGGGTCAGTGAGCGTGAGATAGAACTGGCCCGTATGGTGATGGACCGGATGGGCCTAGACGCCACGCAACGCATGGAAGCCATGCGGCTCTTCAATGAAGGCAAGTCACCCGAATACGACATCATGCCGGTGCTGGAAGAATTGCGTGAAGTGATTGGCCGGCGCCAGACGCTGAGCCAGATATTCCTTGAGATTCAATTGCAGACGGCCTACGCCGACGGCAACCTCAGTGCCAGCGAGCAGCGGGTTATTCAGTTGATCTGCAAGGCACTGGGTTTCAATAAGTGGCAGTTCGAGCTGATCAATCAGCGCATCAGGGCTCAGGCTCAGTTTCATCAGTCGAGTCAGTCACCCAGGCAGAGTGGGCCAAGCATTGAGCAGGCCTACAAAGTGCTGGGGGTTGAATCCGATTCATCCGATGCGGAGCTCAAGAAAGCCTACCGTCGGCTGATGAGCCAAAACCACCCGGACAAGCTGGTGGCCCGGGGCCTGCCCGAGGAAATGACCGGTGTCGCCAAGGAAAAAACCCAGGAAATCCAGCAAGCCTACGAGATGATCAAGCAGGCTCGTAAGGCGGCTTAGGCTGGTGGCATTAGTTCGAAACGTGTCATGAGTCGGAAATTCGCAGGGTAATTTGTTCGGCCAGCCCTTTTTTCTGGGTTGCCATTCGGACTGCCGCGCACGCCTACTGAAGGCACGCCGTGAACCCCTCCCTGGGGGCTCGGAGACCGCATCCATGCGGTCTAACGGCCTTCAGTAGGCGCACCCGGCAATCCTTGGATAACTCGAGGTTTATCGAAAGCGAATTTCCGACTCATGGCACTTGGTGCCTGCTTGTACTGTCACCCGTTTATTCGGCAGGCCTTGAAAGTCGTCGGTCTGCCGCTACTACCTTATTTCTGACCTATCAGAGAGTTTATTGTTTCTATGCCTATTTTGACTGATCGATTGCAAGCCGGTACGACCGGCGTACCTCTCACCGTACTGGAAAGCCGTGAATTCGAAACCTGGGCGCAGGGCCGGCCGGAAGCACAGGTTGCCTGGCTACGCGCCAGTGGTTATTCCGGCAAAGGCCTGGCGTTAGTGCCGGGTGAGGGCGGGTCGCTGGCTGAAGTGTTGCTTGGGGTGACGTCACTCGATGACCCCTGGATTCTGGGCGATCTGGCCAAGCGCTTGCCGGAGGGCGATTACCAACTGAAAGGCTCTGATGAGTTTCTCGACCGGGCCGGGCTCGGCTGGTTGCTGGGGACGTACCGGTTCGATCGTTACAAGAGCAGCGAGCCGGTGAAAGCCCGATTGCTGATTGATGATGAACCACGGGTGGCGCGTCTGCAGCAGATGGCGCAAGGCGTCGCGCTGGTGCGCGATCTGGTGAATACACCGCCGAACGATATGATGCCCGAGCATTTATCGGAAGCGGCACAATCGCTGGCTGGTCAGTTTGGTGCGCGGTTTACCGAGCTGGTGGGTGAGCAGTTACTGACCGAGAATTACCCGACTATTCATGCGGTCGGTCGAGCGTCTGTTCATGAGCCCCGGTTGCTCGACCTGCGCTGGGGCGATGCCGGGCACCCCAGGGTAACCCTGGTAGGCAAAGGGGTGTGTTTCGACAGCGGCGGTCTGGATATCAAACCAGCGGCGGGCATGCGCTACATGAAAAAAGACATGGGCGGCGCGGCCCATGTGCTTGGACTGGCGCATATGATCATGGCGCTCCAGTTGCCGGTGAATCTTCGGGTGTTGATTCCCGCCGTGGAGAACGCGGTGTCCGGAAATGCCTTCCGGCCGGGCGATGTGCTGAAAACCCGCAAGGGGCTGACGGTTGAGATTGATAACACCGATGCCGAAGGTCGGCTGGTGTTGTGCGATGCCCTGGCAGAGGCTGATACCGAAACCCCGGATATGATCATCGATTTTGCGACGCTGACGGGGGCGGCGCGGGTTGCCCTGGGCACCGAACTGCCCGGTTACTTTACCGATGCCGACGCCCTGGCGCGGGATCTGAATGCAGCGGGCAAGAAAGTCAGCGACCCGGTCTGGCAATTGCCGTTACACACCCCCTACGACGACTTCCTGAAAAGCGAGGTGGCCGACCTGGTCAATTGCGCGCCGTCGCCATTTGGGGGCGCGATTACCGCAGGCTTGTACCTGAAGCGTTTTGTCGAACAAACGCCCTGGGTGCATTTCGACATCATGGCCTGGAACCAGCGCGCGTTGCCGGGTCGCCCGGTGGGCGGAGAAGCCTTTGGCGTGCGGGCTGTATTCGAGATGCTGGAGCAGCGTTACCGATAACGCTCGATCAGTCCGCCTTTCTAAAAGAGCCCGGCCCAAATTGCCCGGCCAGTTCAACAAAGCTGTTCAGGTAGGGGCTTGCACCCTCGGCGCTGCGGATGGCAGCGAAGAGGGTTCCGTGCAATCCCTGCTCCCCCAGCGGCCGCGATGTCAAAGAAGTTGTCGGTTGCTGTGAATAATGCAGCACCCAGTCGGGCAGGGCTGAGAGGCCCCGGCCACTGGCCACCAGCAGCAGAATCACCGCAGTCAGTTCTGACTGGCGAATCGATTTGGGCTCAATGCCTGCCGGGCTCAGGAAGTGTTTAAACAGGTCAAGCCGGTCGCGGGAAACCGGGTAGGTGATCAGTTGTTCGGTTTTCAGGTCTTCCGGGGCTATCCAGGTTTTTTGGGCCAGAGGGTGGTCTTCGGCCATGACCAAACGGCCTTCGTAGTTAAACAGAGGCCGGAATTCCAGGTCGCCGGCTTCTACCGGGTCCGATGAGATCACCAGGTCCAGCTCGCCCTCACGCAAGGCCGTAATCGAGTCGAAACTCAAGCCGAGGCGAATGTCGATATCGACCAGTGGCCAGGCTTTTTTGAACCGTTCCAGCACCGGCATCAGCCAGTCGTAACAGGCGTGGCACTCGATGGCGATGAACAGCCTTCCCGCTTCACCACTGGCTAGCCGACTTAGCTCCTCCTCCACATCCGCCATGCGTGGCAATACCTGATCCGCCAGTTGCACCAGTTTGTATCCCGCCGGGGTCAGCCGAATGGGCCGGGTATGGCGCATGAACAGGGAGACATCGAAATGATGTTCCAGGCTTTTCAACTGGTGCGACAGCGCCGACTGGGTGATGTGCAGTTGTTCGGCCGCCCGGGCAAGGTTGCCGCAATTGGCGATGGTTTTCAGGCTATGCAGATGTCGCCGCTCAAGAAACATATGAATCCTATTTGATAAATTCGTGAAAACTATGAGATGGACTTGAAATTACGGCATGGTCACACTCTGCCTTCATTGAATCAACTGTCAATTAGGGATTTGTCATGACTGTCGCACACACGCTGGGATTCCCGCGCATCGGCGCACAACGGGAACTTAAATTCGCACTCGAAGCCTACTGGGCGGGCGATCAGGACCAGGCCGCCTTGCTGGCCGATGGTCGTACCCTGCGTCATCACCACTGGCAAGTGCAGGCCGATGCCGGGCTAGATGCCGTCACGGTGGGCGATTTCTCCTTTTACGACCAGGTACTGGATACGTCAGCGTTGTTGGGTGTGGTGCCCGAGCGGTTTGGCCCCACAGGCGATCAGGTCGATCTCGACACCTATTTCCGCATGGCCCGTGGCCGGGCGCCTTCCGGCAAGCCAGCCGCCGCCTGCACCATGACCAAGTGGTTCGATACCAACTATCACTATCTGGAACCGGAAGTCCGGGCGGACCAGGCGTTTGCAGTCAGTACCAGCGCCCTGTTCGATCAGGTCGAAGAAGCACAAGCGGCTGGGCACAAGGTTAAACCCGTTATTTTGGGGCCACTGACCTGGCTTTGGCTGGCCAAGCCGGCCGGTGACGATTTTGATCGGCTGACGCTGCTGGACGGGTTGCTGGATACCTACGCGACGATTCTGAATCGGCTGGCAGACCAGGGTGTCGACTGGATTCAGATTGATGAGCCTGCGCTGGTGCTGGACCTGCCTCAGGCGTGGAAAGCGGCCTGTGAGCAAGCCTATCACCGGTTGAAATCAGCCCCGGTCAAGCTGCTGCTGGCCACCTACTTTGGGGCGCTGGAAGACAACGTCACCCTCACCTGCAATCTGCCGGTTGCGGGCATTCACATCGATGCGGTCAGTGCGCCGCACGAGGTGTCTCAGGTGGTGGACTGGTTGCCGGGTCACAAGGTGCTGTCGTTGGGGCTGGTCAGCGGTCGCAATATCTGGCGCACCGACCTGGATCAGGCGTTGCAAACGCTGAAAATCGCCCACGCCAAGCTGGGCGACCGCCTCTGGGTAGCACCGTCATCATCGCTGCTGCACGTACCTGTTGATCTGGCGCAGGAGACGGAACTGGACGATGAATTGCACAGCTGGCTGAGTTTTGCGGTGCAGAAGCTGGACGAAGTTGTGTTGCTCAAGCGGGGCCTGGCCCCATCACCCGATGAACCGACATTAACGGCCTTGCGGTCTTCGGCCGATGCGGTTCAGCAACGTCGGCAGTCGTCCCGCTTGAAGGTGGCCGAAGTGCGCGACCGGCTGGCTAAACTCACGGCGTTGACGTCCGCCCGTGCCGAACCGTTCGGCAAACGCCGGGCAGCCCAGCAAGAAAAACTGCCATTACCCCTGTTTCCAACCACAACCATCGGGTCATTTCCGCAAACCCCGTCGATTCGCCAGACACGCCGGGATTATCGCCGGGGTGAGTTGTCGCAGGCGGAATACGAACAGCGCATTGAAACCGAGATTCAGGACACCGTGCGCGCCCAGGAAGCCCTGGGGCTGGATGTGCTGGTGCACGGGGAAGCCGAACGTAACGACATGGTCGAATATTTTGGCGAGCAACTGGATGGCTTTGCTTTCACCCGCTTCGGCTGGGTGCAATCGTACGGTTCACGCTGCGTCAAGCCGCCGGTACTGTTCGGTGATGTGCAGCGCCCGGCCCCCATGACGGTGCGCTGGGCACAGTACGCTGCTGCCCAAACCGACAAGCCGATGAAAGGCATGCTGACCGGCCCGGTGACCATTCTGAACTGGTCATTCGTGCGTGATGACCAGCCGCGTTCTGACACCGCCTTGCAGTTGGCGCTGGCACTGCGCGATGAAGTGCTGGATCTGGAAGCCGCCGGCATCGGTATTATTCAGATCGACGAGGCGGCGCTGCGTGAAGGCTTGCCACTGCGCCGCCGTCACTGGCAGACCTACCTCGACTGGGCGGTCGGTGCGTTTCGCCTGACGGCCAGCGGAGCCGCCAGCGACACCCAGATTCACACCCACATGTGTTATTCGCAGTTCAATGACATTCTGGGGTCCATCGCCCAGATGGATGCGGATGTGATTACCATCGAAACGTCACGGTCCGACATGCGTCTGTTGGAAGCCTTCAAGGCGTTTGAATACCCGAATGACATTGGCCCGGGTGTGTACGACATTCACTCGCCCAACACGCCAAGTGTTGAACAGATCATCGATCTGCTCGAACAGGCCGCCAGGGTCATTCCGGCACAGCAACTCTGGGTGAACCCGGATTGCGGCCTGAAAACCCGGCATTGGGAGGAAGTGACCCCGGCACTGGAAGCCATGGTCTCGGCCGCCAAGGTGTTGCGTCAGCGTTATGCCGAGCGCAGCCCGGCGTTGGGGCAGACAGAAAAGGCCTGATTTAGCTGGGTCAGATGACTTTCGTCAGTGCAGCAACCAAGGTACACTGCCGGAACCGGCGCGGATGGCTTCTGATCGTCCCCCGGTTCCAATAAAACCCGATTCAAGCAGCAGTGTCGGCGTCGGAGTCGCAGGTTCGCCCTCGACCGGTCGGCTGTATTGGCAAAGTCGCTTACCGGCGGCCTTGCTTGAATACGCGCTGAAGATCGCTCCTACTTCGGGAAGAGCGGCGTTCTTGAGTCATAGCGAAGGTGCTCACCATGACACAAGCTGCGCATGAGCCGGAAATGCTGTCCGGCGGCGAAATGCTGATCCGATCGTTAAAAGACCAGGGCGTTGAATTCATTTACGGGTACCCCGGCGGGGCCGTATTGCACATCTATGACGCCATTCACAACCAATCTGATGTAAAACACATTCTGGTGCGCCACGAACAGGCGGCTACGCACATGGCCGATGCCTATGCGCGTGCCAGTGGCAAGGCGGGCGTGGTGCTGGTTACGTCAGGCCCCGGCGCGACCAATGCCATCACCGGCATTGCAACGGCCTACATGGATTCGATTCCGATGGTGGTCATTACCGGCCAGGTGATGAGTCACCTGATCGGCGATGATGCCTTCCAGGAAACCGACATGATGGGGCTTTCTCGGCCCATCGTTAAGCACAACATCTCGGTACGTGACCCGGCGGACATTCCGACCATTGTCAAAAAAGCGTTCTACATCGCCGAGAGCGGCCGACCGGGCCCGGTGGTCATCGACATTCCGAAAGACATGACTATGCCCAACGAGAAGTTCCCGTACGAATACCCGGATCGCATCAAGATGCGTTCCTACAACCCGGTCAAGAAAGGGCACAGCGGTCAGATTCGCAAAGCGGTTAATGCCCTGTTGCAAGCCAAACGGCCGATTATCTACAGTGGCGGTGGCGTGATTCTGGGCAAGGCCAGCAAAGAGCTGACACAGTTGGCGCACCAGCTGAACTACCCGGTCACTAATACGTTGATGGGGCTGGGTGCCTTTCCGGGTACCGATCGTCAGTTCATCGGCATGCTGGGCATGCACGGCTCCTATGAAGCCAACATGACCATGCACAATGCCGACCTGATTCTGGCCATTGGCGCGCGTTTTGACGACCGGGTGACCAATAACCCGGCCAAGTTCTGCCCGGATGCGACCATCATTCATATCGATATCGATCCGGCGTCCATCTCCAAGATCATTCAGGCGGACATTCCGATTGTCGGGCCCGTCAAGCCAGTGCTGAAGGAAATGCTGGAGCAGATCGAGCAATCCAAACTCAAGGTCGATACTGACGCCCTGGGGTTGTGGTGGGAGCAGATCGAGGAATGGCGCCAGCGTCACGGTGGCCGCTACCGCAGCGACGATTCTGAAAAAATGAAGCCACAGCACGTGATCGAAACGTTGTGCAAGGTCACCAACGGCGATGCCTACATCTGCTCCGATGTTGGCCAGCACCAGATGTTTGCGGCCCAGTACTACAAGTACAACAAGCCCAATCGCTGGATCAACTCCGGTGGCCTCGGCACCATGGGCTTTGGCTTGCCGGCGGCGATGGGCGTGCAGTTGAACTACCCCGATGCGGCGGTAGTCTGTGTGACTGGTGAAGGGTCGATTCAGATGAACATCCAGGAACTGGCGACCTGCAAGCAATACCAGTTGCCGGTTAAGGTACTGTGTCTGAATAACGGCTATCTCGGCATGGTTCGGCAGTGGCAGGACATGAATTACGAGTCCCGCTACTCGAACTCCTATGTCGATTCGCTGCCCGATTTTGTCGCGCTGGCCGAAGCCTATGGTCACGCCGGGATTCGCATTGAATCGCCCGATGAATTGGAAGCCAAACTGACCGAAGCCATGGCGATTACCGATAAAGTCGTGTTCATTGATGTTCAGATCGATCCGGATGAGCACGTCTATCCGATGGCGGTTCCCGGCGGCTCTATGGCCGACATGTTCTTGAGCAAGACGGAGAGGACCTGATCATGCGGCACATTATTTCAGTACTGATGGAAAACGAAGCCGGTGCACTGGCCCGGGTTGTTGGCTTGTTCGCCCAGCGCGGCTACAACATCGAGAGTCTGAACGTGGCCCCAACCGATGATCAGACGTTGTCGCGGCTGACACTGGTTACCAAAGGCGAAGATCGGGTGGTCGAGCAGATCACCAAGCATCTGAACAAGTTGATCGAGGTGGTCAAACTAGTCGATCTGACCGAAGGCGCGCACATTGAACGCGAGCTGATGATGGTCAAGGTTCGGGCCACCGGTGCCCAGCGCGAGGAAGTGAAGCGTACCTGCGATATTTTTCGCGGGCAGATCATCGATGTGACACCGACAACCTACACCATCCAGGTAACCGGTAACGAAGAAAAGGTGAACGCCTTCATGGACGCGCTCAGTGGCGCGACCATCATGGAGGTTGTACGCACCGGAGTATCCGGCCTGGCGCGGGGCGACAAGACGCTGAGTCTGTAACCCTGTCCTCAACCGGGCTGAACAGGCGGGCTTGTCCCGCCTTTTTTGTTTATTCAGGCAGTGCCAAACTCACTTCGCGATTGGAAACCCGGCCCGAATTGACCATCTGCGTGCACAGTCAGACTGCGCGTGAACCTCAGCGATCGTCGCGGTTGGCGCGCCGGTTGCGGGGTTTGATCCGGTATTTTTTGGTGCTTTTGCGGCGTTCGCGCAGAGTGATACAGACCAGCCCAATCGCCAAAAGTGCCAGCAGCGCGGCGATGATCCAGGCGATCGTGTCGCATAACCACTCAGGGTCGCAATTCATGCCAATCTGAATCATTATAACCTCCAGGAATCTGTCGGATTTAGGATGAATTGGCTGCGGAAGCGGGACGCCGTCCCACTCCCTCGCTTCAATCCCCCTAAGTCCGACAGACTCTTAGAACGAGTGATAGCGGGTTTTGGGTGCACGGTGCACTGAATGTTGTACGTTATCGTAACATTCCGGGTTTTAGCTAATTGCTAACAACATACGCCACAGAGGTAAGCGATTGCACGACGTCGTTTTATTTGCCCGCCAACCCATCTTCGACAGCACTCAGCAGGTGTTTGCCTATGAGCTGTTGTTTCGACAAGGCACCGCCGTGCAGGCAGATTTCAGTGATGGTGATCTGGCCACGAGAACCGTCATGCTCAATGCCTACACCCATACAGACACCTTCAAGACGCTGAATAACAAGCCGGGCCTGGTTAATGTCACTAAAACCATGCTCAATGCCTTGCCGGATATTCTGCGCGACACCATGTACATTGAGGTCCTTGAAGATTACCACGCTGATGACGACCTGGTGCCACTGCTTCAGGGGTTAAAGGACCGGGGCTTCAAGCTGGTGCTCGATGATTTCGAGGGTCGGGACTACCGGCCAGAGCTGATCGACCTGGTCGACATGGTGAAAATCGATGTGCTCGCTACCCCGCCAGAGGCCATACAGCCTTTGCTGGAGCGATTGCGACAGCACGACGTCACCCTGGTGGCGGAAAAAATTGAAGACCATGTCATGTACCAGACCTGCCGCGACCAGGGGTTCGATTATTTCCAGGGCTACTTCTTTTGTCAGCCGGAGACCATTCGCGGTCAGCAGGTAGACCCTGACAGAATGGGCATGCTGATGCTGCTGGCCGATCTGTACCGGTCTGATGTGGACATCAACGCGATCTACAAGCACGTTCAGCGCGATACTGTTCTATCCTATAAGTTATTGCAGCTGGTGAATTCGGCGTTTTATCGCCGGGCGCAGTCGATTGAATCCCTGCATCAGGCCGTCATGATGCTGGGGCTGGACCGCATTCGCAGCTGGGTGACCCTGATCAACATGGGCCAGTTATCGGACAAACCCGGTGAACTGCAGCGTGAAGCACTGACCCGGGCGTTCTTTTGCGAACACCTGGCCACCGAGCGGCCTGGTTTGACGGCACAGGCAGGGTTTACCGTTGGCTTGCTATCGGTGTTGGACGCCTGGCTCGACCGCCCGATGCACCAGATCGTCGAGCAGCTACCCTTCACCGAAGAAGTGCGCGCTGCACTGACACGGCGAGAGGGGCCACTGGGCACCATTCTGGGAATCGCTGTCGATTACAGCCACTCTCGCTGGGATGCCTTGCCCCGGGGCTTGCTGGAGTCGGATGAGGCCATGCAGTTGCAGGATGCGTATTGTCAGTCGGTACTGCGAGCCGATGAAATGCTCGATTGAGCAAGTTCCGATCCCGATGGGGTCGGATGTCGAGAACAGAGAGGCGCAATGTTTACACTGGTGCAACACCCGGAAAGCTGGATAACCCATACTCAGGCCCATCAGGTACACAGCCTGAAACGCATGCCCGCGCAACCGGACGAGACCCGTTCGTTCAGCCGTGGCACGCTTTCCAAAGCCGATACGTCAAGCTGGGCACTGATCAAACCAGTAGAAGGCGTTATCGGATTGTCGGCCGAGGGTACGCGCCTGTTTGCGCTGGAGACCGACGACTGCTGGTGCGGCCAGGTTGGCGAGGTGCTGGAATGGTTTCAGGAAGGGGCGGTTACGCTCGATATCTGGCACTGGTCCAGCATTGAAGCGACCGATGTACCCAGCCTGATAGGTGGCTTCAACGATGCAGCCCTGAAGCTGGCGCTGCACAATTCGAAGATGCCTCAGGATCCGGCGCCCGGGTTCGAATTCTTCAAGTCCGGCGATGTCATTATTCGCGAGGGCGAACCGGCCGATTGTGTGTTCACCCTGATCGAAGGGCGTGCCCGGGTCATGCGTGAAGGCGTGCAATTGGGTGTTGCGCGGGAAGGCGAAATTCTCGGGTTGCAGGCCATGCTGCTGCACTCAACGCGCACCGCCTCGGTCATTGCCGAGGGGAATTGCAGCGCGGTCCGGGTCGATTACGATAAATTTCAGCATTTAATTGCTTCCCGTCCCGAGCTCGTCCTCTCAACACTGGAAACCATGGCCAAGCACATTGAACGGATGAATACCCGTTTGCTGGAGGCCGGGTCGGACCCTTCCTGAAAGGCAAAAAAAAGCCCGCCGGATCGGCGGGCCAATGCTCACTCCCTTTTGGGGACCTCACTGAGACCGGTTAAGGTCTCGTCTGCCATCAGGCTTCGACGAGACGCTTCATGTCAGTCATGTAACCGCGCAGTTCTTCGCCAATCCACTCAATCGGGTGGTTGCGAATGGCGGTGTTTACCTTGATCAGCTCAATGTTATCAACCTGGCCGGATACTGCGCCCAGGCCTTTTCCGATGACATCGGTACTGACCTTTGGCATGAAATGTTCGGCCAGCAAAGGAACGGCCGCGTTGGCGAACAGATAGTTGCCGTATTCAGCGGTGTCACTGATCACCACGTTCATTTCATACAGCTTCTTGCGTGCAATCGTGTTTGCGATCAGCGGCAGTTCGTGCAGCGATTCGTAATAGGCGCTTTCTTCAATGATGCCGCTTTCGACCATGGTCTCGAACGCCAGTTCAACGCCTGCCTTGACCATAGCGACCATCAGAATGCCATTATCAAAGTATTCCTGTTCGTCCAGATCGTTGGCAGACACCGGCGTTTGTTCGAAGGCTGTTTTGCCGGTGGCTTCACGCCAGCCGAACAGGTCTTTGTCGTCATTGGCCCAGTCGGCCATCATGGTGTCGCTGAAGTGGCCGCTGATGATGTCGTCCTGATGTTTCTGGAACAAGGGGCGCATCAGCTCTTTGAGCTCTTCCGACAGCTGGTAGGCGCGAACTTTGGCCGGATTGCTCAGGCGGTCCATCATGGTGGTGATGCCACCGTGCTTGAGGGCTTCGGTTACGGTTTCCCAGCCGTACTGAACCAGCTTGCTGGCGTAGGTTTTGTCAACGCCTTCGGCGACCATCTTGTCGAAGCACAGCAGCGAGCCAGCCTGCAGCATGCCGCACAGAATGGTTTGCTCGCCCATCAGGTCGGACTTCACTTCCGCTACAAAAGAACTCTCCAGTACGCCGGCACGGTGGCCACCGGTGGCCGCAGCCCAGGCCTTGGCGATTTCAAAGCCTTCGCCTTTCGGGTCGTTTTCCGGGTGAACGGCGATCAGCGTCGGTACACCAAAGCCGCGCTTGTACTCTTCACGTACTTCGGTACCCGGGCATTTCGGGGCAACCATCACGACGGTGATGTCGTCACGAATTTTCTGGCCGACTTCGACGATGTTGAAGCCATGTGAGTAGCCGAGGGTCGCACCTTTTTTCATCAACGGCATGACGGTCTCGACGACGTTGCTGTGCTGTTTGTCTGGCGTCAGGTTGACCACCAGATCTGCCTGGGGAATCAGGTTTTCATAGGAGTCGACCTGAAAACCGTTTTCGCTGGCGTTCTTCCACGACTGGCGTTTTTCATCAATCGCAGCCTGGCGCAGGGCATAGGAAACATCCAAACCCGAGTCACGCATGTTCAGGCCCTGATTCAAACCCTGGGCACCGCAACCGACGATGACCACTTTCTTACCCTTGAGCACGTCGCACTCATTGGCGAATTCAGACTTTTCCATAAACCGGCACTTACCCAGTTGGGCTAACTGCTGGCGAAGATTCAGGGTGTTGAAGTAATTGCTCATGCTGTGTCCTGTAAACGCTGAAGGTGGTTTGTCCACCGTTGCAAGGGAGTGTACAGAAGTGGGAATGTTGCTGGAAATGAATTGTTGGCAATCAGGTGTTGCAAAAAAGGGAATAATAGCCGACCGCTAAGGTCACACCGCTCAGCGTAAACAGAGACCGCTTATTGCCGGATAAAACCGTTTGTCGTACCAGGGACTCGTCACCGAGTCGCCGCATTAGTCTGGCGGTCATCATAGCCTGTGGAGCGAATCCGTGACGTTGAAAAGAACGATCCTGTTGCTGGGCCTGGTATCGAGCTGCGCTGGTCTCGAAGCGGAACCGGCGACACCTGCCGGAAGTGAAGCCTATAGCAACGCCGTATCGCCGATCATCGGCTATGGCCCGGTTTATGGCGCTGTCCTGGGAGCCGCGTGGTTCCGTTACCCGGCCCCAGGTGCAGAACTGAAACGTCCTGTTTACCGGGACCTGTTTATACAAGGGACAGTCGGGGGGCAGTTCAGTCTGCAGATACGCCGGCGACAGCCCGATCTGTGGCCTGAATGGGAACATTCACTGGCGCTGTCGGTGGATAACTTCTTTGACTATGAATTTCCCGACGGCGCCTCAGAGTATCAGCGGTTTGATCGCTGGCGCCTGATGCTGGATAACGAAATGAGCCGGACGATCAGCGGTCCGTTGTCGGCGTTGGGACGTTTGTCAGTTGCGGGTCGGCTGCACGAACGCGATGGTGACGACGTGAACACCTACCCGGGGCTGGGGCTTCGTTGGGATAGCCGGGATACTGGCATCAACCCCCGGCGGGGAACCTATGCCGTGATTGCCGCCGATGTTCAGCCGGATGCGTTACACAGCAAGCGACTGGATCAGACAGGCTGGCGTGGCGGACTGGACGTACGTCGCTACTTCCCAATGCCCGGTACGACGGTCATGGCACTGCGTTTTGAAGGCAATGCCACCGATGGTGAGGTATTTGATACCGCCCTTGGTGGTGATTCGCAGTTGCGCGGCTATGTTGCGAGGCGGTTTGTTGGCGAGTCCAGCATGGCCGCTCAGGCCGAAGTCCGGTTTCCGCTGGTCGGCTGGGTATCGGGTGTCGCCTTTGCCGAAACCGGTTGGATACAAGACGGTGATTATTTGGAAACGCCCTCAAGTACCGGCGGTGGTTTGCGATTCGGGTTGCCTCCCGATGGCGAGATGAAAGTGCGCGCAGACCTGGGTATGTCTGCTGAAGGCGATGTTCAGTTCTTTGTCAGCTTTAATCAGGTGTTTTAGATGCTAAAGCCAAAGACCTGTCTGAACATCACCGCGCGCGCTTGCCTGCTATTAATAGCAGTACCAGCGGCTTGGGCGCTGGACTGGCGGCTGGAGGCTCAGTGGGAGGCAAGCCGTCAGGACACCGTATCGGCTCCTCTGGCATTGATCGATGCCAGCCCTTTTACCTGGACGCAACGCTATGATCTGTCGTTGGCGGATGCCGGTGCGGGGCTGGACGTGCGCTTTGAGCCAGAGAACGATGGAACAACAGGGCCGGAGTGGACGGTCAGGCAGGCGTATTATGATGCTGGACCGGGTGACTATGAGGTGACGCTGGGGCAAAAGCATCTGCACTGGGATTACGGCTTTCTGGCCAACCCTCTCAACTGGGTGGGGCCTGCTGATGGCCGCTCCGAATTTCTGGCAGAGCCGCTGTTGTCGGTACAACAGTTCCGGGGCATCAATACCGACCAGGCTGTTTGCACACTGCGTCTCGAAGACAGGCAGGAGCTTTGTCTGGTGCGAACCCAGGGGTTCTACGGCGCTTTGGACTGGCAGTTGGCCGCGGGTTACGAGGAAGGCTGGCAACTGGGTGCGGGCGCATCCTGGGTTCCCGGTCAGCGCTGGGAGTATCATGGGTCGCTGACCTGGTATGAAACGGCGCTGCAGCGAACCTATCGGGATGGCCGCCTAATAATTGAGCACGAATCTGCCTGGAACATACTGGTTGGGGCCAGCACTAGTGGCCAGGGTGGCTGGCAGTTATTGCTCGAACATCACCTGGATACCCGGGCTCTGTCAGCCGATGACTGGTCTGACGTTCAGCAGGATCTGAAGGCAGGGGCTGTCGGTGCGCTGGCACCTGCCTGGCAGAGTAGGCCATTGACGGCGCATCGGTCACTGGTTCGCTTGACGCAAAACTGGAACGACTGGGATCTGACTGGCGCACTGGTCGGGTTCTGGAGCGGGGAGCCAACGGTATTGACTGAGCTTGAATTGACCTATGCCTGGACGCAAAGCGCGGACTTGACGCTGGGCTGGCAGACAACGCCCGCCTCGGGCATGCTGGGTCAAATTGGGCAGGGCGACATCTACACCGTGGGCATTAACTGGGTTCTGGCACCATGAGAAAGTTTCCGGGTATGTATCAACACAGCTTTGCCGACAGCTCGCTGCTTGAATGGGTGGTTGGTGTGGGCATAACCCTGGTCGCCTGTGCGCTGATCGCCTGGTTGACCTATCTGATGAACGGTGCCAGCTATTGGATGAACCTGAGGATCTCACTCGGGTTCGGCGTCTCCTGTGTAGTGACGATTAACCTGGCTCATCTGGCCTGGCCGGATCGGACGGATCTGTTTCGTAACAGCCTGGGCATGGTCATCGGGGTCGCGATTGGTATGGTCAACCTGGTGTCTGTTGTGTTCGGCAACCCGTTTCAGATCGATTTTCGCGAACACTGGGCGATGATGCTTGGCAACCTGGTGATATCGGCTGCGTTCAGTCTTATTGTTTTCTATTTCTTCTATTCCACCTATCGGGTTCAGCGGTTAGGGCGAGAAGTGACCGAACAGCAACTGGTCGCCTCACAGAAAGACAAGGACTTGCTGCTTAGCCGATTGAAGCTGATGCAAAGTCAGATCGAACCGCACTTCCTGTTCAATACACTGGCCAATGTGCAAGGCCTGATTGATCAGGACAGTGTGGCGGCGAAACGGCTGATTGGTGAGTTGACGACCATGCTGCGAGTCAGTTTGCGCCGGACCCGTCAGGACAACACCCAACTTGTCGATGAACTGACTCTGATTCGCAGTTATCTGGCCATTCAGGCGATTCGCATGGGCAGTCGGTTGTCGTTCGACGTTGATGCGCCGGAGGCTTTGGACCACCTGCCGTTGCCGCCGCTGATGATCCAGCCACTGGTGGAAAATGCCGTTATCCACGGTATTGAACCCAGTACAGCGGGCGGTGAAGTTAAGGTGGTTGTGCGGTCGGCAGGCGGTGCACTGCAGGTTGCTGTGATTAACACCGGCCTAGGGCTGGGCCAGGCTCCGGCTTCAAGCGGTGAGGGGGTCGGGCTCAGTAACATTCGAGAGCGGCTGCGCCTGCTCTATGAAGGTCGGGCTGCACTGACGCTGACAACCAATATTACTGGTGGAACAGAGGCGCAGTTGACGGTGCCACTTAATTCAGGGGGCGAGGCGTAAACCATGCCTGTTCAAAACCCGACGGACGACGGAAATTATGGCTGAACTGACCGCACTCATCGCCGATGATGAGCCTGTTCTGCGCTATCACCTCAACCGGATTCTGAGCGATCTCTGGTCAGACCTGGACATCGTCGCCATGGCGGCAACGGGTGAAGAAGCCTGGCAACTGATCGAGACCGTTCAGCCCCAGGTGGTTTTTCTGGACATCAAAATGCCGGGGCTGACGGGCCTGGAGGTTGCCGAGCGGATGCAGCAGGCAGGCCTTACCCGAGACTGTGCTGTGGTTTTTCTGACCGCCTATGACGAGTACGCCGTGGAAGCGTTCGAGCGCGAAGCGGTCGACTATCTGCTCAAACCCATCGATGAATCACGGCTGGAGCGCACCCGTGATCGCATCCTCCAACGGCTTGAGCGCCCTTCGACGGCTCAGGTTGATTTGGCGGATTTAAAACGACTGTTGTCTGTCGGTGAGGCGGGCAATGGCCCATTGCGCTGGCTGAACGCTCACCGGGGAGACGATATCTACGTTATCGATGTTGAATCCGTCTTGTATTTCCTGGCAGAAGATAAATACACCACCGTGGTGACGGCCGACGGCGAGTATCTGATTCGAAAGTCGCTCAAGCAGCTGGAAGCCGAGCTTGATAACCAGCAATTCTGGCGTATCCATCGTTCGACTCTGGTGCAGGTCGCCTCCATCGACAGGGTTGAACGAACCTTTTCCGGCCAGCTGAAAGTTCATGTAAAAAATGGGCGTAACCCGCTGATTGTCAGTCGCCGTTTTTCCGACCGGTTCAAGCAAATGTAACCCACTTCCGCGCCATTTGTTGTCACCCGCTACCGTTCATTCCGCAACAGAGCCACTTATCGAAAACGCCCATTTGTCATTGTTCATCTCGCTAGAGTGACGTCGAATTCATAGCGGAGCGACGTCATGCGGCATTTCATTCTGATCATTCTGGTCAGCATAAGCTGGGCATCAGCGGCATTTGCCGAGGTTGAACACGCCAACCCGGAATTGACCCGGGCATACCAGCAATACCTGACAGCAACCCAGGGCGATAAAGGCGCCGTCGATGAGGCCGTTGAGGCATTTGAGGCACTGCTTGTAACTCACCCCAGCGACCCTCTGATACTGGTTCTGCTAGGCAGCAGCCAGACGTTGCAGGGGCGCGACGCCTGGATGCCCTGGAACAAAATGAGCCTGACCGAAGATGGCCTTGCTGCCATGGGTACTGCGCAGCAATGGCTGGGCCCCGAACACGATGAGCAGGTGTTTTATGGCTTGCCGGTCAGTGTTCAGGTCAAAGCGTTGGCAGGCATTACCTTCACTCAGGTTCCGGACTTCTTCGGCCGGTTTGAGCAGGGGTATCAGTTGTTGCTCGATGCCAGCCAGAGCCCGTTACTGGACGAAGTGCCTGCAAAAAGCCATAGCCACATACATTTTTACGCCGCCCGGGCTGCCCGCCAGGCCGACGAACCGGAACGCCAGACCATGTTGCTGAGGCGTCTGGCCGACCTTCCGGTGGATAATGACTATACCGCTGCAGCACGCGATGCGCTGACAGCAGTGGGAGAGTGACATGACCCTGATGACGGTGGACAGGGTGTCCAAAAGCTACCGAGCGGGAGAGACGGACCAGACAGTGCTCTCGGGTGTCGATCTGTCGCTGCAGGCCGGTGAGTTTGTTGGGCTGGTTGGGCCATCCGGCTGTGGCAAGACCACTTTGCTGAATATCTGCGGCCTGATTGATCAGCCAGACAGAGGGCGGTTGTATTGGCACGATCGAGCGTTGACCGGGCTGTCCGGCGCGGCACTGACCGACTTGCGCCGCCGGACTGTTGGCTTCGTGTTTCAGGAGTTCAATCTGATTCCGGTGATGAGCGCGCGCGACAATATCGCCTACCCGCTCATGCTGTTGGGGTTGTCTCGAAAGGAGCAGGCAGAGCGCGTTGCCGCGCTGGCCAATGCCGTGGGAATCGGCTCATTGCTGGACAAACGACCCGCCCATCTCTCGGGCGGCCAGCGCCAGCGTGTGGCCATAGCGCGTGCGCTGGCCAAACGGCCCGAGCTGATCATTGCTGATGAACCTACCGCCAGCCTCGATGAGGAAACCGCCCTGACCGTTGTTGACCTGCTGCGAACGCTAAGCCGCGAATTCAACTCAACGGTGCTGGTCGCGACCCACGACACCCGGCTGTCGCGCTGGTGTGACCGGCTTATTCGCTTGCACCGGGGGCGCTTGCAGAATGAAAACCGCTCGCCAGCACCTGTCAGGGAGGAAAGGGTGTGAAGTGGTTCTTACTGGCCTGGAGCAATCTGGGCCGCAACCGCCGCCGGACGCTGGCCACGCTGTTACTCACCGCGATTGGCGTAACCGGCATCATGGCCACCAGCGGGTTTGCGCTCTATACCTACGATTCATTGCGCGAATTTGCCATGCGTGACAAAGGCCATGTGATCTTGACTCACCCGGCGTTTTACCGGGAGCAGGAAGATTATCCATTGCACTATGGTCTCAACAACGCCAACAGCCTGGAGCAGGCGCTGCGGAAGGACCGACGAGTGCGCAACACCCTGGCGACAGTCGAATTCAGTGGACTGATCACCAATGGTGATAAATCCACCATCTTTGTTGGCGAAGGGATTGAGCCAGAATTGTTTCAGGTACGTGGCCCGTCCATGCGTCTGGATGCTGGTCGCCTGTTTGGTGTCGCCGATTCGAATGCCAGTGCACAGGCACTGATCGGCAAAAGTCTTGCCAGCAATTTAAAGGTGGGCGTGGGTGATGGGCTGACGCTGATGAGCACCACGGTAGATGGTGCACTCAATGCCATTGATGTAATCGTGCGGGGTATTGTGTCCACAGGCGTCCCCGAGCTGGACAGTCGCCTGGTCATGACCCGCATCACCGATGCACAGCGCTTGTTGAACAGTGATCGTATCACCCGACTGGGCGTGTATCTCAATGACAGTGCGCAAGCCGACACCTTCTATAACATTCTGGAGGAGCAGTATCCGCAACTGGGGATAACGGCCTGGCACGAACGGGCTTTTTTCTACACCAGCGTACGCAACCTCTATAACCGCATTTTTGGTGTGATGGGCCTGGTTATTCTGGCCATGGTCGGTTTTGCCGTCTTCAACACCGCGTCAATGAGTGTGATGGAGCGCACCCGAGAAATAGGGGCGTTGGCCGCCATGGGGACCCGACGAGGTGAGATACTGCGTCTGTTTTTGATGGAAGCCGGACTGATCGGACTGCTAGGTAGTCTGGTCGGGTTGTTGTTGTCCGGGCTGCTGTCGGTAGGGCTGATGGTTTTCGAGGTACAAATGCCACCGCCACCGGGCCAGACCGAAGGTTACCCGTTGCAGGTTTACTGGTCTTCAATCATGGCTGTGGTCAGCTCGGCCATTGTCGTGGTGTTGGCTGTCTTTGCCAGTGGCGTGGCCACGTTCCGTGGTGTTCGCAAGCCTATTGTGGAGGCGCTGAACTATGCGTAAACAGGATTTGTGGTTCTGCATTTTATTGTTGTTTTTCCTGGGGGGGCTTCGGGCTGAACCGTCACCGGAGCTGGCGGTACTCGATCAGGCACGCACTCGCCAGGGCGATGTCCGGGTAGAGACCCTGATCGAAGTGTGGGAGGCGGGCGAACTACTCCGCTCCAGTGCTTTTGAGGTATACGTGGGTACTGGCCGACAGTCATTGGCATTGGCCAGAAGTGGCCGGGAAGCGGGGCAGAAAGTGCTGATGCTGGATGATCAGTTCTGGCTGTTTCTGCCCACCAGTCAACGCCCCATTCGCATAACCCCCATGCAGAAAATGCTGGGGGAGGCATCGATTGGCGACATCGCCTCATTACGCTGGCAGGAAGACTACCGCATTATTAACCGGCAGTCTGAACCGGAAACGCTGTGGCTGTCGCTGGAAGCGGCCCGGGCTGGCTTGAGTTATCAGCGGGTCGAGTTGCAGGTGCGTACCGGTGACTATGCCCCTTTGAGCGCTCGCTTCTATTTGACCTCTGGAAAGCTCGCTAAAACAGCGGCCTTTGAACTCGATGAAGTGGGTGGCGAACTGACCGTTTCCCGCATGACCCTGACCGATGAAGTCATGGGCGATGAAGTGACTCGCATCCATTATCAGAGCGTGACCGAGGTGGATATACCGGAGCGTTGGTTTTCTCCGGCTTTTCTGGCCCGCAATCCAGTCGACTAGCGAAGCATGGCAAACGACTCACGCCGCTTTCATAAAGTTGCACAACCCCGGGTTTGTATTGCGTTTGCTGCAATATTACCGGGGGCGTGGCATAATCGGGGGCCGGTCAGAGGAGTCGATTACTATGGATCTGCGAGCGCTCAAGCAGTTCTTGCACTTGTCTCAAACACTGCATTACGGCAAAACGTCCGAAGCCATGCATGTCAGTCCGTCTACACTGAGTCGGAGCATTGCCCGGCTTGAAGATGAACTGGGTGCTACGCTGTTTGAACGGGATAACCGGACGGTGGTGCTAACACAGGCCGGGCGACTGTTTCGTGAATTCGCCGAATCGACGCTGGCCCACTGGCAGGAGCTCAGGCATAAGCTGCAAAACGATCCTGATGAACTGCGCGGTCAGGTGCGGCTCTATTGCTCGGTGACCGCCAGTTATTCGTTCATGCTGGAAGTGCTGACCGAGTTTCGCAAACGCTTCCCCAACATTGAAGTGATACTGGAAACCGGCGACGCCGCCCAGGCCGTGCAGAAGGTAATGGACGATGAGACAGATGTTGCGGTCGCGCCCAGGCCGGACCATCTGCCCAACCCGCTGATGTTTGCGTCCATTGTCGAGACACCTCTGGACTTCATCGCGCCGGTGATCGACTGTCCGGTGCGCAGCCTGATGCAGGAAACGCCCATTCCCTGGGGGCAAATTCCCTTTGTCGTGTCCGAGTATGGGCTGGCGCGAAAGCGCCTTGATCACTGGTTCCGGGCGCATTCGATCAAGCCCAATATCTACGCTCAGGTGGCGGGCAATGAGGCCATCGTCAGTATGGTGGGCCTTGGCTTCGGGATCGGAGTGGTACCGGGGCTGGTGATTGAGAACAGCCCGATGAAAGATAAAATAGAGCGAATCGAGACCGATACGGTTCTCGAACCTTTTGACGTCGGGGTCTGTGTCCTCAATCGGCGCTTGCAGGACCCGCTGGTCAGTGCCTTCTGGCAAACCGCGGTCGACATTACCGGGGACTGACGCTCCCGGGACATCAGTTCATGCTTGCTCGTGCCAGCGCTGGCACGGGCCAAATCAAAAAAGGGGGGCTCTATGAGTTCCACAGAAGAAAAAACGACGGAGAATGATCAATTGCCCGTACAGCAACACCCGAGCCACCGTCGTGGCATTTACCTCTTGCCCAATTTGCTGACCACGGCCGCCTTGTTTGCGGGTTTCTACTCCATTGTGTTGTCTATGAACGGAAGCTTTGTACGCGCTGCCATGGCCATTTTTGTCGCTCAGATTCTCGATGGTATGGACGGGCGGGTAGCACGCATGACGCATACGCAAAGTGAATTCGGGGCCCAGTATGATTCCATGTCCGATAATCTGGCGTTTGGTGTGGCACCGGCCATTCTGGTCTATCAGTGGTCGCTGCACAGCCTGAGTAACCTGGGCTGGGTCGCTGCCTTTATTTTTGTTGCAGGAGCGGCGTTACGTTTGGCGCGGTTCAATACCCAGATCAACACCGTCGACAAGAAGTTCTTTGTTGGCCTGGCCAGTCCGGCAGGCGCCGGCGTGTTGTGGGCCATGGTGTGGGCGCTGGGTCAAAAAGGGGTCGAGGGTGAGTCGGTTGCCTGGTTGATGGTGATCATCGTGCCGCTGATAGGCGCCATGATGGTCAGCCCCATTCGCTATTACTCCTTTAAAGACCTCAGTGACAAGGGTCGGGTGCCCTTTGTGGTGCTGCTGTTGTCGGTCATGGTGATTGCCGTAATCGCCCTGGATCCGGGCCCGGTTCTGTTGGCTTTTGCCGTGACCTATGCCCTCTCGGGCCCTGTGTTTGAAGCCTGGCGCCGCTTGCGTCTGTATAAAAACGCCCGGAAAGTAGAGTCTGACGACGACTGATCCGCCTCTGCTGGCAGCGTTACCCTTATAAAAAGGATGTAAAGGCGCTGCCATGGCAGGTCAGTTGTGCCAAAGTTAAAGCAGCTTGCTGCTTTATTGCTGGACCCCAGTTAGAGCCCACCCCGCCAGTGTGAAACCAGTCAGCGCCTGATTCCGTAGTCTTTAGAGGCTATGAACAAATCCAACAGGATGCGATGTATGTTAATCAAACAGGTTTCAGACTTAACCGAAAATGACGTAACCCCCAAATCGGCCTACCTGAACCGCCGACATATTATTCAGGCTGCCGGTGGGCTGGCTCTGGCCGGTGCCGTTCCGCGTGTATTTGCAGAAGACCAGAGTACCCCTCACTGGCTTGACCAAAAGGTTGAACAAACGGTGTTTCGCAGCGTCACCACCGACGAAGGCGTGACGGATCGTGCCGATGCAACCTCCTACAACAACTTTTATGAATTCGGAACGGGCAAGGGTGATCCGGCCAAATATGCCGACGACTTCAACCCTTACCCCTGGGAAATAGCCGTAGATGGGGAGTGTGCCAACCCCGGCACCTTTGATCTAGAGTCCCTGGTGGCAAATGCAGCTGCCACTGAAGAGCGTATTTACCGGCTGCGCTGTGTAGAAGCCTGGTCGATGGTGATCCCCTGGATCGGCATTGAATTGGGTAAGGTACTGCAGCAATTCGAACCCACCAGTGATGCGCGCTATGTGGCGTTCGAAACCGTCGTGCGACCCGATGAAATGCGTGGCCAGCGTAGCCGGTTTTCATTTATCGATTACCCTTATCTGGAAGGCTTGCGTATGGATGAAGCCATGCATCCGCTCGCCTTTCTGGCGGTGGGCATGTACGGCGAACCCCTGCCAAACCAGAACGGCGCGCCGATACGACTGTTATTGCCCTGGAAGTACGGTTTCAAGAGCATCAAATCCATAGCCCGAATCAGCTTTGTGCGCGAGATGCCGCCCATTACCTGGAATATAGCGGCGGAAAACGAGTACGGCTTTTACGCTAACGTAAATCCGGAAGTGGACCACCCGCGCTGGAGCCAGGCAAGTGAGCGTCGCATTGGGGCCAATGGTGATGTAGAGCGCATACCGACCCGGCTGTTCAATGGTTACGATGAAGTGGCATCACTGTACGAAGGTATGGATCTGAGGAAGTTCTTTTAAATGACAGGCATTAACCTCCGGCAAGGTTGGCTTTGGTGGTTGCTGTTTGTATCCGCACTGGTGCCAGCGGTTTGGTACTGGGGCCTGTTTTTGCTGGACCCGCGGGCGCTGGGTGTAGACGCGCTAGAAGTGGTATTGCAGGAGATGGGGCACTGGGCGCTGTGGATGTTACTGATCACCCTGTCATGCTCCACGCTCCGGCGGCGAACCCCACTGCCAAACCCGGTGCGCTACCGTCGAATGCTGGGTCTGTTCACCTTCTTTTATGCCACTGCGCATCTGGGTACCTATGTCATCGGCTGGATAGAACTGGATGCCGTCGTGTTCTGGGATGACATCAGCAAGCGGCCCTTCATTTATCTTGGGATGATTGGCTGGGCAGGGCTGCTGGCGCTAGCCGTAACTTCGCCCAAAGCCATGGTGCGCAAGCTAAAAAAGAACTGGAAGCGATTGCACCGGGTAATTTATGCGATCGTGATCCTGGCGGTTATCCACTTCTGGATGCAATCCCGGGTGTCCTCGCTGGAAGCCTGGATCTACACGCTGCTGACCCTAGTCTTGCTGAGCGAGCGAGCCTGGGCCAGATATTCAGCCAGAGCCCCAACCTCTGCGAGCAAGACGAGGACGGCCAGGGCCTAAGATCAGCGCTCTTAGGAGTGCAGCCGGTCAGACTTGTCAGTTTTTTTAAAACACCTCTTGACCCTCCCTCAGAAAAGACTATTATACGCCTCCCTCGCCGCACAGCGGTGACGGGAAGCCTCTTTCCAGCAGTACGATTGAGCCTTTTTAGACCAAGCCTAAGTGGTTGTTTTAAAAAGGAAAAATGCAGAAAAGAGGTTGACAGCGCGGCGCAGATCATTAAGATACGCACCACGTTGAACGAAGCAGCCAATAGCGCCAAGCTTCGAGTTCCTTAACATTGTCAGAAGTAATTCGTGTGGGCGCTTGTA
>NZ_JBDWXV010000016.1:0-16259 GCF_039982735.1 Saccharospirillum sp. | reverse complement strand
CCGCACCACCGACGTAACCGGTGCCTGTGAACTGCCGGAAGGCGTAGAAATGGTCATGCCGGGCGACAACGTCAAGATGGACGTTACCCTGATCGCTCCGATCGCGATGGACGAAGGTCTGCGTTTCGCGATTCGTGAAGGCGGCCGTACCGTAGGTGCGGGTGTTGTAGCGAAGATCATTGAGTAAAGAAGAGTAGCTGTGAGCTGCGAGTTGTGAGCTTTTAGTAAAGGCTCACCGCTCGAAGCTCGCCGCTAACAGCTACAAGGCGCCTGAGGTGCCTTGTGTCCTGCCGCCGGAGCTCGGTTTCCGGTTAAAATCCGATTTGCCCCAGGGTAGGTCGGTGTGCTCAGGGAGTTTGGGCGGATTCGATCACTGTTGGAGGTGTATCGGGCTGCTCGGACGGAAGCGATGCCTCAGGGTTCGTTCGTTTCCTGAAAAAAGCCACCTAAGTGCTTGAAACTGCGCGGTAGTTAGCATAGAATCCGCCGCCCAGTTGCTTTACAGGCCAGTAGTTCAATTGGTAGAGCACCGGTCTCCAAAACCGGGGGTTGGGGGTTCGAGTCCCTCCTGGCCTGCCATTAAAGCGCCCAAGATTCACAGTTGCAGTGCTGGGAAGACGCAGCACTGAATTTATCCAGAGTTAAGGTGTCCACCGCATGAACGCTCAGGTTGAGTCGAATAATACCGCCCTAGATTGGATTAAGTGGATCGTTGTTGCCGCGCTGATGATTGCGGTTATCGGTGGTAACTTCTATTTTGGCGACCAGTCTATGCTGGTTCGCGCGCTGGCGGTCGTGTTTGTGTCCCTGGTTGCGGTCGGGATCGCGCTGACAACGGCACGTGGCAAGTACATTAACCGGTTGCGCAAAGAGGCTTGGGTAGAAGTACGCAAGGTCGTCTGGCCGACACGGCAGGAAACCACCCAAACCAGTCTTGTTGTGATCGGTGTTGTATTGGTGGTTGCTCTGATTCTTTGGGGTGTCGATTCTCTGCTGGGGTTGGTTGTATCCCGGATTATTGGTTAAGGAGATCGATATGGCCAAGCGCTGGTTCGTAGTTCACGCCTATTCAGGCTTTGAAAAGCGCGTTGCTGCTTCCTTGCAGGAGCAGGTTGAATTGAAAGGCATGCAGGACAAGTTTGGTGAGATCCTGGTGCCGACAGAATCTGTCGTTGAAATGCGCGACGGCAAGAAGCGCAAAAGTGAGCGCAAGTTTTACCCGGGTTACGTCCTGGTTGAAATGGAAATGGATGACGACACCTGGCACCTGGTGAAAGAGATTCCCCGGGTGATGGGCTTTATTGGTGGTACACCGGAAAAACCGGCGCCGCTGACGAGTCGCGAAGCTGATGGTATCTTGCAGCGCGTCAAGGAAGGGGTCGACAAGCCGACCCAGAAAACAATTTACGAGCCGGGCGAAGTGGTTCGGGTCAACGATGGTCCATTTGCAGATTTCAACGGGACTGTCGAGAAAGTGAATTATGAGAAGAACCGGGTGCAGGTCTCGGTATCGATTTTCGGTCGGGCAACTCCGGTCGAGCTGGAGTTTACCCAGATCGAAAAAATGACCTGATGCGCAGGCAGGCTGCATGCCCTGGGGTCGATTCGGCTTCGGGGCTTTGTTGTCTGTAATGTTTGACGGGGAGCCTAGCGGCGTTACCACCCAAATGAGAGGTTATCATGGCCAAGAAAGTTAATGCTTATATCAAGCTGCAAGTGAAGGCAGGTCAAGCCAACCCGAGCCCCCCGGTAGGTCCGGCTCTGGGTCAGCATGGCGTGAACATCATGGAATTCTGTAAGGCGTTCAACGCCGAGACTCAGAGCATTGAGCCGGGTCTGCCGATTCCTGTTGTGATCACTGTATACAGTGACCGCAGCTTCACCTTTATTACCAAGACCCCGCCTGCCGCGGTTCTGCTGAAAAAAGCAGCCGGCATTAAGAGCGGTTCAGGTCGCCCCAATACTGAGAAGGTCGGTACTGTGACCCGCGCTCAGTTGGAAGAGATTGCCACCACCAAGGATCCCGACCTGACGGCAGCCGATATGGATGCAGCGGTTCGTACGATTGCGGGTTCTGCTCGCAGCATGGGTCTGAATGTAGAGGGTGTTGAGTAATGGCTAAGCTGAGCAAGCGCGCCAAAGTCGCGCGCGAAAAAGTTGACGCAACCAAGGTATACAGCATCGAAGACGCCGTTGCCCTGTTGAAAGAGCTGTCAACCGTCAAATTCGCAGAGTCTGTTGATCTGTCCGTGAATCTCGGCATCGACGCTCGTAAATCGGACCAGAACGTTCGTGGCTCTACCGTACTGCCGAACGGCACCGGTAAAGACGTGCGTATCGCGGTATTCGCCCAGGGCGCCAACGCTGAAGCAGCGAAGGAAGCCGGTGCTGATGTCGTCGGTATGGAAGATCTGGCCGAGCAAATCAAGGGTGGCGACCTGAACTTCGGTGTTGTTATTGCCTCTCCGGATGCCATGCGCGTTGTTGGTCAGCTGGGTCAGGTACTGGGCCCTCGCGGCCTGATGCCAAACCCAAAAGTTGGCACCGTTACGCCAGACGTTGCGACTGCGGTCAAGAACGCCAAGGCGGGTCAGGCACGCTTCCGTACTGACAAGAACGGCATCATCCACGCTTGCATTGGCAAGGTGGCGTTTGAGCCGAACGCAATTAAAGAAAACGCAGAAGCCATCATCGCTGATCTTAAGCGTCTGAAGCCGTCTTCTGCCAAAGGTGTGTATCTGAAGAAGATTTCTGTGTCCTCGACCATGGGTCCTGGCATTGCGATCGATCAGAGCTCGCTGACTATCTGATTTAAGTCGTCGCCTTTAGCTAGATGGGCGGCGCGACAGGACTTTGGGGTTCCCGTGGGTGTTACTTGCGGGAATTGTCAAAGACCGTAGGTGGGTTCAGGGCTGAGGTTTTATGAATCGTTGACGCCCGGTTCCCTTAATGTCCTACGCAGACGGTGGACCCCGATTCGGTTTTTATTGGGCTGGATCCTACCACCGTTGACCTCGAAGGGGGTCAAAACACAGGGTCTTCGGACCTTCGATGGTGACAGGCTCATTTGAGCCTGGCTAAGCCAGAAAATAGTAGGAGAAAGATTGTGGCGCTGAATCTCGAAGACAAGAAAGCCATTGTCACCGAGGTGAATGCAGTTGCTGCCAACGCTCTGTCTCTGGTGATCGCGGATGCCCGCGGTGTAACCGTTGCAGATATGGATAACCTGCGTAAGCAGGCCCGTGAGCAGAAAATCTTCGTACGTGTGGTCAAGAACTCTCTGGCCAAGCGTGCGTTTGAAGGTACCGAGTACGAAGTGGCTCATCCCGCTTTGGTCGGACCGACTCTGCTGGCCTTCTCTATGGAAGACCCGGGTGCTGCCGCTCGACTTTTCAAAGACTTCGCGAAAGACGTTGAAAAGTTCGAAGTGAAATCGCTGGCCGTTGGTGGTGAACTGATGGGTGCGGACCAAATTGATCGTCTGGCGAAATTGCCGACGCGTCACGAAGCTCTGGGAATGCTGGCCAACGTTACGTTGGCACCGGTTACCAAGCTGGCGCGTACGCTCAACGAGGTACCATCCTCTATCACCCGTGTTATGGCGGCTGTTGCCGACAAGAAAAAAGAAGCTGCGTAATTGTTACGCACCTTGTTTGAACATTTTTGAGAATTTTTGGAGATTAGTAACATGGCACTGTCCAATGAAGATATCTTGAACGCCATTGCTGAAATGTCTGTAATGGACGTTGTAGCTCTGGTTGAAGCAATGGAAGAGAAGTTTGGCGTTTCTGCCCAGGCTGCTGTTGCTGTTGCTGCCGGTCCGGCTGCTGCGGGTGAAGCCGCTGCTGAACAAACTGAATTCGACGTTATCCTGACTTCTGCTGGTGAGAAGAAAGTAAACGTGATCAAGGTTGTTCGTGAAATCACCGGTCTTGGCCTGAAAGAAGCCAAAGGTTTGGTTGACGGCGCTCCTGCTGCAGTTAAAGAAGCTGCCAGCAAAGACGAAGTTGAGCAGATCAAAGCCAAGCTGGAAGAAGCTGGCGCAACCGTGGAAGTTAAGTAACTTCGATGGTTCTGGATTGCAAATAGGCAATTCAGTCGAATTGGCTGGCGGCCATTGGCCGTCGGCCTTTTCGTGTCTCAGAAGCAAAAGTTTCTGAGCACCCCGATTAAGTAAGGCGGATTGACCGCATCGATCCGTCAGGACGATGGCAAACGCCAGGGGCCTCCGATAAGAGGAGGAGCGCAGGAAGCGACAGATTTCGGGATGATTGTTGACGTCTGGCAATCATCGCATTACCGAATGGCGGGCAACGGTCGTCACCGACCCTGACCGTCAACCGCTCAGACCCACCGTGGTGAACAAGCTGGGGATTGCTGATGGCATACTCTTACACCGAGAAAAAGCGTATCCGTAAGGATTTCAGCAAATTGAAGCCGGTGATGGACATCCCATACCTGCTGGCAATACAACTGGATTCCTACCGTAACTTTTTACAGGCCGAGACCGATGCGGCCGAACGACAGGACAGTGGGCTGCATGCAGCGTTCAAGTCCGTATTTCCAATTGTCAGTTATTCTGGCAATGCCGCTTTAGAGTACGTCAGTTACAAGCTGGGTATCCCGGCCTTCGACGTCAAAGAGTGCCAACTGCGTGGCGTGACCTATGCAGCTCCGCTGCGGGTCAAAGTCCGGCTGATTATTTACGATAAAGAGTCGCCCAGCAAGGCCATCAAGGACATCAAGGAGCAGGAAGTCTACATGGGCGAAATGCCCCTGATGACGGAAAACGGTACCTTTATCGTTAACGGTACCGAGCGTGTTGTTGTGTCCCAGCTGCACCGTTCACCGGGTGTCTTTTTCGACCACGACAAGGGCAAGACCCACTCGTCCGGCAAGCTGTTGTATTCAGCCCGGGTGATTCCTTACCGTGGTTCCTGGCTCGACTTCGAATTCGATCCGAAGGACCAGGTATTTGTACGTATCGACCGTCGTCGTAAATTGCCGGCGACGATTCTGCTGCGTGCCCTTGAATACACCAATCAGCACATTCTGGACATGTTCTTCGAGCGGTCCGAGTTCAAGCTGAAAAGTGACAAGTTCGAGATGAAGATTGTGTCCGAGCGCCTGCGTGGCGAAACGGCTGCCTTCGAAATCAAGGACAAAGACGGCACTGTGCTCATTGAAGACGGCCGTCGTATTACTGCGCGCCACATTCGTCAGCTGGAGAAATCCGGTATCGACACCGTGGTCGTGCCCGATGAATACCTGCTGGGCAAAGCGCTGGCGACCGATCTGGTTGATCCGACCAGTGGCGAGATCTTCGCTAACTGCAACGATGAAGTCAGCCTTGAGATACTCGAGAAAGTTCGCGAACTGAAATTGAAGCAAGTCGATCTGTTGTACACCAACGATCTGGATTGCGGTCCCTATATTTCAGACACACTGCGTAACGATCCGACCAGCACGCCTCTGGAAGCGCTGGTAGAAATCTATCGCATGATGCGCCCTGGCGAGCCACCGACGAAAGAATCAGCTGAAACGCTGTTCCAGAACCTGTTCTTCAGCAGCGAACGCTACGATCTGAGTGGCGTAGGCCGGATGAAGTTCAATCGTCGTCTGGGCCGTGAAGGCGAAGAAGGCGAAGGCACGCTGAGCAACGAAGACATCGTTGACGTACTGCGGACGCTGATCGAGATCCGTAATGGCAATGGCATGGTTGACGACATCGACCACCTGGGCAACCGTCGGGTTCGCTCTGTGGGTGAGATGGCTGAGAACCAGTTCCGTGTTGGTCTGGTACGTGTTGAGCGCGCGGTGCGCGAGCGTCTGTCCATGGCGGAAAGCGAAGGCCTGATGCCTCAGGATCTGGTCAATGCCAAGCCGGTGGCCGCTGCGATCAAGGAATTCTTTGGATCCAGCCAGCTGTCCCAGTTTATGGACCAGAACAACCCGCTGTCCGGTATTACCAACAAGCGTCGTGTTTCCGCATTGGGCCCAGGTGGTCTGACCCGTGAACGTGCCGGCTTTGAAGTGCGCGACGTACACCCGACGCACTACGGCCGGGTATGCCCGATTGAGACGCCGGAAGGTCCGAACATTGGTCTGATTAACTCCCTGTCGACCTATGCCCGTACCAACAGCTACGGTTTCCTGGAAACACCCTACCGCCGTGTCAACAACGGTAAGGTGACCAGTGACATCGTCTACTTGTCGGCCATTGATGAAGCCAAGCACACCATTGCTCAGGCAAACGTACCGCTGGACGAAAACGACAACATCGTGGGCGAGTTTGTTCAGGTGCGTCACCAGAACGAATTCACCATGGCGCCACTGGCCAACGTGGACATGATGGACGTATCACCGCGTCAGGTGGTCTCGGCTGCAGCGGCACTGGTGCCGTTCCTGGAGCACGATGACGCCAACCGCGCATTGATGGGTTCAAACATGATGCGTCAGGCCGTGCCGACTCTGCGTGCTGACAAGCCGCTGGTGGGTACCGGTATTGAGCGCAGTGTGGCGATTGACTCCGGCGTCTGTGTAACCGCCAAGCGTGGTGGTTATGTTGAGTACGTCGATGCGTCGCGCATCGTGATCAAGGTTAATGAAGATGAAATCCAGGGCGGCGATGCCGGCGTGGATATCTATAACCTGACCAAGTACACGCGTTCTAACCAGAACACCTGTATCAACCAGCGCTCCATCGTCCATCAGGGCGAGTCCATAGCGCGGGGCGATGTTCTGGCTGACGGACCTTCAGTCGATATGGGTGAGCTGGCACTGGGCCAGAACATGCGCATCGCCTTTATGCCCTGGAACGGTTACAACTTCGAAGACTCCATTCTGGTGTCGGAGAAGGTGGTTCAGGAAGATCGTTTTACCACCATCCACATTCAGGAACTGACCTGTATCGCCCGCGATACCAAGTTGGGTGCTGAAGAGATCACCGCTGACATCCCGAACGTGGGCGAGTCGGCGCTGAACAAGTTGGATGAGTCCGGTGTGGTGTACATCGGCGCCGAAGTTGGCCCGGGTGACATCCTGGTCGGTAAGGTGACGCCGAAGAGCGAAACCCAGCTGACCCCGGAAGAGAAACTGCTGCGCGCCATTTTTGGCGAAAAAGCGTCGGATGTAAAAGACACCTCGCTGCGTGTTAAAGGCGGCATGGTCGGTACGGTTATCGACGTCCAGGTGTTCACCCGTGACGGTGTCGAGCGCGATCAGCGTTCCAAAGACATCGAGCGGATGGCACTGGCCGAGTTCCGCAAGGACTTGAACGCCGAGTACCGCATCGTCGAAGACACTGTCTTTGAACGGATGCAGGCCAACCTGGTCGGTCAAACCGTTGCCGGCGGCCCGTCGCTGAAGAAAGGGGATACCCTGACTGAAGCCTACCTGGCTGAGCTGCCGCGTGAAGACTGGTTCAAACTGCGTTTGCAGGATGAGGCCCTGGCAGAAATGCTGGAGAAAGCCGAAGCCCAGCTGAAAGAGCGCAAAGACGACCAGGATGCACGCTTTGAAGACAAAAAGCGCAAGTTGCAGAGCGGAGACGATCTGCAGCCCGGCGTGCTGAAAGTCGTCAAGTGCTACGTTGCGGTCAAGCGCAAGATCCAGCCTGGTGACAAGATGGCTGGTCGTCACGGTAACAAAGGTGTGATCTCGGTGATCATGCCGGTTGAAGACATGCCGTTTGATGATCAGGGCGAGCCGGTTGATGTGGTGCTTAACCCGTTGGGCGTACCGTCGCGGATGAACGTTGGTCAGATTTTGGAGACGCACATGGGTGCGGCCGCCAAGGGTCTGGGCAAGCGCATTAACGACATGGTTCGTGACCAGAAGGCAGTCAGCGAAATTCGCGGCTTCCTGGATGAGGTCTACAATAAGTCCGGCCGGGGCATCCGCAAGGAAAGCCTGGAAGACTTCTCCGACGCGGAAATCCTTGAGCTGGCGAAGAATGTCAGTGGTGGTGTGCCCATTGCGACACCGGTATTCGACGGCGCCAAAGAGGAAGAAGTTAAAGAGTTGCTGCGTTTGGCGAATCTGGACGATAGTGGCCAGATTCAACTCTGGGACGGTCGGACCGGTGAGTCTTTCGAGAACAGGACTACGGTCGGTTACATGTACATGTTGAAGTTGAACCACCTGGTCGACGACAAGATGCATGCCCGTTCCACAGGTTCCTATAGCCTGGTTACCCAGCAGCCGCTGGGTGGTAAGGCGCAGTTCGGTGGTCAGCGCTTCGGTGAGATGGAAGTGTGGGCACTGGAAGCCTACGGTGCTGCCTATACCCTGCAGGAAATGCTGACGGTGAAATCGGATGATGTGAACGGACGGACCAAGATGTACAAGAACATCGTGGACGGCGACCATCGGATGGAACCGGGCATGCCGGAATCCTTTAACGTACTGGTTAAAGAGATCCGCTCGCTGGGCATCGATATGGAACTGGAAAACGAAGAGTAAGGTCGGGCGGGCCGGGCAACCGGTCCGTGCCTGACGACGGTTGGGCGGCCGTTGGTCGCCTAAAGCCACTCCTTTCGGAGCTGAATGATGAAAGATTTGCTGAATCTGTTGAAATCTCAGGGCCAGTCGGAAGAGTTTGACTCGATCCGCATTGGCCTGGCCTCACCGGACATGATCCGGTCTTGGTCTTTTGGCGAGGTGAAGAAGCCTGAGACCATCAACTACCGGACTTTCAAGCCGGAACGTGATGGCCTGTTTTGCGCTCGTATCTTTGGTCCTATCAAGGACTACGAGTGCCTGTGTGGCAAATATAAGCGCCTGAAACACCGTGGCGTGATTTGTGAGAAGTGTGGCGTTGAAGTGACTCAGGCTAAGGTGCGTCGTGAGCGCATGGGCCATATTGAGCTGGCTGCACCGGTTGCCCACATTTGGTTCCTGAAATCACTGCCGTCTCGTATCGGTCTGATGCTGGATATGACGTTGCGTGATATCGAACGCATCCTCTACTACGAGAGCTTTGTTGTCATCGATCCGGGTTTGACCAGTCTGGAAAAAGGTCAGCTACTGACCGACGAAGAATACTACGAAGCCATCGAAGAGTTCGGTGATGATTTTGACGCCCGCATGGGTGCCGAGGCCATTCAGAAGCTGCTGGACAGCATCGACCTGGTCGGTGAAACCGCGCAATTGCGCGAAGAAATCCCGGCGACCAACTCTGAAACCAAGATCAAGAAGCTGTCGAAGCGTCTGAAACTGCTTGAAGCCTTTGAGAAATCAGGCAACAAGCCCGAGTGGATGGTGATGACGGTTCTGCCTGTGTTGCCACCGGATCTGCGTCCTTTGGTACCGCTTGACGGCGGCCGTTTTGCCACGTCAGACCTGAACGACTTGTACCGCCGCGTGATCAACCGGAACAACCGTCTCAAGCGTTTGCTTGAGCTGGCAGCGCCGGACATCATCGTTCGTAACGAAAAGCGCATGCTTCAGGAATCGGTTGACGCCCTGCTCGACAACGGTCGTCGCGGTCGCGCCATTACTGGCTCAAACCGTCGTCCGCTGAAGTCGCTTGCCGACATGATCAAGGGTAAGCAAGGTCGTTTCCGTCAGAACCTGCTCGGTAAGCGGGTTGATTACTCCGGTCGTTCGGTGATCGTGGTCGGTCCGACCCTGCGTCTTCACCAGTGTGGTCTGCCGAAGAAAATGGCTTTGGAGCTGTTCAAGCCGTTTATCTTCAGCAAGCTGGAACACCGCGGCCTGGCGACCACCATCAAGGCCGCCAAGAAGATGGTCGAGCGTGAAGAAGCCGTTGTCTGGGACATCCTGGACGAGGTGATTCGCGAGCACCCGGTCATGTTGAACCGGGCACCGACGCTTCACCGTCTGGGTATCCAGGCGTTTGAACCGGTGTTGATCGAAGGCAAGGCCATTCAGCTGCACCCTCTGGTGTGTGCGGCCTATAACGCCGACTTCGACGGTGACCAGATGGCCGTTCACGTACCGCTGACGCTGGAAGCCCAGCTCGAAGCGCGTGCGCTGATGATGTCAACCAACAACGTGCTGTCTCCGGCCAGTGGCGAGCCGATCATCGTGCCGTCACAGGACGTGGTTCTGGGTCTCTATTACATGACCCGTGAACGCGTTAACGCCAAAGGCGAAGGCATGGTGTTCTCGAACATCGAAGAAGTTCAGCGCGCCTACGGTGCCGGCGAAGTCGCCCTGCAGGCCAAGGTCAAGGTTCGGTTACGCCAGGTGTATGAAAACAGTGAAGGCGAAGCCATTGATTCGACCTCCATTGTCGACACCACCGTTGGCCGTTCAATCCTTTATTCAATCGTTCCCGATGGCCTGCCCTACGAGCTGGTTAACCAGGCGATGAAGAAGAAGGCCATCAGCGGCCTGTTGAACGAGTGCTATCGTCGTGTTGGCTTGAAAGACACGGTGATCTTTGCTGACCAGATCATGTACATGGGCTTCAGCTACGCCACCCGTTCCGGTTCGTCCATTGGCGTGAATGACTTTGTTATTCCAAAAGCCAAGCTCGAGATTCTGGGCAAGGCCGAGGCCGAAGTTCAGGACATCGAAGAACAGTTCGCTGCGGGTCTGGTGACCCAGGGCGAGAAGTACAACAAGGTGGTCGACATCTGGTCCCGTGCCAACGATCAGATCGCCCGTGCGATGATGGAAGGCATCTCCAAGGAAACGGTAACGGATCGTGATGGCAACGAAGTTGAACAGGACTCGTTCAACTCGGTTTACATCATGGCCGACTCCGGTGCCCGGGGTAGCCCGGCCCAGATTCGTCAGCTGGCCGGTATGCGTGGCCTGATGGCGAAGCCGGACGGCTCGATCATCGAAAACCCGATTAAGGCCAACTTCCGTGAAGGCTTGTCGGTTGGTGAATACTTCATCTCGACCCACGGTGCGCGTAAAGGTCTGGCCGATACGGCACTGAAAACGGCGAACTCCGGTTACCTGACACGCCGCCTGGTCGACGTGGCTCAGGATGTTGTGATCACCGAAGAAGATTGCGGCACCGAAGAAGGCGTTATCGTTGAACCGATCATTGAAGGCGGTGACGTCGTTCTGGGTCTGGGTCAGCAAGTGCTGGGTCGTGTGGTTGCCACTGACGTGATCGATCCGGTCAGTCAGGAAACCTGGGTACCAGCTGGCACCATGCTCGACGAAGCCTGGGTCAAGAAGCTCGATGAATGGGGTGTTGACCAGGTCAAGATCCGTTCGGCGATCAGCTGTAACACCCGCTACGGTCTCTGTGCCCAGTGCTACGGGCGTGACCTGGCGCGTGGTCACCGGGTTAACATCGGTGAGGCGGTCGGTATTATCGCTGCCCAGTCGATCGGTGAGCCGGGTACCCAGCTGACGATGCGGACATTCCACATCGGTGGTGCGGCCTCCCGTGCCACCGCGGCAGACAGTGTTCAGGTCAAGCATGGCGGTAAAGTATCGCTGCGTAACCTGAAGACCGTAACCCGGGCCGATGGTGACCTGGTTGCCGTTAGCCGTTCCGGTGTACTGGCGGTGTCCGACGAGCACGGTCGTGAGCGTGAGAAATACAAGCTGCCTTACGGTGCTGTAATCAGCGTCGACGACGGTGCGGCGGTGGAAGCCGGCCAAATCGTGGCCAAGTGGGATCCGCACACTCACCCAATCATCGGTGAGTCGAACGGTAAGATTGCCTTCATCGGTATGGACGAAGGCATCACCACTAACCGCAAGATCGATGAACTGACCGGTGTCGGCACCATCGAGGTAATTCCCCAGGGTCAGCGTAATGCGGCCGGTAAGGAAATTCGCCCGCTGGTCAAGCTGCTCGATCCGGAAGGCAACGAGATCATGATTGGCAACACCAATCAGCCGGTGCAGTACTTCCTGCCCGATGGCTCCTTCCTGAGTCTGTCGGATGGAGATGTGATCAAGGTTGGTGACGTTATTGCCCGTATTCCTCAGGAAACTTCGGGTAACCGCGACATCACCGGGGGTCTGCCGCGTGTGGCCGACTTGTTCGAAGCCCGTAAGCCGAAAGAAGCTGCCATTCTGGCGGAAATCTCCGGTACCGTAGGTTTTGGCAAGGAAACCAAAGGCAAGAAACGCCTGGTGATCACCCCAACCGACGGTTCGGACGGCTACGAAGAGCTGATTCCCAAGTGGCGTCAGTTGAACGTCTTCGAAGGCGAACAGGTTGAAAAAGGTGAAGTGATCTCCGACGGCCCGATGAACCCGCACGATATCTTGAGGGTCCGGGGTGTCGAGGCGCTGGCGCGTTACATCGTTGACGAAATTCAGGAAGTCTACCGTCTGCAGGGCGTAACCATTAACGACAAGCACATTGAAGTGATTGTGCGTCAGATGCTGCGCAAGGCCATGGTACTGGACAACGGTGATACACACTTCATCAAAGGCGACCAGGTTGAATTCAACCAGTTGCTTGAAGCGAATGAGAAGGCTGTCACTGCTGATCAGCAGGAAGCACGGTTCGAACGTGTTCTGCTGGGCATCACCAAGGCCTCTCTGGCGACAGAATCCTTTATCTCGGCGGCGTCCTTCCAGGAAACCACCCGGGTACTGACCGAAGGTGCGGTCACTGGCAAGCGCGATTACTTGCGCGGCCTGAAGGAGAATGTGGTCGTTGGTCGACTGATTCCGGCGGGTACAGGCCTGGCCTATCACGCTGAACGTCGTCGCAAACGTCTGGAACGCACCGGTGAAAAACCATCGATCAGTGCATCCGATGTCGAAGCGGCGCTCAGTCAGGCGCTCAACAAGTAAGCACACGCTTACGTTGACTAAGAATTGCGCGATCACTAAAATGCGCGCTCCCTACAGGACCCGGTTGGCTCGCCATCCGGGTGCTGTCGTGTAATGAGAAGTGAACTTTTAGAGAGGCTTTAATGGCTACAATTAACCAGCTCGTCCGCAAGCCGCGCAAGCGCAAAGCGGTCGCAAGCGATGTTCGGGCCCTGGAAGGCTGCCCGCAACGTCGTGGTGTATGCACTCGTGTGTACACAACTACCCCGAAGAAGCCGAACTCGGCTCTGCGTAAAGTCTGTCGTGTACGACTGACTAACGGTTTCGAGGTGTCATCTTACATTGGCGGTGAAGGTCACAACCTGCAAGAGCACTCGGTTGTACTGATCCGTGGCGGTCGTGTTAAAGACTTGCCAGGTGTTCGTTACCACACCGTTCGTGGCTCACTGGATACCTCAGGTGTTGCCAACCGGAAGCAGGCTCGTTCCAAGTACGGTACCAAGCGGCCTAAGGGCTAATTTAATTTGATTCATTCAGTCTCAGGATAAGAGTAAGGCTGGGTGCCGTTGTCGAAGCGTCGAAAGAGTCGGACGACTGCTCATCCCAGAATTGCCTGAAGACCTATTTGAGGGCTTATCAATGCCAAGAAGACGCGTTGCTGCAAAGCGTGAAGTACTGCCAGATCCCAAGTTCGGGAACACGCAACTGGCCAAATTTATGAACCATGTCATGTACGACGGCAAAAAGTCTGTTGCCGAGCGTATCGTCTATGGTGCCCTGGACATCGTCAAAGAGAAGAAGTCCGATCAGGATCCAATCGCCATGTTCGAAACGGCCCTGGATTCTATTGCGCCGATGGTCGAAGTAAAATCCCGCCGTGTCGGTGGTGCCACGTATCAGGTGCCCGTCGAAGTGCGTCCGTCTCGCCGTGAAGCGCTGGCTATGCGCTGGTTGGTTGATGCTGCCCGTAAACGTGGTGAAAAATCCATGGGTCAGCGTCTGGCCGGTGAACTGCTGGATGCTGCCGAAGGCAAGGGTGCTGCGATCAAGAAGCGTGAAGATGTGCACCGTATGGCCGAAGCCAACAAAGCATTCTCTCATTACCGTTTCTAAGCTTTAGAGCAAACATTTTCTGTTAAGGAGAAAGAGTTGTGGCTCGTAAAACTCCGCTTAACCGGTACCGTAACATTGGTATCGTCGCGCACGTAGACGCCGGTAAGACGACGACTACCGAGCGCGTACTTTTTTACACCGGCTTGTCGCACAAGATCGGTGAAGTGCATGATGGCGCCGCCACCATGGACTGGATGGAGCAGGAGCAGGAGCGGGGTATCACCATTACCTCGGCTGCTACCACCTGTTTCTGGCAAGGCATGGCTAAGCAGTTCGATGAACACCGCATCAATATCATCGACACCCCGGGACACGTTGACTTCACCATTGAAGTTGAGCGTTCTCTGCGGGTACTCGACGGTGCCGTAGTCGTACTGTGTGGTTCTTCAGGCGTGCAGCCGCAGACTGAGACTGTTTGGCGTCAGGCCAACCGTTACGAAGTTCCTCGCATGGTGTTCGTCAACAAGATGGACCGTGCCGGCGCTGATTTCTATCGCGTTGTTAAGCAATTGAAAGAGCGTCTGGGTGCGAACCCGGTGCCGATCCAGATTCCGATCGGTGCAGAAGACGACTTCGCTGGCGTGATTGACCTGATTAAGATGAAGGCCATTATCTGGAATGAAGAAGACCAGGGCATGACCTTTGAGCTGGAAGACATTCCGGCCAATCTGCAGGAAAAAGCCGAAGAGTTCCGTGTTCAGATGGTTGAAGCTGCTGCTGAAGCCAACGATGAGCTGATGGAAAAGTACATGGAGTCTGAAACCCTCGAGGAAGACGACATCAAGACCGGTCTGCGCCTGCGCACACTGGCGGGTGAAATCGTTCTGACTCACTGTGGTTCTGCCTTTAAAAACAAAGGCGTTCAGGCCGTACTGGACAGCGTTATCGAATACATGCCGTCACCGACTCAGGTACGTGCGATTGAAGGCTTGTTGGAAGACGGCGAAACCGTTAAAGCGGTTAAAGTCGACGACGATGCGCCATTCAACGCCCTGGCGTTCAAGATCGCTACCGATCCCTTCGTTGGTACATTGACCTTCGTACGTGTATACGGTGGTGTATTGAAGAGTGGCGACCAGGTACTGAACGCTGTGAAAGGCAAGCGCGAGCGCGTCGGCCGTATGGTTCAGATGCACGCGAACAACCGCGAAGAGATCAAAGAGTTACTGGCTGGTGACATCGGCGCTCTGATCGGTATGAAGGATGTGACTACAGGTGACACTCTGTGTGACCCGGCCAACCCGATTACTCTGGAGCGCATGGACTTCCCGGATCCGGTGATTCACGTTGCCGTTGAGCCGAAGTCGAAAGCCGACCAGGAAAAGATGGGTATTGCTCTGGGCAAACTGGCTCAGGAAGACCCGTCATTTACGGTTCGTACCGACGAAGAAACCGGCCAGACCATCATTGGCGGCCAGGGTGAATTGCACCTGGACGTTCTGGTCGACCGGATGAAGCGTGAATTTAAAGTTGAAGCAAACGTGGGTGCCCCTCAGGTGGCCTATCGCGAGCGTATTCGCAACGCTTGCGATATCGACTCCAAGTTTGCCAAGCAGTCGGGTGGTCGCGGTCAATACGGTCACGTTGTGATCAAGTTTGAACCGGCCGAAGACGAGAACGCTGAAAAGCTGGTTTTCGTCAACGAAATCGTCGGTGGTACCGTACCGAAGGAATACATTCCTGCGGTTGAGAAAGGTATCCAGGAGCAAATGAAGAACGGTATTCTGGCGGGCTACCCATTGCTCGGTATGAAGGCCACTCTGCATGACGGTTCCTATCACGACGTTGACTCCAACGAGATGGCCTTTAAAGTGGCTGCCTCAATGGCTGTTAAGAAGTTGAAGGAAAAGGCAAGCCCGGCCTTGCTTGAGCCCATGATGAAAGTTGAGGTGGTAACACCGGAAGACTACATGGGTGACGTTATGGGCGACCTTAACCGTCGTCGCGGCACAGTTTCAGGCATGGAAGACAGCCCGTCGGGCAAGATCATCAATGCTGAGGTGCCACTGTCCGAAATGTTCGGATACGCTACGGACCTGCGTTCCATGTCTCAGGGCCGTGCCTCTTACGTGATGGAATTCTCAGGCTACAAAGAAGCCCCGATGAACATCGTTGAAGAAATTATCAAGAAGTCTTGATCTTTTTGAGCTAACTTAGAGGAAGACACCATGTCTAAGGCTACTTTTGAACGTACTAAGCCGCACGTAAACGTCGGCACCATCGGTCACGTTGACCACGGTAAAACTACTTTGACCGCGGCGCTGACTCGCGTTTGTCATGAAGTGTGGGGCACAGGCGCCTCGGTTGCGTTTGACGGCATCGACAACGCACCGGAAGAGCGCGAGCGTGGTATCACCATCGCCACCTCTCACGTTGAATACGATTCACCGGCTCGTCACTACGCGCACGTTGACTGCCCG
>NZ_JBDWXV010000015.1:0-211192 GCF_039982735.1 Saccharospirillum sp. | reverse complement strand
TTCCACCTCACCCAGGCCGCCGAAGGCGACTTCAGCCTCTGGGTACAAGAGCGCCGCCTCACCCGACGCATCCGCAGCGGCGACCGCACCACCGAGATCCAGCACGGCGATTACCAGATACAGGTCAGCGACGGCGCCCTGGTGCACCAAATAAACGGCGACATCACCATCGAGGGCAACGGTGGCGGAGACATCGTGTTGATCAAGGGTGACACCGGCGTCAGGATCGACCCCCAAGGCAACATCAAGCTGTTCGGTAAAAAGATTACCCTGCACGGCACCCAGAGTGGTGTGACCTTCAATGGCGAGGTGAGTTATGACATTGGGGGTGGGAATGAAGCGGAGAAAATCGCTTCGCTTGAAGCTTACGAAATCCCTAAACTACGTGAACTGGATTTGTCAGCCTTCCAGGCAACTGAGCAAGAATACCGAGAACGCCCGGAGCAAGAAAAAGAGCCGATGCCTCTTGCTGTCCAAGTTCGTACCGCACTTGGGAACCCTATAGCTGATGTTGCATTAAAGCTTGAATCTGAACGTGGCGCAGTACAGCAGGCAACTTCAAATGAAGCCGGTATGGCGGAATTCATAGCCCTGGAACTTTCAGATAGAGGTAGTGTCAGTTATCAGGATGAAGAAGACTTCCTTCATAAATCCATTTCCGCCGATTTGGTTTGGGTGCTTCAAAAACGGAGATTACGTACCCTCTGCAGGCTCCTTCAAGCTGCAGTCGACTACCAAGCGGTCAGTGCCATTTACCCCGGTGACTTGGCTCAGGATATTCAAGACACGTTCACCACCGAAGACGACCAAGACGTACTGTTCCCCCTTATGGCAATCGCTGGCTTAATTTGCATGGACGACATGGAGGTTCAAAGCGATGTCTAGGCTGACTATTCGTATCGAATCCTTTCCCAAGTTTGCAACCCTCCCCGTGGGAACGGATGTTTCTTTCAAGGCCCATATTGAAAACCCGGAAGCCATTCCCGAAGGCACGGTCTTCCGGTGGGTCTGTGTTAATGATCCTTCAACCATACCTTGGTATGCGCCTGCCAGAGCCATTGGACCCTGGGGGGTGGAATGGAACAGTGCAGAGTGGACCATACCCGGTCGTCATACCATTGTCTTTACAGCACACTTCAAAGATGGAACAAGGCAGCGTGTGGCGATGCCGCAGCGAGTGGATCATGCTGCCAGCATCCTCAAACAAACGTTTGATGCCAGCGCTAACGATCATGACCCGACACCCAGCCAACAGCTGCAACACATCAAAACCTATTTGGAAACCTTACAGCACATCGCCACGGAACGGCCTCCAATAAATCAGGAGCAGCGGGAAGAGCATGAGGAAAAAGTCGGACAGTTAACAAGCTACATCCACCATCTCGAAGATCACATGAGCGGGTTGCACAACCTGGAAGGATGGGCAGTGGATGCCATGCACATCGACAAAAACACTGCTACCCGAACGCCACTCAGGCTCTGGTTGGTGAATCTGAGCCTTCCAGGCTCGGATGAAAAACTGTGGCGTTTGGTTGACTGGACCAACCCCGTTTATCGACATACGACGGGCACTTATGAGAACAATGGGGATACCCATGAAGAAGCCATTCAGGACCTGATCAGAACCTGGGATTGGAATAACCGATACCCTGAAGGACACATCCAATACCAATTCTCGGTACCAAAGTATGGCGTCGACCTATCCGGAGACTTTGAAACCGATGGCGGTTCATTCTGGGATGAAGTCTCGACATGGCTTGATTACGCCGCACTTGGCGCAGCAGCGGTGGCCGGAGTGGTAACGCTATTGGCGCCAGTGCCCGGTTCCCGCGTCGTCTCGGCGGCGATTTGGACTTCCATCTTTACCAGTACCGGGGCTGCCGCCATCAATATTTCCCAGCGACATGCCGAAGGCTTTGGCAACTGGAAAGACGACGCCTTCGATGGGCTTTCTATTGTTGGCAACCTGTTCGCGGCGGGGGGCATGGCCTGGAAAGTGGGCGCAACCGTGACCTCGGCCACCAAGCTGGGGACTGGAATGCAACGTGCCGTGCTGATAGGGCAGGTGAGTACCGATGGGATGCAGGGCATCCTGTTGGCGGCGGAGCACGTCAGCCAATATCAGAGCATTATGGACGACCCCAGGCTGTCTCCGGATGAGCGACTGCAAAAACTGATGGAACTCCTGCGCTCAGCGGCCATTGCCGGCGCCATGACCTACATCTCGGTGAAAGGCACAACGGCCGACCTGGACAACTTGAACAATAACCGAACCCTGCTCAATGCTTCGCAGGTCACCGACCCCGAGGTTCAGATAGACCTGGACACTCCTCCGGCTCAGAGTGTCCCGGTGGAGGGTGGGCAAACTCGGGCAAATATAGAGGCACAAACGGAGCCGGAAAGCTTGCCGCTTAGGCAGGACGGTGCCCAGATGACTGCGCGGCAAATCAGACGGGCTGAGAACAGGTTCGTCAATCCGGACACCTTGGACGAGGCCGCCAACCTGCTGGAGGACGCACGAACTCGATTGATCGACGGCGGAAAGCCGCTCAAATACAGTGATGACGAACTGCTGGATATGTTAGAACGCGACCCGACCATTCGAGACAATTACATTGTTCGACTGATGAATAAGAGCCATGTTTTTGACCGAAACGACACGGTGCGGGACCCCAACAACCTGACCGGAAAGTTGGGCGGCACGGATGACCTTGGCCGGGTCAAATACTGGTCCACCACGTTCGACCAGATCGTCGATAGCGACAGCGACCCGGATTTAATACGCCGCAGCGTGGGGATGGGCGACCAGTATTTTGACCCTAATGAGAAATGGGTTATGGTACTGATTGATCGGAAGAAGCACGAAGCGGCTAACATAGGTACCAGCATTGTCCCGACCTACGATAACCTGACGCAGTTTGCTTTACGCCAGGCAGGCCATGACCCGGCAAAAGAAGCACTTATTCGGGAAGTGATGACGGAAAGGTACAGCCGGGAGTATTTGCACTTTAAGAACATGGCTGACAAGGTGGTTGGAAAGGATGCAAATAATAAAGACATTCCGGCTTACAATTTGAAAGTATCGAAGCGATTGGATGACTTTCTTGTCACTACATTTGGGGATGATATTAAAGGAACTGAATTATTCAAGGCACGGTTTGAAATTGAAAACTCGTATGGAGCCTACAAGGAGTACGCAGGCAATGGATTAACTATGAGTTTGCATAATCGTGGACCGATACCTCAGTCGCAAAATTATGGTGTGAAAGAGACTTTCACCTATGAAATTTCCCCCAAAACACTACAAGATATGCTGAAGGTCGATATGATTAAGATCATTGACTTAAAGTCTTTGCCGGAGAAAGCCAAGTGACCACACAGTCTCGTTATCCTTATCAACTTAAGCTCTATGATCCGAATGACTCGGACTTTACTGTCCATTGCCGGTTCAACGACCCCCTCTTTCCTGAAGACGATTTAATAGTATCAACCTGTCAGGGGTATTTATGTTTTACAAGTTGGGCGATTAAGCCAGACCCACGAGGAAAGTATTTGATCGGCCAGTTCGAATTTTCGCTACCTTATTTGAAGTGGCTTCTTGGTGTGATAGCACGTTTTAAGCTGACCCCTGATCAAGGGGGGTACCCACCCGGCACTATGTATGACATCGTTCAGTTGGACAAAGAAAATGAAGTTTATGTTTTTCGGGGGGCTCACCACGGAAATCATGGTTTAATGAGATACCGACTTGAGAACAGAAAGCGTCGGTCATATGTCAATCCAATTGTCCAGCAAGAGTTCGAGTTATATGATGTTTACCTAGACACGCATGGCTTGATGCAAGTGCTATTGGACATTCAACGGCAATATGAAGACGGTCAGATTTAGTGAGTAGAGCAAAAGGTGTTCCCAAGAAAAGTGTGGTCGAGATCTTTGATTTAGAAAAATTACCCGAGAAAGCCAAGTGACCACATAGTCGTGTTATCTTTATCGATTAAAGTTATTTGATTCAAAAGACCATGACTTTATTGTGCATGCTACATTTAATGAGGAGTTCTATATGTTTGATGAAGTGTTTTTTTATGTTCTCATCGCTTTGTGTCAGACTGCCCCGGTTTCGAATCAGGTAAAAACTATTGATGAGGTTTACGGTAGTGGTCAATATTACTACACAAAGAGTTCCCAGGAGTGTCGTTTTGATCAAAATGAATCAATGGAACAAGCGCTTTCAATAGAGTTGATGGCAGGCGAGGCACTAGTTACGGCAGGGCCGTCGTTCAATGAACATTATGATGTTCAGATTGGTGGAGCTAGCAAGTCTAATCGCAATGCTCAAACTATTTCAGTTGACGGCATGGCCATTAACATACACCAAAATGACGCTGTGCTAACCTTATTCAACGCAGAAACCGATACTCTTTTGGCGCGCATGACTAAGTAACGAGAATAGTAAAGCTGTAGACAAGATAAGAGCGCATGGTCGAAAGAGTTCCCAATCACTGAATCAATAGCGATATTCGGGAATCCGATCGCATCCTGGAATGGACATATAATCCGAAATAGATAGAAACTTTCGTTACCATATTGAGGAAGATATTGACTGAATCTCGGCGGAACTAAGCTGCTTAGGGTTCACACAAAAGTACTATTGGTGAATCAGCTATATAATGAAATGGATTCAGCTAGGACTACAATTATTTGTGAATATCTTGGCAAGGTATGATTATATGAGTTTCTCTAGCCTAGGGAGCTCCCATTTCCAGGTCTTTAATCACCTTCCTAACTGCCTGGTCCGACAATCTTGTCGTCTCTGGCAAACGATAGTTTTGGGAAAGTTCCAATACCCACTGGCAGGCGGTAGGTAGAGATATCTTATGCCCAATTGACACATAAATTGGCTTGATATCAGTTTGGGTTCTTAATGCGGCGCCTATCACTTCATTCTCGTCCACAAGCGGTGTCATGGCGCCGCGCTCTTCGTTAGGTTCACTTTCTTGACCAATTAACCGGGATTTCCCGCACCCAATGGTTGGAATATCGAATAAAACGCCGAGGTGACAAGCCAGCCCAAACCTTCGCGGGTGAGCCAGGCCCTGGCCATCGGATACCACTAGTTGAGGCGTGGATGATAGCTGTTCGAATGCTTGGATAATGGGTGGCAGCTCGCGGAAAGAGAACAGACCAGGTATATAAGGAAATTGCTCCTGATCTTGAATGGTGACTGTTTCTACCAGTTCACCCGATGCTGCATCCAGCACAGCAGCAGCTGCAACAAGGGTGTTGCTGTGTTTTTAATAGGCAACATCAACCCCCGCAACCAGTGTGACAGGGTCGAGCTAGTCGGTACGAATGACTTTAGAAGCCAGGTCTCTCTGCAGAGCTATGGCTTCTTGCTAACTGATGTCCCACGAGTGGTGGATGGCTGGTTGCACTTTTTCAATTTCTGCTGGTTACCGTTGAGGATTGCTGCGAGTTGAATCCAGGAAAGCCTTTTTTTGTACAAAAATTAACCTCACGATCGAAATGAATAGGTTGAGTGTGAAGGGCGAGTGCAATATCAGAGCATCTAACCACCGTGTCACGGTTCTTGACGCGTCAGAATACCAACAAGATATCGCAAAGTTATGCCAGTTAGACATGCAGAGGGTGTGAATTCGTCGAGTAGGTTTCATTAACCTTGTGATCGAGTTATCAACGTTTGCCTGTGAGTGTCAGTATCCTTCCTCGCGGTTCAAAGACTAGTGTACACACGGGTAATAGATTCTCGTGTTGTGCTTGTTTACAGTCATTTCAATGAAACGTTGCCGTTATAGCAGCGAACTCATTGCAGGTGTAAAGGATAATTGTTGTTAGAAGGGAGCATTACTATGGATTCGATATCATCTATTCCGGTATTGAGAGAATTGGATTTCAGCCAGAAACTGAGTTTGCAGCGGTTGTATCAAAAGGAGCGGAAGGGTGTGGCTCTGAGCATTCAGGAGCAGGACTTTCTGGATCAATACCGGGAGGAGTTGATTCGCGAGTTGAACAAAACCCGGTCGGTGTGGCCGGCAATAATCTTATTATCGATTAGTGTTTTGCTGTACTTGGTTTTCAGCACTTAGCTGGGAAGCTGCAGCCTGCGCTTGGTAGCGCAGGCTGGCACGAACCTGAGGAAGCCATATTAGCTTGCTCAGGTTCTTATACGCTTGTCATATGGATCATCTATTCGGCTGGCACACTTGTGAGCCCTTTTCTACGGCGGGTCGCGCGTAAAAGCGTTCACAGTACTGCATAACGTTGTTATAGGAATCGGTATCCAGTGCTTCATGCCCTTCGTAAAAGTCGAGTGCCTTCACCCAGGGGGCAATGGCCATGTCGGCAATGGTCAGTTCATCACCCATAATCCAGGCTTGGTCTTTCAGTCGTTGCTCAAGCACACCCAGAATGCGTTTTGATTCTCCGGTATAACGATCTACGCCGTAGCTGTCGGTCGTTTTGTCAGCGGCAAATTTGTAGAAATGACCGAACTGGCCGAACATCGGGCCAACGTGAGCGGCCTGAAAGAACACCCACTGCAGCGTTTCCCAGCGCTTAGCCGGATCGGTCGGAAGAAACTTTCCGGTCTTCTCGGCCAGGTACATCAGAATGGCACCCGATTCCATCATTGCGATGCGTTCGCCACCGGGGCCGTTCGGGTCAATGATGGCCGGAATCTTGTTATTTGGGTTTAGCTTCAGGTAGTCCTCGTCGAACTGGTCGTCGTTCATGATGTTGATCAGATGTGCTTCGTAGGGCAAGCCTGTCTCTTCCAGCATGATGCCCACTTTCTGGCCGTTTGGTGTCGCCATGGAATACAGTTGCAGAATATCGGGGTTCTTCGCAGGCCAGCGCTTGGGGAAGTTGCTCATCGGTTGCTCCTGAATGATTAAAAATCGTCCGTACAAGAATGGGGCTTCAACTGAATTAGGCAAGCGGTTAGGCTCTGCGTATCCAACAAAGACTTTGATCAAGGGCTTCAAAGATGGTGAACAAACCAGCAAGACTGCTGTTTCTGGGCGATTCGGTGACCGATTGCGACCGTGATCGAAGCATTCGGCAACCCAACCGGCCCGAGGCGCTGGGTACCGGCTGGGTGCATCGCGTAGCGACCGAGTGGTTATCCATGAGCCCGGCGTCACGCATCTGGAATCGCGGCTATTCGGGTTGTGAGATCAATGAGCTGCTGGATCAGGAGGGGTGGCAACCGGTTAAGCAGGGCGGGTACGACACGATAACGGTAATGATAGGTATCAACGATATCTGGCACCCCTTCGAAGGAGGGCAATCACACGATATCGCCACCAATCTTAAGGATTTCAATGCCCTGGCAGAAAGGCTGATGCCGCTAACAAGACAATTGGTTCTGGTAGAGCCTTTCGCCATTGCCGGCACTGCCGTAACCGAGGCCTGGTGGCCTTTACTGACCGAATTGCAAGCCGGGCAGAAGGCACTAGCGGAGCAACACAAGGCCGTTTGGATGCCGGTTCAGGCTGATTTCGAAGCAGACAGTGCTGCGCACCCGATGCTCTGGGCCTACGATGGCGTTCACCCCGGCGTGCTCGGGCATCAGTGGCTGGCCCGGCGTTGGTTGGCGTTGATGGGCCAGGTCGACTAAACCGGAACCCGCCCGGGCGATTGCAAGGCATCCATTTCCCACACCAGCCTGGCGGCGAGTTTGGCGGTCCGGTTGTCCTGATCGTAGCTCGGGTTTAGTTCGGCTATATCGCCCATCAGCCACTGGCAATGCGCATACTGGCAACAGCGCTGCACTTCGGTGAGGCAATGCAGCAGAAAGGCGGGTGGTATGCCAATGGCGGCTGGTGCGCTAACACCGGGTGCCGTGGCCGCCGGAAATACATCCAGACAGACCGTCACATACAGGTAGTCTAGCTCCCCGATAAACCGCCGAATGAAGGGCGTGGCGTGTAAATCGATGCAATCCACATCGCGCAGGTAGCGAACGCCCAGCTCATTGGCGGTGTCAAAAAGCAGTGGCGTATTGGCCGCCTCGCTGATGCCAATGCACGCGTAGTGGAAAGGCTGGTTACGTTGCTTGGCGTCTTGTGCAATTTGGTAGAATGGGGTGCCTGACGTGGCATCCGGCGCCGGTTGGCGCAGGTCGAAATGGGCATCGAAATTCAGAATGCCAAGCCGGGCATTCGGGTCGTGACGGTCGAGCCACTGGCGTATGCCCGAGTAGCTTGCGTAGCCAATTTCATGGCCACCGCCCAGGCCGATCACAAAGTGTCCTTCTTCAAGGCGCGCGGCAACCCGATCGCCAAAAGCTGCCTGGCTGGCGGGTAAATCATCGCCGGCACACTGTACAGTGCCATCATCGTACAAAGGCCGGTCGAAATGTGCCGTCAGGTTAGCCAGTGCCGCTCGCAATACAGGGGGGCCTTCGGCTGCCCCGGTACGACCTTTGTTCAGTAACACGCCCCGGTCACTGGCAAAACCAACCAGGCAACTCCCCGGGACATCGTGAACCGGTTGAGTAATACGCTGGTGCCAGCGCTGGCTGCGCGTGCCGGCATCGGGGTCGGTACGGCCTTGCCATTGTGATTGATCAAAAGGTTGCCACATAAGGCTCTCCAGAACGTTAACCGGGTGACGTACAAGCCGACACCCTCACTGTATCAAAATCGGTTCTTACTTGACCTGTCTGAGGCGCTGTTTCACCATGCGATGACTCTCAGCGACACCCGGTCGCTGGATCTGACCATCCGAGAAGCTGACTGTGAGTTCACGCCAACCCCGCTATCTACAAATCAAAGAGTATCTGATGACCCGGATTCGAAGCGGAGAATTTGCACCGGATCATCAGATCCCTCCTGAAGAAAAGCTCGCTCACAGTTTCGGTGTCAGCCGCATGACCGCCAACAAAGCGATTCGCGATCTGGTTCAGGAAGGCTACCTGGTGCGTCAGGCGGGCCTCGGTACCTTTGTCACCGACCAGAAAGCCGAATCGCCACTGAACGACGTGAACAACATTGCCGACGAAGTGCGCCAGCGCGGCCACGACTACAGCAACCGGGTGGTGCGCTGCGAAGCCATCGCCGCCGATGATGAAACCGCCCTCAAGCTGGGCGTGCGCATGGGAGCCGAGGTGTTTCACAGCGTGCTGGTTCACCTCGACAACGGCCGCCCCATTCAGGTTGAAGACCGCTTCGTCAACCCGCGCTGGGTGCCAGATTACCTCGAAACCGACTTCACTCAGCATACCCCCAACGAAATCCTCGTTGCACGGTGTCCAATCACGGATCTTGAGCATGTTGTGGAGGCCATGCTTCCGGATGCACAAACAGCCGACTGGCTGGAAACCAACACTCAACAACCCTGCCTGTGCATGACCCGGCGCACCTGGTCCGGCGAACATCTGATCAGCTATGCCCGGCTGATCTTCCCGGGCGACCGCTACAAGTTGCGCAGCGCGTTGAAGCGGTCACCCGGTTAGCAAGCCAGGTGTTAGCCAACTAACCACGCCGCCAGATAGCCCGCCGGTACGGCCAGCAATAGGCTCAGCGCCACTCGAATAAACCAGACCACGACAATGCGACCCACGGTCAACGGAATACGAGTGGACAGAATGCACGGAATGGACGCCGAGAAGAACAAGACGGCAGAAACCGACACAACACCGGCGGCAAACCGTGCGGGCAGGGCGGCGTCGACCATCAACAGCGCCGGCAGAAACATTTCGGCCAATCCTGCCGCGGCAGCTCGGGACAGTTCCATGGCTTCGGGCAAGCCCCAGATCGCGGCAAAGGGGTAAAACAACAAACCGATCCAGTCGAACAGCGGCGTGTGGTTGGCTAGCAGCAAACCGATCAAACCAACCGACATGATCGAAGGCAGAATACTGATCGCCATCACCAGGCCTTCACGAACATTGGTCGCCACACCTTTCCAAACCGGTGGCGCGTCACTGGCACCGGCCAGGCCGGCTTGCCAGGCAGTGCTCAGCCGCTTGCCGTTTGCCACCTCGGGTTCCGGATAATCACTGCGGTTATCCATGGTCCGCAGCGGTGGCAGGCGCACGGTAATAGCGGTAACGGCGAAGGTGATCAGCAGGCTCAGCCAGAAATACAGATTCCACAGGCTCATCAGATCCAGCGTGCGGGCGACAATGATCATGAAAGTGGCTGATACCGTCGAAAACCCGGTCGCGATGATCGCCGCTTCCTTGGCCGAGTACTGGCCGGCGGTATACACCCGGTTGGTGATCAGCAGGCCGATGGAATAGCTGCCCACAAACGACGCCACCGCATCAATCGCCGAACGGCCCGGGGTTTTCCACAAAGGGCGCATCAGCGGTTGGAACAGCACGCCGACCAGTTGCATCAGGCCATAGCCAATCAGCAACGACAAGAACACCGCACCTACCGGCACAATCAGGCCTACGGAAATCACCAGTTTGTTGAACAGAAACGGCAACATATCCGGTTCGTGCAACAGCGCCGGCCCCCAGCCCGTGACGGCCATCAAAGCCGCCGCGACGCCCAGAATTTTCAGCACGGTGAACACGCTTTCCGTTTTATTGCGGCGCCATTGGCCAGTTACCAGCGGATAAACCGCGCCGGCAATAATCATCAGCAAGGCATACCAGGCGGCTCCGGAACCGAGCGGAGAGCGCAAAGCGTTGACGATGTGATCAAGCGGAATGGTGCGGGTACCACCGAGCGTAATGGGGGTAAAAAAGATAAAAAGCCCGAGCACGCTGGGCACGATGAGCTTTAGGGCCAGTGCCCAGGAAGCGCGCTCCTGGCTAAGGGTGGACTGTGTCATGGGAAACCTCGCATCTTGTGATTATTGTCTGAGTTGTTGGTCGCTAGCCTTTTTAATGTATATACAATTGTAAGCGACGCTGTCAATCCCTAGTTCACCCCTTATTGTGTAACCTTTCGTACTAAAGGTCGTTCTATCCGCCACTACGGTTTTTTACATTTCACCGGTTGACTTTCAGGTCGAGTCAAGCAAATGTATATACAAATCTAAAAACAAGGGGCCTAACCCCATGACCGGAACATCAACCACACCGCACCAAACTCAGCTCTGGGTTGGCGTCAGGCTGTTTGACGGCACACGCACGCACGATGAGCCGATGACACTGGTCGTCGCTGACGGGCGAATAAAACAGATGCTGCCCAGCAGTAAACAACCAGCCCAGTGGGAAAGCGACTGGCCCGTCGCCGGGCGAGGCGGGGTCGTGACCCCCGGGCTCATCGACTGCCACACCCACCTGGTGTTTGGTGGCAACCGCGCCGGTGAATTTGAACAACGGCTCGAAGGCGTCAGCTACGCCGAGATCGCTGCACAGGGCGGCGGCATTCTCAGCACCGTGAACGCCACCCGCAGCGCCAGTGAAGACGACCTGTTCGCCAGCGCAAAACCCCGGTTGGAAGCCCTGATAGCAGACGGCGTCACCACCATCGAAATCAAATCCGGCTACGGCCTCAGCCTGGAACATGAACGTAAAATGTTGCGGGTTGCCCGCAGGCTGGGGCGGGAATTACCCGTCGATGTGATGACCACCTTCCTCGGTGCTCACGCCTTGCCTCCTGAATACAAGGGCAGGGCAGACGACTACATCACCGACGTTTGTGAGCACATGCTACCGGCGTTGGCCGCTGAACAGCTGGTCGATGCCGTGGACGTCTTCTGTGAAAACATCGCCTTCAGTATTGATCAGTGCGAGCGCGTCTTCACCGCTTCGAAGCAACATGGATTGCCAGTAAAAGGCCACGTCGAACAACTGTCGAACCAGCATGGCAGCGAACTGTGCGCCCAATACCAGGCGTTATCGGTCGATCATATTGAATGGCTCGATGAAGCTGGTATCGCGGCCATCCAACGCTCAGGCACTGTTGCCACTCTGCTACCCGGTGCGTTTTACACCTTGCGCGACACCACCCTGCCACCGGTAGAAAAACTGCGACAGGCCGGTGTTCCCATGGCCGTAGCGACCGATGCCAACCCGGGTTCGTCGCCCATTTTTCAGCTCACTCTGATGCTCAATATGGCCTGCACCCTGTTCCGACTAACGCCCACCGAAGCCCTGCAAGGTGTCACCCAAAACGCAGCCCGGGCACTGGGATTGGGTGACACACACGGCCTCCTAGCCGAGGGGCACGCTGCCACCTTCTGCCATTGGCAGGCGGACCATCCGGCTGAACTGGCTTATAGCGTTCAGCCGAATCGTCTTTTAAGTCGTGTGTTCAAGGGTGAATTAACACCGTTATGAAAAAGTTTCGGAGTTTGCACCTGGCTGAGTGCCGGGAGGCGGGTCTGGCCTTGGAGGACGTCTGTCCACACGGATGTTGACAGCCGAGCTTACAGGGACGTACTTGCAGCGACCTCCAAGGGTAGACCCGCCTTTCGGCACGGGCTCCCCCACAAAACAAACAGAAACCACAGAGGACCACTCACATGACCGACCAGAATAGAACTGACGCCAGCCGGGTTATTCGCGCTGCTACCGGCACTGAACTGACCGCCAAGAGCTGGCTCACCGAAGCGCCGTTGCGCATGTTGATGAACAACCTCGACCCGGACGTCGCGGAAAACCCTGAATCTCTGGTGGTGTACGGTGGGATTGGTCGTGCCGCCCGCAACTGGGCCTGCTACGACAAAATCGTCGAGACACTGCAACGTCTGGAAGACGACGAAACCCTGCTGGTACAGAGTGGCAAGCCGGTCGGTGTGTTCAAAACCCACGCTGACGCGCCGCGCGTGTTAATCGCCAACTCCAATCTGGTACCGCACTGGGCCAACTGGGAACACTTTAACGAGCTCGATAAAAAAGGCCTGATGATGTATGGCCAAATGACGGCCGGCTCCTGGATCTACATCGGCTCCCAGGGCATCGTGCAGGGCACTTATGAAACCTTCGTTGAAGCCGGCCGCCAGCATTACAACGGCGAGCTCAAAGGCCGCTGGATATTGACCGCCGGTCTAGGCGGCATGGGTGGCGCCCAGCCATTGGCCGCCAGCATGGCCGGTGCCTGCTCCCTGAACATCGAATGCCAGCAAAGTCGCATCGACTTCCGGCTGCGTACCCGCTATCTGGATGAACAGGCTACCGACCTGGATGATGCCCTCGCGCGGATTGACCGCTACACCGGTGAAGGCAAAGCCGTTTCCATTGGTCTGTGTGCCAATGCGGCCGACATCCTCCCCGAAATGGTCAAACGCGGCATACGCCCCGATATGGTCACCGACCAGACCAGCGCCCACGACCCGTTGCACGGCTACCTGCCCCAAGGCTGGACCTGGGAGGAATATCAGGCCAAAGCTGAAAGCGAACCGGAAGCGGTGGTGCAGGCCGCCAAACAATCGATGGCCGAACACGTTCGTGCCATGCTGGCGTTCAAAGCCCAGGGCATACCCACTTTCGATTACGGCAACAACATCCGTCAGATGGCCCAGGACATGGGCGTCGACAACGCCTTCGACTTCCCGGGCTTCGTACCGGCCTACATTCGCCCGCTGTTCTGCGAAGGCATCGGCCCCTTCCGCTGGGTTGCCTTGAGTGGCGACCCCGAAGACATCTACAAAACCGACGCCAAGGTCAAAGAACTGCTGCCGGACCACAAACACCTGCACAACTGGCTCGATATGGCACGCGAACGCATCAGTTTTCAGGGGCTGCCGGCCCGCATTTGCTGGGTGGGTGTGAAAGACCGCGCCCGCCTTGGCCTTGCCTTCAATGAAATGGTCAAAAACGGCGAATTGAAAGCCCCCGTGGTGATCGGGCGGGACCATCTCGACTCCGGCTCCGTCGCCTCACCCAACCGCGAAACCGAAGCCATGCAGGATGGTTCCGATGCCGTATCGGACTGGCCGTTGCTGAACGCCTTGCTGAACACGGCAGGCGGCGCAACCTGGGTCAGCTTGCATCATGGCGGCGGCGTTGGAATGGGGTACAGCCAGCATTCCGGCGTTGTCATCGTCTGCGACGGTACTGATGCTGCCGCCAAACGCGTCGGTCGGGTCCTGCACAATGATCCGGCAACCGGCGTGATGCGCCACGCCGATGCCGGATACGACAGTGCGATACACTGTGCCCGGGAAAATCACCTGGATCTGCCCATGCTGCCCGAGGAGCCCCGCTCATGAGCCACACCTTGACCCTCACCCCGGGAACCCTGAACCTGGACGACCTGCGCCTGGTTTTCCAGACCCCCGTGTCACTCAAGCTGGACCCGGCTTGCTACGCCGGTATGGAAGCCTCGGCCGCGACGGTCGCTGCCGTGGTGGCCGAAGGCCGCACTGTTTATGGCATCAACACCGGCTTTGGCTTGCTGGCCAACACGCGCATTGAACCGGCCGAACTGGAAATCCTGCAACACAGCATCGTGTTGTCCCATGCAGCGGGCATTGGCCAGTTTATGAGCGAACGCACCGTGCGTTTGATGATGGTGCTGAAAATTAATTCTCTGGCACGAGGTTACTCCGGTATTCGCCCGGAAGTGGTCGAGTTCCTGATCGAACTGGTCAATCGCGGCGTCTGTCCGGCCATTCCGCAGAAGGGCTCCGTCGGTGCCTCTGGTGATCTCGCGCCACTGGCTCACATGAGTGCCGTTCTGTTGGGCGAGGGCGAAGCCTTCTGGCAGGGCGAACGCTGGGCCGCTGGTGACTTGCTGAAAGAACTGGGCCTGTCACCGGTCACTCTGGCCCCGAAAGAGGGGCTGGCATTGCTAAACGGTACCCAGGCTTCTACCGCCTTCGCACTGGAAGGGCTGTTTAACACGGAAGTCGCGCTGGCGTCCGCCACCCTGATCGGCTCAATGTCGCTGGAAGCAGCCATGGGCTCGCGCAAGCCATTCGATGAGCGCATTCATCTTGCCCGCGGCCATGCGCCACAAATTGAAATGGCACGTCACTATCGCGAGATTCTGGGTGAGTCGGACATCGAACACAGCCACGCAGATTGCGAGAAAGTGCAGGACCCGTATTCATTGCGCTGCCAGCCCCAGGTAATGGGTGCCTGCCTGCAGCAATGGAAGTTTGCTGCCCAGGTACTGCTGACCGAAGCCAACGGCGTCTCCGACAACCCACTGGTGTTCGACGATGGCGACATCATCTCGGGCGGTAACTTCCACGCCGAACCGGTGGCTATGACGGCCGACATGTTGGCCATCGTGTTATCGGAAATCGGTGCCTTGTCGGAACGGCGCATGGCCTTGCTGATCGACTCGGGCCTGAGCGGTTTACCGCCGTTTCTGGTGGACAACGGCGGTGTAAACTCGGGTTTCATGATCGCTCAGGTAACCGCCGCCGCTCTGGCCAGTGAAAACAAGACCCTGGCGCATCCGGCCTCGGTCGATTCATTGCCCACCTCGGCCAATCAGGAAGACCATGTTTCCATGGCGACCTTTGCCGGTCGTCGCCTGGCGGATATTTACGAGAACGTCGAAGGCATTCTGGCCATTGAATGGCTGGCGTCAGCTCAGGGGTTGGACTTTCGGGCGCCGCGGCACACCAGTGACACACTGGAACAAGCCAAGGCTGCCTTGCGCAGCAGGGTTCCGTTTTACGATAAGGATCGTTACTTCGCACCGGATATTCAAAACGCCGCCGCGCTGATCCGGGAGCGGGCATTGGCCGGCCTGATACCCGTGTTTGACGGATTGTAATGGCAGATGAACAGCACAGCGGGGGCCTGATGTGCCCCCGGTTTCTGTGGGCCTGCTAGACTGATGGAGCCGTTTGTTGTTAATCGCAGGAGGTAATCATGTCGAACCGGCGTTTCAGTCAGATGCTCAATCAATGGGAAGAGCAGCGTAAACAAAAGCAGGATCTTGTAACCGTCCCTGTTTCTGTTGCCAAAAAGGACCTGGAGCGTTTGCAGGCACTGGCCGAAGTGTATGACCAGCCATTGGAATCGATTATGGCCGATCTGTTGCATTCAGCTCTGGCCGAAACGGAATCCAGCATTCCCTATGTGGCGGGTTCCAGGGTGATTCGCGTCGAAGACGGCGAACCCTGCTACGAAGATGAGGGTAAAATGCCCGATTATCTGGATGCGCGGCACCGCGCGGCGCATCCGGAGAATTAATCGGCCAAATTAAGGAAGAAGCACCGTAGAACCGGTGGTTTTTCGGGCCTCCAGGTCGCGGTGTGCCTGGGCCGTGTCTTTCAGCGCATAGGTCTGGTTCACTTGAATCTTAACGATCCCTTTGCTGACCACATCCAGCAGGCGTTCAGCGCCTTCGACCAGCAACTCCCGGGTGGCGATATGCGTTGCCAGCGTTGGCCGGGTTACGTATAGGGAGCCTTTGGGCGCCAGAATACCGGGGCTGAACGGGTCAACCGGGCCGGTCGCATTGCCGTAAGAGGCCAGCACGCCAAAAGGACGCAGTGAATCCAGCGAGGCCATAAAGGTTTCCTTGCCGATGGAATCATAGGCGACCGCCACACCCTCGCCATTGGTCAGGTCACGCACACGCTGGGCGATGTCTTCCTTGTTGTAGTCGATCACATGGTCGCAGCCGTTATCGAGCGCCATCTTGGCTTTGGCTTCGCCGCCGACACAGCCGATGACCGTTGCGCCAAGGTGTTTGGCCCACTGGGTCAGAATCAGGCCCACGCCCCCCACTGCTGCATAGACCAGAATGGTGTCGCCGGCTTTAACCGGGTAGGTGCGGAACAGCAGGTAATGGGCGGTCAGGCCCTTGAGCATCATGGCCGCAGCGGTAGTGTCTTCAATGGAATCTGGCAGTTTGATCAGCTTGTCGGCGTCGATCAGTCGTGCTTCGGCGTAGGCACCGACGGTCATTGGGTAGGCAACACGGTCGCCCACGGCCAGGTCTGTTACACCCTCACCAACGGCCTCGACAACGCCTGCCGCTTCCATACCCAGCACCGCCGGATAGTTGGGCTGAGGGTAGAGGCCGGTGCGCATGTAAACATCGATGTAGTTCAGGCCAACGGCCGTCTGTTTCAGCTGGACCTGGCCCCTGGCCGGTTCAGGCAGGGTAATCTCATCCCACTGCAGGGCATCGGGCTCGCCCGGGGTGTGAATGCGGATGGCGTGTGTCATTGGTGTCTCCCAATCTCGTTGAGGTAATGCAATTCGGTTGAACGGTACGTCAATTTATCACGAACAGGCGCCTCGTGTGTTCCCTGTCAGGGTCACTGCGTTGCCTGTTGGTGCTAAAAAGCACTGTATTAACCACCTAATACCCCCTGTTTGCCGGATATTGATAATCTGGTTTCAGTCGCCGTACCTTTCGCACACCTCTGAAAGGCGCTGTCAGCGACGACACACAACACTCCCTACAACACGTCTTATAACAAGAACAGGAGAGCCGAGATGACTAAAAAACGCATTCTGATGATCACCGGTGACTATACCGAAGACTACGAAACCATGGTCCCCTTTCAAACCCTACTGGCTGTAGGCCACCAGGTAGACGCCGTATGCCCCGAAAAGGCCGCTGGAGACAGCGTCGCCACCGCGATTCACGATTTTGAAGGCGACCAGACCTACAGTGAAAAACCCGGGCACCGCTTCGCCCTGAACGCCAGCTTTGACGAGATAAAGGTCGAAGACTACGATGCGTTGGTCGTCCCCGGCGGGCGGGCGCCCGAGTATCTTCGTCTGAACAAAGAGGTGCTGGCCATGGTGAAGCACTTTTTCGACGCTAATAAACCCGTGGCGGCGATCTGCCATGGCGCCCAGCTGTTAGCGGCGGCGGGTGTGTTGCGCGGTCGCCACTGCTCGGCTTACCCAGCTTGTCGGCCGGAAGTAGAAGCCAGCGGTGCCGACTATGCCGATATCGACGTGACCGATGCGGTGACCGATGGCAACCTGGTAACAGCCCCCGCCTGGCCAGCGCATCCGGCCTGGCTGATGCAGTTTATGGCGGTGCTGGATAAAGCCTGATCTTAATGAACGGTGCGGTCGGGCAGTGCATTGCCCGAGTCGCCCGGAGAGCAAACCCATGTGCAAATTGTTCATCAAAGCCGACCCCGACCTCTGGGTCAGCACAACGCATTCGTTACGCATCGACGGCATGGTCACCAGCGTTCGACTGGAAAATTATTTCTGGCAGATACTGGAACAAATTGCCCAGCGCGATGACATGAACCGCGCGCAAATGATTACCCGTCTCTACCACGAATCCATAGACGCCGGTCACGACCTGGGGAATTTCACGTCTTTCCTGCGGGTGTGCGCACTGCGCTATCTGGCGTTGCAATTGTCCGGAGACATACCCGCCCGTGACGACGTTGCCATTGCTACCCTCGATGCCGAGAGCATCCTGACGCGCGAAGCCAATGGCCTTCACTGATAACCGGATCAATCCGGTTTAAAACTCAAGCCCCGCGCCTCTAAAGACGACTTCAGGAGCGGGATCGCGCTCGGCCCAACACCGTGCAAGGCGAGCAAATCCTGTTCGGAAAACCCTTCCAGATCCTCTGGCACTTGAACACCTGCCTGGGCCAGTGCCCGTTGTGCTGGAGCAGATAGCTGAGTGAGAAACCCATTGTCTGCAAGTAAGCCAGCCTGCTGGTAATGCTCATAACCCGTTTTGGTCAGCAGGGCCAGCTCGTGAAGCATGGCTGGCTCGGTTCGGGTGAAATTAAAACAGGATTTACCTTGCATCCGCTGTTTTAACGCGTCACTCGCCGTTACCAGCAACGCTGGTTCAACATAAACCGGCATCAGGTGGAAGCTGACGTAGTTTTTCTTAATCTGTACTGCCGCGAAAAACAACGGCTTTTTGTTTTTCTGGATATAGCGGCTATTCAGGTAGTACTCAACCTGCGTATCAGTGCTGACGGTCATTGAATCAGCATAGGGGGCCAGCAGCGCTTTAAGTGCTGCAAAAACAGAGGCAAATTCAGTGGGTTGAACGATTGTTGACATACTGTCTTAAACCTCCCTTCACGGCGGTGACTCAGTCCAGTCAACAGTAGTTTACTCGTTCAATCCTTAAACACCACGGTCCGGTTGCCATTCAAAAACACCCGTTTCTCGGTGTGATATCGCACGGCGTTGGCCAGTGTCTGGCTTTCGATATCCTGACCGCGGGCGATCAGGTCTTCTGGGTAGTGGTTGTGGTCTACTGCCTGAACGCCCTGGCTGATGATGGGGCCTTCGTCGAGGTCGTCGTTAACATAGTGGGCAGTAGCGCCCACCAGTTTGACGCCTTTTTCCCAGGCCTGGTGGTAGGGCTTAGCGCCCTTGAACCCTGGCAAGAGAGAGTGGTGAATGTTGATCGCCCAGCCGTCGAGTTTTTTCGACATGTCGGACGACAGCACTTGCATGTAACGGGCTAGCACGACCAGTTCGCACTGGTATTGCTGAATCAGTTCCCAGATCTGCGCTTCCTGTTTCGGTTTGGTTTCCGGTGTGATGGGCAGATGGTAATAGGGAATCTTGTGCCACTGCGCGAGTGATTCGAGATCCGGGTGATTGGAAATAATCACCGGGATTTCGATGGCCAGCTCGCCGGTTCGGTAACGGTAAAGCAAGTCGTTCAGGCAATGATCGTAACGGGACACCAGAATGGCAACCCGGGTTTTATGGTCCGGCGCGGTCAGTTCCCAGTCCATTTGAAAATGGTCGGCGCGCTGCGTAAACAGGTCGCGAAAATGTTGCAGGGAATCCTCATCTTTAAGCGGGCGGAATTCGACGCGAATGCTGAACAGGCTGGTTTCGCGATCATCGAACGAGTTCATCGTGACGATGTAGTTTTCGGTTTCCGCCAGGCTGCGTGTCACCACATCAACCGTGCCCAGTGTGCTGGGGCACTGGGCCGTGAGTATCCAGCGTTTTTCTGTAACGGCCATAGTCAAGTCTCGTCGTGTTCGGGTTGGCCCAAATGAAGGCCGTATTCACGACTGGCATCGGTTAACCAGCGCCAGGCGTAGTCGGCAAAGCTGCGACGTACGGTTAATTCCCAGTCTGTACTGTCGATGCGTCGCACTGTTGCCTGAGTTTTCGACAACGCCGTGGTAGCGACCTTTCCAACTGGGAAGTGAGTGTCGCTGACGGCATAGGGCATGCTTTTTTGCAGCACACGCGCGGCAGCAGACCCCGCCAGGCGGATTTGTGTCTGACCACCGCTGACGTTGATGACGGCATAGTGACCCGTCAGTGCATCGCGCAATCGGGTTTCAATGGCGAAGGCTTGCTCCAGATCGCACAGCAACAGCCATTCATCCGGTGCTATCCAGAGCAGGGCCATGGCGTCGGAAACGCTGCTGGCGAGTTGGCCCGGTAGAGCCAGGTCCAATGCACTGCTGATGCCCTTGGCAAAGTCGGTATTGCTCGCATCGCCTCGAATAACCAGCTGGCCGCGCAGGGCGTCTTCCCAGAGAAACACCTGGGCCTGACCGGGCCCGAAAACGGGTTGCGTGGCCGCTTGGCTAAAATGCAGGGCACTGCGGGCAGTGACGTCGGCTTCAGGCATCTGATTCATGATTGAAACCCGGGTGTCGGTTTGCAGTTCAGACATTCTGGCGCTCTCCTTTGGGGTCGAGGAAGAGGGTGCTGGTGATTTCCGCTTCAACCACCCGGCCGTCGGACAAGGGGTAATAGACGGTGTCGCCGCTGCGCTGATGGCCGCCGCGAATCACGCCCATGGCAATGCTGCGGCCGAGGTTGGCGCTGTAGTAGCTGGAGGTTACATGGCCAAGCATGGTCATCGGAACCGGCTGCTTCGGGTCGTCCACTGCCTGAGCGCCTTCGGGCAACACAATGGACGGGTCTTTGGTTTTAAGGCCGACCAGTTGTTTACGGTCCTGGCGCAGGCAATCTTCCCGCTTCATGCCACGTTTGCCGATAAAGCTGTACGGTTTGTCTTCTTTTACCGCCCAGTCCAGCCCGAGGTCGTAGGGGTGCATGGAACCATCGGTATCCTGGCCGGCAATGATGAAGCCTTTTTCGGCGCGCAAGATGTGCATGGTTTCAGTGCCGTAAGGCGTGAGGTTGTGGCGCTCACCTTTTTCAAACAGCGCCTCCCAGACGTGCAGACCATAGTGGGCTGGCACGTTGATCTCGTACGACAGTTCACCGGTAAAGGAGATGCGAAACACCCGCGCCGGTACGCCGGCTACCGTGCCCTGGCGCCAGTCCATAAACTTGAAGCTGTCTTTATCGAGATCGATGTCGTCGGTCAGCTCAGCCAGCAGTTTGCGACTGTCGGGCCCGGCGATGGTCATGGTGGCCCAATGGTCGGTGACGGTGTTCATGTACACTTCCAGTTCCGGCCATTCGGTCTGGTGATAGAGTTCCAGCCACTCGAGAACATGAGCGGCACCGCCCGTGGTGGTGGTCATCAGGAAATGGTTTTCGCCGAGGCATGAAGTCACCCCATCGTCGAACACCATGCCATCTTCACCGCACATCAACCCATAGCGGCATTTGCCGACCGCGAGTTTGGCCCAGGCGTTGGTGTATACCCGGCCGATGAACTCACGCGCATCCTTGCCCTGAATGTCGATCTTGCCCAGAGTGGACGCGTCCAGAATGCCAACACCGTTGCGCGTGGCCAGGCATTCACGGTCGAGCGACTGCTGCATGGTTTCCCCGGGTTTCGGGTAATACCAGGGGCGTTTCCACTGGCCGACGTTTTCAAACAGAGCGCCATGGCGCACATGCCAGTCGTGCATGGCGGTGTGGCGTTCGGGGTCGAACAGGGCATCGCAATGGCGACCGGCAATGGCCCCGAAGGTGACCGGTGTGTAGTTCGGGCGAAAAATGGTGGTACCGGTTTCAGCAATGGTTTTATTCATCGACTTGGCGGCGATGGCCATGCCGTTGATGTTGCCCAGCTTGCCCTGGTCGGTTCCGAAGCCGAGCGCGGTGTAACGTTTAACGTGCTCGATGGATTCGAAGCCCTCGCGGGTAGCCAGCTCAATGGCAGCGGCGGTTACGTCGTTCTGGAAATCGACAAACTGCTTTGGCGCGCGGCTGATGCGCCGTTCATGCGGAATGCAGAACAGAGCCATGGCGTTGCCGGTATCGGGCTCTTCTACCGTAGGCAGTGACGCTGGTTTTGCTTCATAGCCAGCCTGTCTGGCCGCTTCGGCACCCTGCTGTGCGCCCTGTTCCAGGCAGCCAGCCAGATCAAAGGTACCGGCAATGGCGCCCGCGATGGATTGGCGCTGCAAGGTGTCGCCGGGTACAAAGCCGATCACGTCGTCATTCCAGACCGGGCGTCCGCCCGTGTGGCAAGACAAATGCACCGCCGGGCTCCAGCCGCCGGAGCTGGCAATGGTATCGCACGCCAGTTTCTCGGCCGGGCCGGTCAGGTGTTGGCCGTCTTCCGACAGCGGCGCGACCCGGGCTGCGCTCACACGGGTGCTGCCTTTGGCTTCTATCACAGCGTGACCGGTCAGCAAGCGAATGCCACGGCGACGGGCTTCTTCCACGCAATCGCCGGTAGGCGCCTGGCGGGTGTCGACCAGTGCCACGACCTTACGGCCTGCATCCTGCCAGTCGAAGGCGGCCTGGTAACCGGCGTCGTTGGTGGTCATTGCCACCAGGCTGTGGCCGGGAATAACGGCATAACGGCGAATGTAGGTGGATACAGCCGAGGCCAGCATGCAGCCAGGCAGATCGTTGTTGGCGTACACCAGGGGCCGTTCGTGGGCACCGGTGGCCAGTACTACCCAGTCTGCCCGCACGCGATGCATGCGCTGGCGTGTCTGGTGCTCGGGTGCCCGATCGCCCAGGTGGTCGGTCCGGCGTTCATGAATGGTCAGAAAGTTGTGATCGTGGTAGCCGTTTACCGTTGCATTGGGCAACAGTAATACGTTGTCCATGCCGGCCAGTTCCTGCAGGGTATCGGCAGCCCATTGGCTGGCCTCTACACCGTTGATCCGGCTGCGGCTGCTGAGCAGGGAGCCGCCCATGTCAGCCTGTTCGTCGGCCAGAATAACCTGGGCGCCACTGCGCGCTGCGGTGAGAGCAGCAGAAAGACCGGCAGGGCCTGCACCCACGACCAGCACATCGGTGTGCTGGTTCAGGTGATCGTATTCGTCGACGTCAGGTTCTGTTGGTGAACGCCCCAGGCCCGCCGCCTTGCGGATGTGTTTTTCGTAAAACTTCCAGGCCGCCTGTGGAAACATAAAGGTTTTGTAGTAAAACCCGGGTGGCAGGGCACGGCCGAACAACTGGCCGCTGAAGCCCAGAAGATCAAATTTCAGGCTCGGCCAGCCGCTGGTAGGCTGACTGACCAGTCCGTCGAACAGGGGTTGCTGGGTCGCGCGAACATTGGGTACCTGGGTGGCTTCGGTGGCCCCCAGTTGGACAATGGCATTGGGCTCGTCGGCGCCGGCGGCAACAATGCCACGAGGACGGCCGTACTTGAAGCTGCGGCCAATAACACTGACGCCGTTGGCGATCAGGGCGGATGAGAGGGTGTCGCCCTCGTAACCCGTGTATTGGCGTCCATTAAAGCTGAACGTCAATGGTTTGCTGCGATCAATGCGCCCGCCATCGGCCAGTCGATTGGTTTGCCTCATGCCTGATCCCCCGAAGTTCGCGCCTGGTCGGGCGATTCACCCAACCGGTAAGAGCCTTTAATCAAATAGGTTTGGGTGTCGCGGGTCACGTTGAAAAACTTGCGACAACCCAGTGCATGTACCCAGAGTTCGTTATGCAAGCCGCGAGGGTTATCCCGAAAATACAGGAAGTCGCCCCATTGCTCGTCGGTGCAGTTATCCGGGTCTAAAGGGCGGGCAAGGTGCGCCGGGCCTTTCGGGTGAAACTCTTCTTCTTCGCGCAGTTCGCCACAATAGGGGCAATAAATCCGAAACATACAGCAGGCTCCTTACTGTGGCCGGTTAGTGTGCAACACCGGCCGCGCCGTGTTCATCGACAAGGGCACCGGTGTGGAACCGGAACATTGAAAAAGGTTTGGCCAGTTCGCCGGCTTTGCCTTGGGCGAGCGTTTGTGCAAATACATGACCGGACCCCGGTGTCGCCTTGAACCCGCCGGTACCCCAACCGCAGTTGAAGAACAGGTTCTCGACCGGCGTGTCGGAAATGATCGGACAGGCGTCCGGTGTGGTATCGACAATGCCACCCCATTGCCGGTTCATGCGCACTCGGCTGAAAATGGGGAAGAGTTCGACAATGGCTTGCAGGGTATGCTCAATGGTGCTGTAAGAGCCGCGCTGTCCATAGCCGTTATAGCCGTCGATACCGGCGCCGATAACCAGGTCGCCTTTGTCGGACTGGGAAATGTAGCCATGCACCTGGTTCGACATGACCACGGTGTCCAGAATGGGCCGAATTGGTTCGGAGACCAGAGCCTGCAACGGGTGCGATTCAATCGGCAACCGAAAGCCGGCCATTTTTGCCAGCACACCGGAGTTACCGGCTACCACGCAGCCGACGCGGTCGCCTTTTATGGCACCGTATTCTTTGGTCATTACGCCGGTGGCCGCACCATCTTCGGTCAGAATGTCGGTGACTTCGCACTGTTGGATCAGGTCGACACCCAGTGCATCGGCAGCGCGGGCATAACCCCAGGCTACGGCATCGTGCCGGGCAACCCCGGCGCGAGGTTGCCAGGAAGCACCGAGAATCGGGTAGCGGCGGCTGGTCGTGCAATCCATGATGGGTACGATTTCCTGCACGCCCTGGGTATCGAGCGCAACGCTGTCGATGCCGTTCAGGCGGTTGGCATTCACCCGCCGGTGGATGTCGCGCATGTCCTGCAGGGTGTGGCCGAGGTTCAGTACGCCGCGCTGGGAGAACATGACGTTGTAGTTAAGTTCTTGCGACAGGCCTTCCCAGAGCTTCATCGCATGCTCGTACAACAGGGCCGATTCGTCCCAGAGATAGTTCGAGCGCACGATGGTGGTGTTCCGCGCGGTGTTGCCACCGCCCAGATAGCCTTTCTCGATCACGGCGACGTTGGTGATGTTGTGTACTTTGGCCAGGTAGTAGGCCGTCGCCAAACCATGACCACCACCCCCGACGATGATGACGTCGTAGTGTTTTTTGGGTTTGGGGTTACGCCAAACGCGCTGCCAGTTTTCGTGGTGGCTCATGGCGTGCCTGAGCAAACCGAATCCGGAATATCGTTGCATGCTGGGTGCCTCTTGGGTGCGACCAATGGCCTGAATACCAGGCGAACTGTGAGTTACCTTGCCGCCACTACGGGCCGGATGCAAGAACCGGCCTGTTCAGGGTAGGTTGGCTTTACAGCATGGTATGGGGAGGCGGGGGCGGTCATGTGCTTGACGACGACACGCCAGTGATAAATAGCGACATTTGTTTTGTGGCTTTCGTTCGTGTCCGCCACTGGGTAGGCCTGTCATGGGTCGGCGTGAATCCGTCCATGGAGCCTAGACCGCAGCATCCTTGCTGCGGACTACCCATGACAGGCCCACCCGGCGGCGGCCACTTGGCTGGGTGCCAACCTAGGCCTGAGTATTATCTTTTGTAGGAAGCCAGTCCCCTGGGTGACGGGTAGTAAGCAGTGCCTCAAAATGAACTTTGCAAAAGAGCAGCCTAATTACCCTATTCACCCCACCCGAAGTTCAGAAACCCCAGCTTCATCCAAACTCTCAGCCGAATTGGCCAGCACTTCATTGCAGTACCAATTCACAAAATTCATCACCCCAAACTCATAGGTTTCGGAGTAGGGGCCGGGTTGGTAGGCAAGAGAATTAACGCCGCGCTGGTTGTTTTCGGCCAGGGTTCTGTCCTGGCGGTTGGTGGCATCCCAGACCTGGCACAAGCGTTCTTTGTCGTAGTCTTGTCCCTCGACGGCGTTTTTGTGAACCAGCCACTTGGTGATCACCCGTGTTTTCTGAGCACTGACGGGCAGAACCTGAAACACAACAGCATGGTCGCTCTGCATGTGGTTCCAGGAATTGGGCAGGTGCAGAATGCGCAGCGATCCCAGTTCCCGGTTCTGGATCCGGCCCATGGTTTTCTGGCTGCCGGCTTTGCCGTCCATGGTCATTACATGGGTGCCCTCTTTTAGCGGCATGCGCACCAGGCGGTTTTGAAGGCCGTGCTCGACGTGCTTGTGGGGAATGCCCTCGGCGTCCCAGGCTTTGGCCTGACGTTCACAGAGTGCAACGAATTCTGGCGTGGCGCGTGGGTCATTGGTGTCGTCCCATTCGAGTAGGGAGCGCAATAACTCGGGGTGAGATCCGGCACAGTGGTAGCACTCCCGGTTGTTTTCCATCACCAGTTTCCAGTTGGCGTCTTCATCAAGATGGGATTCAGCCGCCACCTTGGCATTTTCCATGTCGTACGGTTCCATATAGTGCGCCAGGGTTTCCAGATAGGGGGCGATATCCGGGGCTTCGCCCTCGGCCAGGCAGATATAGATGAAGCCACCTGCGGTTTTGCAATGGGCGGGTCTTAGGCCGAACTGGCTCTTGTCGAAGGTGTCACCCATGGCATCGCCGGTGTAGATGAGATTGCCTTTCAGGTCGTAGGTCCATTGGTGGTAAGGGCAGGTGAGGTTGGCGACCTTGCCCTTGGCTGACGTACAGAGGCGCGAGCCGCGGTGCCGGCACACGTTGTGGAAAGCGCGGACTTCACCGTCCCGGTCACGAACAACCAATACCGGGTTCTGGCCGATGTCTACGGTCATGTAGTCCCCTTTACCGGGCACTTCACAGGTCATGCCTACAAACAGCCACTGTTTCATGAAGATGTTTTCCATATCGAGCCGGAACATCATCGGGTCGTTATAGAACGGCTGTGGCAGCGATTCAGTCCCAGAACGCTGTTGCAGCAGAGAGCGCATCGCCTGTCGGGCCTCGGGTATAGAGGAGTATGTCAGGTTGAGCAGGTCGGTTTCATTCATTGTGCAGCTCCTGAGGCAGCAGGGTGATTCGGCAGGCGAACCGTCGAACTATCATTGGTGTAATCATTCTCGGTACGGCAGCCCCGCCTCATTTGCCCGATTACGACATTTTATGCTGTCAATTCGACGCTCCCGAGCGGTCAGTCGGATTTCCGTTGGGTGGAGGAGTTGATCAACAGCATGTCGCAATCAGCTAACCGGGCCGGGGGTGTTTTGGTAACAATGGGACTCATAACAACCGACCCCGATTAAGGATGCCTCACCATGACGCAAATTGTTGACGCCAGCGAACCGGCACCCGCGTTTAACCCGCTCAACACCCGGGTTTGGGCCAATGGCCGGCATCAGGTTCGCTGTGTTCGGGTCATCCAGGAAACCTGGGATGTAAAAACCTTCTGCTTCAATGCGGAACAGTCGGTCATGTTTTTCTTTAAGCCAGGGCAGTTTGTAACGCTGGAACTGGACATTGAAGGCGAGCAGGTGTTGCGCTCCTACACCATTTCCAGCTCTCCCTCGGTGCCTTACAGCTTTTCGATCACCATCAAGCGGGTGCCGGGTGGACGAGTCTCGAACTGGCTGCACGATAACCTGAAGCAGCACGATGAATTGGCCGTGCATGGCCCGGTAGGTAACTTCAACTGCATCGATCACACGGCTGACAAAATGCTGTTCCTGTCCGGTGGAGTCGGTATTACCCCGCTGATGTCGATGGCACGCTGGTATTTCGACACCAATGCCGATGTCGACATGGCCTTTGTCCACAGCGCCCGAACCCCAAGTGACATCATCTTTCACCGGGAACTGGAGCACATGTGCTCTCGGGTGACCAACTTTAACCTCAGCGTAATTTGCGAGCGCATCGAGCTGGGCCAGGCCTGGAACGGCTATCGTGGCTATCTGGACAGGGCCAAGATGGACATGGTGGTGCCGGATTTCATGCAGCGTCGCATTTTTTGCTGTGGCCCGACCCCGTACATGAAAGCCATTCGGCATCTGCTGGCAGAGGCCGGCTTCGATATGGACTTTTATCACGAGGAGTCATTCGGTGCGACGCCTGCGGATGTTACCCAGGAAGCGCTGGAGCAGGCCGAAGTGGCCGTCCGCGAAGCCGAAGAAAAGAAAGACGAAGAGACCTTTACCGTCGAGTTCACCGGCTCCGGCATGAGCGTTCAGATGTCGCCGGAAGAAACCGTGCACGCCGCCGCCAGCCGATTGGGGCTGAGCATTCCCAAAGCCTGCGGTGTGGGCATATGCGGTACCTGTAAGGTGCTGAAACTGAGCGGCGAGGTCGAGATTCAGCACAACGGTGGCATCACCGATGAAGACCTGGCCGATGGCTACATCCTCTCCTGTTGCAGTACCCCCCGATCAGACTTGACCATAGAAGGGTGACGCAGGTCTCAATGCCCCAGACGCCTTGGTTTGGGCTTTACAAAAACGTCGTTTTTAGACACGTATTTAGACTAAAAAAGGCGTTTTTAGACTGTTTGTACCTCCGGTTCGGTCGTATGATGCGTTATCGGTACGGTCTGATGTGATCGACAGACGGGCCCCCTGGTTCCTTGCTATCAATGTTCGACGACTGGCTCACAGAAGCTGGCGGCGGGTAAGACTGCCGGGGAAGACTGTCTTACAGCAAAGCGGGCAAAGGCGGAGGGCCAGTCCATGTTTGAAACCACCGAGAAATTTACCAGTGGTGAGGCGCCCAAACCTTACCGGGTCGGTTTTTTACTGATCAATAACTTCACCCTGGTTTCGCTGGCAACCGCTATTGAACCCCTGCGCATGGCCAACCAGCTATCAGGCCACGAACTTTACACCTGGCAACTGGTGTCGCAGGACGGTAACACCGTAACAGCCAGCGATGGCATCTGCATCGCTCCGGACGCCTCGTTTTCAAGCGGTCTGACCTTCGACATTGTCATCGTCGTCGGCGGTGTCGACATTACCCGCAGTTTTACCCAGAAAGAAGTCAGCTGGCTGGTCAGTCAGTCACACAAGAAAGTACTGATTGGCGCCGTTTGTACAGGGGCCTATGTGCTCGCCAGTGCCGGCTTGCTCGACGGCTATAAATGCAGTGCTCACTGGGAATGCCTGGCCGCCCTGCAGGAGCGTTTTCCGCGTGTTAACGCCACCAACAATCTCTACACCCTCGATCGGGACCGCTTCACCTGCACCGGCGGTGGGGTTCCGATGGACATGATGATCAGCCTGGTCGGGCGCCAGCATGGCAAGGCGCTGACCAACGCCATTTGCGACATGTTTCTCTGCGATCGGGTGCGGCTCGATAGTGAACAGCAACGCACTCCCATGCGTCGCCAGCTAACGACCTCCCAACCCAAGCTCGCGGAAGTCACTGAACTGATGGAAGCCAACCTGGAAGAGCCCATTGAGCTGGAAGAACTGGCCAGCTTTGTCGGTATTTCGCGGCGTCAGCTGGAGCGGCTTTTCCTGAAACACCTGGATTGCACCCCTTCGCGCTATTACTTGAAGCTGCGGCTCGACCGGGCGCGCCAGTTGCTCAAGCAAACCACCTGCTCCATCATCGAAGTCGCCTCCATGTGCGGCTTTGTTTCTGCTCCGCACTTCAGCCGGTGTTACCGCAAGTACATTGGCGTCTCCCCCAAGGAAGAACGCGCTGCTGTCTGGTCACTGACTCAGTACGAGGGTCCCACAGGTACCAATCCGGCGCCCGTGTTACCCACGACCTCGCTAACGGCGCTGCGCAAAGCCCAGTCTGAACCTACCTATGGAGCCGTTAAGTTTGCGCCTGCGGTTGAGTTGGTTGAGAGTTCTTAGTTAGAAAAAGGCTGCCAGGTCAGACATAGCGCTGAACCCTATGAAACCCGCATGCCGATTTTGAGCCTGCCCGTGTCGCTTCCAGTGACACCGGGTAGGAGGCGCCCGGATACACTGAGTTTGTGGCTATTTTACTGACTCCCGGGAGAGCGACATGAACGCAGCCGACTTGCATCAGGAATCGATCATTATCGATGGTCTGATCATCGCCAAATGGAACCGTGAACTCTTCGAAGACATGCGCAAGGGCGGCATCACCACCGCGAACTGCACCGTCTCTGTCTGGGAAAATTTTCAGGACACCGTCGACAACATTGTCGCCATGAATCAGCTGATTGAAGACAATTCAGATCTGGTTACCAAGGTTTACAATACAGCCGATATCTACCGGGCCAAAGCAGAGGGCCGCACCGGCATTTTAATGGGCTTTCAGAACGCCCATGCCTTTGAAGACAAGCTCGGTTACGTGCAGGTCTTCAAAGACCTCGGCGTTGGTGTCGTACAGATGTGCTACAACACCCAGAACCTGATCGGTACCGGTTGCTATGAACGCGACGGCGGCTTGTCGGGCTTTGGCCGCGAAGTCGTGGCTGAGATGAATCGGGTCGGCATCATGTGCGACCTCTCGCATGTGGGTGCCAAGACCTCCGAGGAAGTCATTCTCGCCTCCGACAAACCGGTTTGTTACTCCCACTGCCTGCCTTCTGGTTTGAAAGAACACCCGCGCAACAAATCTGACGATGAATTGCGCTTTATCGCCGAGCGTGGCGGCTTTGTCGGCGTCACCATGTTTGCCCCCTTTCTGAAAAACGGCATCGACTCCACCATTGATGATTACGTCGAAGCGATCAGCTACATCGTCGACATCGTCGGTGAAGACCAGGTGGGTATCGGCACCGATTTCACCCAGGGCCATGGCCCCGATTTCTTCGACATGCTGACGCACGACAAGGGCTACGCCCGTGAGCTGACCCGGTTTGGCAAGATCATCAACCCAGAAGGCATTCGTACCGTCGGCGAATTCCCCAATTTGACCGAAGCGTTGTTGCGCCATGGTTATTCGCCTGAGTTGGTTAAGAAAATCATGGGTGAGAACTGGGTGCGGGTATTGGCGGATGTTTGGGGCGAGTCAACTTGAAAGAATCGGTGTTAATTCTAGCTTCGGTGACGCACAAAATGAGCGTTGGATGCCGGTGATGCTTCTGCGAGGGAGTCCGCAGCATGGATGCTGCGGCCTAGGCTCCATGGACGGATTTACGCCGACCTCGGAGAAGCATCACCGGTATCCGACGCGGGCTATAGCCTCCAAAGACTGAACAGTTTGAGTAGGGTTTACCAATGTCGACACACGCACCTGAAATGCCCATTACCGTGGATGATGAAACCGGCGTCTGGACAACCGATGCGTTGCCGATGCTGTATGTGCCACGCCATTTCTTTATCAACAACCACCAGGCGATTGAAGACGAGATTGGTGCCGAACGCTATGCAGAGCTGCTGTATCGCGCGGGCTACAAGTCAGCCTGGCACTGGTGTGAGAAAGAAGCCGCTCTTCATGGCCTCAGCGGCGCCGAGGTCTTTGAACATTACATGCTGCGTCTTTCGCAACGTGGCTGGGGATTATTTCATACCGAATCGTTGAATCTGGAGGCCGGCGAGGCTCTGGTTCGACTCGACCATTCGGCCTTTGTCTATTTCTACGGCAAGGTGGATCGCAAGGTCGACTACATGTTCACCGGCTGGTTTGCCGGTGCCATCGACCAGATAAATGGTGCGTTGGGAAATGAGATTAAAACCGTCGCCCGTCAGGTTCAGTGTGCTGCAGAAGAGGGCATTGACTACGGTTTGTTTGAAGTGTCACCGCTGAACTAGTTAACGTCAGTGCCGTCATCGTCACGCGACGGTTCTGACGAGCCGTCACGTCACCGGGAGTTTGACCATGGCCAATTTTGAATCCTTGTTTCGGCCTCTGGCCATCAACAAGCTGACCATCCGCAACCGGATCGTCAGTACCGCCCACGCCGAGGTCTACGCGACCGACGGTGGCATGACGACAGACCGTTATGTTCGTTACTACGAAGAAAAAGCCAAAGGCGGGTGCGGTTTGTGCATCTGTGGTGGCTCCAGTGTGGTGTCGATCGACAGCCCGCAAAGCTGGTGGAAATCGGTGAACCTGGCGACTGACAAGATCATCCCGCACTTCCAGAATCTGGCCGACGCCGTGCATCGCCACGGCGGGAAAATCATGATCCAGATCACCCACATGGGTCGTCGTTCGCGCTGGGATGGTGAAAACTGGCCCAACCTGATGTCGCCTTCCGGTATTCGCGAGCCAGTACACCGCGCCACCTGCAAAACCATCGAAGAAGAAGAGATCTGGCGCATCATCGGCGACTTTGCTCGCGCCGCCAAGCGTGCACAGGATGGCGGGCTCGACGGCGTTGAACTGTCTGCCGTGCATCAGCACATGATCGACCAGTTCTGGTCGCCCCGGGTCAACAAACGCACCGACCAGTGGGGCGGCACCTTCGAAAACCGCATGCGCTTCGGCATGGAAGTATTGAAAGCCGTGCGCGAAGCAGTGGGACCTGATTTTGCGGTGGGAATACGCATGTGTGGCGATGAATTTCACCCCGATGGCCTGAACCATGAAGACCTGAAAGAGATCGCCGCCTATTACAACAAGACAGGAATGGTCGACTTTTTCGGCGTCGTTGGTTCCGGTTGCGACACACACAACACCCTGGCCAACGTTATCCCCAACATGGCTTACCCGCCAGAGCCGTTCTTGCATTTGGCCGCAGGCATCAAAACCGTTGTCGATGTACCGGTCATTCACGCCCAGAACATCAAAGACCCGAACCAGGCCGAACGCATTCTGGATGCTGGCTACGTCGACTTTGTAGGCATGACCCGTGCTCACATAGCCGACCCGCATATTATCGCCAAGATCAAGATGAATCAGATCGATCAGATTCGACAGTGCGTCGGCGCCAACTATTGCATCGACCGGCAGTACCAGGGTCTGGATGTGCTGTGTGTGCAGAACGCCGCCACCTCGCGTGAGTATCAGGGTCTGCCACACATTATTGAAAAAACAGAAGGGCCCGTGCGCTCGGTACTGGTTATTGGAGGTGGCCCCGGCGGAATGGAAGCGGCCCGGGTCGCCGCCGAACGTGGCCACAAAGTCACGTTGGTCGAGCGAGCGGATGCACTGGGCGGACAAATCACGCTGGCTGCCCAGGCTCCACAACGGGACCAAATTGCCGGCATTACCCGCTGGTACGCACTGGAACTGGCCCGTCTGGGGGTGGATGTTCGCCTGGGCACCAGCGCGGATGCCGCGCTGATTCGAGACGAACAGCCCGAGGTCTGCATTCTTGCCACCGGTGGCGAACCGTTCATTGAACAGGAAACGGAATGGGGCGCAGCCGAAGGGCTGGTGGTGTCTTCGTGGGATATTCTCAGCGGTGCCGTCGAGCCAGGTAAGAATGTCCTTGTGTTTGACAGCATCTGTGAATTCAGTGGCATGTCTGTTGCCGATTACCTGTCGGCCAAGGGTGCTCTGGTGGAGTTGGTGACCGATGATACCAAGCCTGGCGTGGGCATCGGCGGCACCACTTTCCCGACCTACTATCGCAGCCTGTATGAGAAGGAGGTCGTGATGACCTCAGATCTCAATCTGGTTCAGGTGTACACCGAAGGCGACCAGAAAATCGCGGTTTTGGAAAACGAATACACCGGTCAGCAAGAAGAGCGGGTGGTGGACCAGGTGGTCATCGAGAACGGCACCCGGCCGAATGAAGCCCTGTATTACGAACTCAAACCGGAGTCCGTTAACAAGGGCCAGATTGATGTTGAAACCCTGTACGCCAATGCCGCCCAACCGGTATTGAGCGAACCGCAGAATGGCATGATTCTATGGCGACTGGGCGATGCGGTTTCGCAACGCAATATCCACGCCGCCATCTACGACGCCTTGCGCTTGTGCAAGGATCTGTAACCGGCAAACGGAAGCGAGAGGTGTAGGATGCTGACTGACTGGTTACTGCCCATTTTGCTGTTTGGCGCCCTGGCGCTGATGCTGATTGGGGCTACCCGAAGAGTGCTGGCCTGGCGCGCGGGCCGCAACGAACCGGTAGCGGTCATGGCGGGATTAATGGCCATGCCGCGCCGCTACCTGGTCGACCTGCACCATGTTGTGCAGCGCGACCGTTTTATCGCCAACACCCACGTGGCAACGGCCGGTGGCTTTGTTGCCGCTTTAGCGCTGGCGTTGGTGGTGCATGGGTTTGGCGTTGACTCCTCTATTTTAAACGGCCTGATGCTGCTCAGTGCGGCGGGCATGTTTGTTGGTGCCTGCTGCGTCGCCTGGCGTCGGCGGAATCCGCCCAGTCGCCTTTCGCGCGGGCCCTGGATGCGGCTGCCGAAAAGCCTGCTGGTGTTTTCCACCTCGCTGTTCCTGATCACCCTGATGACCGCCGACTGGTTTCCGGCCGGGTTGGTCGGCTGGGTATTCAGTGCTCTGTTATTGATCGGCCTGGCCCTGGGGCTGACTGAAATGCTGGTCGGCATGGGCTGGGGCGGGCCAATGAAACACGCCTTTGCCGGTGCCTTGCACCTGGCTTTTCACCGGCGCCCACAGCGGTTTGGCGGTGGTCGATCCACCGGGCTGAAGCCATTGAATCTGACCGACAGCACATTGGGCGTCGCCAAGCCTTCGGACTTTGCCTGGAACCAGTTGCTCGGCTTCGATGCCTGTGTGCAGTGTGGTCGTTGTGAAGCTGTTTGCCCGGCGTTTGCCGCGGGCCAGCCACTGAATCCGAAAAAGCTGATTCAGGATATGGTGGTCGGTCTGAGCGGTGGCACCGATGCGGGTTACCACGGCAGCGCCTACCCGGGAAAACCGGTTGGTGAGGCAAAAGGAAACCCGGGTCAGGTTATTGTGGATGGGCTGGTCAGTGCTGAAACGCTCTGGTCCTGCACCACCTGCCGTGCCTGCGTCGAAGAGTGCCCGATGATGATTGAACACGTTGATGCCATCGTCGATATGCGGCGCTTTTTAACGCAAGAGCGTGGCGAAACCCCAGGCGCGGGTGTTCAGGTACTGGATAATCTGATCGCAACCGATAATCCCGGCGGGTTGGACCCGGCGCGGCGGTTCGACTGGGCGACGGATCTTAACCTGCCGCTGATCGCTGACGCAGGCAAAGCCGATGTCTTGTTCTGGATCAGCGATGGCGCCTTTGACCAGCGCAGTCAGCGTATTCTGCGCGCTTTTGTCTCGGTCATGCGCGCTGCCAATGTCGACTTCGCCGTGCTGGGTAACGACGAATGCGATTCCGGAGACGTTGCCCGCCGATTGGGCGATGACGCTACCTTCCAGCGACTGGCCCGGCACAACATCGAACTGCTCAGCCGCTACAAGTTTAACCGCATCGTGACCACCGACCCTCATGCCTTCCATGTGCTGGCCAATGAGTATGGCGATTTCGGCGGCCACTATCGGGTTCAGCACCACAGTATGTTCATCAATGAATTGATGGAGCAGGGCCAACTGAATTTGCAACCCAAGGCACCGGGGCGCGTGACCTATCACGACCCCTGTTATCTCGGCCGGTATAACGGCGAGTACGAATCCCCGCGCTCGGTGCTGAGGACCCTGGGCATTGAAGTGCAGGAAATGACGCGCTCCGGTTACCGGTCGCGTTGTTGCGGTGGCGGCGGTGGGGCACCCATTACCGACATACCCGGTGAACACCGGATTGCCGACATGCGTATGGACGATGCGCGGGCGGTTGAGGCCGAGACCATCGCCGTCGCTTGCCAGCAATGTACTGCCATGCTCGAAGGGGTGGTGGAACCAAGGCCGCAGATTAAAGACTTGGCCGAACTGGTCAGTGAAGCCCTGGTAACGGAGGAGCGAGCGTGAGCCTTCGAATCAGACGCAATCCGCGCCTGGAGCGCATTCGGCGCAACCGCTTGCACCCGGAGCACGAGGCATTAGTAGCGGCAACAGTGTCGGCGATAGGCCCGACCGGGCTGCGCCGGATCAACCCGCATCAAACCGGATTTGTGATGGTTCAGGGGCGCAAACGCCTGAATCGACTGAACCCGGGCGGGGTTGGGTTTGCTACCGCTGGCCAGCCCGGCCGAGGGCAAGCCAAAGAGAAACCACTGCACCGTGTTGCCGATCCGGTCGGCTATGTAGCCGCCGTTCTTGATCTGCCAGGCGGTCGGCTTAGCAGTCATGACCGCGATGTGCTGGGCCTGGCCCAGCAACTGGCGCAGGTTAAGGATGAACCCCATGCGGTATTGGCCATCGCGCTAGGCGATGTGCGGGAAACCGATTTTGGCGGTGCCGGTGCCGACCGGGTGATTCAGTTGAGCCAGCTGCACAATGAGGCATTAACCGGCTATTGCCCCGAACTCAAACTGGCGATACTTAACGCCACCGAGCAACACTATCAGCCCGCTTTCTGGCTGTTTCCGGACAGCATCGACGGCGGTGCGGACCTGGGCTCGCGCTGGGCTGTGCAGTTGGGTGATCGCGCGGCCGTTCAGGCCTGGCACGTCAGTACTGAAAACACGGTGTGCCGGGGTGGCAGTCAACTCACCGATTGGCATCGGCCGACGCCGCGCGTTTTGCTACTGGCCCCCGAATGCGCCGCCCCGGTTGAAGAGCTTCGCCACGAAGCCTTGCCTCTGGAGCTCGCCTTACCCGGTCCAGTGTCAGTCACCATCGAAGACCTTGGCCCGGTCAGTGTCGACCCCAGCCAGATTGCCTTGAGTGAAGCCGAATTTATCCTGGCTGCCGGTAACGGTGTGCGTAACTGGGATCAGTTTCATCAGGTGGCGACTGTATTGGGTGCCACCGAAGGCGCCAGCCGGGTCGCGGTCGACGATGGTTATATGCCACGCCACCGGCAAGTGGGTGCCAGTGGCACCTGGGTATCGGCGCGGGTCTATCTGGCTGCCGGTATTTCTGGCGCCATTCAACACTTGCAGGGCATTGGCCAGTGCGAAACCGTTATCGCCATTAACCTGGATGCCGGCTGCGACATGGTCCGCCGGGCCGACTTGACGGTGATCGCCGACAGCGAAGCTGTGTTTGCCGAACTGCTGAACCTGATGACAGCACGTCAGACAGGCATCGCCCCTCAGGGCGGCACCGCACATGAAGGAGAGGCGCGCCATGTTGCCTGAATCACGGTCCAAAACTATGGCCAGTCAGGCCATGAAAATCGCCGCCCTGGTCTCTGTTGGCCAGCATCCACTGTCGCGCCGCGAGCGCCGGGCCGATCAGGATGCCCGAGCAGTGGAGTTGGCGCTCTCTCTCTCTCCAGAATTACCCAGCCTGATCCATGTAGGTTCTGCCCGGAATGAGTCACTGCGTGCTTATTTGGGCATGGGATTAACTGATGTGACAGTGTTGAATGCAGAACCGGATGCCGATGCAGTACCCGCGCTGGCCAATTATCTGCGAGATCAGGCGTTGGACCATCAGTTGGACATCGTATTAACCGGCGTGCGTGCCGAGTGTGGTGAAGGGTCTGGCTTGCTGCCCTATGCGGTGGCGGATCAGTTGGGCTGGCCCATGGTGCCTCGCATCGTATCGGTCGTCTCCATTGCAGACGGCCATGCAGAAGTGTGGCAAGCCTTACCCCGGGGGCAACGACGCGCCTTGCGCGTACCACTGCCTTTCGTTGCCAGTGTCGACCCCGCCGCCGAACCGGCCCGCCAGTCGGCCTTCGGCCCCGCCCAACGAGGTAATATCGATTCCCAGCCTTGTGCGGCAGAACCGGACCAGGCCCTTGCCAACTGGCAACAACACCCTGCCAAACCCCGACCCAAACGCCTGGCCGTCGCCAAAGGCGGCACCGCTGCAGAACGCATGAAAGCCGCCACCGCCAAACCCCAGGGGCAGGGCGGCCAAGTGATTACCGAAGGGACGGATCGGGAGAAAGCTGAAGCGATTCTGGCCCGGCTGCTGGCAGAGGGCGTGGTGCGTTAGCGGGCGCCTGTTTCCAGCGAAAACGCCCGGCTAACCGTATTGCGTTCAACCAGGGTGGGTTCAAACTGACAGGCTTGGCTTTCCGCCTTGTTGTAAATGCCATCCAACGCCATCCGCGCCGACGCCTGTGCCATTTCAAACATCGGGAAATGCAGGGTAGTCAGTTTGGGGTTCACATACTGGGCGGTTAGGCTGTTATCGAACCCGATGACGGACAACTGGTCCGGTACCCGAATGCCATGGTGTTCGGCGGCTTCCAACACACCAAAGGCCATCTCATCATTGCCGGCAAATACGGCCGTTCCATTAAATTGGCGCTCGAACAGGGTCTCCATCGCATGGTACCCACCGGCGAGTTCGAAGTAAGTGTTGACGACCCAGTCATCCGGAACCGCAATGCCTGCCTCTGCCATAGCACGACGATAGCCCTGTAGCCGGTCATGGGCATCCGGTTTCCAGATCTGGCCCATAATGCAGGCAATGCGCCGGTGCCCATGGTCCAGCAAATAGCGGGTGGCGCGGTAACCACCGAGTTCGTTATCGAGCGATACACAACGGTGACTGAGCGAAGTCACCGGGTGGTTGATCAGAAAGACCGGCACACGCTGGTTTAACTCGACCAACTCGGCATCCTCGAGGCGCTCCACCATCAACAGCAACCCATCGACCTGCCGATTGACCAGAAACTCAATGGCTTCTCGTTCAAGGTCGGCATCGCCGTGCCCGGCGGCGATGATCAGGTGCTTGTGCGCCTGGCGCAGGGCATTTTCGACCCCGGCCATCATCGGCCCGTAAAACGGGCCTTCCAGCTTGGAAACCACCATGCCGATGGCGTTGGACCGGCTGGAAGCCAGCGACTGGGCTGCCGAATTGGGCCGATACCCGAGCGTTTGCATCGCCTGGGTTACCCGGATTTTTGTCTTCTCCGTCACCCGGTCGCTGCCATTGATCACCCGGGACACAGTCGCCTGGGAAACACCCGCCAGGTCGGAGACCTCTTTCATGGTGATCATCGGCTACCCTCGCAAAATATACCGCGAGCATTATTCAGCCGGGACCGGGCGTCAAGTTTTCAGGGTTGATGACCCGATACTGCCTCGGCATTGGGGTTTCGAGTCGCACAACCGGCACCGGTCACGGCATCTACATCGCACTGGTACACCCGAACGTAGTCGACCTTCATAGTTTGCGGGAATACCCCGGGATCGATGCCTTTCTCATTCACATTGGCGGCCCAGTTGCCACCGACGGCCAGGTTCAAAATCAGATGGAAGGGTTTATTGAACGGAGCGCTACCACTGCCGGTTACCAGTTCGTCGGTGTCCGGATCCGGGTATTGCGAATACCAGCCGGCATCGGTTTGGGTGGCATAGTGCTGCCCGTCGACATACCAGCGAATCTCACCGGATTGCCACTCGATGGCGTAATGGTGAAACCCATTGGCCGGGCTTTCATCGGCCCCGAAATCATAGTATGTGCCTGAGTGAACGTTATCGGGCCACTCCTGGCCGAAATGGAGTGTACCGTGAACGCGATGCTCGGGGGTGCCGGGCACCGCACCCTCTGCGTCGCTCTGGGTGTTCAGATTGACCGCTTCCATAATGTCAATTTCACCCGAGGCCGCCCAGCCACCATAGACCCAGTCGGTTGGCAGCATCCAGATGGCAGGCCAGGTGCCCTGACCCGCAGGCAATTGCGCGCGGATCTCAAAACGACCATAGCGCCAGTCGCCTTTGTTCAAGGTGCGCAAGCGAGCAGAGGTGTAGGGCAGGGTGCGGGTGTCGTTTGGGTCAAAAGCGGGGTCTTCCAGGTTGGCAATGGGGCCGGTGAAGTTTTCTTTTATCGCCTTAATAACCAAAGCACCGTTCTCTATAAACGCATTACTCGCCTGGTCGGTATAGCACTGCTGTTCGTTGTTACCACCGCCCCAGCAATTTTGCTCGTAGCTCCACTTGGCCGGGTCGATCGCTGAGCCATCAAACTCATCCGACCACACCAGTCGCCAGTTTTTGTCCACCGGGTGATGCCTTGAAAGGTCAGAATCCGGTGTTGGATCCCCAGTGTCTGTTTCCGTGTCGACGTCGGTTTCTGTGGTGGTGTCCAGGCAACCCGATAGCAAAAAAACCGCCAACACAGCGGCTGTAATCGCTAACTTTTCCGGTGAACGGTTGTGGTTAATGTTGCATTCAATCTGGTTCATACGTCCGGTCCTTTGCGCCTGGATTCTGAGTAGTCATTGGCATGGTAAAGGGTTAGGGCTTACCCGTTCTGCAGAAATACTGACCAATCCTCCAATCCGCTGTTCCGCTTGCATCACACCCCCCATGATCTGCGCTGGCTTGATTCACAACAGCAAAACAGCCTGAATCCCAACAACAAGAAGCGGGACTACGATGAAACAGATAACCACAGTACTGACGGTGAGCGCACTGGCGCTGTTGGTGGGCTGCGGCCCCTCCGATAAAGATGATAACGACAATGGCAATGGTGGCGGCAATGGTGGAGGTGGCAGCGAATCCATCAGCTACCGCACCGACCATAACGACTGGCCTGATATCACCAGCAAAGTAGCGCTCGACCCGGCCATTGAAGCCGAAGTTGATGCTTTGTTGGCAGCCATGACATTGGAAGAAAAAGTCGGCCAGATGGTACAACCGGAAATAAAAAGTGCGTCGCCTCAGGACGTGATCGACTATCACCTGGGCTCCGTGCTGAACGGCGGTGGCTCCTGGCCCAACAACGATAAGACAGCCAGCATTGCAGAATGGGTGGACCTGGCTGATCAGTACTGGACAGCCTCGATGGACACCACCGACGGCAAAGCAGCCATCCCGTTAATCTGGGGTACCGATGCCGTTCACGGTCACAGCAACGTCTATGACACCACCTTGTTCCCGCATAACATCGGCCTGGGGGCCGCGAACGATGCAGACCTGATCAAGCGCATCGGTGCAGCAACCGCCAAACAGGTTGTGGCAACCGGCATCGACTGGACGTTCGCGCCGACACTGGCGGTGGTTCGGGATGACCGCTGGGGCCGCACCTACGAAGGGTATTCGGAAGACGGCGAGCTGGTTTTCCAATACGGCGGCGCCATGGTTGAAGGCCTGCAGGGTGACTTTTCCGAATCCCACGTAGTTGCCACAGCGAAGCACTTTATTGGCGATGGTGGCACCGATCTGGGTGATGACCAGGGCGATAACCTGGCCGATGAAAGCACTCTGATCAACGTTCACGGCCAAGGTTACTATTCATCGCTGGAAGCCGGTGTGCAAACCGTGATGGCCACGTTCAACAGCTGGCAGGGTGAGAAGATCCACGGCCACGAATATCTGATGAACGATGTGTTGAAAGAAAAAATGAACTTCGATGGCTTTGTCGTCTCCGACTGGAACGGCCACGGCCAGGTGACCGGTTGCTCCAACGACGATTGCGTGCAAGCGGTGAACGCGGGCATCGATATGTTCATGGTGCCGGATGACTGGAAAGCCTTCATCACCAACACCATTCAGTCGGTCAATGACGGCGACATCAGCATGGCGCGCATTGACGATGCCGTGCGTCGCATCTTGCGCGTTAAATTTCGCGCTGGTTTGTTTGACAAACCCAAGCCCTCCGAGCGTGACGGTGCGGGTGATACCGACCTTATGAATGGCGAAAGCATACAAGCGCTGGCGCGTGAAGCGGTACGTGAATCCCAGGTGCTGTTGAAAAATGAAGGTGGCGTTCTGCCGCTGGGCAAAGACCTGAACATTCTGGTCGCCGGTAACTCGGCCAACAGCCTGGAAAACCAGACTGGCGGCTGGACGCTAACCTGGCAAGGAACCGGTAATGACAATGCCGACTTCCCGACCGCAGACACCATTTTTGATGGCTTGGTTGAGGTGATGGGTGAGGGCACCGGTAACCTGACATTAAACGAAGACGGTTCTCAAGCCGATGATACTTTCGATGTCATCATCGCCGTTATCGGAGAAACACCCTACGCCGAAGGCAACGGCGACATCTCCAAGTTTGATACGATGGCGTTCGACGAGCACTACGAAGATGACGCTCAGTTGCTTGAAGACCTGCGAGCAAGCGCACCGGGCACACCGATTGTTACGCTGTATGTTGGCGGTCGCCCCTTGTGGATGAACCCGCAACTGAACCTGTCGGATGCGTTTGTGGCCTCCTGGTTGCCAGGTACTGAAGGCGCGGGTGTCGCCGACGTGCTGTTTGGTGACCATCCCTTCACCGGCAAGCTCTCCTACAGCTGGCCCGCCACTGATTGCCAGGTACCGGTTAACCGTAACGATGGCGAAACACCGCTGTTTGCTTACGGCTACGGCCTGACCACCGCCGAAGGCGGCAGCGTGCCGGTATTGGCAGAAGACCGTTCAGAAACCGGCTGTGATGCACCCGATGTGTCTGATGCAGGAACCACCGAAGAACCGCTCGACATTTTCACCAACGGCGCCAGCCAGGGTATATACGCACTTCGCATTGGCGGCCCATCTAACTGGGGTGGTGTACCGGTCAGTGTCGACCCGGCGGCTACAACGACCCTGCCGGGTAACGAACTGACGGTGACTACTCAGGATGGTGCGGTTCAGCACAGTGCCAAGCGGATTGAATGGGCGGGTATTGGCCAGTTCTACAGTCAGAATCAGGAAGCGGCGGTTGGCACAGATCTGTCGCCTTATGCCAATTCAGAAACCAGCATTGTATTCAGAGTACGCGTCAACGAGGCGCTGACCTCGAATGCGTTGGCACTGAGCGCTCACTGCATCCACCCGTGCCTGGGCGAGATCGACATTGCCAGCCTGATCAACGACCTGACACCGGGAGAGTGGTCTGAAGTCTCGGTGCCGCTGCAATGCCTGATCGACGATGGCCTGGACATCACTAACGTCAACACGCCCTTCCTGCTCTATACCGACGATGCGTTCGACCTGTCGATAGAAAACATTCGCTGGGAACCGTTCACCGCCGGTGAAAATCCGGATTGCGAAGCCATAGCGCCGACCGAACCGAACCCGACTATCACCGAGGCGACCGATGTGTACATCGATGGTATCTCTGATACCGACGTGTTCAATGCACCTTCTGTCTGGGCCGCGAACATCAACGACTGGTCAGGTGACCCGAGCTTTGTGACCCTGGACCCTGCCTTTGATGATGGCGATAGCCTGGTCATCGATGCCCAGTACGCCGCTACAGCCGATCGCAAAGGCGTCGTACAGTTGATGATGAAGGGCGCAACGGATCTGTCTTCCCTGGCGGCCACAGGCCGGGTTCAGTTCGACCTCAAAGCGGTTGATCTGGCCGGTGCCACTGGCATGGTGGGCAAGATTGTCTGTAACGCCAATACCGAAACCTGCAGCACCGGCGACGTAGCGCTGACGGTGACTGAGGGAGTCTGGGAAACCAACGAACTGGTGTTTGCGGATTACCCGGATCTGGACTTCGTCAACATCACCTCAATACTGGAAATTCTGCCGATCTGGGCAGACGACCACGCCAACGTGCACTTCCAGATAGACAACGTTCAGATCCTGACCGACTGATCACCTGAACACTGTCTCAAAACACTTTCATTGCGTGTTTGCCGGGCCCTGTGCCCGGCTTTTTTATGCGTATCACCCCGGTTACACAGGTTACACTTTGTTATAATGTAAGCGCTTACATTTAGCCGGGCAGGGTGTAGTCTCCTCTCAAGGCTGGTTCGTTCGTAAAGCCACAGAGCCTGAAACACGATGTACAAAAACAACAACACGTGTGAGGAATTTAGGGATGACGCATGTCAATGCCTTACTGGCGCTAATGCAATTCAAAACCGACGGTAAGCACTACCAGTCCCGCATTATTCAGCCCGGACGTGAAGAAATCGAACTGGTGCTGGATGGCCAGGCCGTCTGCCAGGTAGAGGGAGGCTGTTATACCGTGGGTCCGGGCCATCTGGTCTGGCACCGCAGTGGTGACCGCACCATCTTCAGCAACGCCCGCTCAGACGACTACGAATGCCTGGTACTGGCCTTTGCAACGGACCCGGTCAACAAGCCGCCGCTGTCGCGCGTGTCTTACTGGCATAGCCGCATCAGTCCGCGCCAGTTCTGTGACGATGCCCTGGGTTACTACGACCAGGCACGCTCAGCCCATTCAACACCCGGCCAGCCCATCCCCATAGATGCCGAGTTCTGTCAGTATCTTTATGGCTGCTGTAAGGTGCATTCACAACCGGTCGATACCGGCGCGAGTCTGCCAGATCGTTCGTTGCACAGAGCGCTCTCCTACATTGCGGATCACTACAGCAAACCCATTACCGTAGATGCCATAGCGGCTGCCTCTCATGTCAGTGCTTCGCAACTGTACAGCCTGTTTCGAGCGCAACTGGGCAAAACGCCGCACCAGTCACTGCTGCAATACCGCATGGAGAAAGCCGTGCAGTTGCTGATTCATCAGCGACCACTCAAGCAGGTAGTGAATGCGTGCGGGTTTGAATCGGAGAGTGGGTTTATTCGGGCGTTTAAGAAGCGTTATGGGATACCGCCGGGTGAGTATGTGCGGGATGGTGCTGTTGTTTGATCCGGATGCAGGCACCCGGAATCAAACAGGGCTGAGTCTGGTGTGTATCAACCTCAGTCTTAATGCAACGCTGGTAATCAGAGCTTCGTCATTTCACTGATAACGACAGACGCCACAGCACCTTCAGTTGCTGTCTGGTTAGCCGCAATGTGTGGGCTCTTCAGGTGGTCTTGCCAAAGCTCGCGGTTTTCCCATACTTCATAGAAAAGAAATATGGCCGGGTTGTCGTTGTCCTGGTGCAAATCATACTGGATGCAGCCTGCCTCTTTCAGCGTTGGCTCAATCAGTTTGGACAGCGCAGTGCGGACCTGGCTCTCCTTGCCGGTATTGGCTTCTATTCTTGCGACGATGACGAGTTTTTCGCTCATTTGATATTCCTCGTTGGAGTGCCACCTCAGCGACAGCTGTGTTTATCACTTTACTGATAGGTCCGGCCCTGGTGCTTTAGCCAGCCATCGACATGGCGTCCGTTCGGGTCGTGGTGAGTCCAGTGCATAACGCCGCCCTGACTGTTCCACTCATACTCTCCGAAAAATTCAACGGTGTCACCCACAGCAAGCGAATTAATTCTGGGTGCCAGGTCTATGTTATGCGCTACCAACAAGGTTTGGCTGCTGCCGAGTCTGAGAATAAACCGTTGATGTCTCGAGCCATCGTTGTCATCGGGAAGAATGCGAATCACCTGGCCGTCACCCTGAACTTGAATATCGCTTTGGCGTGACTCATAGGATTGTTGTAATACGGCATCGTTTGCATAGGCAACGTTGATGCTTAGCGATATACAGCAGATGAGTATGGAAAACAGAAGTTTCAATCAAGAGTCCTTAAAGTTGGGGTTACACATACGAAAACCGATACTCTAGCAGGAGTGAACAGGCCATTTTTCAGCCAGAGCATTCATATTCCACGTTTGACCGCCAGCACTGAATAGGTGTGCCAATGCTTTATGCTACCCATCGAGGTTGAGCCTTCTTCGTTTCGCTCATGAAAACGGACGATTTCGAAGTTTTCAAATAAGTCCATTACCTGTGTTTGCGTCAGCGGTGTAGTGGCGAGCCGAAAACCGTCGGCCCAGCTATCATCTACTCCCATAAAGTCGCCGCCAAAAACACCGCCCACCGCGAGGCTGTCGGTAATTGCACGCCAGGCATTATTGAAAACGTATGGCTCAGCGAAAAACAAGCTTGAATTGGCCATAATGACACCCGCAGTTGGATAGGTGAAGTCTTCAAACGAAGCCTCTGAAACCTCTATCAATGCGTCATGCCGGAACCGTTTGCGGCAGATGGAAATGGCGTCGGGGTTAATATCAAAGCCGTGAACCCGATAGCCTTGCTCTGCAAGGTAGGCGATGTCACTGCCGGTACCGCAGCCGCAGTCGACCGCGACGTTTAATCCTGACGTGTTCAATTGGACAGCCCACTCCGTTCTGGGCGAGTTTTTCCGACTCATGGCCTTGTTATAATATTTCCGCCAAATCTCAGTGTTCTCATCCACTACCACGGTCCTTTACAGTTTAGTATGGATTTTGTGTAGCTCATCATACGCTATTTAGTCTCTTTAGCGGCAGGGCTTACTTGCAAATCATTGAGGCTGCAGCCACTCATAGCTGGTGATAGCGGGGTCTGACAGCTCAACGTTAAGACCTGTCTTTAGTTAGGCTTCAATAATAAAATGTTCTGCCGATCATAGTACACTGGTGTGCTCTGCCGAATGACTGCCCAGAGGAACGAATGTCGACAGAAGCCAATACCGCCAGCAAAGCCCCCTGGAACAGCACTTTGGCTGGCTGGTTACTGCTGTGGGTGGTGATTGCGGCTGTGTTGGCGGTGATTCTGCCGGGTTTCCCGGCGGCTATTGCCGGTGGCTTGATCTGGCTAGTGGCTGTATTACTCAAGGGCGGCGGCATCAAAGGGCCCCAGCGTATTCAGGTGGTCGTGATGCTCAGTGTCGGCAGCCTGGGCTTGCTGGCCGGGTTGCTGAACGGGGCCGATGGCCGTCATTTGCTCCGTGCCCTTGAGGCTAACCAGATGGTGATCGCCATGCTGATCGGAGTGAGCTTTCTCCGCCTGGTCACGTCCGGTGAGCTCAACGGTACCGATACCCTGCCTACCGGGCGGAAGGCCTTGCTAAGTACGCTGGCTGGTCCTCATCTGTTTGGTTCGGTCATCAATATGTCGGCATTGTTCATTGTGGGTGATCGGCTCAGCCAGCGACAGCCCCTGTCGATTCTCCAGGCGTTGATCATGAGCCGGGCGTTCAGCCTGTGCGCCCACTGGTCACCCTTCTTTGCGGCGATGGGCGTCGCGTTGGTCAATGCTCCGGGTGCGCAATTAGCCACTTTAGCCAGTGTGGGTATTCCCTTGTCGCTGGTCATGTTGGGGTACACCTATTGGGAGCTGAGTCGCGCGCCTGAGGCAGGCCAACTGACCGGGTACCCACTCAATTCCGGTTCGCTCTGGCTACCCTTGCTACTGGCGGTGCTGGTGTTGGTGGGCCACCAGATCTGGCCAGAGGTACCGGTGCTGACGCTGGTGACACTGATTGCTGTGCTGGTCGCACTCGGCTGGTCCGTGTTGCGCGAGGGCGTCTCTGGTGTGTACAAGAGTGTCCAGCATGTGCAGACGGCGCTGCCGCGCCAGGGCAACGAAGTCATGTTGTTTCTGGGCGCCGCGGTGCTCGGTGCCGGAGTGGCGGCCTTGCTAGATTCGTTCGACATTCAGCTCAGCTTCGCGACCTTTGGGGCGCACCAGGCCTTTGTGGTATTGCTGATTATGGTGACCCTGGCGATGGTCGGTATGCACCCGGTAACGTCGGTTACTCTGGTAGGCAGTTTGCTGGCACCGGTGGTGGATGACCCAAACCTGTTGGCGCTGGTGTTTCTGATGACCTGGGCGTTCGGGGCCGGTATTTCACCGTTTTCGGGCCTGCAGCTGAGTTTGCTGTCTCGCTACCACGTTAATGCAATGGCGTTGCTGCACCGTAACTGGCGCTATGCTCTGGTGCTGCTGTTGGCGGACTATCTGGCCTTGTGGGTGTACGGGTGGTTCGTCCATTAAGGCTCATGGCTAACCCAGTTGCAGCGAATCGCAAGCCGTTGTTGAATGGCATTCTAGGTGAACCTGTGCTTATGTGCTCTATTGGAGCACGCCATAGAATACCCAACCGGTAGGAAAAAGAATCATGGCCACCCATCGCATCTACTCCATGAGCTTTGCCAGTGTCTACCCACATTATGTGGCGAAGGCAGAGCGAAAGAACCGCACTCGCGCAGAGGTCGATGACATCATTCACTGGCTGACCGGCTATGACTCGCAAGCGCTGTCAGAGCAGTTGACACAGCAGACGGTCGTGGAGACCTTCTTCGCCCAAGCGCCCCACCTAAACCCGTCGCGAGTGCTCATTAAAGGCGTGGTGTGTGGTGTGCGTGTTGAAGACATCGAAGAACCCACCATGCGCGAAATCCGCTACCTGGATAAGTTGATCGATGAGCTCGCCAAAGGAAAAGCGATGAACAAGATCCTGCGGGGTAGTGACTGACGCGGCTAACCCCGAACAGGGTAGCGGTGTCGTGACTGAATAGGATAGCAAGCCGAATGAAGTGCATAGAGTTGTCGGAAAAGCCAGCCTTACACGAGGTTGCTGCAACAGTGTTGATGGAGGCCTTTCTGGCCAAAGGCAATAATGCATGGCCAACCCTTGAAAGGGCACGGAAGACGGTAGACGAATGCATCGCCGTGCCGAATGTGTGCGTTGGTGTGTTGTCGAACGGCACTTTGGCCGGGTGGGGCGGGTTGAGGCCGATGTACGATAAAACCTGGGAGCTGCATCCTCTGGTTGTCGCGCCTGCGTTTCAGGGGCTTGGGGTCGGCCGAGAACTGATGCTGGCGCTGGAGCAGCGGGCCAGAGCCATTGGGTTGGTTGGTATTGTATTGGGATCAGATGATGAGTTCTTTGAAACCAGCCTGTCACACGTAGACATCCATGGCGGTAATGCGCTGGTTGAACTGCAGCAGCTCACCAACGTGAACCATCACCCATTCGAGTTTTACCAAAAGTGCGGTTACAGCGTTGTGGGGTTGATTCCCAACGCCAATGGCAAGAACAAACCCGATATTTGGATGTGGAAAGACCTGACGGCAGAGTGAGCCATCGGCTGTCGATCATAATTCCGGATCGAAGTAGTACTGCGATATAAACCTCGCGAAGGCAGTAGGGTCCCGACTGGCATCATTGCATAGGATCACGATGGAAAATTCAGACTCCGGATACCGTTCATAGTATGTCTTTGATCCGGCGTGCCAACCATCATGGGAATAGACGGGTTGCTCATAGCGATCTGTTACAAACTGGCCATTGGCGTACAGGCTTTCGTTGTCCCGAATGGAACTGTTAGGCTGGTTAAAATCTTCAATTAGTGATTCCGGATCAGACCCTAACTGCGGATCATAAAAATGGCGATCCCAGGTTAGCATGTCTTCAATTGACGTGTATAAATTGCTATCGCCGACCTCGTGTTGGTCGATTTCTAACCTGACGTAACGTCCTCTAACCTTGTCGTAACCGGTGACGCGATTTTCAATGACGGGGTAGGGACTATCCAAAAATACGGTGTCAGACATTCCAAGTGGCTGAAAAATTTTCTGGTGAGCATATTCCGCCAAGTTCTGGCCAGTCACTTCTTCCACCAGCATTGAAAACAGAAAGTAGGTGATATTACTGTAGTGGAACTGCTCGTTTGGTGAATACCTGAGCGGCACGTCTTGTAAGTAGGCATATAGGTCACTGATTGAAAGGTAATATTTACTGTCCAATGAAAGCGGATCACCGACCGCAGTGGTGAGCATTAATGATTCACCCCCGGGCTGGGAAACCCAATATTCATAGTCACTGTAATTAGCCATGCCACTGACATGACCTAACATGGCATTGATGGTCACCGGCTCGCCGTAATCCATCAGTGCGGGCAAATAAGTTCTGATGTCTTCGTTGAGATCAATTTTTCCTTCGTCTGCGAGTAAGTGCACCGCCATAGCCGTGAACTGTTTGGAAACCGACGCCAGGTTGTGAACGTTTTGCGTGGTCATCGGTACCTGAAGTTCCAGACTGGCTAACCCGTAGGCGGCCTGGAAAATCCATTCTCCGGATTCGATCACGCCCACCGAACAACCAGGCTCGTCATCATCGATAATATACTGGAAAGTGCTGTCTACCCGCTCGCTGAAAGAATCTGCTTGAGCATTCAGGCAACCAATAACCGACACAGTCGCTGCCAACAGGCTTTTCTTGAACATAGTGCTTCCTTGTAAAGAGCCTCTATCTGTGAATCGGATCCAAGCCTGAAGAACGACTGCAGGGGCGGTTGTTGTCGTATTACATATATAGGTCGAGACAAGTAATGACGATGGCGGCAATTGCCTTTCGTTTTGTCTACTGGGCTGACGTCACATATTTTAGAATCTCAACCACTTGCTCGGGCGTTTGCGCCCACCCCATGGCGGAGGCGTCGACTTCCTTCAGCGGGTGAATGATGTCGTCGCCATGCAGGGTTATATAGGGAGTGCCCATAGCGGCACAAAACCCTGCATCGAAGGCGGCGTTCCACTGTTTGTATTTGTCACCGAAGCGAATCACCGCCAGGTCACACTGCTCCAGCATCGTTTTGGTGCGAATGCCATTGATTTTGGATGACTGGTGGTCGCGCCAAAAGGCCACATCTGGTTTGCCCAGCATATCGCCTGCGGCATCGCTGGCATCGTGGTTGGTGACCGGTGCGGTGAACTCTACCGGCAAGCCAGCGGCTTCAGCGCCCGCTTGAATCTGTTCGCGCCAGTCCGTGTGGATTTCGCCAGAGAGATAGACAGTCCAGATCATTGGGTTCTCCTAAGTTGTCAGCAGATAACGTTGATAGTCGGGTGAACCTGTCAGACCGTACCATAACATGCCGCTTGACGGGTGTCGGGCGCCATAATATGTCCAATTAATTTCAATTAGTCTAACTGATTGGTTACCTTTATTTTATGAATCATAAAATTACTAACGGTTACAAACTGATGTTACCAAAGGCGCAGTAGTTTCCGCCAATCAGCCTTTCGACCCCTGAAACGTGCTTTACCTCTCATAAAACGCACTTTACTCATTGGTTCAATTATTGCTGTTAACCCGACTCGCGCGAATGCAGGGCGGCGAGTCAAGCGTGAACCAGTTCGCGGTTCTCCAAGCCACCCACCCTCGTGCGAAACCGCGTGAATTCACGTGAGTGATAGGGTTTCCGAAGGCGCCGTTCGAGGAACCCGGTCGAAGTACTCAGCCAACAAGGAAGGTACCACTATCTCCCCTATGTCGAGTGGTCAGTTGGTCGTGAATCTGCGGCACACCAACAATAACCAACAAAATTATAGGGATGAATAATAATGAACACACGTTCACTAAAAACCATGGCAGCCCTGTGTGCGCTCTGGTTTTCAGCTCACTCATACGGCCACAGCGGGATGTTCCCGGATGGCTTCGAATACGATGACTCCAACGAAGGCGCGCCAGCCGAATCATTCCAGGCACTGATGTCGAACGATTCCCAAAGCCTGGTTTCGAGCGCTACCTGCGTCGATGGCAGTGCCGCAGGCTACCCCTGTAAGGGGGTCGACCTGATGTCGTTCATGGCCAAGGGTGACCTGGGTGGCGGTACTGCCAACCTGACCGACATATGGGGTTGGACAGACCCTCAAACCGGCGCCGAAATCGCTATTGTGGCCCGTACCAACGGCACGTCCTTCGTCGATGTGACCGATGCCGCCAATCCGGTATTACTCGGCTTCCTGCCATCGCACAATAATGGCAGCGACTCCTGGCGCGATGTTAAAACCTACAACAATCACGCCTATATCGTGGGCGATGGCAGCGGTAACAGCACTCACGGTCTGCAAGTGTTCGATCTAACAACCCTGAGCAGCGTGACCCCGGGTACAACGCTGACCGAAACGGCGCACATGGGTGGCTTCGGCAATGCCCACAACATCGCCATTAACGAAGACACGGGCTATGCCTATGTCGTGGGCAGCAACCAGTGCAGCGGCGGGCTTTACATGGTGGATTTATCCAACCCGACCTCGCCGACTTACGCCGGTTGCTTCTCGTCCGATGGTTATACTCACGACGCCCAGTGCGTGGTATATAACGGACCGGACGCCGACTACAGTGGCAGCGAAATTTGCGTCGCCTATAACGAAGACACTATTACCATTGTCGACGTGACGACCAAGACCAACCCGATGCAAATCTCAAGGTCGCCCTACCAGGGTTCTCAATACACCCACCAGGGTTGGTTTATGGACGATACTCAATCCACGCTGATCATGAACGATGAGCTGGATGAGCAAAACAACGGTCATAACACCACCTCCTACATCTGGGACGTCAGCGATCTGGATTACCCGCAGGAAGTCGGCCGTTACGTTGGTCCGACCCAAGCCATCGACCACAACCTCTATACGCTAAATGGCTACGTATTCGAGTCCAACTACCGTGCCGGTCTGCGCATTCTCGATGGTTCAGACGTCGCCAACGGTAACCTGACCGAAGTGGCGTACTTCGATACGATTCCCAATTCCAACTCGGCTCAGTTCTCCGGTACCTGGAGTAACTACATTTACTTCGCCAGCGGCAACATCATCATGAGTGACATCGGCAATGGCCTGTTCACCGTGAAACCGGATTGGGATGCGATTAACAACCCGGATCCCGACCCCGTCGCCTATTGCGAGGCCACCAGCGAGAATGCCAGCGAAGAGTGGATCAGCCAGGTGCAGATCGGCGACTTTAGTAACAGCTCCGGCAGCAACACCTACAGCGACTTTACCGGCCAAACCATCGCTTTGCCGACCGGAGCCAGCGCGGTTAGCCTGACGCCCGACTTCGGCGGTTCCAGCTACAGCGAGTATTGGAAGATCTGGATCGACTTGAACGGTGACGGCGATTTTACCGACAGCGGTGAAGAGGTGTTCAGTTCCGGCGGAACCTCGTCCACCACGGTTACTGGCACGCTGACGATTCCGTCCAGCGCCAACACCGGACCAACGCGATTGCGCATCGCCATGCGTTACAACGCGGCACCGGCTCCGTGCGACACCTTTAACTACGGCGAAGTCGAAGACTACACAGTCGATATTGGTGGTGACGGGGGCGGGGATCCCGATCCGCAAAGCTACCAGAACAGCACCAGCTACTCGATTCCGGATAATAACAGCACCGGCATCAGCAGCCCGCTTTCGGTCACCCACACCGGTGACTCCGGCACGGTTAGCGTGACGGTCGAGATTACCCACACCTATGTTGGTGACCTGGTTGTCGACCTCGTGCATCCGGATGGCTCTGTGTTCAACCTCCATAACCGCTCCGGCGGCTCGGCCAACGACCTGATGGAAACCTATAGCGTCTCGATCGGAAGCAAAGACGCAGCCGGTCAGTGGCAGTTAAAGGTCAAAGACCTGGCTGGAAGGGATACTGGCACCCTGAACCGCTGGCAGCTGGATTTTTAACCGCACCAGCTGAGCAGTAACCGGCCGCTGGAAAGGGGAGAGAGCTGGCCGGTACATCTATCGCTGCTCCGGCGTGAACCTTCCTGAACAATGGATTTGGCAGAACCGCGTACCCACGACCTCAGGGTGCGCGGCTCTATTACCGATGGATAAGGGGAATGCCCCTTGAAGAGAATATCTATGAAATGCATCCGATCAGCGGTGACCATCACCCTCGTACTTCTACTTGCCTCGGCTTCGGCAAACAGTGAAAGCCATTCCCATCCTGCAAGTAGGGATAATTTGATAAAAACAGCCAGCGGTATTTTGCGACAAGCGAAAGCGCTGGAAAGTAACGCCACCCAGGTCCTGCGCGATGCCAACCAATTGCGCCAGGCCCTGAATCAACTGCGCGCCAATCAGCGCCAGATGAGCAATAGCGAGCAGCAGCCCGATTTCGACCAGTCGCTTACGTTATTGAGCGATCAACTCAGCCGCTGGCAGACCGAAGGCGGAACCCTGCGTCGGCACAGCGATGAATTGCAACAGCTGGGCATGACGGTCATGGAAGCTGGCTTTCTGAATACCTGGAGCGACCTCATCAAGCTGACCGGTCCGATGCCGCTTGAGAAAGGCGATCAGATTTCCATGGCTCATAATACCGGTGTGCGCAGCGTACACCCCAGCATGGATGGTCGCATGACGGCCGGAGCAGAAACCGAACAACATCAGGGCATGTCGCTGTCGGTGCCGAGCATGAGCGGCCAGCAAGCTCCGCCAGACCTGGATACCGGCACCTTTCAGGCGAGCCGTCAGCTGCATTATTTAGCCCATATCGAACCGGCGACACCGGCCGAGCCTTTGCCGGGTGTACCGCTCAACGAGATCCACCAGTGGCATTTACTGATTGCGGACGCCGAAGGTGAGCCTGTCAGCGGCGCGTCCATAGAAGTGACAGGGCATATGCCCGGCCATGTACACGGGTTGCCGACCCAGCCTCGCGTAACGGACGAAATCGAACCCGGGGTATACCGGGTTGAGGGCATGAAATTTCAAATGCCAGGCTGGTGGGTTATGCAGTTCGATGTCGCCGGACAATCACAGGCCGACACCCTGATATTCAATCTGGTGCTGTAGAGGAATCTATGTTCAACACTCACCTCAAACCATTTTTACTGGGAACTTTGTTGTCGTTCGCCTGGCCGGTTCTGGCAGACCCGTACGATTTTACGGAAGCCGATATAGCTTTTCTGGCGGGTTTTTCCCTGGAAGCACTGTCGCCCCTACCCGAAGCGAAGAGCAATAGGCTGGCCGACGAGACCGAGGCGGCAGAGCTTGGCCAGGCGCTGTTTTTCGATCCGCGATTGAGTGATAACGGCCAGGTATCCTGCGCCACTTGTCACCAACCCGCGCAATACTTTACCGATGGCTTGCCTCAATCACAGGCCTTGGGCACCACCAGGCGCAATGCGCCTTCCATCCCCAATTCACTGCACGGACCGTGGCAATTCTGGGACGGCCGGGCCGACAGCCTGTGGGCACAGGCATTGAGCCCGCTGGAAGACCAGGCCGAGCATGGTATCGACCGCACTTCCGCCGCTCGCCTGTTGGTGACCGAATACTCCGTGGCGTACGAACAGGTATTTGGCGATACTCAGGAGGCCGGGCAAGTGGCGGCGATCACTGTCAAAGCCAGCCCGCTGACCACCCAGACGGAGCAAGAGAACTGGCAGGCGTTGAATGATGCCGAACAACAAGCGGTCAACCGGGTATTCAGCCAGATGGGTAAATTGCTGATGGCTTACGAACGCAAACTGGCATTGCAACCGGCTCGCTTTGACGAATTCATCGCCCAGTTGCAATCGGGCGCTGACAGAGCCACGTTAACCGACTTGATGAGTGAAGATGAAGTGCGGGGGATGCGGCTATTCATGGGCCCGGCCGATTGCGCCAGTTGCCACAACGGCCCACTGTTCACCAACTTCGAGTTTCATAACATAGGAGCGCCCGAGCCGGATGAAACCCAGGTGGATATGGGTCGCTATACCGGTATCGAAAAATTGCAGCAGAACGAATTCAGCTGCGTTTCGCAGTGGAGCGATCTCGAACCGGAGCAGTGCCTGGAAATGGCCTTTCTCAAAACCCAGGGCCCGGAACTGGTGGGTGCCTTCAAGACCCCAAGCCTGCGAAACGTAGCCGAGACCGCCCCCTACATGCAGGCCGGACAAGTGAAAACGCTCGAGGAAGTGGTGCGGCACTATAACGAACCGACGCCGCCCTTCTATGACCGGGAACAGCACTCAAGCCGCCCGCATTTCGACATTGTTCCGTTGAACCTGACGGAAACTGAACTGCAACAGTTGGTGGCCTTTCTCGGTTCTCTTACTTCCCCATTGCCGGAAGACGATCCCTGGTGGTGGGCGCCCGAAAGGAGCAGCCTCGATACTCAGTAATGGAAGCTACGGTAAATCCATCTTTGATAGCGGCCTAATGCGGGAGTTTCGACTGCCCATACCGGCAGTCCGCCCCGCAACGACTAAACGTTCCCTACAGGTCTTCTGTATAAAGATGCCAGTGATGTTCTTTAGGCGCCTTAGCCGTGAAGTCCTGAAAGCCAAGGGAGGCGTACAGTGCTTTTGCAACGGCATTGTCTTCTTCGACCTCCAGGGTCACTTTGGCGACGTTGCACTCCCTGGCTTTCGACAGCACCCACTCCAGCAACTTCCGGCCTGCGCCCAGGCCACGGGCCGAGCGGGAGACCATCACGTCGTGCAGGTTCCAAACGTATTTTGAACGGTAGGTTGAGTAGGTTTCAAAACACACACAAAAGGCGATCGGATTACCGTCATCGAACGCCATAAATCCCCTGAAACAGGGGATCTCCGCGAGTTCCCCAGCAACGGTGGGGCTCATGTCCGGCTTCACTTCTGCCGCGTATTCTTTAAACAGCGCTGACAGCAGGTTGATGTCGCTCCGCGACGTTCGGTCTATTTCTCTCAGTTCCATGACATTTCCCAGTACTTATTCAACACCATGACCACGTTAACCCAATAACGAATCAAGGCCCATAACTGCCTCCTAGAGAGACTCGCGCATGATGGCATCAATGACCTCAGTCGACAAAACCACCGGGTTGGCTTTCATCGAGGATGAGCTGGCCGCGGTTCGGGCGGTCGAAGCAATGTGGTCCTCCGTCACCCCCAGGGCAGACAAGCCGGGCAAACCGCTTTCTGTAATCCACTGGCGAAACACCGGCAGTGCCTGGTCCGGGGTGGTGTCGAACACTTCAGCGATCCAGCTGACTACACGGTCTATGCGCGCTCGTGTTTCAGGGTTCTCTGCATGGTTCCGGTTAGCGGCAATGCTCGCCGGTAACAGCGCACCGCAAATGGCACCGTGGGGGGCTCCGCACAGCCCTCCCAGTGGGCCGGCAATGCCGTGAATGACGCCCAACCCGGAATTCGCCAACGCAAGCCCGCCAAAGAGGCTCACCTGGGCCAGGTCGTCACGCGCTTGTTCAGACTCGGCTGTCATCAGTTGTCGGAGCGCTCGCAGACCTTTGGGAATGGCCTCCACGCAGAGCAGATCGGTGAACACGGTGGCGCGTGATGACACATAGGGCTCGATGACCTGGGTAATGGCATCCAGACCTGAATGCAGGGTCACGAGGCGAGGGCAGTGGTCGGTGAGGGCCGGGTCGATCAGTGCCAGGTCGGGCAGGAGCTGGGCATCCCTAAGGCTGACTTTGCGGTGCGCCTCTGGCACATCGATCACCGCATTGCGCGTTACCTCGGCCCCTGTACCCGAGGTGGTGGGTACCAGTATCAGCGGTAACCGCCGTGCCGACAGTGGCAGCCCTTGCCCGACCACCTCCAGGTGGCTCAACAGCTCCGTCGTGCTTGGCAGCATGGCTGCCAAAACTTTGGCTGAATCCATCACCGAGCCACCGCCAATGCCGAGCACTATCTCGACGCCGAGTGACTTGCCTTCGGTAACTGCATCGACCAGCGTCTGTAAATCGGGCTCTTTTCCGATGGAGAGCGTCTGCACGACCTCAAGATCGGTCAGCGATGCGAAGACATGCTCAAGCCGGCCAGGGCTGCGGCCATGCACAATGAGGGCACGAGTGCCCAGTTGTTTGGCGCGTTCGTTAAGCTGAGCAACCTCACCCCGACCGAACACGATCTCCTTTGGGGTGAGCAGAGTAAAGGTGTTTGTCATTCAGGTTCCTACCAGTGTCTCGTTCCCGGGGCACCTTTGATCTGCCCCTCCAGATTCGGTGTCACCCAACCGCCATAGAAGTCGCCCGGCTGAGGGATGACCTTCATATCGCCGACCCAGGCTTCATCGATCAGCCCGGCGTAGAAGGCTAGGTAACCAGCCAGAGGTGCAAAGCGCTCGGTCGGGTTGTCATAGGCCCAGGCCGCCCGCTTGGCGGTGGTTTCTCCAACGATAACATCAAAGTAGCGAGCATTGCCTTTCCACTCGCAAAAGCTGGTGCCGGCCGCAGGCTGAAGCATGGCGCTGACATCGTCTGACGGAAGGTAATAGGTGGGCGCATGATGGGTTTCCAGCACCCGCAATGCCCGGGTCGACTCGGCGACCCACTGGCCGCCAAGCATGATTCTGATGCGCTGTGGTACCGGCTCCAGAGCCGGTGGGCGAGGGTAGGACTGAACGTTCTCACGGGGCGTGTCTGTCATGATGCGGTACCTCGTTAGCCATGTAAGGGGGCTGTTCCAACAACCCGCGTATGCGACTGTACGAGTAAACCGCAGTAATCAGACGACAATACCCCGGGCTTATCGCGTTCGATACGCCCGGGTGGGGCTCGGCTAAACCAATGTCGGAATTGGCTTTCGTGCCCTGGCGGCAGCGCCAGCGAAGCTGATCAATACCAACAGTGCGGCTTCCACCGCCCAGGCGGCGAGAATGCCCGTTGACGGCGTGCCATCGATCATCAGCCCCAGCAGCCGGCCAGCGACAAGGGCTATGTAGGTCATGCTGGCAACCACTAACGCCGTGCCTTGCAGCGACGGTTTTACAACCCCGGCCAGCATCAGACAGCCCGCTAGCAGGAGTAAAGTACCCAGGCTTTTGAGCTCACTGCGCAGGCTCGCGGACTCGGGGACCATAAATCCGTAAGACGCGTAAAACGCATCGGGTATCAGCAGAATGCCCAAGCCGATGACTCCCGTGAGCGCACCCGCAGTAATGAGGGTTAATTGAACCAGCCTTAGGTTTTTCATATCACTGCTCCCTAAGCGTTGTTCCAGACACCGCTTTTATGCGCAGCGATGACATAGTCTGCGAACCGCCGGGGTGGCCGACCCAGTGCCTCTTCGATGCCGTGCGTGGGATAGCTGTTTCGGCCATCCAACACCTGAGTGAACAGCTCCCGCATCAGCCAGAGTTCGTCCTCACTCATGCCCAGTTCGCTCAGGTAGGCCAAATAAGGCTCCAGCGGTACTGGGTTGTAATGAATGGAACGGCCCGTCACCTCGGCTATTTGGGCCACGCAGTCGGCAAAGGTCATCAGCTCCGACCCGGTGACTTCAAACAACCGATTGGCCAGTTCCGGCCGGGTCAGCGCGGCGACCGCGACCTCGGCAATGTCATCACAGTCGACGAAGGGTTCGATCACACCATCGACGGGCAGGGAGACCTCGCCTGCTATGACCGACCCGGTCAGAAAGCTCTCGCTGAAGTTCTGAAAAAACCAGGCAGCGCGCACCACGTTCCAGCGCAGGCCGCTTTCTATCAGCACGTTTTCAGCGCGAATGGCACCGCTTTCACCCCGGCCGGAAAGCAACACCAGATGCTCAACGCCTTGCTCTCGGGCGGCCTCAGTAAAGGCGCGCAGCGTTGGCTCTGCCGAGGGTATGGCCAGGTCCGGCTGAAAGGTAACGTACGCCTGCTTCACGTTCTGCAGGGCGGCAGACCAGGTCTCCGGGCGGTTCCAGTCGAACGCCGGGTCCGTGGAGCGCGATACCGGACGGGTTGCGAGGCCGTTCTGGCGCAGTAGCGCATCGACGCGAGCGCCGGTTTTACCGTTTTTGCCGATGATGAGAATGGGTGCTTGTGTTGTCATGGGGGTATTTCCTCAGTTGTGTGTGAAGCAGGGTGTTTGAAACTGAGGGCTATTTTGAGTGTTGATCGCTAGACGAACCATAATCCATACGCCGCGATATTTGATCATTCGTCTAAAATTATTGGATTAACGATCAAGTATCTGTATATTTTTGAAATCGACCATCCAAACAGGCCGGTCATTCCAATGTTAAGCAGGCAGGTTAACCGTGACAGAGCACCGACGCGTTCCCGAGCACTCCGACTATTTGGGCGAGGCACTGCACCTGCTTAAGCTCAGTGGTACTTTTTATTGCCAGTCTGAACTGCGGGTTCCCTGGGGCGTTGACATGCCGCCATTCGACGACTGCCTGATGATGCACATCATCACCGCCGGGCATTGCTGGCTGTTGGTTGAGGGCGAGCCACCCATTCACGTGCAGCAGGGCAGCCTGGTAATGCTGCCGCATGGCAAGGGCCACGTGATAGCCAGCTCACCGGAACAAGCCACCACGCCATTGTTCGACATACCCGTGAACCACATCAGTGACCGGTACGACCTCATGTCATTCGGCGGAAGCGGGGAAGTCTGCCGTGCCACCTGCTGCGTGGCCCGTTTCGACCATGTAGCGGGCCAGCAACTGATCCGGCATTTACCGGCGGTGATGGTGGTGAACGCCTGGGAAGAGGCCGAGGGCAGTTGGCTGCAAAGCACGCTGCGCTACATGGCGCACGAAGCGCAAAAGCTCAGCCCGGGCGGTGAGACGGTGATGTCTCATCTAGCCGATATACTGATCATTCAAGCCATACGCACCTGGCTGGAAAAAGGCACCCAGGCCGACATCGGCTGGTTGGCTGCACTGCGCGACCCGCAAATCGGCCGTACCCTGGCGGCCATGCACCGCAACCCGGAAGCGGACTGGAGCATTGAACGCCTGGCCGAGGTGGCCAGCATGTCGCGCTCCGGCTACAGCGCACGCTTTACCGACCTGATGGGCGAACCGGCCATGCGGTACCTCACGCGTTGGCGTATGCAGATGGCCCGGTTGCAACTGAAAAACAGTGCCGACTCGATGATTGCGATCGCAGAAAAGCTTGGGTATCAGAGTGAGGCCGCGTTCAGTCGGGCGTTTAAGCGCGTGTTTGGCGTTGCGCCTGGGAATGTGAGGAAGGAGGGCAGGGTTGGGGCGAATGGTGTGGGTGTGTTAACCGGATAGTGTCGTGTGTGTGATAGGGCCTAAGGAGCATCTCCCGACAGATGGATACCAAAGCCATCACAATGGATGGCTGAACGGCCACAGAGCTACCTGTCGGCGGAGTGGCTGGCCGAGTCAAACGGCTTTTTTGGTAGCCCGGTAAGCTCGATACAGCCTTTCTACAAGGAACATTAGCCCAACCAATACGCCCACGGCCAAAGACAACAAAAAGCCATCCACAAGGGTAGCAAAGTACGCTTGAAAGAAACCTTTTTCCGGAAAAATGGTACCAACGGCGATTAAAGCGCCTATACCCGCCCATATCTCCAACACAGGGGCGAACTGGGTAAAGGCTTTTATTACAGTGGCGATGCTTAATCGCAGCGCAAAGGCGTTCCAGCCTTTTTGAAGGGCCCAGCGCTCTAAAGCGACATAGAAACCAATGAAGGTGACCACTCCGGCAACCATGGCGGTAATTTCAGACGGCGTTCTTGATTCCGACAGTGCGAAGGTGAAGCTGATTACGGCATTCAGGCAGACAAGAATGGTCCATTTGGTGATCAGTTTAGCCATGGTTTATTCCTTTTGGGTTACCAGTGACAATGCTGCGGTGGGTGTCATTCTACCTCTAGAAGCCTTTGCGCAGCCAAACTGAACACCCAGCGCTATTTCGATATATCACTACTATCAACAACAAGGTTTGGATAGTCGCCTAATGGGGGTCTAGTGTGGGTACCATCAGACTTGTTTCAGAGTTGTTAGTGAGTGGCTCTTCAATATCCATAACTGAGCCCCTAATCTGTACCCCAATGAAGCGTGTCGTTCGAATGGAGTTGGCTTACTGCCCGAATGCGACTTGATAGGGGCGGTCAATGGCCTCTCTCAGTTGGCCGACCGAAAATACGCGTGCGAATTCTGCAAATTTCTGGCCTTCGAACCAAACCTGAACCAGGGGCAGACTGAACACACGTTCCTGTGCACAGATTACTGAACCGGAATCATGACAGTCTATGTAGTAGCCTTTTAGATCAGGAAACTCTTCGGTCAGCATTGCTTCAATCCTGGGTTTTAGCGTTTGGCATACCCCACAATCCCGCCCACCGAAAAGCAGGAAGGCAGCACCAGCCTTGCTTCTGTTCAGCTCTGCCTGGTCATTAATTATCTGCATTGGACCACCCCTCATTTCGTTCCCAGCGCACAGCCAGGTCTCATTCTGATGCTTAAGGCTGGTGCCCCGGTAATCCACGTTATCGTGGCATGGCCAGGCCATTATTTAGGCTCTTTGCGCGGTCAATGCGCAACCGGCTTCGCACTGTCAGTGTTAAGACACCCCCTGAAAGAATCAGCGTAACCAGGTTTGCCAGCAGCATTGGCAAGTCACCAATGATGATTGCGTAGACAAGCCAAAGTGCAACGCCCAGGGTGAAAATGGCGTACATACCCAGTGAAATGCCTTCAACATTCTTGGTTTTCAGGATTTGTACCACTTGAGGTACGAAAGCAGCCGTCGTAAGGCACGCGGCGGCCAGGCCGATTAACGTCATTAATTCCATGGGGGAGCTCGATAAATGTTCAGGTTGTAGGTGCAGATAGGCAATGAGCCTGCAGGCAAGTGATAACAGAGCCGTTTCGTGATCAACAGACCCTATCTGCCAGAATGGTAGTTGTGGCGATATTCCTACGCAATGGATAACACCCAAGATTAACCTGATACTTTCTAAGCTAATGGGTTACTAAAAGTAACCTATGGAATGCTGGAAGGTGGCACAACAGACCGCCCCCGGTTGGCCGGTCACCCACCAGTCGTCTTCAATAGCAGAGAACTGACGATGGTGTTCATAAAGGTATACTAGTGCTCAATGGGCATTTCCAGAAAAGCCACTGCCTTGGGAGGGGCCGAAGTATGAGCTACGCTAACCAACCGAAGATCGTTCTCCGACACCCCTCCAGCGTGGTGTTGTCAGTCGTGGTCGTTCTGTCGCTGCTGGGTGCCTGCAGCGATACCACGACGGACGTTCCTTTGGCGAGGCTGGTTGAGCAGCAGGCTGAATACGATGGCCAGACCCTGTCGACAACGGGTATTGTCCGGACCTTTGATGAGCCACGCCATTACTGGATTGAAGACGATGACCTGAATCGGGTTGCGCTAGAACCAGATGAGGCGGTGTCAGACTATGTGGGCGAGCGGATCCGGGTAACCGGAGACTACCGGGCCGACTATGAGACAGGCCGTATACTGGAAGCTACCCAGGTAACCGTATTGGATGCTGGGCCTGATTAAGTGCGCTCTGTCACTTCATCAGCATACTGGCGGGACCTCTATGTGCGCCCCACCGGCCGCTTTCTGGATTAATTCCCAATGCAATGCTGTGGTCTGCAGATACGTCCAGTATGATGACCGGCTGCCCACATTGACCTCTTTATTCCGGTCACTCAATTTGTACGTTGTACTTTCTAAGTATTTTGTCTTCCATCTCTCCCTTCAGGGACAGGCGCCCCTCATTCCATATTCGTATCAACTCATGTCTTTCAGCTTCGGGAATTTTCATTGAAAAAATGGGTATTTCGACCAGATTGTTCTCAAGTCCGGGCTGCACGATGCTGAGCTCCTCATTAAGGTTCATCTGGTTCAGAACGTGTTGAAGAACCAGTTCATTGTCTACATACACATCGACTCGGTTTTCGCTGATCATTTCAACGATTCGGTCAACCACATCATCATAGCCTGCGATCACTTCTACAGAATCACCATTCTGTGGATCATCAATATACGCCTGATAGCCCGCACTCATAGAGCTGTAATCCCAACCTGGCCCCGTTGCAATACGCCGGCCACTTAACGATTCAACGCCCTCATAGCGCCAGGGATCTTCCTTGCGGACGACAAAGGCCGAGGGGTATGAAAACGTCTCCTGTTGCGCGTACTCGAAGGCCTGCGCTGACCGTTCTGAATACAAATATTCTGGCAGCATGTCACACAAACCTTCGGTTACCATATCCAACCCCCTTGCCAGGGGTACCTCATAATAGTGAATATCGTAACCTTCTGCGGTGTATATATGCTCTAGCATATCAATAACCACACCCCGCTCGGTTGAGCTATCGGTCGGAAATATGGTCATCGGCGCCCATTGGTCGTAGCACACTTTGAGTGTTGCAGCGAAACCGACATTGAACTGACTGCATACCAACCAGCCAAGGGCTGTCAGCATTGGGCTAAGTACATACTTATTGTTCAACACGATCACGGCCCTTATCTTTTGCGCCATAGAGTTTAACGTCGGCGCGCTTAAACAACGTATCAACAGACTGATCGTCCATCGAGGAGGATTCAATGCCCAAACTCACAGTATAGCTAATGGATACCCCATCGACCTCAAAACGGGATGTGCTGATGGCGGTTCGCACCTTCTCGGCGATCTGGAAGGCGGCTTCTGCGTTAGTATCGGGAAGAAACAAGGCAAACTCCTCCCCACCGACTCTACCAATAAGATCTGACTCTCTCAGAAGACTGTTGATCGTTCTGACAAAATGAATGAGTACCTGGTCACCCGAAAAATGGCCATAGGTATCGTTAATGTATTTGAAATGGTCCAGATCCATCAGCACAAACGATGCAGTCGACTTTTGGCGCCTGGAAAGGACCAGAATATGCTGGGCTGTTTCAAAAAAACTCCCTCTATTCAGTGCGCCTGTCAGGGAATCTCTGGTAGCGAGTGTCTTAAGCTGTTCATTAGCAACTTGTAACTCTGCAGTGCGTTTTGCAACCGCTTCCTCCAACCAGTTTCGCTTTGCTTGTTCATCTTCAAGGAGACGTCGTCGGTCGGTTTCCATGGAGGAGAGCATGTTATTCATATGACTCTGGAGTAGACTCAGCTCATTGTCTTCTATGTTCGACAGATTGATACGTGTACGGATACTTTGATCATGCTGAACGTCATTAACCTGAACCATTAACTCTTTTAATGGGTTGGCCAAATAACGACCAAATGCCCAAATAAATAGCCAGAACAGAATGGAGAGCTTTATAACAGCAGTTATGACAATAAGTGAAAAACCGAAAATAACCCGATCTAAAACAACCTCGGACGAGGAATATAGTATTAGGGACCCGAGAGGTATTCGTTCATCATTCAAATTCCAAAACAAATCAGATTGAACATCAAATAAAGATAATGGCTCGGAATTAGAGGAATACGCACGTCTCGAGATAAGGGTTGTGCCATCGTTATCGACAATATCCACACCTGCAATAATGGGCATCTTAATGAGCCCGTCGACGAGTACATTGACCTGATTACGGTCATATTGCCACAAGCTAGTCGCGATTGGACCCCTGACAGTACCTTCCAGCTCGGTCACTTCATTTAAGATAGAATCCTGAGCTTTCAAATATTCGGTAGCGAACTGCATGCACGTTATTACAAAAGTCACACCCAGGTATATGGTAAAAATAACTCGCATCATCTTTTGTGAAAGATTATTTGGGCGAAGAAAAGTCAGTACCATTTGTGTAACCTTTAAAAAAGAGTCTTTCAAAAAAGCCGTTCAACTCCTTCAGATACTAGAATAATCCCCCTCTTAATGGAATATCTATTTAAGGTTGCACTAATGTTTGTTTGAAAGAACATCAATATCCCTCGAATTAAGGGCATACCACCAACCTTGAGCAAAAGAGCTTAAAGCGTCAGTGTCAGAGTGGGAATTCACGATCCATTCGGTGAAGAAGGCACTGGCATGTCCCTCACGAACTACCCTGCATAAAGACGTTACGCTCCAGCAAGCCATAGCGACTCGCTTCGCCCTCCATGTGAATCAATGATACGGCCCTGGCAGGGAGCATCAAGCTGGGCTCCCACTCAATATCGATTGAAAAAAACTATCGTTAGCGTGATCTTGATAGTCGCCTAAATCTGGCTGTCCATTCAGGGCTTATTGGTAGGGTTGCGCTGATGGCCTGTCTAGTCGAGTCCCCGTGCGGACAGGAGTGAATGCTTAAGGATGGCTAAGCGACAGTCGGTTGTATTGCGTGTCCAATGAGTATTTCATTTTCCGCCGTTACTCGCTTGAAGAAGGGGGGGGCGCGAACGACACCTTCTCCGATAAAATTATTGCGAGCTTAAATTTGAAATGGCACATTGTTGTGAGTGTTTTACGTGTTGATGTCCAATAAATGAACGTACTGCTAACAAAAAAAAGTGAAATTCATTCGAACACATGTAGTGATCCAGAAAAGATAGCATGCGTATTTTAATCGTATGAAAAGGGAGCGGTGCTGCTGTCCTAGAGACTCTTCACTTCTGCGAATGTAGAGCGGGGTTCAGGTGGTTAGACCAGGAGATTCAGATGACGTTACACCAACTGATATACAGGAGTAAGAAGTCTCAATGGGTGGGATCTGCAGAGGTTCGCAGCATTATTGAAAGAAGCTCAACAATCAATAAAAATATGAGCATATCAGGTACTTTGCTGTTCGATGGGGAATACTTTTTGCAGGTGTTGGAGGGTAGCCAGAGCGAAGTATTGGAGTGCCTTTGTCGCATCCAGGCAGACCCTGCTCATTCCCAGCTCGTTATATTACTGGATGAAACAGTAGATGAACGGGAATTTGGTACACCTGGGATGCAGTTAATTGAATCTCAGACGGGCATCGTCTCTAAACTAGAAGATGGCCTTAGTAACCTGTCCATATTTATTCGCATGCTTGACAACCCAGGCATGAAGTCAAAAGCCAATATGATCATCAAGGCGTTTCGAAAGGGGCGGTGGAATATATGTGACGAGTTAATCAGCATAAAGAAATCAGCGCCTCCACCACAGAAAACCTGTGTTAGGAAATCCATAGTCGAACGGTCGTATCCTCACTACTTCGCCTTCCAACCCATCGTCGATGTCAATTTAATGAAAGTTACCTGTGTTGAAGCACTAATTAGAGGATTTGGAGGCACTCCACCTTACACAGTTCTGAATGATCTTGAGCCTGAGGCTCTATTCAAACTAGATGTCGAGTCAAAGCTTAGTGCACTGTCGATGGTAGGCGAAATGGGTTTTGAAGGTTCAATTGCACTGAACCTGCTACCCATGTCTCTGGTTTCATATCAAGGCTCGGTTGAACTTATTGCGAAACATGCGAAATCACTGGGAATTTCACCAAGACGTCTGGTCATTGAAGTCACAGAGGATCAGGCAATTGAAAACCTCGATGTGTTTATGGAAGCTATAAAAACAGCCAGGCATGCGGGTATGCGACTTTCTATTGACGATTTTGGGGCGGGATATGCGGGATTGTCGTTGCTGGCAGATTTCCAGCCACACAAAATCAAGATTGATCGAAAAATTGTAGACAACATCAAGGGAAACGGGCCCCGACAAGCCATCGTAAAGTCTGTAATAGAATTTTCTGAGCGCCTGGGGATTGAGGTCGTTGCTGAAGGTGTTGAAGATGAGTCCGACCTTGCATGGCTGTTTGCTGCGGGCATCAGAAATTTCCAGGGTTACTATTTCTCCAGACCTGCTTACATGAGTTTACATGAAGTAAATTGGCCCGATTTTCTCGTGGAGGACATTGACTGGGTGAGTCAGAAAGTAGAAGCATAACAGTGATGAATAGAAGCCCAATCTAGCGCTTTGTATTAATAAATATAAACCAAGGCACGATGAGCACACCGGCAACGATTACGGATACCGAAGTGATTGAGTGTTGGCACAGTCTGTATACCGGTAGCTTCCAGGCCCAACAGTACCTGGCCGGCAATGACCTGTATGAAGAACAGCTCAAGGTCATAACAGAGCTGGCCGCCGAATGGCGTGAACGCCTAATGTTGATCAGGTGGTTCATGTGCGCGTTGAATGAAAATATTGCCCGCCTGGCTAACCCCGAAAACGATTGCTCTGGTCGCTTTTTATGGAAACCATCCATGGTTTGCGCCGCTAGGCGGCGGATCGCGCTGGAAGCCTATCTGCGCATGCACCTATACGGCTAAAAATGAACGCTTATAGATGCCTGCCCGATCAGGGTGACCGCTAGAATCGCGCGCTGAGGGTTAACCCAAGGGCCATATAGGTCTCCGCAGGTGCGTCGAGTCCGCCATAGGGGTTGCCGCGCCATTGCCATTCGGCTTCCAGTGAGCAACGCTTGAAGTGGTACCCCCCGCCAACCGATGCGTGATAGGCCACAGCTTCCAGTTCTGGCTGATAGTCCCGCAGCCGAGTTTCCTGAAACTGCCCCATTCCGACAAACCCCGTCCAACCCTGGCGATCGAGATTAACACCGGCATGAATGGCCAATGCGAACCCGTCTAACCGCATCGATGGATTGTCACGATTTACGGTTTGATACACGGTTCCGCCGATTCGAAAGTACTGATGGGCGGCCGACAGATGTACCCGGGGACCGACAAACACCTGATGCGATCCGGAATCTTCACTGGACAGCGTCATCAACTGAGTTCCGATACCAATACTCAGGTTTCTGTCCTCCGCCATCGCCCCTACGGAGAGGGAGGCGAGGCACAGTGCGATCAAGCTCTGAGGAATGCCGTTCGACCCGCAAGATTTGCCGTCGAGTTTTATCACAAAGTCGCTCCTTAATTTCCTTTAATGACCCAGTGCAAAAAAGGCCGCAACGACCTGTGCAGTCGGTGCAGCCACTAAAACCAAACGATTGACGTAATCCAATCGCTGGTTACTTGGGGGTTTCAGGCATTATTCGATCTTTCGAATGAGCGACAATCCTTCGAAGTTTTCGTAACCGTGAACACCGATGTACCAAGTGCCTTCGGCCGGGTTCTCAATGACGCAGCTTTCTTCGTTGCCGTCTTCAAATGGGCGGCAGTCATAGGTCTTGCGGCTAACGTCCGAACCGTGGCGCACATAGAGGTCGGCGTCGCCTTCGCCACGCGCGATGCTGATGCTCAACCGGTTGTCGCCGATGCTGACTTCCTGTGTATAGCGCAGCCACTGGCCTTTGCTGGCGGTGAGGTCGTCATCCTGTTCGGTCAGGCCGTCACTGGCCGGCGCTTCAACCGTCGCGGTCAGCGTTACACCGGAGTAGTCGGTGTATGGGTCCAGCATGATGTACCAGTCGCCCTGCTGCGGATGGCTGAAGCTGCACAGTTCGTTGTTGCCTTGCCGGTAAGGACGGCAGTCATGGTTGGTTAGGCTTGGCTCTTCTCCCTGTTTGACGTACAGATCGGCATCGCCCGGGCCGCCACTGATCTGGATGTCCAGTTTTGTCGCACCTTCGGGAACCGCGATGCGGTAAGCCACGTCTTCTGGTGCGGCTTTGGTGTCCGCCAAACCCGTCTCGGCCACGCCGCTTTCCAGGTCGATCAGTACCGGCTCGGTGGTGCCGGTGGAACAGCCTTGTTGCTGCAGGTAATCGTGCGCGGCTTTTGCCTGGATCAGGCCGTGGCCGAAGTAGATATCACGACCGGCGGAACCAAGGTCGATTGCGGTGCTGTTCAGGGCGTTGCGCACATCCTGAGCCGAACACCCCTGGTTGTTGCTCCACACCAGTGCGGACACACCGGCCACGTGCGGTGTCGCCATGGAAGTGCCGTTAAAATAGGCGTAACGGCCACCTGGAATGGTAGAGCGTACACTCACGCCTGGTGCGGCGATTTCAACCTGGTTATTGTATTGAGAGAAGTTGGCCCGGTTGTTGTTACTGTCTGTCGCCGCAACGGAATATACCGCGTCATAGGAAGCCGGATAGGAGTACCGGTTGTTCCCGTCGTTCCCGGCGGCCGCGACCAGCAGCATGCCATTGTTGTAGAAGTTCTGCATGGCCTGAAGTTCAGACCGGCTGGACCCCGGGCCGCCCAGGCTCATGTTGACCACGGAAGCGCCAGAGTCGGAGCACTGTTGGATGGCCTGAATCAGATCTGAACCGTAGGCCCAGTCGCCGTTGTTGTTGAAGATTTTAACGATGTGAAGGCCGAGTTGACCGGAAGGGTTTACGCCGACCACACCGATGCCGTTGCCACCCAGTGCCGCGATGGTACCGGCCACGTGCGTGCCGTGGCCGTTGCCATCATGGTTCCAGTTGCCAGCGTATTGGCTGGTGACACTGCCGGTCACGCCGCCGGTTTGCAGGTCTGGGTGATTGATGTCGTAACCGCTGTCGATGATGCAGACGGTTGAACCCGAGGCGGCGGCGTCGCTGAGTTGATTGGCCTGAACACGGTTGATGCCGTAGGGCGTTTCTTCCGCCAGCAGATAGCGAACCGGGTCTGGTTCAACATAGGCGACCGCCTCTTGGTTACGCAGTTGCTCGACCTGGTCCTCGTTCAGTTCGGCGACACTGGCTTGCAAGTCGTTCAGGTGCATCAGTGACGTGGCACCGCCGGCACGCGACAGAATGCGATCCGCCGAGCGGGTAGAGAAGGTGCCATTGCTGCGTTGCAGGCTAGACTTGCGTTCATCGTATTTGATGATGTAGCGGCCGGTTTCGCTAATTTTGCCGGCATTGAAGTCCGCGCCGTTGTTGGGCGTGGTTTCGGTTTGAGTCGTGTCGTTGTTGCCTTCGGTGGCAACCGGGCGGGCGTGACCATTCAGGTCGAAACACCCGGCCAGTGTAAAAGCGCAGACGCCAGCGCACGCCATTAAAAGGGAGTTATTCTTAAGCATTCCTTCACCGTCCATTATTTTTTGTGTTTACGTCCAGCGCCACTGCGATACTCCTCGCAGGGCGATAAAAGAGGGCGCAATAGTGACGGTTTATTGACAGTTTTCTGAGACTTGGGTATCAAAAACTTGACCGTTTGGTGACATTCGAGTGATTTATAGACATTCATCACAAGAAGTACGTGAGGTAGTTCAAAACAATCAACAAGATTGAGGCGGGATCGATGAGGTATGTTCACCAGTGAAACGCACTGGCTCAATATAAAGGTATGCGAAGGGTTGTGTTGAAGCGAGTGGGCCAGTGAATCTTATCTAAACCATTGGGAAGGGCAGGGCACCTTTGAATCTCCTGTAGAATTGAGCTATCAAATTGTCATCTTTGATAGTCTCTGGATGTCGTTGTCCTTTTAGGGCTTGACCGACAAGCGGATCAAGCTATAAGCGGGGTTTACGTGCATTTAACTTCTTTTTGGCCTCCCCCCACGGATCAAACGAAGCATCCGATTCACTGGCGTGCTCAGTTGCTTCCGGTGATGGTTTACCGATCTCTTTCTTCCTGTTGTTGGCTTTCTGATAGTTGCTCTTCTTTGCCGAAGGCATCTTGTTTGGACCCACTGAGTTTTTCGCTTTACGCGCGTTGATTTCTTTTAACTCTTCAAGCGTAAACGTTTTCGGTTCCCTCGGTTTCTGATCATCTGGCACAATCCTGTCACGGGGAGGCAATTCATATTGGCTAGCGTCAGGACGAGGTAGGTTCTTAAACTTGTACAAGTAAAAAGCTTCTATTCGTACTCTTGCCCACTCAGTTTTCTTAAGGAACTTCAAACTGCCTTTTATGGATGGATTCAGCTGAAAGCATTTAAAGTTCAGTGCCTCTCCTAGAATTTCGTAGCCGTAAAAATCGACAAGCTCTTCAATCAGGGCCTCCAGTTTTAAGCCGTGTAGCGGGTTATTGCCATATTGCTCGCTCATAAAGCGTCCTTAGGTGCTATAAGTTCAATCCTGTCTATTCTAGTCACTATCACTGTCAAACGATAATCTTGATGACGCGGCGACAGGATTATCGGGGCACCCAAGTCAGTTACAAACTGTAACGGTGGGTGTCTTCTTTATTTTCGGAGGGATTTCGACATGAGGCAATGGGTGTATTCAAAACGGCATTTTGCATTATTGGTACTGGTATTGGGCATAGTGGCATTCAAGTCACATGCCCTGGAAATTGAAAGCATTGAGATAATTGATCTCGGTACCTTGCCTGGCGATCAGCACAGCAATGCCAGGGATATCAATGATGAAGGCGTTATTGTTGGAGAAAGTATCAATGGCACCGACGTAAAGCCATTTATATACCGTCGCGATACAATGCGGGAACTTCCCATACTGACAGAATCTGACACCGGTAGAGCCTATGCAATCAATAATCACGGACGTGTGGTAGGGATTGTCGGAAAAGATGGCTTTGCGTATCGCGGCGTTATCTGGGAAGCAGGGCGCGTGCGAAACCTTGGTGTAGACCCCGGTTTTGGGGATTTCAGCTACGCCAGAGACATCAACGATGATGGATTGATTGCCGGTAACATCGGGCTTAATGCAGTGGTCTGGCGCTCAACGGGTACTTCTGGTTTCCCGCCATTCACCCGAATTACCGACCCAGGTCTAAGCGAGGGTCCACAGGCTCTGAGCGCGCATGGGATCAACCGGCTGGGCCAGGTTGCTGGCACTAATCATCGGACCGATACGGCCTTTCGCTGGCGGGCGGGTACCTATGAAACCTTGCCTATTGGTCCCGTGGTAGATGAGTACGCATTTGGGATAAACAACGCCGGGAAAGTAGTGGGAATAGCCACCTATGTATCAGACGGGAGCGCTACACAACGAGCCGCATTGTGGCCACGGCCTGACGAATTAGTGGACTTGGCTACCCTGGGCGGCAGTTCAAGCATCGCCTACGACATCAATGGCCAAGACATTGTTGTTGGTTACAGCAAAACAGTCGCGGATACAAACATGGCCTTCGTGTGGCATGAAGACTTCGGCATGCTGCCACTGGGGACCCTGGGCGGCGACAACAGCCAAGCCTTCGCGATAAATGCCAGGGGGAACATCGTTGGCTACAGCGAAACCGCCGAGGGAGAACGACACGCTACCCTATGGATCGTTACATATAGCCCCAGATTGCTCATCCCTTGGCTTTCCTTAGAGAACCTTGCCTGCTTTCCTTTTATCACTTGTCCATCGCCTTACACTTGGCTTGCCCTGATTATAGTTTTTGCCATTGCGCCTTTGGTGATAGTCGCTTTGGTAAGGTATAGATAAACCGTTTACCAGTGACTGGTTGTCGGGATACCCAGCTCAGTTATAAGCTGTAACGGTGGGTTTCTTGATTGGCTGTATCTGGCAAGTCACTGAAGGTTCAACGCTGATGCGCCCCTGGTTCCGCGGCATTTAGGGTAGCGGGAGCAACCCCAGAAGGCATCCCCTGCGTTGTGGCCTTTCTTTGACTCTCTCAACACCATGTCAGCCCCACAATGTGGGCAATTTTTGCCAAAAGTCTTCTCTTCAATGATGGATTCTATATGGCGGATGTGTGCTTTATTGGTTGCCCGGCTCTTCTGCAGCCTCAAATTACTTATGTTGGTCACCAAATCTGTAACCTGGTCATGGTCAAGCACTTTGGTCTCGAAACTTTGGATGAATCTGACTCCCGCTCTAGCAGTAGTCACATTCGAAGGCATCTGTGTTTTGAACGTGCTATCGCCTACAAAAAGGACCAGTGAGTGTGTGATCTCAGGAGGCAACCCCAAAGATGATTCAAGGACTTTAACGTGCTTGTAGTTTTGATGGAGAGGGTTCTGAAACTTAGAGCTGTGGCGGTATATCTTCTGAGTCCACTGCCGCTGATTCACTGACCCGAAGATCCAGCCTTTCATGTTCTTGGTCTCTACGACGAACACGCCGTATATAGACACCACAATATGGTCTACCTGGGTAGTGCCGTCTTGAGTAGGAATCGTGACGTCATTGAGGGTCACATAATCGTCTTTGGGCAATCGGGACAATAGGTACGCAACGGCACCTTCGCCAGCTTTACCTTTAAACCAACTGCTCTGGAAAAATGTGATTAGGAATATGAATGCAAGAAAGCCGGGGATGAGGTAGCCGGTCTCTATGATACTAGCCCATACACTACTGACTATTTCCATCAATATCCCCCTGATTGATCCTTCCAGCACTTGCGGTGTTTGGCTTGGCCGTCCTGTGAGGCCCAGTATAACCCATTTGAGCCATAGGAATGAGCAGGGCACCTAGAATCAATGACTCTGACCCCAAGATTAGCCGTCCATCCAATCTGTTTCATACTAGCCATTGGTAAAAAGCGATACCACTGAACATTGGAATAACGACCATGAGCGCAATAATACCCAGGCAACCCTTGCCATGGGATTGAAACGAGGGACCCCCTTTTTGTGGTTTGTCCTTCAACCACTGAAGATGGCAGGCCCTACAGTAGAACTTGGTGACACCATTGTTCCAGGCCTGAATGGTTCGCGAGTCATATATTGCTTCTGCTTTGCAGCCTGCGCATGTAAAAGACTTTTCTTTTGGCTTTTTCTGTCGACTTAAAAAGAAGATCGCTATGACAGCGAGAATACCAAAGGGCCATGTATTCACTATTTCGTTAGAACGAAAAAACTCTAATCCGACTGCAGAAAAAGAGGCCAGAATAACTACCATAGAGATGTAGTCAGCGATGCCTTTCTTTGGCCCTTCAGTCCGAACGGCACGCTTGTTCGAAGTTGATCTAAGGTCTTTTGCAACCCCTTCGATCACGACACCTTTGGCTTTGAGCCTTTGCTGAGAGTCTCTTATTGATTCATATAGCACACTGTCGCCGACTTTAGGTCTACGAGCGCTAGTTTTAACACTTGAAACATGAAAAAACAGCTTTTCAGAACCATCTTCAGGCTGGATGAAACCAAAACCTTTGTTATCGTTCCACTGAGATATCTTACCTTTCATAGAATATCCATCCACTTCTCATTGGTGGCTGCCAGGGTACTCACCGCAGCTGTTGACTATTTCCATCATAATCCCCCTTTTGTTCCTTCCAACACTTGCAGTGCTTGGCTTGGCCGCCCTGCGAGGCCCAGTATAACCCATCTGAACCATTGGTAAGTGAAGGGCACTTTCGAGATTGATATGGATTCGAGCTATCAAGTCATCCGGATAAACAGGACACCCAACTCAATTTTTATTTATCAAAGCTATCATGTGAGGGATTTTGATAGCGGCCTAAATTGGGTGTCCCAAGAGTCCGTGTTATGTGCGATATTTTGATAGCCGCCTAAGGTAGAGGTCCAGCTAGCCCGAAAGTTGACGGTGAGTGTCCCTTGAGTATCGCGCTAGCGTTGTTTCAGCTCCCAACCGTCAAAATCATCACGGGATTGCAGCTCGTTCTCAAACAGAGTAGTGGCTTCTTGTTTGCCCAAGTAGGTCATACTGAAATACTGGGCGTTATCGCGGCTGCTGACAGTCAGCTTGTGTTGTAGGGTTACTTTGCCCGCTTCCACTTCGAAAGGTGCAGACATGTCCCTCGGGTATACTCGCCTGCCACTTTTTGCGAGGCTTTCTCGCCTATCAATGATGTAGTTCCCTGCCGGAAGTTTGCCTAACAATTCATACGTATCACCAACGCGTGGGGCGGTTCTCATTCGCCTCTCTTCATTCGTGTTGAGATTTCTTACGGTAAAAACATAGTCGTACCAAATTTCTTGTTTGCGTTCGGCGCTGACATCCGTGGCCATAATTACAAGCCCGTAATCTCCGTCAGCATAGGGTTGAATGCTCTTTAAGGCACAGCCACTTAAGAGGGCTGCTACTAACACTACAGATAGGAATTTCCATGTTATTACGGCTTTCATGACTTCTCCAAGTATTCAGGTTCTGAAATATACTAATACAAACGGTTTGCTTTGTTCACCTTTAATGGCGATTACTAAGCACATTGTGTTGGATCCCTCTGGGCAGGTGCTTCGATAGATAGAGCGTCCAAACAGGCCACCCAAGTCAATTTTTATTTATCAAATCTATTTTGTGCGAGATTTGATAGACACCTAAGGTGGGTGTCCATCAGTCAAGCACCATTCTGTTATTTAACCAGCTTACTACCCATTTTCTGCATTCTATTGCGAGACTTTAAAATCGTTCAGCCAGATTTTCGCTATTGCTCACTGCGATGGGTGTCTAGCTGGTCGCTGGTCGTGGTTGGGCGTGACCCCGAGGCAATATGCCAGTGGTGAGAAAGGCCATATGAGTGGTATCACCAAACGTGGTGATCGATATCTTCGAGCCTTGTTCATCCATGGTGCCAGAGCGGCTCTGTGGCGGTGTAAAAGACCCGACGATCCTGTTCTTAGTTGGGCTCGACGTCTTGAGGCTCGGCGTGGCAAGCATAAAGCAATCGTTGCATTGGCCAGTCGGATGGCCCGGTTAGCCTGGACGCTTATCCAAAAGCAGGAGGTCTACCGAGCGGCTTGATGGCATGGCTTAATCAAGAGTAACCCTGCCAAAGTCCGTCGAATCGATGATGAATTAGCGGTTAATCCGCCTTGGCATCAGTCTGATTTGGACATGGTTCCAGTAAACCGAGTGGGTGTTTTAGACAGCCAAGTGCGGACCTTCATCAGGGCCCGAGAGTGAATCTAAAAAAGCTCTCAACCAGTAGGCCGGATATATGTCAGCACGACTGCTCCATCATTGAGATGAACGGTGAAGGCAGTGCAATAGAAGCAGCTTAGAGCCAGACCAACATCTGGCTCAACGGACTACTGTGGCTTGACAGGTGTCGGGCGTCCATATATGTCTAGTTAGTTATTTTTTCGTAGTTTTGACATAGTTGTTTGATATTATAAATTCCATAGTAATGGAATTAAATTCACGAAATGAATCTTCGCCAGAAATAATAACGGCTTTGCATAGATAGAAGCACTCTTCGTTTTCTGGGTAGTTTGTTAGTGCGTTGGAGTATTCATCTTTGTATATAGTGGTGTACGTCCCGCATAAGGAATCAAGTTCTTTAGGATGTGTAGCTTTCCAATGGTTATACCAATAAGAGGATTTTCCGATATATCTGTCGGTCAGTTCATACTTTATAAATCCATCAGAGTTCTTAGCATGAATCTTTTTGTCTTCATCCCTGGATATTGGTGCATAAAAACCACGAGTTTCCAAGTCTGTATGCCAATGTCCATAGCGAAGCACGGGAAATGTCTTGGCAGTTAAAAATGTGAATTTCTCATCGCCTTCTTTGGAGTTTCCTTTCCAATAAAATTCTACAGACCTCTCAAGCATCTGAGCGATACATAGTCCGTGATCATTATCTCTGAACTCTGGCGTATGATGCTCCATTGAGTTCCAGAAACCTTTTGATACGGTTAAATCTATCCAGTTGTTTTCGTCAATTCTAATGGGGGTCGAAAACGCGACTAGGTCTTCATCATCTCCTGATTCCTGGTGATTTTTTTTACAGAGAAGAATGTAGTCTCGGATATGTTTCTCGGTTGGTTTTAATTCTTTATCCCAGATTGCAAGCCACTCTGGCCGGTCGGTTGACAGGTCGATGTATGTGGGTTCAATAGGTATTGCGGGCGTGGAAATTTGTTCAGCATATCTAACCGGCATACCACCATGATTGATGGCAACCTGGATAGCTCTTAAATATGCCGATCTTCCTCTGTGACTTGCTTCGCTGTAGAATTGCCCAGTGTTCCTCCATCGATCTTCATTGAGAAAATAGTCTATAGCGGTACCAGAAGGAGGGCGGTAATTAAACGTATTATTCCACTCAGATTTGAAATATTCTGTAAATGGAAAGCCACTTCTCCTTTCTTCTTTTTTTAGGTTTGAATAATATATTCTCGGTACATGGGTGCCTTGAAAATATTCGAATCTATTGTTGTCTCCGTAAGTTAGTGGCATTGGAGAGGCGGGGGTGATGTATGAGCCTAGGTTCGTTGTTCCTGGCTCAATATCCAAAAGAAAAGTATCTGATAGTAAGGATCTTGAATGAATGTGCAGCCCCAAATCTTTTGGAGGAAGGTAGCCTTTCTCCTTGGCAATAAAAATAAGACACAAGACTTCGATGCATTCAGATTCAAGTTTTCGAGAAGATAGGTCTTTTAGAACCAGCTTCTCTATATTTGGGTGTGTATCAATTAATAGTTGACTGATCTGATCTATAACCCAGAGTTTGATTGATGGTACAGGAAGCTTGAGCCGAGAAACTAGTGTTTTCGATAGAGCGTCTTCTATAGAGTCAGTTGTGTTCCAATCCCAATCAGGCTTCTTTAGGGTTAGATTTCTTATGCTGTCTTCTAGACTGCTGACCATGGAAGATGTAAGTTGGAGGGCTTCATCTGTGCGTCCGCTAATTGATAGTAAGTACACCAGCTTGTCATTGGGTATGATGAGTTTGCCAAATCTATCTTTCCATTTGTCAGGTTGGGTGGTTGTTAGCTGAATGAATTCGTCTATCTTTTTGGGGTAATTATTTGCCAAGACTTCAAGTCGATTGAGAGATTTCTCTGTGCTTTCATACCAATCGGACCATCCGTTTGCCGCATTGTGTGCTCTGACTAGGAGGTCGAAAGCTTTTCCCTTGCCATTAAACTTAAGTTGACTCAGGAAGAGCAAGTCTAATAAATGGTGCTTGTCATCCAAGCGATCGGATATGGTCGGCAGAAGAGGGAGCAGTAGATCGAGAAGCTCTTTTTCTTTTCCATTTTCTACCCAGTAAGAATACCAGTTTGTCCAAACTTCTCGAGTAGCATATTTCCCGGCAAGAGCATCAATAAGGTCTTTGTATTTACTCGGAGGGTACTTGGACGGATCAATGTCCGGTTTTTCGATTGATGAACTGGAAGGTTCTTTCTTTTCTGTGTCTGAGTCGATGCTGATTCCTAATAGTGATTCGGCTGCTTCCCTAATCTTGTCAGCATTTTCATTACCGACCTTGATTTTGTCTTTAAGAAGGGCGTAGCAGTTTGAGTGAAGTCCTGTTAAATATATGTGTTTTACGATCGGGCTCGAAAAATCGGCTTGTTGCAAAAGTCGTAGAATTGTTTCTTCGGAGTAGTACCATTCTCCATCCACCAGTTCCTGGTCATAAATTGAGGCTGCCGTTTGTGGATTTAATTTTGCCGCTAGACTAGAGATGGAATGCTTTGAATACCTAGTTTGGTCGCCATCTGTGAAGGCAGAAATATTAAATACTATCGGTGATATGCGCTCAAGTAATTGAAGTGCTTCGTTTGGTCTTGAGATAGATAGGTATTCGATTGCCTTTAATACGTCGAATATAGTTGGGTCTTTGTGGTGACCATAGCCAAGTACAAAGTCCCACGTTTTTTGCAGGCAGTAAATAAATTTTTCGGTATTTTGATGTAGATAAGCAATTTCTGCTAACTCGAGACAGCTGTTAGAATACTCAATTGTTTCTTCGAGTTCTTTGGATTGTCTATCTAGCTCAAAGTAAATTAATTGGTGTGCGGCCTCATCTGATAATAATTTTATCTTAGTTTCTATGTACCACAATCGTATCCAGTCTGAACGGAATACATTTGTCGATATAGCGTTTTGGATTTGTATGTCAGATATTTTAGATTGAGTGGTGATAAAATGAATATCTGATGAAATAGAGACCCAATCTCTCTTTAACATGATTTCTTTGCTTCTAATTTCAGGATGCATCTGATCCAAAATGGTGTCTACTGGAAACAAAGAACACAAAAAATCAAAGTCGAGAGATCCTTGTGAAATGAGCTCTCCGGCTACTTCGTCGGCGAGTTTGTATAGGAGAAAGAAAAGTTCAGAATAATTCGAGCGATCATCATTGGCCTTTACAGGTAGCCAACTAAAATCTCCAGAAGCATTTAATCTCATACACAAGCATGAAAAGAACCAGTCGTAGTAGCTACTATCAGATACATCCAATTTAGATTCTGTGTCTAACTCAAGGTGGAAAGTTTGAACGTTCGAAAACTGGTTCGCTTTATAAGTGTTTAAGAATGTCGATAACTCCTGCGAGTCGAATGACGAGTATTCATTCCTAGCGCTAATATCGGCACCTTCTATTAAGCTGATTCTAATTGCCGATAGCTCTAGTCTTCTCCTCAAATGGGAATCTGAAGGGAGCGCCTTTAAGCCGCGAAATATCGAATCGAGATCCTTTTTCAATGTGCATGCTTCGGTGAACGCACTCACATAGCCATCTGGCCAATTTGCGAAATTGTCATTCTCAAAAATGGCATCATAATTAAGAGTATCAGTTAAGACGCAAGCTTTTATAAGATTGGTGGCTTCAGTTTCTTCTTCCTGGTGGTGTCTGGTTCGTAATAGTTTGTTTTTTGTTCTATAGCGATCAAGAGCTTTTCCAGCAATAACTTCAGCTTGCTGGTATTCTTCCAGAAACCAAAGCGTAGTCGCTAGGTTAGAGAGTTTTATTGGTGTTAATTCATTTTGCTTCGAAATCTCATTGTTAATAGCGTCTTTAGTAGCATGAAGAAGGGAGGCTATAGATAAGCCTGGTTCGTTCCACGTTTGGAACTCGGGGCCATTTATTAATCGAGTTTTTAAAGATCTATGCCTGTATGCTTCTTCAAAACAAAGGTCTTCAAATGCATAGGTTTCTGCTTCTGAAAGTAAGCGAATGCATGTTTCGACGGATACTCCTTCAGCTAGTTTTTCTATTGCCCAGTCTCTCGTTAATCCTGATCTTAGCTGTGATGTATCGCCAGATCTTGCAATGCATGACCACAGCCAGCTGTCTTTTAGAAATTTTGGTGCTTTTGACTCTAGCCATTCACATACCGGTGGGAGTAGCTGATTGACACGGTCTTCATGTTCGTCCTGTTTGCGAACGAACATGACCAAACTCTCGTGAAAAGGACGTAGCCCTGTGAGCCCCTCCGCTAGCATATGAGATACGGCTGCTACACTCGGTGGTTGAGTTGTGTCGTCTTCTAGGATCTCCCCTATGGCAATTCTAGGCCAAGCAAACTGGAAGCTACTGCATAAATGAAGCGCGTCCTTCTGTTTGAAGTTTAGACGTTCCCATAACGATCCGTAGTAATTATCGATATCACGGTCAGAGCAAGGAGGAAGGTTTTCTATCTCCCATGCAAAAAGCGGTAAGTTATTCTGAGCAAGATATTCGCTTGAATAGATTATGTGAAGAGGATATCCGTTAGTTAGTTCTAGCAGCTTCTCTGCACACTCCTTTATCTGTTCGTCCTTTTGATCAGAATGACCATTGAAGGTTAAGCGATTGGATGAGACCTGATGTTGCAGGTAAGCGAAAATGGAATTTCCAGACATCTCTGGAAGCCACATCCATTGATCTTTTGGGCAGTTTTTCAGTAGTAGCTGGGGCAACAATGAGTCATCCACAGGCTGGGTGCCTATCAATAAGATCATGTTATCTATAACGGGTATTAATTGCCTAAATGTTTCATCCAGAGGTCTTCTATTTTTGTTATTATCCCGCCAAACATGGTCAAGACCGTCGATGAGAACAACGAATGGCTTTTCATATTGCTTGTAATGTTGAGCGCATTGTTCGAGCGCCTGCCTTAAATCTTCTGGTCTGGAAATATCTATGTTAGCCTCATGGTGAAGGGTGGCAATTTGATGCAGTAGAGATTCAGCTACAATTCTTGGGCTTAACCTGTCTTCTGTTGTATCGCCAAGAGCTAGATAATAGTGGTGGCGTATTAATGGGATATCCAGATGTTCGAAGGTTTGGCAAAGATATGACAGGTAAGTGCTTTTACCTACGCCTGGTTTCCCGGTTAGCGTAATGATCTGTCTATACGGAGCCTTAATTTCTTCAATGAGGTTGTCATGGAAATCTTCATTTGGCAGGCAGTAATCAGGTGGAACCTCGAATATCTCGGGTATCGGGTCTGGTCGTCGTGTTGAGAGAATTTCCCTAACATTATGAAGATAGATCCAGCCATCTTGAGTAGGTCTGTTTTTAAACATCGCCCATTCTCTGGAGCGATCTCGAAGACGAGCAATGCCAGAGTCGTCAGAATGCTTTAATAGCTCAGACTTAATAGTACGAGATAGAGTGTCGTAGTTGGCTTCACTATGCTGAATAACTAGTCTTGTAAAGAGTGCTACTGCATTTGCTTCACTCCCTAGTTGATCGATGATTCGTTTCTTTGTGTCATCGTCGATTTTTAAGTAATTGATTTTATTGCCGCTTAGACAGTTATCCATATCTCTGTTTGGCGGTTTATTTGTCAAAAGTGTTACGCTTCCAAGCTTACCGTCCGGGACATCAGAGATAGCATCGCAAATCTTTTTTAAGATCGATCGAGATCTTTTTGTTTTCCCTTTGATCTCCAGCAACCAGCCCCAGGTAAATTGATTTTCCTCTTTATCTGGTGAAGGGGTAAATTTAACTTGCCAGAAGTCCATAAAGCCATCTTCACGAACGGCGACAATATCGTCTATTCCTTGCGGCGTTGCGTTTGAGTCACTATCAGCATCAAAAGCAAATTTAATATATGAGGTGGGGCTGTTTAACCACTGAGAAAGCAGATAGACACCCTGAAGCGTTTGGTAGTCATATCCAGAATAAGTAATGGCCGTATTTTTGACATTCATATAGGCAGGGTTATCCTTGCTCTGGAAGAGTTGGGGCACACCTAATATTCATTTCAGAGGCGGTTTAAAAGTGTATGTCAAATGGATAACCTGACACCGCTGTAGTTTTTAGTAGATTCAGATTTTACCAGAAGCCACTTCAGGTGTTTGCTCTAAGTTGATATGTTTTGTCCACTTCTGGCCAAAGTCTGCCACTTGTATTCCTGTTTTGAAGGTCTGATTAAGCCGCCAATACTGACTCCGGGAAAATAAGTAGATTGTCGCCTAACAGATTATTTCCATAGAAAAATGCACATTAGCCATTTCGCTACACCCAATTCAATCACCGGCCTGAGACTCTCATTTCAATACTGAGTAGGCATTTTCACAAGCCTTAATCAATCATTTAGCGACCCTTAGTAGCTTGTAAAAGTGCAGGTTACCCAGGATATTCCGTCACTTTTGTCGCATGTCCAGAGATATTGCATGGATAATCATCACTGCAAAGCCTTTGAGGCAGCAAAGTAGATTTTTGAGGTTGATGTATCCGAGCAAATTGAATGCATGTTAGAGCGTCTTTTCTCGAAGAATCCTATCCGTTGAAAATCGACCAGACTCGCTACCGCCCGGCCGGTTACAGGGCACACCAAGGCGAAAAACGTTGTTTCTTCACCATCTCACTCTGCGATTCAGTTGGCAAGTATTTATTGAATAGGGGTGTCACATCTGTCCGCTTTTGGATTGATAGGCTCGGTTTAGGGTAAGGTTCAGTGGTTTATTGAGCTCCCCAAGGCACTTCGACAGGCTCAGTGCGAACGGAATCGGGGGGTGTGGTTTGTTTTGCTTCCTGTCACCCAGGGGACTGGCTTCCTACGAATTGGGGCGGGGTGTGGTGGTCTTTTTGGCTGTCTTCCTCGGTTTTCGCTTTCTTCCAAAGCCCTTGCCAGGCTTTTTACCCAGTCCAGCCAACCCAGTCGGCACAACCGTGCGCAATTGCCCACACAACTCACCCAGGCCCACCTCAAGCGGCCCCATCAAATCCTCATACCGGGCTTTCTTGCTCGCAATATCCCCCAACACAGATTCCCACCTGGCCGTTAGGTCCGGCTTGGTAATCCGCTCGGGCAGGGCGTGTATCAGCGTCTTGCCCGCCTGGGTTGCGTGTATGTTCTTCCCCTGGCGCTGCAAAAAACCACGTTTGAACAAAAGCTCAATAATCCCCGCCCGGGTGGCTTCGGTACCCAGGCCATCGGTTTCTTTCAGAATGCTCTTCAGCGAGGCATCGCTTACAAAGCGGCTGATGCCGGTCATGGCAGCGAGTAGGGTGGCTTCAGTGAAAGGTTTTGGGGGTGTGGTGTGTTTTTCCTGGCAGTCGGCCTGCAGGGATTGCAGTGGTTGGCCTTCTTTCAGGGGAGGCAGGGGCGGTGCTGTTGTTGATTCTGTGGTTGCGTCCTCTTTGGTGCGGGCACTTGGGAACAGGGCTTTCCAGCCCAGGTCGTGAGTATCGGTCTGGCTGGCCCGGAACAGGCCGTTTTCTATGGTGACCTCTACCTTGGTATCCAGCTTTTTCCACACCGGCATAAACTGCGCTAAATAGTTGCGGCAGACCAGGCTGTAGACTTTGAGTTCATCGGCATTCAGCCGGGTTAGGCTGCGCTGGGTGGGGATGATGGCGTGGTGCGCGCCTACTTTGGCGTCGTTCCAGGCTTTGCTTTTCTGTTTCAGGTTCAGGCGGCCACCGGTGTCGGTAAAGCCCGAATGGTTCAGGTTGTTCAGGCTGGTCTCTATCGCTTTGGTCACCACGGCCGCTTCGGCAAAATGTTCTGCAGACAGGTGGCGGCTATCGGAGCGCGGGTAGGTGATGGCTTTGTGGGTTTCATAGAGCGACTGGGCAGTGTCGAGCACTTGCTGGGCGCTCATGCCGAAGGCGCGGTTGGCGTCCATCTGCAAGCTCGACAAGCTGTGCGGCAGGGGCGCTGGCTGGTTAATGGCCTTCTGCTCCAGCCTGGTAACGCTCGCCGGTTTGAAGCTGACCCGCTGCACCACGTTTTGCGCTAAAGGTTGGGAGAGGTTGCGGCCCTGGTCGTCCAGCCAGGGCTCGCAGGCTTCGCTGGGCACCCATTTGGCGTGGAAGCGCTCTCCCTGTTCGGTTTCCAGCAGGGCGATTACTTCGTAATAGGGTTTGCTGACGAAGGCCTCGATGCTGTCGTCCCGCCCGACCACCAGGCCCAGTACCGGTGTTTGTACCCGGCCAATCGACAATACGCCCTGGTACCCGGCAACCTTGCCCTGAAGCGTCATCGCCCGGGTGAGGTTAATGCCGTACAGCCAGTCGGCCCGGGAGCGGGCGAGGGCAGAGGTCGAGAGTGGCTGGAAGTCGGCGTTGGGTTTTAGCTGACGCAGGGATCGCTCTACGGCGGCCTGGTTCAGGTCGGCAATCAGTAAACGCTGGGTGGCGGCCTTTTTGGCGGCGGGCACCTTTAAGTAGGCGATCACTTCATCGACCAGTAACTGGCCTTCGCGGTCCGGGTCGCCGGCGTGGACTAGTTGGTCGGCCTCTTTCACCAGTTTGCGCAGGGCACTTAACTGAGCGCCCACCTGCTTTCTGGGTACCCACTGCCATTGTTTCGGGATGATCGGCAGGTGATCGTGACTCCAGCGTTTAAAGGCGGGGTCGTAGGCATCCGGGTCGGCCTGCTCCAGCAGGTGGCCGATGCACCAGCTCACCACGTCGCCACTGGCAAAGCGGATGCAGCCTGTTTCTTTCTTGCCAGTGCCGGGTAGGGCATCGGCAATGGCGCGGGCGAGGCTGGGTTTTTCGGCAATAAAAAGGCGCATTAAGGTAGTTCGATAAGTATGGATGGATATACAGTAATCTGGGCGGCGGCTTGGATCAAGGTTTTGAGCTGCGAGCTGCGAGCTTTTAGTTTTAAGAATGCAGCGTTTGCAACCAGTCGAGTGCTGGGTGCCGGGTAGGCCTGGGCGGGGAAGTCTGAGGCATGGATGCCGAAGTCTAGGCCCCATGGACGGGTTCACGCCGACCCCGACCAGGCCTACCCGGTGCCCTGCACGGACTCCTGGCAACAAGGCATACCAACCACACGGCACGGATTCCTGGCACCAGATCACAGCCAGACGCCTTACCCGCCAGCAATGAACCCGCTATAATGCCCGCCTTTGGGTTGCTGCGTGCAGCCCGGCCTGACTTTACTCGACCGACCCGGGAGTGTTCGTTTACATGAGTGACAAGCCGTCCAACTTTCTCGCCACCATCATTGAGGATGATCTGGCCAAGGGTAAGCACGATAAAATCGTCACGCGCTTCCCACCAGAGCCAAATGGCTATCTGCACATTGGCCATGCGAAATCCATCTGCGTGAACTTTGGTTTGGCCGAACAATTCGGTGGTGTCTGCAACCTGCGGTTCGACGACACCAACCCGGAGAAAGAAGAACAGGAATACATCGATTCGATCAAAGCCGACATTCATTGGCTGGGTTTTGAGTGGAACGAGACTGAAAAATACACCTCGAACTACTTCGATACGTTGTATGACTACGCCGTGCACCTCATCAAAAACGGCGATGCCTACGTGTGTGATCTCTCCGGTGACCAGGCGCGGGAATACCGCGGCACGCTTACAGAGCCCGGCCGAAACAGCCCGTACCGAGACCGCACCGTCGAGGAAAACTTGGCCCTGTTCGAGCAAATGCGCAATGGCGAGCTGGACGAAGGCTCTTGTGCGCTGCGTGCGAAAATTGATATGGCCGCGCCGAACATGAACCTGCGCGACCCGATTCTGTATCGCATTCGCAAGAAAGCGCATCACCAGACGGGCAACAAATGGTGCATCTACCCAAGTTACGACTTCGCCCACGGCCAGTCCGATGCGATAGAAGGCGTCACGCACTCCATCTGTACGCTGGAATTTGAAGATCACCGGCCCCTGTACGACTGGTTCATCAGCAAATTGCCCGTGCCTGCCGTGCCGCGCCAGTATGAATTTGCCCGGTTAAACGTGAACTACACCATTACCTCCAAGCGCAAACTCAAGCGCCTGGTCGATGATGGCGTGGTCGATGGGTGGGACGACCCGCGCATGCCCACCATCAGTGGCATGCGTCGTCGCGGTGTCACGCCAGCCTCGCTGCGCCACTTCTCCGATATGGTTGGCACCAGCCGCGCCGGCGGCGTGGTGGACCTGGGCATGCTCGACTTCGCCATCCGGGAAGACTTGAACGACAACGCCCCCCGCGCCATGGCCGTGCTGGACCCGTTGAAAGTGGTGTTCACCAACCTGCCAGAAGGGCACCGCGAAGTGTTCACCGCCCCGGGCCACCCGAATCGGGAAGACCTGGGCGAGCGCGAACTGCCGTTCACCCGCGAAATCTACATCGACCGGTCCGATTTCAATGAAGACAACACCCTGTCGCGCAAGAAGTTCAAGCGCCTGGTCTCCGGTGAATGGGTGCGGTTGCGCAATGCCTACATCATTCAGGCCGATGAAGTGATCAAGAACGACGCCGGTGAGATTACAGAGATTCGTGCCAAGGTGGTCGAAGGCACGGTAGGTGCTGATGCCCCTGAAGGCGTTCGCCCGCGCGGTGTGATTCACTGGGTGTCGGCCAGCGAAGGCGTGCCGGCCACAGTGCGCTTGTACGACCGCCTGTTCGATACCGAAACCCCGGATCGCGGCGGTGATGACTTCATGCAGTACCTGAACCCCGAATCGTTGAAGGTGCTAACTGGCTGCGTGGTCGAGCCGAGCCTGGCCAAGGGCGCGGCGGAGCAGTCGTATCAGTTCGAGCGCGAAGGGTACTTTGTGATAGACCGGTATGAGTCCAAACCGGATGCCCTGGTGTTCAACCGAACCATCGGCTTGAAAGAGGTCTGGGAACGTAAAGTCTGAACCGGCTTGAGTTGCCTGCCGTACCATGGTGATCGTTCAAAAGGAGCATCACCATGGTTCGTTTCCCCGTTTTTTCCTCAATTCTCAGTCGGCTGGCGTTAGTGCCGGCGTTGACGCTGGTGGCGGTGCCTGCCCAGGCGTTGAATCTGACGTTCGAGGCCGGCCCGCTCGGCTTCTCTTACAACGATACCCAGATCCCCAATTCATCGGCCGGTGACCGCTTCGATCTGCTCGAACTCACCGGTGCCGGCCCGGTGCCCTATGTCCGCCTCAGCGTTGAAGAAACGTTCGCCGAGCGTCACACCGTGCGGGCGCTCTATGCCCCGGTCAGCATTGAAGGCACAGGCACACTGAGTGAGCCGACTCGCTTCGGTGGCGAATCCTTCGCGGCCGATACACCCATCGAAGGCTACTACAAGTTCAACACCTACCGGCTGACTTATCGCTATACCTTTCAGGACGATCAACAGTGGACGCTGGGGGCGGGCGCAACGCTGCTGGTTCGGGATGCCAACATTCGGCTGACTCAGGGCAGCACCGAAGCCGATGACCCCAACCTGGGTGTTGTGCCCTTGTTGCATTTTAATGCACAACGTCACCTGAGCGATGCCGTGACGCTGGAATTCGATATTGACGCACTGGGCAGCCCCCAGGGCCGGGCGATCGATGCAGCATTTGTTGCCAATTACCGGTGGAGTGACCGGGTAACGGCGAGAGCTGGTTACCGCACCCTGGAAGGGGGTGGCGAAGGCGGCGACGTCTACACATTCGCCTGGCTGCATTACGCCCTGTTTGGAGCAACACTGCATTGGTGATGGGCCAGCAAGGAGCGAGCAAACCACGGGTTTCTTGATCCCAAGCAAGTTATAACTCGATCAGTGGTCTAGACTGCGAGGTTGAAAAACCTCTGTCTGGAGCTTTGCATGCTGTCTGTTGTTTATTCCCTGGCTTTCTTGCCTATTGTACTGGCTGGCATTCTATTGGTTGGCTTTCACTGGCCCGCCAAAAAAGCCATGCCGGTCGTGCTGCTGGTCACCCTGGTACTGGGTGGCTGGGTGTGGCAGATGAGCCTGATGCGGATGACCGCTTCTGTGCTGCAAGGGCTGATTCTTACAGCGGGTATTCTCTGGATTATTTTTGGCGCGCTACTGCTCCTTAACACTCTGAAAGCCAGTGGTGCGCTCTCGGCCATTCGTGCCGGGTTTTCCGACATCAGCCCGGACCGGCGGGTTCAGGTGATTCTGGTGGCTTGGATGTTTGGCTGCTTTCTGGAGGGGGCATCCGGGTTTGGCACCACAGCCGCCATTGCTGCGCCGTTGATGGTCGCGCTCGGTTTCCCGGCCATGGCTGCGGTGGTGATGGGTATGATGGTGCAGTCAACGCCGGTATCTTTCGGGGCCGTGGGTACGCCCATTGTGGTCGGGGTAACCGGGGGGCTGGACCGAATCGCCATTACCGAATTGCTGGTTGCCGATGGCAGCAGTTGGAGCGAATTTTACCGGCTGATGACCTCTGAAATTGCGATTACCCACGGTATTATCGGCACCCTGATGCCGTTTCTGATGTGCCTGATGCTGACGCGGTTTTTCGGCGAGAAAAAACAGTGGCGGGAAGGTTTTGCCATGTTTCCATTTGCGCTGTTTGCAGGCCTGGCATTTACCATTCCCTACGCGGCGGCTGGCATTCTGCTCGGCCCTGAATTCCCCTCAATGCTGGGTGCGCTGATCGGCTTGATGATTGTCGTGCCGGTGGCCAAGCGTGGCTGGTTACTGCCGAAAGAGCCCTGGGATTTCTCGGCTAAACAGCAGTGGCCTGAAGCCTGGAATGGCAGCGTTAACATTCCATTGGATGACACGCCACCCGAGCAGCGCATGCCGCTGCTGCGGGCCTGGGCGCCCTACGCCTTGCTGGCGATATTGCTGGTGCTGACCCGGGCCATTCCCGTTCTGAAAAGTTTCGTGGAAACCTTTCTTGCCTTCGGCTGGACCGATATTTTGGGCGAGGGCGGCATCAGTGGCAGTCTGCAGCCCCTGTATTTGCCAGGCGGTATCATGGTGGTTGTGGTAGCGCTTACAATGTTACTTCAGCGCGTGGGAATGCGTTCGCTGGGCCATGCGGCCAGCGAGAGCACCAAAACCCTGATCAGCGCCGGCTTTGTGCTGGTATTCACCATTCCCATGGTTCGAATTCTGATTAATTCTGGCGTGAACGCGGCCGACTTGCCTTCGATGCCGCGTGCGATGGCGCAGTTGGTGTCGAACGGAGTCGGGGTAGTGTACCCAATGTTTGCATCAACCGTTGGTGCCTTGGGTGCCTTTATTGCCGGCTCCAACACCTTGTCGAATCTCATGCTGTCTGATTTTCAGTTCAATACGGCTCAGTTGCTGGGGGTTTCAACCGCGATGCTGGTGTCTGCCCAGGCGGTGGGTGCGGCGGCCGGGAATATGATTGCCATTCACAATATTGTTGCGGCTTCGGCTACCGTTGGTTTGATGGGGCGCGAGGGCACGATACTGCGCATGACCATCATTCCGACACTGTATTACCTAGCGTTTGCGGGTGTGATTACGCTGATTGCGGTGTATGTTATTGAGGTGGGAGATCCTGTGATGGCGGCGATGCAGTAAGGCACTGGCATAGAGTGGGATAAGAGAATAAAACGGTCTGCCTAGGACGAGTAAACTCATTGAAGTAAAAGCTGTGGCTTTAATCTCAAAGTTTGGGTTTTGCACAATGCGAGCGGCGGGTGCCGGTTATGCTTCTGCGGGGAAGTCCGCAGCATGGACTAAAACGCCAGGAGCGTTTTAGCATGAGCGCAGCGAGCCCGAAGGGTGAATCCCATGGAGGGGATTCATATCCTGCGGCCTAGGCTCCATGGACGGATATACGCCGACCCCGCATAAGCATAACCGGTGGCCGACGCGGACCATAGCCACCAATCTTGAGTTACATCTGGGACTGAAGGTAGTTCGGCAGGCCGATCATCTTGATCAGGCGCAGTTGCTGTTCCAGGTAGTAGGCGTGGTCCATCTCGGTGTCGTCGAGCAATGGTTCCAGCATATCCCGGGTGCCGTAGTCCTGCTCTTTCTCGCACAGGGCGATGGTGTCGGCCAGCATTTTTTGTACGGCGTACTCAATGTCGAGATCGCTCTGCAACATGGAAGGCACGTCGGAACCGATGTTGATCGGTTCGCGGTCTTTCATGTTGGGCGTGCCTTCCAGAAACAGGATGCGTTCAATCAGTTTGGTGGCGTGGCCTTTTTCGTCGTCAAACTCGTGGCTGATGCGCTCGTAGAGTTTGTTCAGGCCCCAGTCGCGATACATTTCAGAATGCAGGAAGTACTGATCCATCGCCGACAGTTCGTTGGCGAGCAAGGCGTTAAGCGCCTTGATGATGGTTGGGTTGCCTTTCATGGTCAGTCCTCATCCGACAGGTTGGCTTGAAGGTAATTCGGCAGCGTGACGTTGGCGATCTGGTAGTGCTGGGTCTCGAGCCAGTCGAGGTAGTCTTCCTCGTATTCCAGCAGTTCGACCAGCATGTCGCGGCTGACGTAGTCCTGTTGGGTTTCGCACAGGGCGATGGCGTCTTTGAGCTGGCTGATCTGCTCCAGTTGGAAGTCGGCGTCCAGCTTCAGCATCTCTTCGGTGTGTTCACCAACCATCAACCGGTTCAGCTTTTGCAGGTTGGGCAGGCCTTCCAGAAACAGAATGCGCTCAATCAGCTCATCGGCCTGTTTCATGTCCTTGATGGATTTCTTGTAGCTGTGCTCGTTCAGCCGTTCCAGACCCCAGTTGCGGTACATCCGCGCGTGAAGAAAGTAGCGGTTGATGGAGGTCAGTTCGGTGGTCAGCACCTTGTTCAGTGCGTCGATCACCTGACGGTCACCCTGCATTGGAAAACTCCTGAAACGCTGTATCAAAATAGGTCTCGGGGAGTATAGCTGACTGACCGGTGATGTGGGAAAAAACGCTAGGGGGCCTCTGAATAATTCCCCCTGGGGGAATTGTTCAGAGGCTCCCTACTGACTCGGGTCGATCCGGTTCTGAATGGAATTGTTGTTGCGGTACCAGCCAGCAATGCTGAACCGGGTGCGTTCGGCCGCCAGCACTTCGTGCGGGAACTCTTCGCTTAGGAAGATGACCATGCTGCCCAGGGTGGGCAACAAGCGGCTGATGAGCTGGTTTTGCTCATTGTAGAGCAACAGCTCGCCGCCCTGGTTGTCTTGCCAGTCGGGGTTCAGGTAGGTCACCGTCGTCAGCACCCGGTTGGTGCGGCCGCGGAAGGCATCGACGTGCTTGCGGTAGAAAGCGCCGGTGTCATAGCGGGCGTAGTGGCATTCATAGTCCCACAGGCCGAGCATCAGGCGTTTGTTGAGTTCGAGCCGCAGTTCGTCGGCCGCTGTGAGGTACTGACTTTGCGCGGGTGTTTCCCCGGTTAGCCAGTGGGTGCTGTCGCGACGAATCAGGTCGTTGGTATGGTTGTCCTGCTTGCGGCCGATACCGGCCTGGTCCCACTGGTCGGGCTGGTGGCGGTGGATGTCCTGCAGCAGGTCGAGAGCCAGCCGGTCGCTGATGCCGTGGGGCAGGTGCACCCAGCCGTGTTGGCGCAGGCCATCGGCGATGAGGTCGTAATCCCACAAGGGGGTCAGCAGGGCGGTTGTGTTCAAGGCCGGGCATCCAGTAAGGGTGCGCTATAGTACGAAAACTGACCGCCGGGTAAAGTCTTTTTACGCGGTTTTTTAAGCCGCTGTCTCTTCTCTGAACAAAGCCTCAATCTGCTGTTCATATTGCTTGGCAATAGTACTGCGCCGTACCTTCATGGTGGCGGTGACTTCGCCGTCGTCGTGGTCGAGTTCCTTGGTCAGCAGGGTGAAGCGTTTGATCTGCTCAACCGGGGCCAACTGGGCGTTGCCCCTGTCGATTTCGGCTTGCACCAGGGCTCTTACCTGGTCGTTTTCGGCCAGGGATTTGAACGTAGTGTAAGCCAGGTTCTGGCGTTCTGCCCAGGTGGTGACGGTGTCGTAATCGACCTGAATCAGTGCGACCAGGAATTTGCGCTGGTCACCGATCACGATGCATTCCTTGATAAAGGGGCTGGCCTTCATGGTGTTTTCGATCACGCTGGGTGACAGGTTCTTGCCCGCTGCATTGATGATGATGTCTTTCTTGCGGTCAACAATGGTCAGGGTGCCGTCTTGGTGTTCTTCGACGACATCGCCGGTGTGCAGCCAGCCATCTTGCAGGGTCTCAGCCGTGGCTTTATCGTTCTTGTAATAGCCCTTGAAGATAATCGGGCCGCGCAGCAGCAATTCGCCGTCGTCGCCCACCCGGGATTCCACACCGGTAATGGCGCGGCCTATGCGGCCCTGGCAGTTCAGGTCCATCGGTTGCAGGGTGGCGGCGCCGGTGGTTTCGGTCATGCCGTAGATTTCGATCAGCGACAGACCCATTCCACGGAACATGGCCAGCAAGTCCGGTGAAATCGGCGCAGCGGCAGTCATGGCGATGTTGCAGCGGGCCAGGCCGAGGTAGCCAAGCAGCGGCGCGTATAGAAAGGGCCGGTAGAGGGCGTAGCTCAGTTTCTCCTGGCTCGTCCATTGTGACCTGGGTTTGGTGCCGCGCTGCTGGGCCGATTTCAAACCCTTGTGCAACAACCAGCGGCGCAACGGGCCGGTGCGGTCGCCGAGCACGGTCAGTTCAGACTGCATTTTTTCCCATATGCGGGGTACGCCGAAAAACATCTGCGGGGAGATTTCCTGCAGGTCGGTGCGGATGGTGCGCAGGCTTTCGCCAAAGTTCACCACCATGCGGCGTGCCATGGCGTTCATGGTCGAAAACGCCTGCTCGGCGACGTGGCACAAAGGCAGGTAGGACAAGATGTTCTGATGCGTCTGGGAGGGTACGGCATCCCACAGCAACGCCATTTGCGACCAGATGTTCCGGAATGAAATCATCGCGGCCTTGGGCAGGCCGGTGGAGCCCGAGGTAAACACAATCAGCGCCGTGTCTTCCGGTACCTGCTGAGCCAGGCGGTCTGTCACAGCACCGGGTGAGCGTTTCAGTTGGGTTTTACCACGATCAATCAATTCATTGAGCGTCATCCAAAGGCTGGCGTCGTAGCCGTACAGGCCTTTGGCGTCGAAGACGATGATGTGTTCCAGCAGCGGCAGTTTGTCGCGTATCTCCAGGACCTTATCGACCTGTTCCTGGTCTTCGCAAAACACGACTTTGCAATCGGCGCTGCTCAGCAGATGCACCACTTCGCTGGCCGGGCTGGTCGGGTAAATGCCGCAACACACAGCGGCGGCGCTGTTGATGCCCAGTTGCGCGACAATCCACTCCTGGCGGTTTTCGGAAATAATGCCGACGTGGTCGCTGTGTTGAATGCCCAGTTCAATCAGCCCCGCGGCAATGGCGTGAGTCTGGTTCCGGTATTGGCGCCAGGTGGTTTCCTTCCAGATGCCCATGTCTTTCTGACGCATGGCCACTTCATTGGGCACGGTTTGGGCGTGGCGCTCCAGTAACTGGGTGAGGCTGATGTAGCCCTGATCGTGAAACGAACGTTCAGACATCTCGGCGGCGCTCCTCAGTTGAGCCAGCGCTTGCGGCGCTTGTAGTGCTTGATGTTTCGAAACGATTTTTGATCGTCCTGCTCGCCAACACCCAGATAGAAGGTTTGGATGTCGGGGTTTTCGCGCAATTGTTCGACCGACCCTTCGAGCACCACCTTGCCATTCTCCAGAATGAAACCCCGGTGAGCGATGCGAAAGGCGGCACTGGCGTTTTGTTCGACCAGTAAAATGCTGGCGCCCTGTTCCTGATTCACCCGGGCGATGTTGTCGAATATTTCATCGACCATGCGCGGCGCTAAACCGAGTGAGGGTTCATCCAGTAAAATCAGCCGGGGTTTGCCAATCAGTGCACGGCCGATGGCCAGCATTTGCTGCTCCCCACCCGACAACAAACCAGCCGTCTGGTGGGCCCGCTCTTTGAGCTTTGGGAAAAACGCATACACGGCGTCGTAGTCTGGTTTTTCCTTGCGCCCGGTCAGCGCATAGGAGGCCGCGATGAGGTTATCTTCCACCGTCATTTCGGCAAAAATGCGTCGCCCCTCGCGAACGTGAATCAGGCCGGCACGGGCCAGTTCGTGGGGGGCAACCCGATTAATGGGGTCGTCGTTGAAGCGAATCTGGCCGGCGTCGATTGATCCGTTTTCCAGCGGCAACAGGCCAGAAGCGGCCTTGAGAACCGTGGTTTTACCGGCGCCGTTGGCACCCAGAAGAGCGACAACCTCGCCCGGTTCGACCGATAACGTCAGGCCTTTCAGCACCTGAATGGCGTGGTGATAGGCCACTTCAATGTTTTCAATGCTCAGCATGTCTGCATCCGAATTCGGAAACGGGGTAGGCCCGGGTTGCCCCCGGGCCACCGTGAGGGTTCAGCTCTGACGAACAAGCCGAGTTCTATCAGACCTGAATCCAGTCCGAAACCGGGTTGTACAGGCGGGTTTCGGCGTCGTAGCGGTACACACGGCCCTGGCCGATTTTGTTATCGACCACGTCGACCGGTGCCCCGAAGAAACCGCCGCTGTCCCAGTTGCGAATAGCGCCAAGCTCGGCCATCAGATTATCGGGCGTGACTTCTTTGTCGGCTTCAATCACGCGCTCCATGCACAGTTTCCACAGTTCCAGGCACAAGCGGCCTTCCAGTTCCCAGGCGGTAACGTAGCCGGAAAACCCCGGATTAACGGAGCGCTTGAACGCCCCAAGTTCCTGATAAAACGGGGCGTCGTCCTGGTCGTAGAAGTAGCGGTAGGGCATAACGCCCTGGTAACCATCGAGGAACGGGCCTGCCTGCTCGGTCACCCGATCGGCAATGATTTTTTCCATGCCCCAGAAGGTGCCCATGAACTGGGTGGTCAGGCCGAATGCCCGGGCACCGCCGATCAATTGAGGCCAGACGCCGGTCACGTATCCCTGCAGAATGGTGTATTCCGGGTTGGCTTGGGCCAGTTTGGTGACGTGGTTTTCAATGTCTGCACCTTCGGCGCGGGTGACTTCTTCCAGCACCACGTCAATGCCGAGTTCTGCGGCAACTTGCCGGCCATGTTCGATGGGGTCACGCCCAAATTCAGTATCGGAATACACGAAGGCAACGGTTTTACCGCCTTTGTTGGCGATGTCACGCAACAGAATTTCGAACTGGTCTTCGTAGGTGGGGCCAGCCATGAACTGGTAGGGCCGGTTGGCTGGGTCAGACAGAGCCGAGGCAAAGGAGGTTGAGCCCATCATCACCGCGTTGTCACCGGTGAGGGTGGGGCCGACCAGTTCCATAAAACCGGTGGAGTCGCCATAGTAAAAGTGCAGGTCGCCGGCGGCCTGAGCGCGCTGGAAATTCGCCAGGGCGTTGCGTGGAATGTAACCGGAGTCGGCCACTTCAACCCGAATCGGCTTGCCGCCAATGCCGCCGTTGTCGTTAACCTGCTGCTCGAACTCGCTGAAGGCCGGGGCCACAAGCTGGCCCGCGGTCGCGAAGGGGCCTGTCATTGGCAATGAAGCCGCCACGCGCCAGTGCGCGCCTTCCGCCCGCACAATGCCCGGGGCCATGCTGGCCGCCGTGAGAGCGGCGCCGGTTTTTAACAAGGTTCTTCGATTCAGGGCCATGATAGCCTCCTTTTTGTTGTAGTTATGAGCTGTGAGCTTCGAGCTGCGAGTTTTAAGCTAACAGCTCGAAGCTCGCAGCTTTCTCTCACTTCGCAAACGGCCAGCGCGACATAAAGCGCCAGAAACGGTCCCAGATGTTAACCAGCCCCATTGGCTCGAATATCAAAAAGCCGATGATCATCAGGCCAAACAAAATGTCCCGTGTCGGGCTCACCCAGGTTTGGGCGGTTGCGTCCCCGCCGGTAATGTTAGCGGCAACGATCTTGAGCAGCTCCGGCACCAGCAGAATCAGGATAGTCCCGAATATCGGCCCGAGCGTGCGCCCCATCCCTCCGGCGACCAGGCAGACGACCAGCGTGATCGACATGTTCAGCCCAAAGTCTTCCGGCAGTATAGCCGGGAAAAAGTAAGCCCACAGGCTGCCCGCAGCGCCGCAGTAGGCGGCTGAGATGGCGAAGCTTTTCAGCTTGTAGCTGAACAGAGCGATGCCCAGAATCTCGGCCGAATAGTCTTTGTCGCGAATGGCAATGAGGGCACGGCCAAAGCGGGTGCGGAACAGGTTCTGCGCGAACAGCAGCATCAGCACCATCACCGGCATGATGAAGAAGTATTTGGCTTGCTGTGACACCAGCTCAACGCCGAAGAAAACGGCATTGGGGGTTTCCGTGCCGCTGATCCCGCCGGTCCATTCGGCCAGCCACTCCTGCTCGATCAGAAACAGAATAATGAAATTGGCCGACAGGGTGGCCACGGCGAGATAGAGACCTTTAACCCGCAACGACGGCAGCCCGAACAACACCCCAAACGCCGCGGCAACGACCGTCGAAATAACCAGCGTAATCAGAGGAAAAGTGAGCGGCCACTCATGGTGGATGGCCACGGTGGTGTAAGCGCCGACCGCAAAGAAAGCACCGTGGCCGAGCGACATTAGCCCGGTGTACCCAATCAATACGTTCAGACCCACCACGGCGACAATGAAGATGCCGATCTGCCCGGCCAGCAGCAGTGCATAGTTACTGGCGATGAACGGGAAAATCGCCAGACCAATCAAAGCAGCCACCAACCCCCAGCGTTTGGGCCAGTTCGACCAGATGCCCTCATCGGCACTGTAATCCGTCTTAAAGTGTCCGGTGATCATGGCGTTATCCTGTGGTCAGGGTGGTGTATGTCGGTGTAGCGGACGATGTTGGTCATATTCGCTCGATCTCCTCTTGGCCCATAAAGCCATGAGGCCGAATCAGAATCACCACCAGAACCGCCACGTAGGGCACGATCTCAGCCACACCGCCGCCGAGTTTCCATTGCGCCATTGAGCTCAAAATACCGACCAGCATCGAGGCAATCAGCACACCGGCAAAGGAATCCAGCCCGCCCATTAACACCACCGCCAATACCGACAGGCCAAACAGACCTATGGCGGGTGACAAGCCATTACGGCTGGCCAGAATGGCTCCGGCAACGGCACCGGTTGTTGAAGCCACCAGCCACGCGGTGGAAAACACCCTGGGTACGTTGATGCCCATGGCGTAGGCGGTGCTTTGGTCCTCGGCGGTGGCCCGGATCGCGACACCGGAGCGGGTATACCGCAGTACCAGCATCAGACTGGCGAACAGGAGCAAGGCGACCAGCAAGTTAACCAGCGAGCCGCTGAACAGGAACAGGTTCTGGTCGAACAGCTGGAATCGGATTGGGAAATTGGGCCCGAGCGCCGGTACTTGCTCGGCTTCTGCGGTCCAGATAAGGCCTGCGCTGCCCTCGAGTACCCAGATTAGCCCGACGGTCGACAGAATCATCGCAAAGGCAGACTGGCCCAACAGCGGGCGCATGATCAAACGCTCAATGATCAGCGCCAGCACGGCATTGGCCGCCAGGGCACCCACAAGCCCCAGCAGAATGCGCGGCAGGTCACTGACCCAGCTGGCTATGGCGGCCCTGGGTGAGAACATGGGCGCATCGCCCGCGTAGGCCATTAACCAGGCGGGTTCCCAGCTGCTTACCCAGGCGGGCATAAAGGGCGCGTCGGCCAGAACGACGGAAAAGGTGAAATAGAAGTAGGCACCGAACAGAATCAGATGGCCATGGGCAAAGTTAACCACTTTGGTTGCCTTGAACACGGCAACAATACCCAGGGCGATGAGTGCCAGAATACTGCCGGAGATGACCCCGTTAATGATGTACTGAATGAACTGGCCCATCAGGCGGTCACCTCCCCGGCGTCGTTTTTACTGCGGTCGCTGGTGCCCAGGTAGGCTTCAATAACGGCCGGGTTGGCCTGCACCTGTTCCGGCGTGCCCTTGGCGATCTGGCGTCCAAAGTTGAGCACTACGACCTGGTTGGAGATGTCCATCACCATGCCCATATCGTGCTCGACCAGCAAAATGGTGGTGCCCCACCGGGCCTGAATGTCCAGAATGAAGCGGGCCATGTCTTCGGTTTCTTCCCGGTTCATGCCGGCGACAGGTTCGTCTAGCAACAGCACATGCGGCTGCATCGCCAGTGCCCGACCCAGTTCAACCCGCTTCTGCAGGCCATAGGGTAGGGCAGCGACGGGGGCTTTGCGTATGTGGTCCAGCTCCAGAAAGTCGATCACATCCCGTTCGATCTCGGCGCGCAGCCGGGCTTCTTCGCGCCTCGCCCCACCATAAAAGAAACCGGACGCCCAGAAGCCGGTGCTCAGCCGGGTATGGCCACCGAGCTTGATGTTCTCCAGCACTGACATGCCTCGAAACAGGGCGATGTTCTGGAACGTACGGGCGATGCCAAGCTCAGCGCGCTTGTCGGCCCGCATCCGGGTGATGTTTTGCTTATCAAACTGGATCTGCCCCTGCTGCGGCCTGTAAAACCCCGAGATGATGTTGAACAAGCTGGTTTTACCGGCGCCGTTGGGGCCAATGATGGCGGTGATTTCGCCGGGCGCGGCCGTAAAGGACACATCGTCCAGCGCCTTGATCCCGCCAAAAGCCAGGCTGGCCTGGGAAACACTCAGCACAATCGGACCCTCCCGGCCAGGCGAGGGGGTATAAGAGATAGCATGGCAGCGACTCCAGAGGGGTTCAGGCAGGCCCTGACCACTCGGTTATTGTTGTTGTTCGTCTTACGTTATAACTAGTCCAGCCTGAGTGTTTTGTAAACGAAAGGTGGCAATTTGTTATTTTTTTGCATCAATGGGGCGGCTGATATTGGATCCGTGATTTGGTGTCAAGGAGGGTGGCCGGGGCTTGCGGGCTTTTTAGCGGGCAATAGTTGACTGTTTTACTCAGGTATTTATAATTCGCGCCCATAGAGTCATACCTGCGTTTTGGGCGGGGCTCGACTTCATTCATGGATAGACACTTCCGGCTACTCGGGGGATCACCCGCATGAGACTGACGACCAAAGGCCGCTATGCGGTAACGGCGATGCTGGATCTGGCGCTGAACCAGGAGACAGGTCCGATCAGTTTGTCCGACATATCTGAGCGGCAGGGCATTTCGTTGTCTTACCTGGAACAGCTGTTTGCCAAACTGCGCCGTCATACTCTGGTGACCTCAGTGCGCGGGCCGGGCGGCGGTTACCAGCTTGGCCGTCCGAGCGAACTGATCAGTGTGGCCGATGTGGTGGATGCCGTCAGTGAGTCGCTCGATGCGACCAAATGCCAGGGCAAAACCGGCTGCCAGCAGGGTGAAGTCTGCCTGACACACCACCTCTGGCAAGACTTGAGCCAGCAAATCCATGATTTTCTGCACGGGATTTCCCTGGCCGACCTGGTCGGGCGGCGTGATATTCAGGTCGTCAGCCAGCGCCAGAATCAGTATTTGAAAACCGGGCGCACAGACGCCCCGAACGAAGCCACCATTTTGGCCAGTCAGTTATGAGCATGCACCCGATCTACTTTGATTACGCCGCCACCACGCCGGTCGACGAACGCGTCGCCGAGCGGATGATGGCGCACCTGACCCGCGATGGCATCTATGGCAACCCGGCCTCGCGCTCGCACTTGCTCGGCTGGCAAGCCGAGGAAGCGGTGGAAGACGCCCGCAATGAGGTGGCCGATTTGCTGGGAGCCGATAGCCGCGAAATCGTCTGGACCAGCGGCGCGACCGAGAGCAATAACCTGGCGATCAAAGGTGTTGCCGAACAATTCGCGCCGCAAGACTGCCATATCGTGGTGGCTGCAACAGAACACAAAGCCGTGCTCGATCCGGCGCGGTATCTGGAGCAAAAAGGCTACGGCCTGACGGTGCTCCTGCCCGATGCCGATGGCGTTATTTCGGCCGAAACTGTCGCTCAGGCGCTGCAACCCAATACCCGTTTGGTTAGCATTATGGCCGCCAATAACGAGACCGGTGTGTTGAACCCCGTCGCCGGTATTGGCCAGGTGTGTGCCGACCATAACGTCTGGTTTCATGTTGATGCGGCCCAGGCCGTAGGCAAGATTCCGGTGAACGTCGATGACTGGCAAGCCACCCTGGTGTCGGTTTCAGCCCACAAGTTTTATGGCCCGAAGGGCGTTGGCGCCCTTTATGTGCGGCGTCGCTCCAGCTTGAAGCTGTTGCCCCAGATTCACGGTGGCGGACATGAGCGGGGCATGCGCTCCGGAACCCTGGCCACGCATCAGTTGGTCGGGATTGGCACCGCAGCCAACCTGGTGTCCGAACACCTGGCAGAAGAAGGCCAGCGCATTGCGACGCTGCGCGATGACCTCTGGCAGGGCATAGCCGACCTTGGCGATATACACATCAATGGCGGCCAGGCGCCGCGTACGCCGGGCCATCTGAACGTTCATTTTGGCGGCATCGATGGCGAATCGCTGATGATGGCATTGCGCGACATCGCGGTATCTACCGGCTCTGCCTGTACGTCCGCCAGCGTTGAGCCTTCGTACGTATTAAAAGCCATGGGCCTGAGTGATCAGGCCGCACACGGTTCCTTGCGCTTTAGCCTGGGCCGTTTTACCACCCGTGAAGAGGTGGACCAAGCCATACACCGTATTAGGGACGCCGTGACGGCCTTGCGCACGCAAGCCAAAACGGCGGCCACCTGACCTTCGCAGGGGAATACCATGAGTGAGAACATAGACCAGTATCTGAAGTCAGAATACTCGGCCGGTTGGATAACCGATATCGAGTCGCTGACCATTCCGCCCGGTTTGAACGAAGACGTCATTCGTCTGATTTCAGCCAAGAAGCAGGAACCCGAATGGATGCTCGAGTGGCGTCTGAAGGCCTACCGTGCCTGGCTGGAAATGAAAGAACCGGAGTGGGCCCATGTGGTTTACCCGAAACCGGATTTCCAGGCGTTGTCTTACTATTCTTCGCCCAAGAGTATGGAAGACGGCCCGCAATCGCTGGATGAAGTTGACCCGGAGTTGCTGCGCACCTATGAAAAACTGGGCATTCCCGTGCACGAGCAGGAAGTGCTGGCCGGGGTTGCGGTCGACATGGTGTTCGACAGTGTTTCTGTAGGCACCACCTTTCGCCAGAAACTGAAGGACGCCGGGGTGATTTTCTGCCCGATCTCCGAAGCCGTGCATGAATACCCGGAGCTGGTTAAGAAATACCTCGGTTCGGTTGTGCCGCAGAAAGACAATTTCTACGCCGCGTTGAACTCGGCGGTCTTCTCCGATGGCTCCTTCGTCTACATTCCCAAGGGCGTGCGTTGCCCAATGGAACTGTCGACCTATTTCCGCATCAACGAAGCCAAAACCGGCCAGTTCGAGCGCACTCTGATTATCGCCGACGAAGGCAGCCAGGTCAGTTATCTCGAGGGTTGCACCGCGCCGATGCGCGATGAAAACCAGTTGCACGCGGCGGTGGTCGAGCTGGTTGCGCTGGACGACGCCGACATCAAATACTCGACCGTGCAAAACTGGTACCCCGGTGATGCACAGGGCAAGGGCGGCATCTACAACTTCGTGACCAAGCGCGGTATTGCCCACAACCGCTCGAAGATCTCCTGGACGCAGGTTGAAACCGGCTCGGCGGTCACCTGGAAATACCCGTCCTGCATCCTCAAAGGCGATGACAGCATCGGCGAGTTTTATTCTGTGGCACTGACCAGTAATTATCAGCAGGCCGATACCGGCACCAAGATGATTCATCTGGGCAAAAACACCCGTTCGACCATTATTGCCAAGGGCATCAGCGCCAAGCAGAGCTCGAACAGTTATCGCGGTTTGGTAAAAATGAACCCGGGCGCGGAAGGTGCGCGTAACTACACCCAGTGCGATTCTCTGCTGATTGGTGACAAGTGCGGGGCTCACACCTTTCCGTACATTGAGTCGAAAAACCCGACGGCGGTGATCGAGCACGAGGCTACCACCTCGAAAGTCAGTGACGACCAGTTGTTCCTCTGCCAGCAACGCGGCATCGATGCCGAAAAAGCGGTCTCGATGATCGTCAACGGCTTCTGCAAAGACGTGTTCCGCGAATTGCCGATGGAATTCGCCGTTGAAGCCGGCAAGTTGCTCGAAGTCAGTCTGGAAGGTGCCGTAGGTTAAGTTCCCGGGCCGCTTTAGCCGGCCCTGTGCGCACTCGCGATGAACCGAATTTGAATGAAAGAGATTGAATCATGCTGAACATTAACGATTTGCACGCCCGGGTTGAGGACACCGCCATTCTGCACGGTCTGAACCTGGAGGTTAAGCCGGGTGAAGTGCATGCCATTATGGGCCCGAACGGCGCTGGCAAAAGCACCCTGGGCAACGTCTTGGCCGGTCGCCCCGGTTACGAAGTGACGGGCGGCAGTGTGACCTATAAAGGCAATGACCTGCTCGAACTGGAAGCCGAAGAGCGTGCTCGCGCCGGTGTGTTCCTGGCGTTTCAATACCCGGTCGAGATTCCCGGTGTGTCCAATATGGAATTCTTGAAAGCCAGCGTCGATACCATTCGCACCGCACGCGGTGAAGACGTGATGAGCTCGATGGACTTCATCAAGCTCGCTCGCGAGAAATGCAAGGCGGTTGATCTGCCACAAGACTTCCTGAAGCGCGGCGTTAACGAAGGGTTTTCGGGCGGTGAAAAGAAGCGCAACGAATTGCTGCAAATGATGTTGCTGGAACCGAGCCTGTGCATTCTGGATGAAACCGATTCCGGCCTCGATATTGATGCCCTGCAGGTGGTTGCCCGGGGCGTGAACGCGCTGCGCAGCCCGGACCGCGGCATCATCGTGGTGACTCACTATCAGCGTTTGCTCGATTACATTGTGCCCGACTATGTGCACGTGCTGGCCAAGGGCCGCATCGTGAAATCCGGCGGTCGCGAACTGGCACTGGAACTGGAAAAACACGGTTACAGCTGGATCGACGAGGAGGTGGCCTAAGTGTCCGACCCGATGCAGGCAGAACAGGCTCATCAGGGCTTACAGGCGCAGTCTGACTGGGGCTGGCTGAAAGACTGGCGCGCGAGCGCCTGGTCGCAATTTGCCGCGACCCCCTGGCCGACTCGCAAGACCGAAGCCTGGAAGTACACGCCGCTGAAATCCATGCTCGATACCGAATGGTCGCTGGCGGAACAGCCAGGTACCGGAACCGGGACCGTTTTTGAAAGCTGGGACCGCACGGTGATCACGCTGGTCGATGGCAAGGTAGTTGATCATGACGCTTTGCCAGAAGGTGTGACCGTTCGTCTGCTGTCAAAAGCAACCCCTGAACAGCGCGCGCAATTCGAAGGCCGGCTGGCTAAAACCCTGGCCGGTGACCAGTTGTTCACCACCTTCAATCAGGCCTTGCTGGCAGAAGCCGTGTGGATTGAGGTTGCGCCGGAAACCGTTCTGGAAAAGCCGCTGCACATCAATCAGGTTCTGTCGTCCAATGCCCGTGGCCGCGCCGTACCGGTTAGACTGTTGTTGGATCTGGGGACGCGCAGCCAGATGACTTTGGTGGAAACCTTCACCAGTGAATCGGACGGGCCGGTATTCATTAACCCGGTGACTGAAATTGACGTCGGTGACAGCGCCAAGCTGACGCACTACCACCTGCTGCTGGAAACCGGCGATGTTCGCCATCTGGGGTCGGTGCAAGCGGTATTGCGGGCGCACAGCCAGATGAACAGCTTTCATATGGCGCTGGGCGGTGTGTTAAAGCGCAAAGACATTGTGGTTCGCCATTGTGGCAGCGGCGCACACTTGCAGTTGAACGGCGTTTATTTGCCCAGGGGTAAGGAACACGTCGATTACCACACAACGCTTGAGCACGAAGTGCCTCACGGAACATCGAATGAAGTGTTTCGCGGCATCATTGGTGATGAAGCCAAGGCGGTGTTTAACGGTCGCATCCATATCCATAAAGATGCGCAGAAAACACTGGCCGAATTGAGCAACAAGAATTTGCTGACCAGTCACAAGGCCGAGATCAATACCAAGCCTGAACTTGAGATCTACGCTGACGACGTAAAATGTGCCCACGGTGCAACCGTCGCCCAGCTCGATAAAGGCTCGATGTTCTATTTTCTGTCGCGCGGTATCAGCCGGCAGGAAGCGGAAGTCATGATGAGCTTTGGGTTCATCAACGAACTGCTCGAAACGCTCGATGACGAACCGGTGAAGCAATTGTTGCGTCCCATGCTGGCTTCATTGTTTGCCAAAGAAGACGAACTGGCGAGGCACCTGGTATGAGCTTTGATGTCGAAGCCGTACGCGCCCAATTTCCAATACTCGATCAGCAGGTAAACGGCAAACCGCTGGTGTATCTGGATAACGGCGCCACCACGCACAAACCGAACGCCGTGATTGACGCCATTGCCGACTACTACCGGCACGACAACAGCAATGTGCATCGCGGTGCCCATACCCTGAGTGACCGGGCCACCGCCCGGTTTGAACAGGCGCGTGAATCGGTGCGTGGTTTTATCAATGCGCGCAGTACCGATGAAGTGATCTGGACCAAGGGCACCACCGAGGCGATTAACCTGGTGGCGTTTAGCTGGGGTCGCGATAACCTCAAACAGGGCGATCGGGTGCTGGTCTCCGGCATGGAGCATCACGCCAACATCGTGCCCTGGCAGATACTGGGCGCCCAGACCGGTGCCGAGCTGGTGCCAATTCCGGTGGACGATCGCGGGCAGTTGGATATGGCCGCCTTCTCCGACTTGCTCGACGAGCGCGTCAAGCTGGTGTCCGTTGTGCACGTGTCGAATGCGCTGGGCACCGTTAACCCGGTTGAGGCCATTATTGAACAGGCTCATGCCGTTGGTGCCAAAGTGATGATCGACGGAGCGCAAGCGGTGGCTCACTGGCCACTCGACATGCAGGCGCTCGATTGCGACTTTTACGCCTTTTCTGCCCATAAAATGTATGGCCCCATGGGGATAGGCGTGTTGTACGGCAAACGCGAATTGCTCGATGCCATGCCGCCGTTTATGGGCGGTGGGGAAATGATCGAGACTGTGTCTTTTGAAGGCACTACGTACAATACGCTGCCGTTCAAATTTGAGCCGGGTACGCCGAACGTCGCGGGTGCTATTGGCACCGGTGCGGCCATTGAATTTATCAACAGCCTGGATCGCGACGCAGTCGCCGCGCATGAGGCCGATGTGCTGAACTATGCCGTCAGCCGCGCCAAAGCGTACCCGGGGCTGACGCTGGTTGGCGATGCCGATCATCGTGCCGGTGTGATGGGGTTTGTGCTCGAAGGCGCCCACCCGGCAGATTTGGGGATGTTGTTAGACCAGCAAGGCGTTGCGGTACGTACCGGCAACCATTGCGCCATGCCGATCATGACTCGCTTCGGGTTAACCGGCACGGTGCGCGCCAGTTTCGCGCTGTACAACACCCGGGCCGATGTCGATGCGCTGTTCGCCGGGCTCGACAAGGCCAAAACTTTTTTGATGTAAGCGCTGTTGACCCCATATCGTTGCTATTACCCCGTTGGGTTGTAGACCGACAGGTAAGCAGCCCCTTTGTGAGACAGGAGTACGACCATGAGTGTTGAATCCTTTGATCCGCGTCAGTCAGCCCAGCTGACCATGACCGCCGCCGCTGTGGAGCACAGTCGCCGCCAGATACAGGACGCGGGTGCCCAGGGCATTCGCTTGTCGATCAAGGAAAGCGGCTGTTCCGGTTACATGTACATTGTAGATCTGGTGACACAACCGGATGAAACCGATGTACGCCTTAGCATGGCCGATGACGTCACACTCTTTGTGCAAAAAGACGCCCTGCCCATTGTTCAGGGTACCGAGATCGATTTCGCCAAAGACGGCATCAACCGGGTGATCAAGTTCCGAAACCCGAACGTGACCGCAGAATGCGGTTGCGGTGAAAGCTTTGTGGTCGACGACAAGGCGGCCGACAGCGACCTGGCGGAGACCGCGCACTGATGGAAAAACGCATGGTGGTTACCCAGCGTGATGTTGAAGCTCGGCTGGTGCCGGTGGGTACGCCCATCACCATCCCGCAGGACAGCTTTGTTACCCTGACCCAGTCGCTGGGTGGAAATTACACTGTGGTGCACAACGGCAACATGGCCCGCATCGACGGTACCGACGCTGATGCCCTGGGCTTTGAGCCGCAGCGCCTGGAATTCGAACCCCGGGCCGATGGCCAAATCGATGAAGCTCAGGTCTGGGCGGCGATGGAAACCATTTTTGACCCGGAAATCCCGGTGAATGTGGTCGCCCTGGGGCTGATCTACAAGGTGACGATAGAAGGCCACCACGTGATGGTCGACATGACCCTGACCGCCCCGGGCTGCGGAATGGGCCCGGTATTGGTCGACGATGTAAAATACCGGGTGGCGAAAGTGCCCGGTGTCGAGTCGGTGACGGTTGAGCTGGTGTTCGACCCGCCCTGGAGTCGTGACAAAATGTCCGAAGAAGCCCAGCTTGAGACCGGCCTGTTTTTTTAACGGGAAACGGCTTGTTCTCTGGCTAAAAACGACATGCCACTAAAGTATTACCCTACCCATTTTCAGACAAACAGGTCAGTTATGAGCACCGAATTCGGCACTGATGTCACCAGCGACGACATCGTTGAAACCTTGTCTTTCTTCGACTCCTGGGAAGACCGATACCGCTATATCATTGATCTGGGGAAGGATTTGCCGGCGATGGACGATGCCCTGAAAACCGACGAGCGAATCGTTCGCGGTTGCCAGAGTCAGGTGTGGCTGGTCGATGACGCCGACGGCGAGCAGATCCGCTTTCAGGCCGATTCCGACGCCCACATTGTTCGGGGCTTGCTCGCCATTGTTTTAGCTGCCTACAATGGCAAAACACGCCAACAGATTCTAGACTTCGATACCGAAGCCTATTTCTCGCAGCTGGATCTAGTCAAACACCTCAGTCCAACGCGCGGTAATGGACTCAGAGCCATGGTTGCCCGGATCAAGGACATAGCTGCTCACTGATATCAGGGTAGAGCCAAACCGGCGGATTGCCTGTGCGACACAAACGTTGGATAAGTTTGGGCTTATTGTTGCTTTGGCAAGGTGCCGCCTGGTGGTCACTGCAGTCGCTGGCCATGCCCTGGTCGGTCTGGGTTACACTAGCGACCGGCATTGTGTTTGGCGGTGCCATTCTGGTGCTCTGGTCGCTCCACTATCGGCGACTCAAGCGCGCCGCCGACTATCGGGTGCTGGAAGCGCATCAGCAACTCGAAACCGTCCGTCAGGAAGCCAACAAGGATCCGCTCACCGGCCTCAATAGCCGCCGTTATATGCGGGAGCGGCTTGAGGAAGCCTTGCACGTCGCGATAGAACGCAACCATCTCTGCGCCGTGCTGATGATGGACCTCGATTTCTTCAAAGACATTAACGAAGCCCTCGGGCATCAGCTTGCCAATCAACTGCTGGAGAGCGTTGCGGTACGGCTGCGGTCCGTTGTGAAGAAGGGCGACTTGCTGGGCTACTACGGCGCGGACGAATTCATCGTGCTGTTGCCCCACATTCAGGATGGCATGGCCGCCGAACTGGTGGCGCGGCGCATTCTGGCCAGCATGTCTGAACCCTTCGCCGTCCATTCGCATTCGTTGGCTGTGTCGGCCTCCATTGGCGTCAGCCTGGGCCCCACCGATGGCCGAGACGGCGAGACCCTGATTCGGGAGGCCGACAGCGCTCTGGCTCAAAGCAAGGCCAGCGGCCGCCGGGGCTACCAGTTCTTTACCCAGTCGATGAACATTCAGGCGGCCGAGCGGTTGCAGATCGACCAGCATCTTCGCGGGGCGCTGGAACGGGGTGAGCTGGCACTGGTTTACCAGCCCATTGTCGCAACAGAAGACCGCAGCCTGAAAGGGATGGAAGCACTGATTCGCTGGAACAACCCAGCTCTGGGGCGGGTCTCTCCGGCCGTGTTCATACCCATTGCCGAGCAGATTGGGGTAATAGGCGAGATCGGGCAATGGGTGCTGAAAGAGGCCTGCGCCCAGCTGCGGCATTGGCAGTCCCAGTACGAAATCCCGATGATGATGTCGATAAACGTCTCCCCGCGCCAGTTTCAGGACGGGAGCATTCTGGCCGCGGTTAAGACCGTTCTGGGTCAGGTGTTGCTGAACCCCAATTCGTTGCAGCTGGAGGTGACCGAGGGGTTGCTGGTCAATGCATCCGAGCGGGTGGTGCGCGAACTGAATGTGCTCAGGGACGCGGGCGTGCATCTGGCGCTGGATGACTTTGGTACGGGCTATTCTTCCTTGTCCTACTTGCGCAATTTGCCCTTTACCGTGCTGAAAATCGACAAGACGTTCATCAACGATATCGCCCGGCGCAGCCAGGATGAAGCCATGGTCGACGCCATGGTGAAGATGGGGCACAGTCTGGGCATGAGTGTGGTGGCTGAAGGTGTTGAAACAGCTGCCCAAATGCACTGCCTGGAAACCCTGGGCGTCGACAGTATTCAGGGCTACTACTTCAGCCAGCCGCTGTCACCGCGTGAGTTTGAGAACCGCTTCCTGTCCCGGGGCCGCGCGACCGGCGTTGCTCTGGATGCCTCAGTGTGGGACCGTCTCTAACGCCTTGGCCCCTGTTTCGGTTGATTTACAGCTGCTTCACCGCTCGGTCCTGACACCCGTCGCCTTGCGGCCTGGCTCAGGCCCGTGTCAAGTCGGGTAAAACCCGCCCCGGAGCCATGGTAACGGCGGCTCCAGCCACGTATAATCCGCGCCCGACTCAATTCGTACACAGTGGAGCTTTACTGAACATGGCTATTGAACGCACCTTTTCCATCGTTAAGCCCGATGCCGTTGCCAAAAACCTGATTGGCGCCATCTACAGCCGCTTTGAGGCTGCTGGCCTGAGCATCGTTGCCTCAAAAATGGTTCATTTGAGCCAGGAGCAGGCTGAAGGCTTTTACGCCGAGCACAAAGAGCGTCCGTTTTTCGGTGCTCTGGTCCAGTTCATGACGTCTGGCCCGGTGATGGTTCAGGTTCTGGAAGGCGAGAACGCCATTGCCAAGAACCGTGAGATCATGGGCGCAACCAACCCGGCTGAAGCCGCTGCAGGCACCCTGCGTCACGACTACGCTGACAGCATTGACGCCAATGCCGTGCACGGTTCTGACGCCCCGGCCTCGGCCGAGCGCGAAATTGCCTATTTCTTCTCGAACGATGAGATCTGCCCGCGCGGCTGAAGCATCGATGCGGGGCAGCACCAGGCTGCCCCGGCAGGCCCATTCAGGCACGCCTCCGGGTGTGCCGGGCCTGCTGTTTTAGAACGACCTACCGAATACAAAGGTGAATTCATGACTGAACAAACGGCACAGAAAGTGAACCTGCTGGGGATGGGACTGCCCGCCCTGGAGGCGTTTTTTGTCGACCGTCTCGGCGAAAAGAAATTTCGCGCGATTCAGGTTCTGAAGTGGATTCACCAGCATGGCGTCGACAATTTCGACGACATGACCGACATCAGCAAGGCCACCCGGGCCAAGCTGCACGAGTGCGCTGAAATTGTCGCGCCCGAAGTGACTTACCAGAAAGACTCGAAAGACGGCACCCGCAAATGGGTCATGAAGATGCCGGGCGGCAGTGCCATTGAAACGGTGTTCATTCCCGAAGATGACCGTGGCACTCTCTGCGTTTCCTCCCAGATTGGCTGCGCGCTGGACTGCTCCTTTTGCTCAACCGGCAAACAGGGCTTTAACCGGGATTTGAGTACCGCTGAAATCATTGGCCAGGTCTGGATTGCGGTGCGATCGTTCGACCAGCCGGGTGAAAAACGCCAGCGCAGGGTCACCAATGTGGTGATGATGGGCATGGGCGAACCGCTGCTGAACTTCGACAACGTGGTCGAGGCGATGGGGCTGATGATGGAAGACAACGCCTATGGCCTGTCTAAACGCCGGGTGACGCTGAGCACATCGGGCGTGGTGCCCGCCATTTATGAACTGGCCAAGGTCACTGATGTGGCACTGGCACTGTCGCTGCACGCACCCAACGATGCCTTGCGCAATACGCTGGTGCCGGTGAACCGCAAGTACAACATCGAATCGGTGCTGGACGCCTGCAACCATTACATGAGCCGGTTCTCGGAAAAGCGTGTGGTCACCATTGAATACACGCTGATGAACGAAGTGAATGACAAACCCGAGCTCGCCCACGAGCTGGTAGAGGTGTTACGCAATACACCCTGCAAAATCAACCTGATTCCGTTTAATCCCTTTCCGAATTCGGGGTATGAACGCCCCAGCAACAACCGGATGCACAAGTTCCGGGATATCCTGACGGCAGCGGGCTACAACGTGACCATTCGCAAAACGCGTGGCGACGACATCGATGCGGCCTGCGGTCAGCTGGTTGGGGAGGTAACAGACAAGACCCGTCGTTCCGACCGGTTTATCGAAGCGGTTCAGTTGGGCCAGACGGCGGCCGAACTGGCGGGTGCCCGTTTTCAGAGGAATGTATTATGAACGTGATCCGTGCCCTGGCGCTTGTTGCAGTGTCGGTGTTGTTAACCGCCTGTGTGACAACAACCCAAAGCCCATTCTCCGGAAAACAGGATCTGGACAAGGCCGTAGAAACCTATATTCAGATTGGCTATGCCCACTTCGAAAACAACAACCTGTTCGAAGCCAAGCGCTCGCTGGACCAGGCGCTCGACATCGACAGCCGGGCCTCGGGGGCTCACCTCGGTTTGGCCCGTGTGTATGAAGTCGAACGGGAAGTTGACCTGGCCGATCACCATTTTCGCCGCGCCATCCGGTACGATGGCGGCACTGAAGCACGGTTTCAGTACGCGGTCTTCCTCTATAACGAACGCAGCTATGAAAACGCGCGCGAGGAATTCGCCGACGTTGTTCAAGACACTTTTTACCAGCGTCGTGCCCTGAGTTTCGAATACCTGGCGCTGAGTTCGCGCCGTGTTGACCGGGTCGACGAAGCCATTGCTGCCTATGAGCGGGCCATTGTGCTGGACCGGTTGCTGGTGAACAGCTACATCGGATTGGCCGATTTGCAATTCCAGCAGGAGCGCATGCAGGAAGCATTGCGAGCCTACCGGGGGTACATTTCGCTGGTGCGTGCCAACCGGGCGAACCAGACCCCGTTCACACTCTGGCTGGGTGTCCGCATCGCCCATGCCATGAACGATGAAGATCTTTATTCATCACTCGAATTGCAATTTCGCAACCGTTTTGCCAACAGCCCCGAATTTCGTGAATTTCAACGCTGGAAGCAAGAGCAGGGTGTTTCATGAACAAGCAACACGTTAGCCCGATCAAGCGTCGGGTATCTCGCAAAATCTGGGTTGGAGACGTGCCAATTGGTGGCGATGCGCCCATCGCCGTACAGAGCATGACCAACACCGAAACCTGCGATGTCGATGCCACAGTCGATCAGATCGAACGGCTGCAATCGGCGGGTGCCGATCTGGTTCGGGTCTCTGTGCCCAGCATGGACGCGGCCGAAGCCTTTGGCGCCATTCGCAAACGCGTCAGCCTGCCGCTGATCGCCGATATTCATTTCGACTACAAAATCGCACTGCGAGTCGCCGAACTGGGTGTCGATTGCCTGCGCATCAACCCTGGCAATATTGGCCGGGAAGATCGGGTTCGGGCCGTGGTTGAAGCCGCGCGGGATCGCAACATACCCATCCGTATTGGCGTGAATGCCGGCTCTCTGGAAAAAGACCTGCAAAAGAAATACGGCGAACCGACACCGGAAGCGTTGGTCGAATCGGCCATGCGTCACATCGACATTCTTGACCGGCTCGATTTCCAGAACTTCAAACTCAGCCTGAAAGCCTCCGATGTCTTTATGACGGTTGCCGCCTACCGCCAGATTGCGAGCCAGATTGAACAGCCGCTGCACCTGGGCATTACCGAAGCTGGCGGCCTGCGCTCGGGCACGGTGAAGTCATCGGTAGGGCTGGGCATGCTGCTGATGGACGGCATTGGCGACACACTGCGGGTCTCGCTGGCGGCGGACCCGGTTGAAGAGATTAAAGTTGGCTTTGATATTCTGAAAAGCCTGCGGTTGCGTAACAAGGGCATTAACTTTATTGCTTGCCCGAGTTGCTCGCGGCAGAACTTCGATGTGATTGGCACCATGAATGCGCTCGAATCGCGTCTGGAAGACGTGCTAACGCCTCTCGACGTTGCGGTGATCGGCTGCGTGGTTAACGGCCCGGGTGAAGCCAAGGAGGCTGACCTTGGCCTCACCGGCGGCAGCCCCTCCAACCTGATTTACGTCGATGGCAAGCCGGACCATAAAGTGCAGAACGACACCCTGGTGGATCACTACGAACAATTGATCCGCCGTAAAATTGCCGAAAAAGAAGCCGAAGAAGCGCTGGTTATCGCCAAGAGCCAGTAATATGGGTCGGCGATTCCCGGACCTTGTGTCCCGGGCCGAACGCATTGATTGAGGGAGAGTAAGGTTGTCCACATTACAAGCCATCCGTGGCATGAACGATATCCTGCCGGAGGCGAGTCCGGTCTGGCAGTACCTGGAAGGCCAGATCAAAACCGTTTTGGGTCAATATGGCTATCGCGAAATTCGCATGCCGGTGGTTGAACCAACGGCGCTGTTCAAACGCGGCGTGGGCGAGCATACCGATATTGTTGAAAAGGAAATGTACACCTTTGATGACCGCGGTGGTGACAGCCTGACTCTGCGCCCCGAAGGCACGGCCGGCTGCGTTAGAGCGGCGTTGCAGCATGGCTTGCTGCACAACCAGATTCAACGTCTCTGGTACAGCGGTGCCATGTTTCGTTACGAGCGGCCGCAGAAAGGGCGTTACCGTCAGTTTCATCAGATTGGCGCTGAAGTCTTTGGCGTGGCCACACCGGATATCGACGCCGAGCTGATTCTGGTCAGCGCGCGCCTGCTAAACAACCTGGGCCTCGGTGATCATGTCACCCTCAACCTGAATACGCTGGGCAGTTCCGAAGCCCGTGGTCGCTATCGCAAGGCGCTGGTCGATTACCTGGAAACGGTGAAAGAGCAGCTCGACGAAGACAGCCAGAACCGGTTATACAGCAACCCGTTGCGGATACTGGACAGCAAATCGGAAAGCACACAGAAGCTGCTGGACAGCGCGCCCAAATTCGATGCCTACCTGGATGACGAGTCGCGGATGCACTTCCAGAGTTTGTGCACCCGGCTCGACAGCGCAGGCGTCCGTTATACCGTGAACCCACGGCTGGTGCGCGGGCTCGATTATTATTCACAGACGGTGTTTGAGTGGATAACCGACAGCCTGGGTGCCCAGGGCACCGTCTGCGGTGGTGGCCGGTACGATGGGCTGGTGCCCATGCTGGGCGGCAAACCGACACCCGCGGCCGGGTTTGCCTTGGGTGTTGAGCGGTTACTACTGATGCTGGAGACGCTTAACAAGATACCGGCCGAGGTGTTCGAGACGGTCGATGCCTACCTGATCATGGCCGGTGATCTGGCCGAAACCCAGGGCCTGGCGCTGGCCGAAACGCTGCGCACTGAGGTGGGCGGGTTGAGGCTGATCTCCCATTGCGGCGGTGGCAGTTTCAAGAGCCAGATGAAAAAAGCCGACAAGTCAGGTGCTCGCTGGGCGCTGATTCTGGGTGAAGACGAGGCCTCAGGCAGTCAGGTCACTGTCAAATCCCTACGCGACGACGCACCGCAGCAAACCCTGGCGCAGGGGGAGCTGGCGAACTGGTTGATGAATCAGTATGGTAGCCAGTCGCAACATGCGGTTACGCACGCACAATCATAAAACAGACCCTCCGGCTGATGCCGGAGAACCGGCTGCCAGGGGTTCGGGTTGAACCGCCAGGCAGCCGCCAGAGGAGAAAGACAGGGTGTACGATACCGAACAGGAACAGATTGAAGCGATTAAACGCTGGTGGGCAACCTACGGCAATGGCGTTATTGGTGGCATTCTGGTGGCACTCATCGCCTACTTTGGCTGGTTGTATTACAGCAACTCGGTACAGGCCAAACAGGAAGCGGCCTCGGGCATGTACATCACCCTGATGGAGCTGGTGGATGATACCAGCAGCGATGCCGGTGAACGTCTCGCCCTCGCACAAGCGCTGAAGTCTGACTTCCCAGACACCACCTACGCTGTTTACGCAGCGTTTCAAGCCGCCAAAGAGAAAGTAGAGCAGGGTGACCTGGCTGCGGCTGAAGAGGAATTGAGCTGGGCCGTCGACAACAGTGATGCGCTGTTGGCACCCGTGGCTCGGGTTCGGCTGGCGCGGGTCCAGTTTGCGCGGGATAACACCTCTGCCGCACTGGCGACGCTCGATAGCATTGAAACCGAAGGGTACGATCTGGTGATCAACGAGCTGCGTGGCGACATTCACAGCGCCGATGGCGATGCTGACGCTGCCCGCGAAGCCTACCGTCTGGCCTATGAACAGGCCCAGCAACAAGGTGTGGAAAGCCCTTATCTGAAAATGAAGCTGGATGATCTGGCTGCAATGACGGACGACGCTTGATGCGGCTGACTGCGATACTGACACTGGTCGCCAGCCTCACGCTGGCTGCCTGTTCGTCGGGCCCACTGCGGGAAGCGCCTGCGCCGCTGCCTGAAGAACGGCCCGAAAAGGCCCGGCTGACGATCGACTGGTGGCATATCCTGGTCGACTTCTACACCGAAGTGCCGTTGAACCGGATTACCCCAACGGTCACAGACCAGGGCATTCTGACGGCATCGCCGCTCGGTGAAATCGTGTTGTTGAACGAGCGCGGCCGGTTCATCTGGCGGCGTCAGGTGGCCGACCAGATCGTGTCGCCGGTTGCCGCCGATGAACGCAATATGGTCGTTGTGACTGGCAATGGTGATTTGCTGATGCTCGACTGGGAAGGTGAGCCGGTCTGGCGCAACCCGCTCAGCGCGCTGGCAACCGAAGCACCGGTATTGCTCGATGACCGCATCATCGTACAAACCACCGATGGCCGCGTGACAGCGCTCGAGCGAAATACGGGCCGGGCCCTATGGGCGTATCAGGACGTCGAGCCGAGCCTGACGGTGACCGGCACCGCCGCCCCGGTTGTGGTGAATGACTGGGTAGTCACTGGCCTGGCTAACGGCAAGCTGGTTGCACTGAATCTGAACGATGGCTCACCCGAGTGGGAGTACCGTTTGGCCCGTGCATCGGGTAAAACCGATGTCAGCCGGCTGGTCGATGTTGACGGTTCCATCACCGTGGTCGACGGCTATATTCTGGCAGCGGGCTATCAGGGTGATATGCTGGTCATCGAAGCCGATTCTGGCCGAGTGGTCGCGACCAAGCCGTTTTCGACTTACCGGGCCATCGTTGCCGGTGAGAATTACTGGTATGGCGTGAACGATCAAAGCCACGTCATCGCCATGGACCCGCAAACGCTGGAACCGGTCTGGACTCAGGAACAGTTTACCTACCGCCGCCTGACCGAATTGGTGGAGTGGCCGGGCCAGGACGCCCTGGCCGTTGCCGACGGTGCGGGTTTCGTCCATGTTCTGGATGCGCAGTCCGGTGAATGGCTAGTCTCTCAGTCGATTGACTGGACTGGTATTTACACCGCACCAGTACCTTTTGGTGACCGCCTTTTGCAACAAGGCAACAGCTCGCGCATCAAGATGATGAGCTTGCGCCGGCGCGATCAGTAGCGGCCACCGGGTGCCACCCGTGAAAACGTGACTAAAATACGAACCGCGAGGCCAGAATTGGTCTCGCGGTTTCTTGCATTAATAGCCTGTAGAGGCACTGGAAGACATCATGATCCCTGTAATTGCCCTGGTCGGGCGACCCAATGTGGGTAAATCGACCCTGTTTAACCGCTTCACCCGCACCCGGGATGCCCTCGTGGCCGACTGGGCGGGCCTGACCCGTGACCGTAAATACGGTGACGGCAAGTTGGGTGAGCGCCCCTTTATTGTGATCGATACCGGCGGTATCAGTGGGTTTGAGCAGGGGTTGGACGCCAAGATGGCCGAGCAGAGTCTCGCTGCCATTGAAGAGGCGGATGTTGTTCTGTTCATTACCGACGCCCAGGCGGGTGTGACGGCAGCCGATAACCACATCGCCCAGCATTTGCGCAAGACCGGCAAGAAAACGGTATTGGTGGTGAACAAGACTGATGGTCTGGACACCGATGTGGTTCTGGGTGACTTTCATGAGCTGGGTTTGTCGACCGACCCGCTTCCGATTGCCGCGGCGCATAACCGGGGTGTGCGTTCTTTGCTGGAGCTGGCGCTCGAAGATTTCCCGGAGCCGGAGCCCATCGAAGGCGCTGATGAAGACGAGGAAGACAACATTCGTCTGGCCATTGTTGGCCGTCCGAATGTGGGTAAGTCAACACTGATCAACCGTATCATGGGTGAAGACCGGGTCGTGGTTTACGACCAGGCAGGCACCACGATGGACAGTATTTACATACCCTATGAGCGCGACGGCCAGGCCTATACCCTGATCGATACCGCCGGTATTCGCCGCCGGCGCAGTGTCTCCGAAGCGGTTGAAAAATTTTCCATCGTCAAAACCCTCCAGGCCATTCAGGACGCAAACGTCGTTGTGCTGGTGCTGGATGCCCGGGATGGGCTGGTCGAGCAGGATATGCACATGCTCGGCTTTGTGCTGGAATCGGGCCGCGGTCTGGTGGTGGCCATCAATAAATGGGATGGCCTCAGCGAAGACGAGAAAAAGAAGATCAAGGAAAGCATCGACCGGCGCATGCCGTTTCTGGACTGGGCCGACATGCACTTTATTTCGGCGCTGCACGGCACCAACGTTGGCCATCTCTACAAATCGGTGGACCTGGCCTACCATTCGGCGCGGCGCAAGTGGAGCACCAACCAGCTGACCACCATCATGCAAGGGGTGATTGAGCTGCACCAGCCGCCAATGGTGCGCGGCCGGCGCATCAAGCCCCGCTATGCACACCAGGGTGGCTCGAACCCGCCGATCATCGTGATTCACGGTAACCAGTTGGGCGATTTGCCGGGCAGCTACAAGCGGTATCTGGAAAACGCCTTCCGCAAGGCGTTGAAAGTGCGCGGTACGCCGATCCGGTTTGAATTCAAGGTGGGCGAGAACCCCTACGCCAACAAGCCTTCCGGCTTTGGTCCCAAGGGTGGACGCGGTGGTAAGCAAACGACCAAGAAAACTCAGCGCGCTCGTCGCTAGCAGCCTGGCGCTGCTGAGTATGGCGCCGGTGGCTCTTGCCGACGCGCCGGCTCAGCTGGAGCGCTGCTATGAGGAGCTTGCCGTGCTCAGCGAAACCCCGCTGCGCACGCTCGACCGCTATCCCCGCTACCTGTTGCAGCGGTATCAGACCTTGCCCGGCACAGAAGCCTCTGCAGAGTTGGCCGCGTGTGAAACCCGGCTTTCAGCCCTGGTGACCGAAAACCGGCAATTGCACCCGGGGCTTTTGAACAAGCTGTGCAGTCAGTCGGAACGCGTCCCACGGGACTACGCTGGCCTGCAAACCTACCTGATGGGCATTCCCTCCCTGCAATGTGAAAGCCGCTGGTTCGATGCGCTTACACCGGCCCAGTGGCAGCAACTGCAACCGCAGCTGGCGCGCATAAACAACCTGGAACAAGAGTGTACCCGGGCGCTGGAAGCGCTGGACCGGGGCGGGCGGTTGCGTGAACAACTGGCCCAGACCACGGGCCGGCTGATCAGCCTGTCACGCCGGGTGTTTACCGCCCAATGGCGAACCACCCTGGCTGGCTTGCCGGATGATGTCGCCGCGGCACTGGTTGAAAGAGAGCAGCAACTCGACCAGTGTGAACACGTGCTAACGGAACAACTGGCCGCCGCCCATGTCGAATGACACCATCGCCCTGAATCAGCAGAACACGCCGCTCGACCACCTCGACGATGTCTGGCTGTTCGGTTATGGCTCCTTGCTGTACAAGGTCGACTTTCCGTATCTGGAATGCCGGCCTGCGAGTATCCGTGGCTGGGCGCGCCGGTTCTGGCAAGGTTCCCACGATCATCGTGGCACGCCGGAAGCGCCCGGCCGAGTGGTCACACTGATCGAAGCACCTAATGCGGTTTGCCACGGCCTGGCCTATCGGGTGACGCCCGACACCTTTGCGCATCTGGACGTGCGTGAAAAAAATGGCTACCTGCGCTTCTTCACGCCCATGACGTTCAGCGATGGCCAGCAGACAGAAGGCCTGGTTTATGTAGCCAGCGACACCAATGCAGCCTTTCTGGGCCCGGCCTCACTGACCGAGATGGCACGCCAGATCGCCCTCAGCCATGGGCCGTCGGGTGCCAATGCCGAGTACCTGTTAAAACTCGACGAGGCCCTGATGGATCTGGGCGCCAGTGACGCCCATGTGGCCGAACTGGCCATCCAGGTCAGGCAATTGCTCGAATAACTGTGTTTATCGAATAACCCCGTTCATCGAATGCCGGTGAGGTTCATGCTCAGACTCAACCAGGTCGTCAAACAATTCGCCCAGCCCGATGGCGACGTCACCGTGCTCAGTGGCGCCAATTTTCACCTGCCGGCCGGGCGCTCGGCCGCGCTATTGGGCGAAAGTGGCAGTGGCAAAAGCACCTTGCTGCATCTGGTCGCGGGGCTCGACACGCCCGATTCCGGTGAACTGGTGATCGACGGGCACAGCAGCCTGAGCATGAGTGCCGGCGACTGGAACTCGTTGCGACGCGACCGGCTCAGCCTCATTTTTCAGCAATACCATCTGGTTCCCACTCTGACCGTTCTCGATAACCTTCAACTGCAAGCCCGACTGAGCCAGCGCCTCGATCCGGCGTTTCGTGATCATCTGATTGACCGTCTCGGCCTGGCTGACCTGATCCGGCGCTTGCCGCATCAGCTTTCCGGCGGACAGCAGCAGCGGGTCGCCATCGCCCGGGCGTTACTGCACCGGCCTGCCCTCGTGTTGGCGGATGAGCCCACCGGCAATCTTGATGAGGCCACCAGCGAACGGGTTATGGGCGTATTGGTCGAGCTGGTGCGTGAAACGGGCAGCAGCCTGCTGATGGTCACCCACAGTGCCCATATGGCCGGTTTTCTGGATGAACAATGGCGCCTGCAGCATGGCCAGTTGCATCAATACCATGAGCGGCTCAGCCAGGAGCCAGCCCTGTGACCGGGACGCTGACCCGGCTGCTGCGCGTTCTGATCACCCTGCTGAGCCATCACCGCCGGCACCCCTTGCAAACCCTGTTTCTGCTCACCGGGCTGGTAACCGGTGTTGCGCTCTGGTCGGCGGTTCAGGTTATCAATGCACATGCCCGGGCCAGTTACGCCGAAGCCGATCAGGTACTGGGTGCTCAGGCTAGCCATTGGGTGCGATCTGTTAGTGGCGACGGGGTGTCGGTGGACGATTACGTGAACCTGCGCCGCCTGGGCTGGCGTTCTGTCTTCCCGATTCTGGAGCAGCGCCTGACCACCGCCGACCAGTCGGTCATTAACCTGATCGCGACTGACTTGCTTGCCTTGCCGGATGAAGAGGCGGGTACGGCGACCGGGTTACCGGCCGGTGGTTGGATGCAACTGGTCACTCCGCCTCATGAAGCCTGGTACCCGGAAACCCTGGCTCAGCAACTGGGGCTGGAGGACGGTGACCGGCTGACCCTGAATTCAGGTAAGGCATTGCCACCGGCCCGGGTATTCAGCCGTGAACAGCAGGGCTTGCGAGTCTTTATGGACGTTGGTGCGGCGCTGACCCTGCTTGACCGGTCTCACCTCAGCTATCTGGTCGTGGCCGAGCTGCCCGGCGATGCCGCTGATCGTCTCAGCCAGGACCTTACCGCCCTGAATCCGGATCTGAGACTGGTCGCCAACCAGCAACGGCTTGACCTGACCGAACTCACCCAAAGTCTGCATACGCAATTGGCGGCAATGAGCTTGTTGTCATTTGCGGTGGGGCTTTTCATTGTGTTCAACGCCGTGCGCTTCTCGCTGTCGGCACGTCGGCATACGCTGACCACGTTGCGGGAACTGGGGGTCAGTCAGCGCTTGTTACTGGCCGCGATTGCCCTTGAAACCCTGGTAATGAGCGGTATCGGAACCTTGGGCGGGCTGGGGCTGGGGTATGGCTTGAGCCAGCTGTTGCTGCCGTCGGTCGCCGCGACGTTGCAAAACCTCTACGGTGCGGTGCTGGATTACACCTTGCTGGTACAACCGGTGACGGTGCTGCAGGCCTGGCTGCTGACCTCAGCCGGCCTGGTGCTTGCGCTGGCCTGGCCTCTATGGCGCCAGGCGCAGCGGTCGCTGCAGGATCAGCGCGACGAACCGTCGCAATGGCAGCAGGATGAGCGAGCCCGTGGCCGACTGGCGCTGGGCAGTCTGGTACTGGCCTTACTCGCCCTGGGGCTCTATTTTCAGCTCACTTCCATCGCCATGGGGTTTACCGTGCTGGCGCTGATTCTGTTTGCCGGGGCGGGCTTATTGCCCTGGACGGTTGCGTTGATCTTGCGGGGGGTGCAGCGTGCTTTGCCGGACTCAGCCTGGCGTATGAATTGGGCTTGCGGCGAGGGACTGGCGCAACTGGGGACACTGCGTACGGCGCTGATGGCGTTGTTGCTGGCGCTGACCGCCAACTTCGGTGTCGACTCTCTGGTCGACTCTTTTCGCACCTCGCTCAGTGATTGGCTGCAACAGCGCCTGGCCGCCGATCTGTTCGTGCAAAGCGACACCCTCGATATCGACGCCTTACTGGCTAACCCCGGCGACTGGCTGGTCGAATCGCACCGCCGCAATGGCCTTACCGTGCGCTGGCAAAACCGGCCGACCCAGATTCGCGGCCTGAACACCGACACCTCCGATACCCGGGCATTGCCCTTGGCCGCTGAAACAGACCGGTCACCGGCCTGGTTCGACGGCGAACCGGGCGTTGTGCTGGCCAATGAACAGGTGCGCTATTTGGCGGGCATTGATCTGGGTGAAACAGTGCAGATACCGGTGGGGCAGCAAACCGTCGCCTTTGAAGTAGTGGGGTTCTATCACGATTATGGTAACCCGGCTTACCAGTTTTATTTGCCGTACCAGCGTGTCGCCGAGCTTTGGCCGAACGCCGGTGAGCAGGGTCTGGGGCTCTGGCTCGGTGACTATGTTGACGCCCTCGCCAGCGCCGAAGCGGCACTGATAGAGGCCGGTGCCCGGCCCGGTGACTGGACCCGGCGCGAGGATGTACTGGCCATTTCCCTGCGCGTGTTCGACCGCACCTTCGCCATGACCGCCGCCATTAATGCCCTGACCTTTACCGTGGCCGGCATCGCGCTGCTGGCCTCGCTGCTGGCCATTCACCAGCAACGCCTGCCCAGTTACGCCCACTGGCGCAGCATGGGGGTGCGCAACCGGGAGTGGCTACTGATCGCCGGGCTACCGCTGGGCATTGGGCTACTGGTAACCTGGCTACTGTCGATTCCGCTGGGCACCCTGCTGGCCGGTTTGCTGATCTACGATCTCAATGTGCTGAGTTTCGGCTGGACCATGCCGCTGATCTGGCGATTCGAACCAGCCCGGTCGTTGTTCTGGCTGACGTTACTGGTGGCCGGCTTTACCTTTGCAATCAGCGCCGTGCAGGCACGGCTGAGGTTACCGCAGGCTCTGAAACACCTGGGAGAGGATGCCGCCTGATGGGATTATTGCGATTAACCGTGATTGTGGCACTGTTCAGTGTCGCCCCTCTGGTCACGGCTGAAAGCCGGGAGACCGACCCAAGTGCCGCCCTGGATATCATGCGCGCCAGTGGCGAAGGCTACCAGACTGCCCAGCCCGGTCAGCCTATCCGCTTTCCCGAAGACCATCTGGCACACCCGGATTACCGCATAGAATGGTGGTACCTGACCGCCAACCTGACCGATGCCGAGGGCCGCCCCTACGGCGTGCACTGGACTCTGTTTCGCACCGCACTTCGGCCCGGCAGCGACGCTGAGGGCTGGATCAGTAACCAGATGTGGATGGCTCATTCGGCGATACACACACCCAGTGGTCATGACTACGAAGAGCGTTTTTCCCGCGGTGGCATAGGGCAGGCAGGCGTAGGTATCACTGCTGAAGGCCGGTTTGATGCCTGGCTGGATGACTGGCAATTGCTGGGCACAAGCGACTCACCCGTTCCGGGCAGCCTGACCAGCACGGTGAATGATATGAACCTGACCTTGGACTGGCGGGCGGATCAGCCCTGGGTGTTGCATGGCGATAACGGCTTCAGCCAGAAATCCGGTCAGGGGCAGGGCAGTTACTACTACAGTCAGCCGCGATTGCAGATTACCGGCCAGGTAACGATCGATGGCACCTCAATCCCGCTGTCGGGCGAAGGCTGGCTCGACCGGGAGTGGAGTTCACAACCGCTGGCCTCGGACCAGTTGGGCTGGGACTGGTTCTCACTTCAGTTTGACGATGGTGCGTCACTGATGGCGTTTCATCTGCGTCAGGAAGACGGCGTGCCTTATGTTCGGGGTACCTGGATCGATGCTGACGGTCAATCGCGGTCGCTAGAAGAAGGTGACCTGTTGGTTGAGCCGCTAGAGTGGGGTGAGGTGGTCGTGGCCCAGGGCGAAGATGCCCGAAAATCCCTGCCACTTGTCTGGCGAATTGAATTGCCCGGTCAGGATGCCTACTGGACGGTCCGGGCGCGCGAAGCCGATAGCTGGCTGGCGACGCTGGTGCCCTATTGGGAAGGGCCTGTCAGCGTTGAAGGCAGCTCAAGCGGAGTTGGGTATCTGGAAATGACTGGCTATTAGGAATTCCAGTATCAAAGTAGCCGCCGCGGACGCTTGCCATCCGAAGGTGTCCGAGCTCCGAAACTGGAGTTAGGTGCCTATTCCACCCGGCTGGTCAAGGTACCATCACGCAACAGGGTGGTGATGCGGTCTCCGCTTTTGGTTTGGCTGGCCTGTTGAATAACCTTGCCATCTTCTGCCCGGGTAATGCTGTAACCGCGCTCCAGAGTATTCAGAGGCGAGAGCGTGTTTAGCTGACCAGCCAGCGTGGCCAGTTGCTGCCGACGCGGTTTCAACTGTTCCAAGCCAAGTCGTTGCAACCGCTGCCTCCACTGGCCCAGTCTCTGTTGATCGGCTTTCAACTGCGTCAGCGGGCTGGCCCGGTGCAGACGTTTCTCCAGAGACTCGAAGCGTTGGCTGCGCAGTTTTTGCTGGTTTTGCAAGGCGTGAACCAGGCGCCGCTCGCGGTCGTCGAGCCGTTGTTGCCATTCGCGCAACAGGGTACCCGGGTCGCGCAGGCGCTGGCGCAAATGTGACAGGCGTTGCTGAGCATGTTGGCTGATGGTCAGCCAGCGTCGTACCAGTTGGTCGCGCCGGTGGCTGATCTGGCCATACAGGTCGGCCTGGTCCGGGCTGACCAGTTCGGCCGCCTGCGACGGGGTCGCGGCCCGCACGTCGGCCACAAAATCACTGATCGACACATCCACTTCATGGCCAACGGCCGAGACAATGGGCAGGCGTGAAGCAAACATAGCCCGTGCCACCCCCTCGTCGTTAAAGCTCCACAAATCTTCCAGTGAACCACCGCCACGGCCCACAATTAGCACGTCGACCTGGTTCAGCCGGTTGGCGGTTTCGATGGCGTTGATGATCTGCCCTGGGGCCTCGGCACCCTGTACCTGAACCGGGTAAAGAATCACGCTGATCGCCGGAAAGCGACGTTTCAGCACGGTCAGAATGTCATGCAGGGCTGCTCCGGTGCGGGAGGTGACAATGCCGACGCGGTGAATGACCGCTGGCAGGGGTTGCTTGTGCTCGGGTGCAAACAGACCCTCACGTTCCAGTTTCTCTTTCAGCTTGAAAAAGGCCGCCTGTAGGGCACCTTCGCCCTCCGGCTGAATGCTGGACACGATGATCTGGTAATCGCCACGGCCTTCATAGAGGCTCAGTTTCCCACGCAGCAGCACCTGGTCGCCTTCTTTGGGCTTGTAGGCCGAGCGTGCCAGAACCGACTTGAACAGGGCGCAGCGAATCTGGGCGCCCTGATCTTTCAGGGTGAAATACACATGGCCCGACGCCGGGCGCGAGACATTGGACAGCTCGCCCGTGACCGGTACGGCCGGGTACTGGGTTTCCAGCAAAAATTTCACCTGGCGGTTAAGCTGGCTGACGGTCAGGGGGGCATTTGGCTCGGCAAGGCTCATGAACAATGGAATCCGAAGGCGGGTCTAACCAGGCAAAACCACCCTCTGACAGGGCGTGAACAGGCAGGGCAGGCCGGAAAGAACCCGGTGCATTTACCGCGACCGCATTAAGGTACGGTATATAAGCGCGTTATTTAACCACAAAACTTTGTTTGCAGGCAAAACTGGTTATAATGCCGCCGCAACTCGGACCTGATGCTAATCAGGTCGTTTCCCACACACCCCGGAGGGAAGTCCACCATGTTGCGCATTGCCGAAACCGCCCTAACCTTTGACGACGTCTTGCTTGTACCCGGTTATTCCGAGGTATTGCCCAAAGATGTAACGCTCAAAACCCAGTTAACCCGCAACATCAGCCTTAATATTCCTCTGGTGTCTTCTGCCATGGATACCGTAACCGAAGCGCGTCTGGCCATCGCCATGGCCCAGGAAGGTGGCATCGGCATCATCCACAAGGCCATGACTATAGAAAAGCAGGCCCAGCAGGTAAGGCTGACCAAGAAATTCGAAGCAGGTGTAGTACGCGATCCCATCACCATCGATAAATCAGCCAGTGTGCGTGAGTTGCTGGCACTGACCCGGGAGAACAACATCTCCGGCGTTCCGGTGATGGAAGGCGACGATCTGGTAGGCATCGTCACTAGCCGTGATGTCCGGTTCGAAAAGAACCTGGATGCCCGCATTGAAACCGTCATGACAGGGCGCGATCAGTTGGTAACAGTGAAAGAAGGGGTCAGCCCCCAGGAAGTACGCGATCTGTTGCATGAATACCGCATTGAAAAGGTGCTGGTCGTTGATGACGATTTCCAGCTTCGCGGACTGATGACGGTGAAAGACATCAATAAAGCCGAAGCCTATCCAAACGCCTGCAAGGATTCAGATGGCCGCTTGCGCGTCGGCGCCGCTGTTGGTACTGGTCCGGAAACACCCGACCGGGTTGACGCCCTGGTGCGTGCCGGAGTCGATGTCATCGTGGTCGATACCGCCCATGGTCACTCAAAGGGTGTGATCGACCGGGTACGCTGGGTTAAGGAAAACTACCCGCAGGTTGACGTCATTGGCGGTAACATTGCTACGGCTGACGCTGCGCTCGCCCTGGCGGAAGCCGGAGCTGACGGCGTAAAAGTCGGTATCGGCCCGGGCTCTATCTGCACGACCCGCATCGTCGCTGGCGTCGGTGTGCCGCAAGTGTCAGCGGTTGCCAATGTGTCTGCCGTGTTGCGTGATAAAGGCATCCCGGTCATCGCCGATGGCGGTATCCGCTTCTCAGGCGACCTGGCCAAGGCTATTGTTGCTGGTGCCTCGGTCATCATGGCCGGCAGCATGTTTGCCGGTACCGATGAATCTCCGGGTGAAGTGGAATTGTTCCAGGGCCGGGCTTACAAAAGCTACCGCGGCATGGGGTCCATTGGTGCCATGGGCCAGTCTCAGGGCTCCAGTGATCGCTATTTTCAGACCGTGGAAAGCGGCGTTGAAAAACTGGTCCCCGAGGGTATTGAGGGTCGTATCGCCGTAAAAGGACCACTGCACGCTGTTGTGCACCAACTGATGGGCGGGCTTCGTGCCTCCATGGGCTATACCGGTTGCCGTACCATCGAAGAGATGCGCACTAAACCAGAGTTTGTGCAGATCACCGGGGCGGGCATCAAGGAATCTCACGTTCACGACGTGCAGATTACCAAAGAAGCGCCGAACTACCGGGTCAGCTAAGCCCGACTCAAGAGCGGCCCGCGGGCCGCTTTGTTGTTTAATTCGAATCAAACCTCATTCAGAACAACCAGCCGGAACCCGCCATGAGCCACCTCGACATTCATGCCCAGAACATCCTCATTCTCGATTTCGGATCCCAGTACACCCAGTTGATCGGCCGCCGAGTGCGCGAAATTGGCGTTTATTGCGAAATCCGCCCGTACGACATGACCGATGATGAAGTCCGCGAGTTCAACCCGAACGGCATCATCATTTCTGGCGGCCCGGAATCGGTTCACGCCAAGGATTCTCCGCGCGCGCCCCAGGCCGTGTTTGAACTGGGCGTGCCGGTGCTGGGTATCTGCTATGGCATGCAAACCATGGCCGAACAGCTGGGCGGCTCGGTGATTGGGTCCAAAGAACAGGAGTTCGGCTATGCCGAGGTGCAGGTCGATACCGCTTCACGCCTGCTCGATGGCCTGAACGATCGCAACTCAGGCGAATTGAGCTTTCTGGATGTCTGGATGAGCCATGGCGACAAGGTCAGCGCCATGCCGGAAGGCTTCTCGCTGATGGCCTCGACCCCAAGCTGCCCCATTGCCGGTATGGCCGACGATGAGCGCCGCTTCTACGGCGTCCAGTTCCACCCGGAAGTGACCCACACCCTGAAAGGTCTGGAAATTCTGGAGCGTTTTGTGCGAACCCTGTGTGGCCTTGATGCGCTCTGGACACCCGCCAATATCATCGACGATCTGGTCGACAAGGTGCGCGAACAGGTGGGAAGCCAGCATGTACTGCTGGGTTTGTCCGGCGGTGTGGATTCATCCGTTGTAGCAGCGCTGTTGCACAAAGCCATTGGCGACCAACTGACTTGCGTGTTCGTCGACAATGGCCTGCTTCGCAAGAACGAAGGCGACCAGGTCATGGCCACTTTTGCTCGCGAAATGGGCGTTAAAGTCATCCGCGTTAACGCCGAAGAACGTTTCCTGAATGCCCTGGCCGGCGAAGCCGACCCGGAAAAGAAGCGCAAGATCATCGGCCATCAGTTCATTGAAGTGTTCGATGAAGAAGCCTCAAAAATTCACGACGTCGCCTTCCTGGCTCAGGGCACAATCTACCCGGATGTCATCGAATCAGCCGCTTCAAAGACTGGCAAGGCGCACGTTATTAAATCCCACCACAACGTCGGTGGCTTACCGGAAGAGATGGCCCTGAAACTGGTCGAACCGCTGCGCGAACTGTTCAAGGACGAAGTGCGCAAAATCGGCCTGGAACTCGGCTTGCATTACGACATGGTCTACCGCCACCCCTTCCCGGGCCCGGGCCTGGGCGTGCGCATTCTCGGCGAAGTTAAGAAAGAATACGCCGACCTGCTGCGCGAAGCCGATGCTATTTTCATCGAAGAACTGCACCGTGCCGACTGGTACCACAAAACGTCCCAGGCCTTTGCGGTGTTCCTGCCCGTCAAATCCGTCGGCGTCGTCGGCGATGGCCGCCGTTATGAATGGGTCATCGCCGTTCGGGCGGTGGAAACCATCGACTTCATGACGGCCCGCTGGGCACACCTGCCGTATGAAATGATGGAGCGGGTGAGTAACCGCATTATCAATGAAATATCCGGTGTCTCACGAGTGGTGTATGACATTTCCGGAAAGCCGCCAGCGACCATTGAGTGGGAATGACAGATCGCTGATGTATCTGCGTGAACTGAACGGTTTGAATGCCGCCGGTAACGAGCCGATCAGTCCGGAGTAGTCAGCCGAATGCGGTGAGCATACCAGCCAAGCTCACCGCAACACGGCATGTCGCCGTCAAGTTTGATCGTTTTACGCCAGGATCTACTCTGGTCTGGGTTGGCGGTAGTCGGTATTGAGGGAGTAGTGAGTGTGGCCGGTAACGACGCGGGTAAGTTGGATGACAGGTCTGCTATGCGGTTGGCACTCAGCCAGGCCCGGCTGGCAGCCGCCGAAGGCGAAGTGCCGGTTGGCGCGGTCGTGGTGCTCGATGGCGAGGTGATCGCTTCGGGCTATAATCGCCCGATCGGTTCACTGGACCCGAGTCAGCATGCCGAAATGCAGGCCATCCGACAGGCGTGTCTCGCGGTTGGGAACTACCGTTTGCCGGGTGCGACGCTGTATGTAACGGTCGAACCCTGTACCATGTGCACCGGTTTGCTGGTGCACAGCCGCATAGCACGGTTGGTATATGGCGCGGTCGAGCCCAAGAGTGGCGCGGTTGCTTCCAATCTGAATCTGTTGCATAACGGCCCCTACAATCACCGTATTGACGTGACCGGTGGCATTCTCGCCGAAGAATGTTCGACCCTGATGTCTGACTTCTTTGCCGAGCGGCGTGCCCGCCAGAAGGCGCTGAAGCAGACCGCTGGTGCTGCAAAGCCCGAATCTTGATCTACGCTTTACCCTTTATCGTCGAGCCTCCCCTAACCGGTTTTTGTTTCCCGACAAGGATTTTATGACCGACATCACCACACTGAGTTTTGCTCAGAAATCGCGACGGTTGTCGCCGATGTACGCCGCCTATTTCACGTTGTTCGGCGTTTTTACCCCTTATCTGGCGCGTTATCTTACCGCTCAGGGGCTGACACCCCAGCAAATTGGCGTCATCGTTGCCACGGTTTTCGGTGTTAACGTTTTTGCCCCCTTTCTGTTTACCCTCATCAGTGACCGAACCGGTCAGCGCCTGCCGCTGATTCGCATAGGCTACGTGCTGATGGGTGTTTTTTACCTGTTGGCTTTAAAAAGCGGCGATTTTTTCTGGTATCTGACGGTATTCGGGCTTTTTGGCGTCTTTATGTCGGCGGTGTTACCTCAGATGGAGGGGGTGGCGCTAAACGTTCTGGGCAAAGACCGGTCCCGCTATGGTCAGATCCGTCTCTGGGGCTCGGCCGGTTATGTGGTGATTGTCTGGACGCTGGGTGCAGCATTGGACCGGTATCCGGTCACCATTTTACCTGTCATCGGCGCCGTGCTCTGTGGTCTGATGTGGGCCTCCACCTGGCTTATTCCGAAAGAGACCCGGTTGCGCGCTGAAGACAGAAAAGCCTCAAAAGGGCTTGAAAATGCCTTTATCGACTGGCCACAGGTGGTTGTATTGATGGCGGTTGTGTTTCTGTGGCAACTGGGCCTGGCGCCCTACAACACTTTCTTTGATCTGTTCTTGAAAGACCGGGGCTTCAGTGCAACGACCATCGGGTTTCTGATCAGCTTCGGCTCTATATGTGAAATTGTGGTGTTTCTGTTTATTGCTGGCTGGTTTCAACGCTTCAGTGAGCGGCTGCTGATTGTTTTTGCCCTGGGCATTACGGTGGTACGCTGGATTCTGCTGGCCAATTTGGAGCAAAGCTTCGCCTCGGCATTGCTGATTCAGGGCATGCACGCCCTGACGTTTGGCGTGGTGCACTCGGTTGCGATTCACCGGGTAGGGCGGCTGTTCCCTCCTAGCCGACAAGGGCTTGGCCAGGGCCTGTATGTCTCGATGGGCATGGGTGTTGGGCTGATCTGCGGCAACCTGATTGCCGGTTGGCTGTGGCAGGGCACCGGCATTGTGTATTGGTTTGCCGCTGCTATGGCGCTGGTGGCCACCTTGCTGGCCTATTTTGGGTTCAAGCCCATCCGCAGCCAGGGGTAGTGCCAGAGCTGCGAATGGACATGCTTCAATGTCGGGGTACTTTCAGCAGTTTTCGGTACAGACTGACATAGGCTTTGGCCGCTGTTGCCCATTCAAAGCGCTGTTTCATGGCGGTGCGTTGCATGCCAAGCCAGACTTCTGGCTGTTCCTGATAGACACGAATCAAACGGTGCAATTCGCTGATCAGGGCGTCCGGTGTTGGGTCGGCAAACATGAACCCGGTTGCCTTGCTGGCATTGGTGCCATCGTCGGCCAGCGGGACGACCGTGTCTTTCAGGCCTCCGACTGCCCGCACCAGGGGCAGGGTGGCGTAGCGCAGGCTGTAAATTTGGTTCAACCCACATGGCTCGAAAATCGAGGGCATCAGAAACGCGTCGCCGCCGGCTTCGAGCCGATGAGCCAGGGCATTGTCGTAGCCCTCCACGAAGGCGACCCGTGTAGGGTATTCCCGTGCCAGCCGGTGCAGTTGGGCCGCCAGGTTCACATCGCCCGAACCGAGCAGGGCAACCTGGGCATCGGTACGGCGCAAGGTTTCCCACAGCGCTGGAATCAACAGATTAAAGCCTTTCTGATCGGCCAGCCGGCTGATCGACACCAGCAAGGGGGCGTCGCCTTCTGCAAGCCCAAGTTCCTGTTTCAGCAACGCTTTGCAGCGGGCTTTACCGCCATCGTTCGGGCTGCTGAAATGTGTCGGTAGGTCCGGGTCGGTTTCCGGCGACCATTGACCATAGTCACAGCCGTTGAGAATACCGCTCAGGGCGTCGGCCCGTTCACGGAAGATGGGCCCCAGTCCGTGGCTGCCGAGATCGCTGAGCAATTCACCTGCGTAACCCGGGCTGACCGCGTTGATGGCATCGGCAAACCGAATCCCGCCCTTGAGCAGGTTGATCTGGCCGTGGTCCTCGAAGGCACCCGGGTGGAAAAACTGTTCGTGAATACCCAGAGTTCGTAACCAGCCAGAGCTGCATTGTCCCTGATACGCCGCATTGTGGAGCGTCAGAACGGAACGGCTGTGAGCAAAGAAGGGGTCATAGCGAAAGTGCTCGGCCAGATAAAAGCAGGCCAGAGCAGCTTGCCAGTCATTGGCGTGCACAATATCGGGTTGCCAGTCGTTGTCGCGGCACCACTGCAAGGCCCCTTTGCTGAGCAGGGCAAAGCGCCGGGCGTTGTCTTCATAAGGCGTGGCACCGTTGTCATAAATACCCGGGCGGTCGAAGCTGTCGCTGTGCTCGATCTGCACAGTGGGTATGCCCTGGTGCTCGCCGGTGCGGGTGGCCACCCAGGTTTCCTCGAACGCATTCAGATGAACACAAAGACTCTGGTGCGGCCACTGCGACCAGACGGCACGGGTTTTGGCATAGGCGGGCGTAATCAGTCGGACGTCATGCCCGAGACGCACCAGCTCGGCTGGCAGGGCGCGGGCGACATCGGCCAGCCCGCCTGTTTTTACCAACCCCTCGACTTCAGAGGCAATGACTAGAACCTTCAGGGGGGATTTATTCGAAGCCAACCTGGGCTCCTTTTGGAATGGTGATGATGCCGTTCGGCGAAACGTGGAAGCGCTGGCGATCGTGCTCGGGGTCTTCGCCGATAACCGTACCCGGAGCAATGTTCACGTTCTTATCGATGATGGCGCGGCGTATGCGGCAACCGCGACCGATGTCGTTGTTGCCCATCATCACGCAATTGTCGACATAGGCATGGCTGTGAACATGGCAGTTGTAGCCCAGAATACTGCGGTGCACGATGCTACCGGAGATGATACAGCCGCCGGATACAATGGAGCTGATCGCCTGGCCAGTCCTGTTGGCTTCGTCGTGTACGAACTTGGCGGGCGGAACGGCCGGATGGTAGCTGCGCAGCGGCCAGTGCTTGTTGTAAAGGTCGAAGGGGGGCTCGACTGCCAGCAAATCCATGTTCGCTTCGTACAGGGAATCGAGTGTGCCCACATCTCGCCAGTAACCGCTGGTGTGTTCCAGCTCACCGCGGATCACGTTGGTTGAGAAGTCATAGACGTACACCACACCGGCCTTGTACAGGTCGGGAATGATGTTGTGGCCGAAGTCGTGCACGGAATCGGAGCTTTCGGCGTCTTCTCTCAGGCACTGCACCATGGTGGGCGCGTCGAAGACATAGTTGCCCATGCTGGCCAGCACGTAGTCGGGTCGGCCGGGAATGGTTTTCGGGTCTTTTTTTGGCTTTTCCTGAAAGCCAATCATCTTGTTGTTTTCATCGATTTCGATGATGCCAAACTGGTCGGCCTGGCTGATGTGAACCGGAATGGCTGCAACGGTGAGCTTGGCGTCGTCGAAACCGCGGTGAAATTCCACCATCTGGCGGACATCCATCTTGTAGATGTGGTCGCCCCCGAACACGCAGACAACTTCCGGATCCATGCCTTCAATGAGTTCGATGTTCTGATAAATGGCATCGGCGGTGCCCTGGTACCAGTGCTTGCCCATTTGCATCTGGGCCGGTATCGGGTCGATGAACCGGTTGGTCAGCCCGGTCACGCGCCAGCGCCGGCTCATGTGCTTCATCAGCGAATGGGATTTGAACTGGGTCAGAACGAAAATTTGCAGCAGATCCGAGTTGACGAAGTTGTTCAACACGAAGTCTATGATGCGGTAGTTGCCGCCGAACGGTACCGCCGGTTTTGCTCGGACCGAAGTAAGCGGTGCCAGGCGGGTGCCCTCGCCACCGGCCAGAATCATCGAGAGTATGCCGGACATAATGTATCCCTTTTTCAGTCTGTCTTGTTGTTGTGTGATGCGCCTGACCTGCCAATGAGTCCTGAGACGGCCGGCAGGTGAGTGTTTGGCGATAGCTGTTCAAAATCAGTGTAGGCAAAAGCGCATTGATTTGCCGTTAGTTTCTTGCTTAATTTTTTCTAAATACACGGGTGTCAGGCCCCGAACACCATGCCAAGGGAGCCGAAGAATACGTCAGACCCCCAGGGGTTGGTCCGGTTCCGGTCGTAATAAACCAGTGCAGCTACCACCGCAGTGACAACCAGCAGAAAGAGCAGAAGCTTTTTATACATGGGACATCGTCATCCTGGAAAGGTGCGTTTCATTGTGTACCGAATCTTTTCGTGTTGGCAAGGCATGAGGTCTGCCTGATGCTTCTGATTCTGGTAAACTGGCGCCGTTTTTATCGGTTTACTGACGTGAGGATGAACATGAAAGCGCCTTTTGAGAAATCGCTGAGCTGGTCGGTTGGCATGCTGATGCTGGTTCTGGCCGGTTCGGCGGTGGCGGAAACGGAAGGCTCAGGGGAGGCAGCCATCGCCCTTTCTGAGACGGCAAAAATTCGCCTGGTGCCGTTGGTGGACCAGACCCTGACGGAATCTGGGACGGTCACGGTTCAGCCCGAAGACGATGGCAGCCCGGAGGGCGCACTGAGTGAGGCGTTGCCACGCCACTGTCTGATGTCGGTGCGGGTATCGCTCGGGGGTGACGCGGCACAGCTGGAAGCCGGCAAAATGGTCTGTGTCACCGAAGACCGGCGTATTCTGGAACTGACACCAGAAGCGACGATTGAAGGGCTGGGTGAGTGCCAGGCCTCCGGCGGTGCTGACTGTGGCCGCTTTGTGATCAGCGCAGAGCAATACGGAACCCTGTCGCTGCAAACGGCAGGCAGGCTGGTGCCTCAACCTCGTAACGAGCAGAACTGACGCGCACGAAGTACTGGCTTGCCGTCGCCTGTCAGGGGCGGCTCAGGCGGATGTGGTCGGGGTAGGGAAAAATATCGGCGACCACACCCGCGTTCAGTTCATCTTGAACCCCGCGCCAGTAGTCTGCATCCAGCAAGGCGGCGTGGTAAGTCACAAAGTAGCGCTCCAGCCGGGCTTCGTTGAAGAGGAAGGTGGCAAACTCTTCCGGAAAAATATCGTTCGGTGCCACGCTGTACCAGGGTTCACTGGCCATTTCGTCTTCCGGGTAGCGTGGTGGCGGAATCCGGCGAAAATTGCAGTTGGTCACCCAGTCGATTTCATCGTAGTCGTAGAAAATCACCCGTCCGTGGCGCGTTACCCCGAAATTCTTTAATAGCATGTCACCAGGAAAGATGTTGGCCGCTGCCAGCTCCCGTATAGCCTGGCCGTATTCCCGGAGAACGGCTTCCTGTTGCGTTTCCCGGGTCGGGTCTTCCAGATAGAGGTTGAGCGGGATCATCCGGCGCTCGATGTAGCAGTGGTTGATGATCAACTGGTCGTTTTCAAAGCGAATACTCGATTCCGCCACCCGAGCCAGCTCTTGCTGCAACTCTTCCGAAACGCGATCCAGAGGCAGAGCAACCTTGGAAAACTCCCAGGTATCGGCCATGCGACCCACCCGATCGTGCTGCTTGACCCGGTGATATTGGTTTTTGACATGCTGACGCGTCATGTCTTTCTGGGGAGCAAACTTGTCTTTGATGATCTTGAACACATAGGGGTAGGAGGGCAGGGTAAAGACCGTCATCACCATGCCCTTGATACCCGGTGCGATTTCGAACTGATCGTCGCTGACCGCCATGTGCTGTAGCAGCTCGCGATAAAACTGGGTTTTCCCCTGCTTGTGCAACCCGATCGATGAGTAGAGCTCGGCCCGGGTTTTGGTGGGCATCAGCTTGCGCAAAAAATTGACGATGGCCATGGGGCTGCCGGTGTCCACAAAGAAATAGGCCCGGGCAAAGCCGAATACGATGGCCATGGCATTGCTGTCGAGCAGCAGGGTGTCGGCATAGAGGAAACCGTCTTCGTTGTTCAGCACTGGCACAATAAAGGGCAGTGTCCGGTTGGACAGGTTCAACCGCCCGATCAGATAACAGGCCTTGTTGCGAAAAAACGGCGTGGTGATCAGGTCGATGCTGTATTTGGAGGCGGTTTTGGCCAGCTCCGGTTCCTGAGTCCGGAACCGGTGAATCAGGTGCCGGACGTCCCGGTGGGCGTTCTCGAACGGCAGGCCGATGTCCATGTCTTTCAGCAGTTGCAGTATGGTCGCTTCCAGATTGCCATCGACCGTGTAGCGGCGCACCAGGTCTTCGTCGGTCTCATAATGCCGCCACAGTGCATCGGATTCGACGAAGATGTATTCATTGTTGAAATAGCGGCGGTCGAACAGCCGGCAAAAGACCGAGTTGAAGAAGGTTTCCGCCAGGTCCGGCTGTGGGTGGTGACTCAGCTGTTCACTAAGCAGTTGTTTGACACCTTGCCAGTGCTTTGGATCCAGACCTTCATTGCATTCACGCAGCGACTGAACGCACAGGTCGACCTGGGCATCATAGAGGTCGACCCGGTCTCGGTGAATGGCTTGCAGCTCAAGCCATTGAGCGTTCAAAAAGCCCTGATGGGCACGCTGGCAGTAAGAGCGGAAAATCTGATAGTGCTGGTCGAACCCGGCCAGAATGCGCCCGGCCAGACGAACAGAGGGTGACTCAGTCGTAGACATTCTTTTTCTTCCAGCTTTCCTGATCATCAATCAAGCCTTCCATATCGGCCGCCAGTCGCTCTGCCTGACCACTGGACTGGGCTTTGCGATCGTTACGCCAGGCTTCAATGATTTGTTGCAGGCGGGTACGCAGCTCAATCTCTTCCTGCTTGAACAACGGCGCCTGGCGCGAGGTGGCGATGGTATCAATGGCTTTCTGGTAAGCGACGCGCGCCTCCCTGAAGTGCTTGGTCACCATGGCCTGGTCGGCGCGGGTCTTGAAATAATCGAGGGCCGTTTCAACCAGTTTGTATTCCACCTGGTTCAGCAGTTTGTCGGCGTCGGTTTTGTTCAGGCGGCCACTGTCGTAATTGCGTTTAATAAATAGAAACAGGGATTTGAGCGTTTGCCGGTGCAGATTGGTCTCTTCCGAGTTCAGGCGCGGGGCTACCGCCGAAGGCGGGTTCTTGCGCAGCCGGGCGCGTTCTTTGGCCAGCTCCTGGAAATCCTCCTCCAGCAACTTGGCTTTATCGGCCGACAGAGGAATCTGTGCCTTGATGTTTTGCAGCAGCGCCTGGTAGATAAAATCGCGTAATTCGGGAGATAGAAAAGACGAAGGCAGACCACGCAATACGTTGTTCAGCTTGCGTTGCTGGTTGAGCAGGTTTTGCAGCAACTCTTTATTGGCGGCGCGGGCTTTGTGACGACCCTGGGCAATGAGCATGCCGATAACCATCAGACTGATGATGGCGACTGCGATAACACCAAGCAATGTCGTAGTGGACGCGCCCATGTGGCCTCTCATATTCTTCCAGCAGACGACCCGGCCCGGAGGGGCGGCGGCTGAACTTGGGTTGATGTTAGGGAGCCTCTGAACAACTCCCCCAGGGCTCTGCGCGAGCTAAAACGTTCTGGCACAAGGCGCACTTCGCAGCGCAATGGCCGTAGCCCTTGTCAAGAAGTGCAACGCCGGGGCAGGACGTTTTAGCCGCGCCCTCCAGGGCTTTCCGAGGAACGCTGCCACTGCGTTGGACTCATTTGAAAGGTCTAGACATTCCTGCATGAGTCCGCCTTGTAGCAACGTCCCTCGGATAAGCCAGAGCCCCGGGGGAGTTATTCAGAGGCTCCCTAGCAGTGTAATCTAAAAAAACGTATAAAAACAAAGATTTGCTTGACAGTATTCAGACTCGACCTTAAAGTTCCCACCGCTTTTGACGTGTCCCGTTCGTCTAGTGGCCTAGGACACCGCCCTTTCACGGCGGTAACAGGGGTTCGAGTCCCCTACGGGATACCACTCCAGCACCTTCCAGTGAAACCTCCTGCACACCCGTTCCCTCTTGTACCGACTGCACACAGTATAGCCTCACCTGATATTTCTGACTGCCTGTTGGGCCCATTGCCCGAGTTTGCCATCCTGTCGGGCCTCTGAGTTTTTCGACAACGCCCGAATGGAGCCACAGCCGTGACAGCCTGCGACGGAAGTGACACACTTCAGCCTATCTGCAACAGCCCAAGTGAGTGAAACGTTCATGAAGCCGGTTTATGCCTTTGGTGAAGTCCTGGTCGATGCCCTGCAAAACGGAACCGTGACTGAGCAGGGCCTGGCCATGCCTCAGGCTGTGTTTTACCCGGGTGGTGCGCCGGCCAATGCCGCTGTTGCTGCCGCGCGCCTGGGCGCACGGGCACTGTTCATTGGTCAGGTCGGCCGGGATGGCTTTGGCCATTATCTGAAAACGGCCCTTAACCACTACGGCGTCGATACCCGGTATCTGCGTTCGACCGACGCGCCCACCCCTATGGCCATGGTGACGCTCGATGACCGCGGCGAGCGCAGTTTTCAGTTTTACCGCCAGGGCACGGCCGATGTGATGCTCGCAGCCCATAAATTGCCCAACCCGGCTGAATTTGCCCCGGGCATACTGCACTGCTGTTCCAATACCCTTACCGAGCCCGGCATCCGCCGCGTCCATATTGGTTTTATCGACCGGTGCCGGGCGGCGGGCAATCTGATCAGCTTCGATGTGAATCTGCGTAAGAATCTTTGGCCCGATCAGACCAATTTCCGCGAACCGATCCAGTCAATGCTCAAACGTGCCGATGTGATCAAGGTCAGTCGTGAAGAACTGGATGAGCTATGGGATGGCGATGCCGAATCCGAGCTGGTGAGTTGGGCCTTTGCCCATGAAGCCAAGGCCATTTTTATTACCGATGGAGCCAACCCGGCGACATTGATAACGCCCGATGTCCGCCACCAAATGCCGGTGCCAGACGTTACTGTGGTTGATACTACTGGCGCCGGTGATGCGTTTTCCGGCGCTGTGCTGGTCAGTCTTTGCCAGCAAGAGACACCCGACTGGGAGGCTGCACTGAGTTTGGCCGTTAAATGCGGTGCCTGGGCGGCTGGACGGGCGGGGGCTTTTACCTCATTACCGACGGCCGACGACGTTCAGTGACCCTTATTCACAGCTCTTTTTGTTGATGGCCGCTGAATAGCTGGCTGCTTTGGTTAACAATGCTGTGTTCCGGTACAGTGCCGGTGCCGGTCTGTATTGATGTTCAGCCCGGCCGGATTGTACGATTTATCCTTGCATTAAATAGGGGAGCCCTGTGTTTCTAGACGCCTTTCACACTCAGCACACCGACAATACCATCAGCGTCAGTGCTGAGCAGGGCAGTACCTTTGCCAAGGAAATCGCTGGCGATTTCAACCCCATTCACAATGTTGGCGCCAAGCGGTTTGTGGTGCCGGGTGACTTGTTGTTCGCGCTGGTTCTGAACCGCTACGGGCTGAGTAAATCGATGTCGGTTCGTTTCTCGGGCATGGTCGGCGCCGACCGGACACTGGTACTTCCTGAAGTGGACAAGGGCACCATTGACATTGTCGATGCCGAAGGCAAGGCTTATCTGCACCTGGAGCACAGCGGTGAAACCAGCCACGATGCGGCCCTGATCGAAGACCTGACACGCAGTTACGTGGCGTTCTCGGGCCAGAATTTCCCTTTCATCATGGTACCCCTGCTGGAAAAGCACCAGGTGATGTTCAACCCGCGCCGGCCCCTGGTGATTTACGAGAGCATGGCATTCGAGTTGACAGACCTCGACATCAGTCAGCCATCGCTCGAACTGGCCAATACCTCTTTGATCGTCAATGGCAAGCGCGGCGACGCCCTGTTCGAATTCAACATTGTCGCTGGCGGGCAGCGGGTGGGGACGGGCATCAAGAAGCTGATCGTCAGCGGGTTGCAGCCCTTCGATGCCGAGCTGATGGATGGCGTTATCGCTGAATTTGACCACCTCAGGGCCAATTACGCCCGCTGAATCTGGCTCCACTCCCGCTTTGTTGGCCCGCACGCGCCGTCGTCCGGGCTGTCATTTCCTGTTTTGCCCCTGCCTCATCCCGACCCCTGAGCCCTTGTATCCGCTCCGGATGCTCGTGCGCCATTAGGGTGCTTGCTGGTGGCAAAAATGGGGCGATGTTTATCATTTGCACTCATTCGGTGCGAGCAGCGCGTTACTTTCACGGTCAGTCCTGGCCGGTATCTTGCTGTGTCCTATTCTGTAGAGCGACTGACGCCAATCAAGTTGGGGCAACAGGCCCTGACCGCAGGACAGGATTTTCATCATGGATCCGACATTCGCAGATTTTATTCAATCGGCCGGTTTGCCCGAGGCCTTGTTGGCCCATCAGGCCAGCCTGTATCAACCGCTGGCCGATTGGGTGATTGCCAGCCGGTTAACGCTGGTGGGCATTCAGGGTACTCAGGGGTCGGGTAAATCGACGCTGGCTCAGGTGTTGAAGTGGCACCTCGAAAAAGCGGGGCTCAGCGTTGAGGTGCTGTCGATCGATGACCTTTACCTCAGCCGGGCTGATCGACATGCGCTGGCACAAAGCACGCACCCTTTACTGGCTACGCGCGGCGTGCCGGGTACCCACGACGTTGTGCTCGGGCGGGAAATATTCTCCTGGGTGCGGTCCGGTACTGGTTCCCGGGCATTGCCCCGGTTCGACAAGGCCCAGGACGACCGGGCTTCGCGGGCCGACTGGCACCATTGTGAAACACCACCCGATGTCCTGCTGTTTGAAGGCTGGTGTGTGGGCCTGACGGCTCAGCCGGAAACCGAGTTGAACGAGCCCGTTAACAGTCTGGAAGCGCGGGAAGATTCTGCCGGCGACTGGCGTCACTATGTGAACGACCAGCTGCGTCAGTTCTATGAACCCTGGTACAACCAGTTGGATGCCCTGATTGTGCTGCAAGCGCCCGGGTTTGAGCAGGTGTTTGCCTGGCGCAAAAAGCAGGAAGAGGCATTGCGTGCCCGCAAACAGGGCCAGGGAGTTATGGATGAGGTGGCGCTGCGGCGTTTCATCTCCCATTACGAACGACTGACCAGGCACGCGCTGGCAACCCTGCCCGAACGGGCCGATGTACTGATTCCGCTTGGGGCCGATCAGCAGCCCGGTCCGATGCAATGGCTCAAGAAGGGGCCTGACCAATGACACGGTGGATGGTACTGACCGACCTGGACGGCACTTTGCTCGATCACGACAGTTACGACTGGCGACCGGCAGAGCCCGCGCTGCAGGCGTTGCAGGCACTGAACATTCCGGTCATCGCAGTCACCAGTAAAACCGCCACCGAACTGGTCTCATTGCGTACTGATATTCCTTACCTGGCGCCCCTGATGGCTTGTGAGAACGGGGCCGTAGTGATTGATGATCGCCCCGGTTCCCAAACCCGGGAGGTACTTGGCGAAGTAACCGACACTTTGATTGACTGGTTCGATCAGGCAAGCCTGGAGAGTGGCGCACACGGCATCGGATTTCACCAGGCCAGTGACCAGCAGGTGGCCGACTGGACTGGTCTGAGCCTGGCCGATGCCGCCCGGGCACGAGCCCGGGAAGCCTCGTTGCCGGTCTATTACCCAACCGACTGGCCCGCGCGAGCCGCCTTTATCCGTGGCGTGGAAGCCCGCAGCGGACGGGTGCTGGAAGGAGGGCGGTTTTTGCATTTGGCTGGTAGCGCTGACAAAGGCACCGCGCTTGATTGGATGACTCGCCGTCTGAACGTCGAACACACGGTAGTGCTGGGTGATGGCGGCAATGACGACGCCATGCTGGCCCGAGCCACCATCGGTATCCGCATTCCAACCGCCGGCACGCGCCGGCCTGAATCCCTGACGACCATTAGACGTGCCAGCCAGCCGGGCCCTGCCGGCTGGAACGAAGCGATGTTGTCGTTGCTGAATCAGGGGCTGTTCAACGAACTCCGAGGAGAACGAGATGAGTGATTTTTTCCAGAACGGCGTGATTGCCAATCTGCACAATCTGGTGGACCGACCGCTGGCGTCCATGGAAAAGGAGTTGGTCGGTTTTTCCCATCAAAATCCCATGGCACTGGTGTTGCCGTCCCTGTATTCCGAGCTTGAACAGCCGGCTCTGGAGAACATCGTCCAGGAGTTGATTCCGGTGCCGTATCTGAACGACATCGTGGTCGGGCTGGACCGGGCCAATCGTGAGGAGTTCAAGCATGCACAGCAGTATTTTTCGCGGTTGCCGCAACAGGTAAGGATTCTATGGAACGATGGCCCGCGCTTGCAAGCCATAGACCGTTTGCTGGCCAGTAAAGGCCTGGCACCGGCCGAGATGGGCAAGGGCCGCAACGTCTGGTATTGCTACGGCTATATTCTGGCCGCCAACCGGGCCAAAGCAGTGGCCATGCACGATTGCGACATAAAAACCTACGATCGCAGCATGCTGGCACGGCTGATATACCCGGTGGCAAACCCAGCTTACCGGTATCAGTTCTGCAAAGGTTACTACGCCCGCATAGCCGACAATAAAATGAACGGGCGGGTGTGCCGCTTGCTGGTCTCTCCGCTGATACGGGCGTTGAAGATGGTGAAGGGTGAGAATGAGTTCCTCGAATACATGAGCTCGTTTCGCTATGCGTTGTCCGGTGAGTTCAGCCTGCGTACTGACGTCTTGCGCAACATTCGCATCCCGAGTGACTGGGGCCTGGAGGTGGGCGTGCTGGCTGAACTGCACCGCAATTACAGCCCGCGCAGCATCTGCCAGGTGAATGTGGCGGATATCTATGATCACAAGCATCAGCCGCTGAGTCCGGAAGACGCGCGTCAGGGGCTGTCGAAGATGTCGCGGGACATCAGTAAGGCGTTCTTTCGCAAGCTCGCCACCCAGGGGCAGGTGTTTACCGAAGAGCATTTTCGCACCATCAAGGCGACTTATTACCGGGTTGCTCTCGATTACATCGAAACCTACTACAACGATGCCGTTTTCAACGGACTGTCGCTCGACCGGCATGCCGAAGAGGAGGCGGTGGAGTTGTTTGCGCGCAACGTGATGTCTGCAGGACAGGAATTTCTGGAAAACCCCATGGCGACGCCTTTTATGCCCAGCTGGAGCCGGGTGCAGTCGGCCATACCCGACATTCTTGAGCAAATATTTGATGCGGTGGAACTGGATAATCAGGAAATGGGCTAACACAAGGCTCGCCACCGGGCGCTGTACGATCAATAATACCCACCTGAGCGACACCATGTCGCTCGACTCGAGCCGGTTCGCCGGGGTTTTACCCAATGCCAGCGAACCGTACGCTCATTCAATAAAGAGGTTGCTCCTGAAGCGACCCGATAAGCAGTACTACTATCAACCCGATAATCAACCTGACCATTAACGTCAAAAACACCAGGGAAGCACCATGAAACCGCACTTTATGCAAACGCTGGGCGAGTTCATCATCGCCAATCAGAAAGACTACCCGAACGCCTCCGGCGAGTTCTCTGCCCTGTTTTCGGCCATTCGACTGGCCGCAAAGGTCATTCACCGCGAGATCAACAAGGCGGGTCTGGCTGACCTGGCCGGATTGGCCGGGGGTGACAACATTCAGGGCGAAGCACAACGTAAGCTGGACGTGCTGGCCAACGATACCTTCAAGGCTGCTCTGGCGGCGCGGGGCGTTGTCTGTGGCATTGCCTCAGAGGAAGAAGACCATTACATCCTGCTCGATGACGGCCTGAATACCGACAGCAAATACATCGTGCTGATGGATCCGCTCGATGGTTCTTCAAACATCGATGTGAACGTCTCCGTAGGTACGATCTTCTCGGTTTACAAGCGTCGCTCACCCCTGGGGACCAAGGTTACCGATGCCGATTTCTACCAGCGCGGCAACGAACAGGTTGCGGCCGGTTATGTGATTTACGGCTCTTCCACCATGATGGTGTATACCACCGGCCATGGGGTGAATGGCTTCACTTTCGACCCAACGCTGGGCGTGTTCTGTTTGTCGCACCCGGATATGAAAACCCCGGAACTCGGTCAGATCTATTCGGTTAACGAAGGCAACTACGTGCACTTCCCGGACGGGGTGAAACGCTATATCAAGTACTGCCAGGTGGAAGACGCGGCCACCTCACGCCCCTATACCAGTCGCTACATTGGCTCGCTGGTGTCAGATATTCACCGTAATCTCATCTATGGCGGCATTTTCCTCTACCCGTCTTCAGCGCCTTATCCTGAGGGCAAGCTTCGCCTGTTGTATGAGTGCAATCCCATCGCCTTTCTGGTGGAGCAGGCCGGCGGCCGCGCCATCAGTGGTTCCGGGCAACGTATCATGGACATCCAGCCCGAATCACTGCATGAGCGGGTGCCTTTCTTTGCCGGCTCCCGACGCATGATAGAAGACCTGGAAAGCTGTCTCGATGAGTTTGGCGGTAAAGGCTGATATTGCTGGGCTGTGTGGGGGCCGTGGCGGCTCCCCACACGCCTTTTTTTACCGGTCGGTTTGCACCAGCCAGGGTTGTGAGAACCAGTAAAAAAACGAGCCGCTGCGTGCCTGTGAGGTGCAGTTAAAGCGGTGGCGTCCATCACTGAGAGCCTCCGGTGCGCTTACCCGAAACCGGGTGTCGTCCAGCCATTCGGCGTCGACCCAGGCGCTGTCGACAAAGCAGTTCAGGCTGCGGCTCATGTCGGAAGTGTCGGTCAGTTCCACGGTGACACTGGGGCGGGTCTCGGACGTCAGCATATCGGGCAGGGCCGTCCGGTTCACCGGCATCGGCTTGCTGTTGATTTTGGTGATCAGAGTTTCCGGGTTGGCATAAACGCCTGCGGCGGCGAAACGGGGTATGGCGCCCCAGTCGCTGTCGGCGTTCATGCCGCCCGAATGTTGTGCAAAGGCAATGTAGTCTTCATCCAGCAGCGCCTGTTTCAGCGACTCGTTGTATTCACCATAAGGGTAGGCAAACCAGCGCGGAACGCCACCGCCCAGTTCGTCGGTCAGGCGTTGCTGGGCGTGGCTGATGTTGTCGATCATCGCTTGCAACCAGGCGTCATCGAGCGGTGAGTGGCGAACCATGTAATCGTGGTCCCGGCTGTGGTTGGTAATGGTGGCCCCCCATTCCTGCAGGTCCCGAAGCTGATCCCAGCTCATCATTTCCTGGAACTTCTGGTCGATTGGGTCGGTAGCCACAAACACCGTGAACGGTACATCAAATTCCTTCAGCAATGGAAAGGCATTGGTGTGAATGTTCTCATAAGCGTCGTCAAAGGTAATGGCGACGGCTTTGTCGGGCAGGTCGATGTCAGCATCGCCGCGCAGTGCAGCCAGCGCATCTTCCAGCGGTACCACGGTCACGTCATTGTCGCGTAACAACTGTAGGTGCTCCCGAAATCTGGAGGGACTGATCGTCGTGCTGGCCGGCGTGTCATTGGCGACGTGGTGGTAAACCAGAATATTGACCGAATCGGTTGCGTGCACGGTAATGCTGAACAGCAAGGCACCTAGTGTCACTAGCAGACGCTTGATCATAAAGCGGGCTCCTTGGATGGGTCGGTTTCAATGGGATGCTGCGGATCGGTGATCCATTCACTCCAAGATCCGGCATATAAGCGGGGTTGCGGGTAGCCTGCCAGTGTCATGGCGAGAATAGTATGGCAGGCGGTGACGCCAGAACCGCAATAACTGACGGTGTGCGGGCGATTGCCAACACTGGCGAAGCGGCTGGCCAGGGCTTCCGGATTCAGGAAGCGACCGCTGGCATCCAGGTTGCCGGTAAAATCGGCGCAGCGAGCTCCGGGAATATGGCCGGCTTTGGCATCCAGAGGCTCCTGCTCGCCTAGAAAGCGAGGCAGGGCCCTGGCATCCAGTAGTGTCAGCTCAGACAGCCCGGTTTGTAGGTCTTTACCGGAGATTATCCAGTCTTGCGGGCAGGTAGCTTTGATGCTCCCGGCCCGGTGCGGGTGGCTGTCGGCGCCCGATTGCAGTGGCCCTTGCCAGGCATCCAGCCCGCCGTTGAGTACCTGAACCCGGGCAACACCTGCCCAGCGCAACAGCCACCAGGCTCGTGCGGCGAGCATGGCATTATTCTGGTCATACACCACCACGGTGGTGTCGTTGTTAACGCCCCAGTCGCGCAAGCGGACTTGCCAGTCTTCCGGGTGGGGCAGAGGGTGGCGACCGGTCTGGCCGGGAATGCGGGTGCCGGACAGGTCCCGGTCCAGGTGCGCATAGACCGCCCCGGGCAGGTGTTCGCGCAGGTAATGCTGTTCGCCTGCAGCCGGATCGGCCAGATTGAACCGACAGTCCAGAATCAGGGGTGACACGATGTCGGGGTTGGCCAGCCAGTCGGCCAGCTGATCAGCCTCGATAAGCGGATGAGTTGCGATAGACATGCGTCGGCTTCCTTTCAATTGACCAGTTACGATAGCGATTAATAGGGTCTATGAGAAGCGCAGGGGCTGTTATGAATGGGTAAGCGTTATGTGCAGAGGAAGGTATGGCTGGGCCGGCAGGACTCGAACCTGCGAATGACGGGATCAAAACCCGTTGCCTTACCACTTGGCGACGGCCCAAAAGAATACGTAAACAATACCGTCTACAGAGGGGAGATGATACCACTGAAGGCGGGGATATGGCTGGGCCGGCAGGACTCGAACCTGCGAATGACGGGATCAAAACCCGTTGCCTTACCACTTGGCGACGGCCCATTAAGAAGTTGGTGGCTATGGCTGGACTTGAACCAGCGACCCCAGCATTATGAATGCTGTGCTCTAACCAGCTGAGCTACATAGCCTCCGTAACGGCTGCGTATTATGCGAATATTTTCCAGTGTGTCAACACGAACATCTCGTTTTTTTCAAAAAATTCAAGGGCTTAGAACCCTGAATCCGGAGATGAAACCCTGTCTGAAGCGCATGGAATACGGTGCCAGTATCGCCTTGCTCACACAACAGGCAAGCCGGTCGGCGATTTTCGCAGGATTGACCAAAAAAACAAGTTATCCGTGCAATCTGTCCAAATGGTGTGCAGCTATGCGTTTTGTGACCGGGTGCCTAATACAGCATACGGCGCTATTGTTTCCAGGCTTGGCTCGCTAAACTGCCGGGAAGGGGCTGCGGCCTGTTATCCGGCCGGCTCAGCCCTGTTCGGGAATTCTGTAATTTTACCGCATTGAAGGAGAGTAGAATGGAGTCGTGGATCAGTACTGTTATTACCTGGGGTATACCTGCCGTCATCCTGATCGTAGGTGTGGTTATATACAACCGGCTGGTCGCACTGCGCAACCGCTTCAAGAATGCTTTCTCCCAGATAGACGTGCAGTTGCAACGCCGGCATGACCTCATTCCCAATCTGGTCGAAACCGCCAAGAAGTACATGGCGCATGAGCGGGAAACTCTGGAAAACGTGACTTCAGCCCGTAACCAGGCCGTTGCGGCCCAGAAAACAGCGGCGGCTGACCCTACCAATGGCCCCATGGTCGATATGCTGAGCAAGGCCGAGGGCATGCTGACCGGTGCGCTGGGACGACTGTTTGCAGTCTCTGAAGCCTACCCGGATCTCAAGGCCGACGGCACCATGCGGGACTTAATGGAGAGTCTGGAGTCGACTGAAAACAAGGTTGCCTTCTCCCGTCAGGCCTATAACGATGCGGTTATGAACTACCAGACTTACAAGGAATCCTTCCCCAACAATCTGCTGGCGGGTGTCACCGGCTTCAAAGATGCGGCCTTGTTTGAACTGGAGAACCCCGAAGCTCGCGAGGCGCCCAAGGTTCAATTTTAAACAGGCGCTGATGGATGGACTTTTTTGATCATCAGGACCAGGCCCGACGCAAGTCTGGACAACTGGTATTGTTGTTTGTGCTCGGTGTGCTGGTCACCGCTTTTCTGGTTAACCTGTTGGGTTTTGGCATCTGGCTGCTGATTCAGGGGTATGCCGGGACTGGCCTGCCGGCGACGGTATGGCAGTCGTTGCAGGGGTGGCTGACCAGTCACTATGCCTGGCAACTGGCGCTCGGCACCCTATTGATTATTGCCGCTGGTTCACTGGCGGCCTACTGGCAACTGCGCCAGGGTGGGGGCGAAGTCGTGGCTCGCTGGTCGGGGGCTCGCCAGGTCGACTACCAGCAGAATGAACCAGCTGTTCAGCAATTCATTAACGTCAGCGAGGAAATGGCCATCGCCGCCGGTGCTCCGGTGCCCAGCCTTTATGTGATGGAGCAGGAGACGGCGATCAATGCCTTTGTTGCCGGGTACCAGGCCGACCAGGCTGTGCTGGTGGTATCCCGCGGGGCGCTTGACGCCCTGAGCCGGGATGAACTGCAAGGTGTGGTGGGCCACGAGTTCAGCCACATCCTCAATGGCGATATGCGTCTGAATGTTCGACTGATGGCGGTACTGGCGGGTCTGATTAAGATCGGCCAGGCAGGCCGCTGGATGTGGGACTCGATGCACATCGGGTTCCGATCCAGCCGCCGCGGTCGCTCCGATGCTGCTTTGGCGATGCTAGGGCTGGGGTTGATTCTGATTGGCTACGTTGGTGTGCTGACAGCCCGGGTGATTAAAGCGGGTGTCTCGCGCCAGCGCGAGTATCTGGCTGATGCCAGCGCGGTTCAGTTTACCCGCAACCCCGATGGCATCGCCGGGGCGCTCTACAAGATCCGCGAACACGTTCAGGGTAGCCAGCTGCACCACCGACACGCTGAAGACATGTCGCACTTTTGCTTTGGGGAAAGCGTGGCACTGTCGAACATGATGGCAACGCACCCGCCGCTGGATGATCGCATCCGCCGGGTGAATCCGACCTTTATTGCCCGGGCACGCCATCGTAGCCGCGCCAGCGAGCAGGCAGACAGGGCAGTGGCGCGCACCGCACCGGATGCCTTCGAGCAGGTGATGGGGGTGGCAACGCTGGGTGCCCTGGCTGGGACCGTGCGGCCAGATCACCTCGATTATGCCCGGCGGCTCTATAAGAACATCCCGGAGCAAGTTCGCCACTCGGTGCATCAGTCAGCCGGGGCCAGAGCCTTTTGTTACAGTCAGATCATGCTGGCCAGTCCGGGCCACGAGCAGGCTCTGCTGAACCTGATCAAACAGGAAGATGTGTCGGCCGTTGAAGTGCTCCGGCGGTTGTGGCCCTTTTATCAGAAACTCGACCCGCAATTGCGGTTGCCATTGCTCGACATGGCCGTGCCGGTGCTCAAACGGCTGGATGAGCGCGAGCGACTGGTGTTTCTGGACCGGCTGAACCGGCTGGCGGCTATGGATGAGGCGCTGGCGCTGCGCGAATGGGTATTGCTGGCGCAGGTGCGTCGGTATTTGTCCGGGGCCGATGCAGCCGGGTCGGGGTATACCCGGCCCATTAAAGAGTGTGGGCAGGATCTGCAGACAGTGCTCTCGGCACTGGTGCATGTGAACCGTCAGCCAATACTGGCCAGAGCCGCCTTTGAGCAGGCAATACAACCCTTCGAGCTTGCCGACAAGTCCCTGCTTGCGCCGGAACAGGCCAGTTTTTCGGCGGTAACCGGCGCGCTGGAGCATTTGGGGGAAATCGCCTATTTCTGGCGCCGGGCGGTGTTGCAAGCCTGCGTTGATGTCATTCGTGCAGACGGTGCCATTCATCAGGATGAGTACGAGCTGCTTCGGACTCTGGCAGATTGCCTGGGGTGCCCGATGCCGCCGATGGTCGAGCATGAGTGGCGCCCGGGCGGCTAGTGCACTGTCACCGACCAAATGTCCCCACTAGCGAGTCGCCTGGCGGCCAGATGCAAGGTGCACTGGCCCAGTTTTTCTTGATTATACCGCCGGCATTCTATACTATGCGCGCCCTTCCGGCCTGTCTCAGGCAGGGAGGTTTGTGCCTTTTGCATGGGCAGGGCCGGGCGGTTACGCCGTTTCGGGCCGGGCCATAACAAGGGCTGAAGAGTCACTCCTTACCTTACTGCGGCCGCACCGCAGGAGGTTGCCAAAACCGCAAGGAGATTTTATGCGTCATTACGAAATCGTTCTGCTGGTCCATCCTGACCAGTCAGAGCAAGTACCGGCCATGATCGAGCGTTACACCTCTGTTGTAACCGAGAAAGGTGGCAAGGTACATCGCCATGAAGATTGGGGCCGCCGTCAACTGGCTTACCCGATCCTCAATGCTCACAAGGCTCACTATGTTCTGCTGAACATCGAAGCTGACAACGACACCGTTGAAGATCTGAAGAGCACCTTCCGGTTTAACGATGCCATCATCCGCAACATGATCATGCGTCGCAAAGATGCTGACACTGAAGCATCTCCGATGATGAAGAGCGTTGAAGCCAAGAAGGCCAAAGACGAAGCTCAGGCTGCTGTTGCCCGCAACCGCGCTGAAGAGACTGAGTCCGAGCCCGAGAACGACGAAGAGTCTGAAGAAGCCTAACAACGAGGAGCATTCACATGGCACGTTTTTTCCGCCGCCGCAAATTCTGCCGTTTCACTGCAGAAGGCATCAAGGAAATCGATTACAAAGATGTAGACCTGTTGAAGGGCTACGTTACTGAAACCGGCAAGATCGTACCCAGCCGGATCACCGGTACCCGTGCACGTTACCAGCGCCAGTTGTCTTCGGCCATCAAGCGTGCTCGCTACCTTGCCTTGCTGCCTTACACCGACAGTCACCAGTAAGTCGGATTAAAGGGAGGACCCCGGCATGATGGGCTTGGCTCGCTTTGCGATGAAAAGCCAACTGAACGCTGGGGTTCTTGCTGCAGGTTTTGCTGCGCTGCCGATGCTTTATGCACTCAGCGCGGCGCTGGTGGCACTGGTCACGCTCAGGCGTGGCGCCACCGAAGGCACCAGAGTGCTGTTGTGGAGTTTGGCAGGGGGACTGGTTTCCTGGCAATTGACCGGGCTGATCTTGCCCCTGCTGGTTTTACCCGTCACCGCGCTGTTGGCGATGGTGATGCGATCGGTGCAGAGCTGGTCGGTGTTGTTGACAGTGGCGGCCCTGTTGGGCATTGCGCTGGCTATAGCCGCCCAGGTTTTGCTGAACGATCGGGTTGAAGCGGTGATTACCCAGGTACAACAGGGTGTCGCTGGCACCGATTCCTCTCAGCCCATGTGGCAGATGCTGGAATCGGTGAAGCCCAATGCGGCTTTTCTGGTAATGACCGTTGAACTCCTGGAAGCACTGTTGTGTTTGGTGCTGGCGCGTTACTGGCAAGCCGGGTTGTACAACCCGGGTGGGTTCCGACAGGAATTCCATGCGCTGCGAATCAGCGGCCGCTTGCTGATAGCGCTGGTGTTACTGGCTGGCCTGGCTTACGCAGTGAAGCCTGCAGCCATGCTGTTGTTGCTATTGCCCCTGTTATTCGCCGGTGTGGCGTTGGTGCATGGGGTGATTGCGAAAACGAATATGGGTGGGCAGTGGTTACTCGCATTTTATGTCGGGGGCCTGCTGCTCAATCAGTTCATTTTACCATTGCTGGTACTGGGTGCTGTGATTGATGGTGTGGTCGATATTCGAGCCCGCCTGACCAAAGCACCGGACCAGAATGACGAATGAGGTAAGCGAGATGGAAGTTATCCTGCTTGAGAAAGTTGGCAAGATGGGTGTTCTGGGCGACACCGTTAACGTAAAAAACGGTTACGCACGTAACTACCTGGTCCCGCAAGGCAAGGCTGTGCCTGCCAGCAAGGACAACGTTAAAGTTTTTGAAGAGCGTCGTGCCGAGCTCGAGAAAGCCGAAGCCGAAAAACTGGCCGCTGCTCACGAGCGCGCCGAGAAGCTGGCCGAAATCGAACTGACCGTTCAAGCGAACGCCGGTGATGAAGGCAAGTTGTTCGGTTCTATCGGCCCGCGAGATGTGGCTGATCTGGTTGCTGCCGCTGGCGTTGAAATCAGCAAGTCTGAAGTCAAAATGCCTGCTGGCCCGATCCGTAACACCGGTGAATTCAACATCACCATCCAGGTGCATCCGGATGTTGAAGCCTCGGTTCACATCATCGTGGTACCGGAAGCCTGATTCAGCAGTAATTCACTGCTGATACGGTTCTGACACAGAACGGGAGACAGGAGCGCACTTTGTGCGCCCCCTGCCTCCCGTTTTTTTGTGCTCGGAGTTCGTGTCAGGCACCGGGTATGCTCTGTGCCAGGAGCGCGTGTCAGGCACCGGGTAGACCTATCTGGGGTCGGGCGGGATGCCGCCCACTCAACCCATCCATGGGGCCTAGGCTTCGGCATCCATGCCTCAGACTACCCCAGATAGGTCTACCCGGCACCTGACACTCTATTGGCTGCCAATTCCGACATGACCTTCTATCTATGATCTTCAGGGTGATTCGAGCTGATCATAGTTAGATCTCGGTGCTCACCCTGGTGTCATGAGTCAGAAATACGTGCTGATTAACCGCTGTAGAACCCAAGAGCTGTCGGGTGCGTCTACTGGTGGCCGTTAGACCGCATTGATGCGGTCTCCGAGCCCCCAGGGAGGGGTTTACGGCGTGCCTCCAGTAGGCGTACCCGACAGCCCGCCTGCCACCTAAGAAGCGGTGACCACAGGAATAGCTTACCCTCTGAATTTCTGACTCATGGCACCAGCCTCCAAGGCCAAAGCCTCTCCCAATTGGCAGCCCAAACCGATACCATAGCTGGCTCTGTTCTCTGTGCTGAAGATCCCGATGAGTAACGCTCTATGACCGACACCCTCGAAGACGATCTGTTCTCCCACAACGACGAGTTGGCCGGGCTTAAGGTGCCGCCGCACTCGCTGGAGGCGGAGCAGTCGGTGCTGGGTGCGCTGATGATCGACAACAGCCAGTGGGATAACGTCGCCGAGATCCTACTGCCGGACGATTTCTATCGCAACGAGCACCGTCAGGTGTACCGGATGATGATTCGGCTGGCGGAGCAGACTCAGCCGCTCGACGTGATTACCCTGGGTGAAGCACTCGATAACGAGAAGCAGCTCGATGCCGTTGGCGGTATGGAGTATCTGAACGATCTGGCTGAAAACACGCCGTCGATCGGTAATCTGGTTGCCTACGCCAAGATCGTTCAGGAACGGTCGGTGTTGCGGCGGCTGATTGCCGTTGCCAATGACATAGCCAGCAAAGCCTATGACCCGCGTGGGATGGATGCCGAATCCATTCTCGATGATGCCGAACGTCAGGTTTTTCAAATTGCTGAGGAACGGGCTGATCAGGATGGCGGGCTGGTGCACGTCAACCCACTGGTCGACCGGGCCATTCAGCGCATTGATGAACTTTTTCACTCCGACAGTGAGATAACCGGTGTGTCGACGGGTTTTACTGATCTCGACAAAATGACCACCGGTATGCAGGCCGGGGACCTGATGATTCTGGCGGCCCGGCCATCCATGGGTAAAACAACGCTGGCCATGAACCTGGTGGAAGAAGCAACGCTGAATCAGGACAAGCCCGTTGTCGTATTCAGTCTGGAAATGCCAGCCGACCAGATCATTACCCGGTCCATTGCATCACTGGGACGCATCGACATGGGGCGGGTTAAAACCGGTAAGCTGCATGAAGACGATTTCCCCAAACTTACCAAGGCGGTCAATCTACTCAAGGACCGCAAACTGTTTATTGACGATACGCCTGGCATCAGTCCGAATGAAATGCGCAGCCGCTTGCGGCGCCTGGTTAGGGAGCATGGCGATATCGGGCTGATCATGATCGACTACTTGCAGTTGATGAAGATTAAGGGCTTTACCGAGGGCCGAACCGGTGAGATTTCCGAGATATCCCGGTCGCTGAAGGCGCTGGCGAAGGAATTCAATTGTCCCATGGTCGCCCTGTCGCAGTTGAACCGGAGCCTCGAACAGCGCCCCAACAAACGACCGGTCAACTCGGATCTGCGTGAGTCAGGCGCGATCGAGCAAGACGCCGACATCATCATGTTCATCTACCGCGATGAAGTTTATAACGAAGATTCTACTGACAAGGGTATTGCCGAGCTGATCATCGGCAAGCAGCGTAATGGCCCCATCGGTACCTGTCGGGTCGCGTTTTTGGGGCAATACAGCCGATTTGAAAATCTGGCGCCGGAACAATACGGCAGCTGGCAAGACGAATGAGCCGGGGCACTTGCGCGTATATGGACCCTTCAGCGTTGCAGTACAACCTGCAGCGGGTTCGAACGCTGGCGCCCGGAGCTCGGATCTGGGCGGTGGTAAAAGCCGATGGCTATGGCCACGGTGCGGTTCAGGCGGCTCAGGCACTGCATCAGGCCGATGGCTTTGCCGTCGCAACATTGGCAGAGGCTCAGACACTGCGGGATGCGGGCATCAATGCGCCCATACTCTTACTGGAAGGCACGCTGGGGCCTCTGCAAGCGCTGGATGCGGTGCGTCTTGGCTGCGATACCGTTGTTCACCAGACAGAGCAACTGACCTACCTCGAAACCATGGCAGACCGGCTCGGGCAACAGCGTATTTGGCTGAAGGTCGATACCGGCATGCACCGGTTGGGCGTGACACCCGGCCAAGTGCCCGACTTCGTCAAACGAATTCAGGCCATTCGACCCCTGCAGCCAGTCAACCTGATGACGCATTTTGTCAGTGCCGATGAGCCCGAGGATCCCTTTACCTCAACGCAAATTGCCCGCTTTAATGCATTGGCCAGGGCACTGCCAGGCGTGCATTTGTGCCTGGCCAATTCGGCTGGCGTCATGGCCTGGCCTGAAAGCCATGCCGACTGGGTTCGACCCGGCATCATGCTGTATGGCGCCTCGCCCGGGTTCGGCAAAACCGGGCTGGAGCTGGGGCTGAAACCGGCGATGACCTTAACTGCGCCCGTGATCGCTCTGCGTCATATCCAGGCCGGTGAGAGGGTCGGGTATGGTGCTCGCTGGCAAGCCGAACGGGAGAGTCGCATCGCTACTCTGGCCATTGGCTACGGCGATGGCTACCCGCGTCATGCACCCGACAACACGCCGGTCTGGCTGAGCGGGCAGCGCGTGCCTCTGGTGGGTAAAGTATCGATGGATATGCTGACTGTTGATGTGACCGATGTGCCCCAGGTCCAACTCGGAGACTCGGCTGAACTCTGGGGCGAGCACCTGAGTGTCGATGAAGTCGCCTCACATATCGGTACCATTGGATATGAATTGTTGACTCGGGTTTCACCCCGTGTCGATAAACAATGGCCCACCGATTAATTCTAACCAGGTTAGAATTACAGGATTGCGACCTGGGTTTAATTTTTAACGATTTCCGCTTAAAGATACTTGTCATTGGCCCCCGAATAGACCTACATTGGAAGTGCTGATTACGCAGAGTAAAGTCATGCGAAGGCAACCAGCAAAACGGAACGCAAAGCAGCCAGCCTGCATGGCGTTCACGTTTAAAGATAACAATAAATGCCATCAACACGAGGGTAAAAGCAACCGACCCGGCTGCCGTAAACCATTATGATGACCAATGTAAGAGGCCATTATCGGGCCTTCCCCTGCAAAGCGTATTACCTCAGCGAGTGGTTTGACGAGTAGCCACTGCCTGTCCTTTGAGTCGTTCCTGGTCTCTGTTTCATTCTAACGTCTGATCATTGGTGAGCCATCAACCGGTTGTTGTAACCGCTGTGTGTGCCTGCCTGATGCAACGTTCTGACTGTTTGAAACGTCATGGCCAAATCTGATCAATTCTCAATTTTTTACGTGATGAACTCGCGCGGTTCGTCGTGGACAGGTGAATCTATGAAGTCGAAAAACACGCCTATTTCGCTGGCACTGACTCTGGCCGCTACTGCTGTACTGGCAGGCTGTAACGCCAGTTCGAAGGATGATACTCCCGAAACTGTGCAACCACCTTTTAAGGTCAGTGTTGAATTTCCATTAACGACAATCTCAAACGGCCTGATGCGTTCTCAACTCGTGGGTGGTGCGGGCAGTGTTTGCTCAAGTGTCCAGCCAGATGATTGTGATGACTGGGATGAATATTGGGCATACTACGGCGATGCGTCGGCAAAAGTCGCCGTTGCACTGACCGAACCGGTCGAAATGAGTCAGGTTAAAATTGATGCCCTGGTGGCTGATCCGTCTTGGGAAACCGATCCGGATTTTAAAACCGGTGTTGAGCTAATTCTTAATTATTTACAGCAAGAACTTGGCGCCACGCCCGAGTACGCTGACTGGCAGGATTTCAGAGCCGACTTTATCAGCATCACCGCCACAGAAGTGCCAGGGTTGCCCGAGGGTGTCGATGGCGACAGCATCTGGTTCGACAGTTCGTCTGCTCAATACGCAACCTTTGAAGGCTTGAAAAAGGCGGACCAGCGTCTGAACTACACCGTGACGGCAGCCAAGTCGGTGGCGGTCAATGCCATGGTGGATGCCCTGGCAGCCGATGTTCTGACTGACGAGCAAGACGTCATTAAAACCGTGGTCGCGGATCTGGTCAGTGCCCAGACTCGCAAGCAGGATGAATTGCTGCTGGCGCTGAAAGACATCGATGCGGGCGGTACGCTACTTGCTGATGGCGATGCACTTTATAACTCAGACCTGAGTTATCTGGTTGACGACGATAACGACGGTGACTTCTTCCGTTTGGTTGATACGCTGGATGCCAATAGCTTTATTCTTGACCAGACGATCATTGACGCCATTGACGTACAGTCTGGCTGGGACAGCAGCGAACACCAAGATGAGGTGGTGTTGATCCTGCAAGCGATGCTGGATGAATCCGGTGAAGTCTCAGTCGATTACAGCAACAATACTGGTGAAGGCGAAAACCGAGATGTGTTTGGCGATGCATTTTCCGACGTCGTACTGCGCGATGGTTATGAAACCGGACTGGACCTTTGGAACGACTTGCCAGGAACGATACGGTACAAAATACTCGAATTGCTTATTGATGACCTTACTGACTATGAGAGAGCGGTAGAGTATGTAGGTCTTTCGAATTCAGTCAATGGTGATGCAGTCGGTTTATATCAAGCGTTTGTTGAGCAAGCTCGTGATGCCAGTGGCAAAGAGACGCCGACTATTCTTGTCATGACATCATCTTCAGCAAACAGTTACGCCGCTGCCGATTATTATCAGGGTGTGTTCGAACAGGCGGGAGCCGAAGCCCGCTGGTTACCACTTGACCGTGCCTACCGCAAGGCACGCGATGAAGCCCAGTGCGACTGGCTGGCCGCCTACCACAGCGATTATGCGTCAGCGGCCCATCTGGATCTTCTCTATCCGGATTACTTCGAGTCACACATGACCGCTTGTGAACAGGGGCTGGCAAGTGAAATCGAAGCAGCTGATGGCATTTTCATCAATGGTGGTGATCAGGTTCGCAGCTTTGATGCACTGGTGACTTTCGATGGCGCCGTCCGCCAGGAAAGTGCAGAGCTGACTCAGATCCTGGCGCGCCAAGCCGCCGGTGATCTGATTATTGGCGGTACCTCAGCTGGTGCGGCTGTTCAGGGGGGTGGTAAACTGCTCAATGCTGAACCCGTGAATCCGATGATTACGGCAGGCTCGGCCTACGATTCGCTGGTAAATGGTTACGACAGCAGTAATCACGAACCTACGGGTGGTATGGGCACCTTTCCCTGGGGTGTGACTGACACGCATTTTTCGGAGCGCGCTCGCGAAACCCGCCTAATCCGACTGGTCGAGGAAGCCAATGTTCGGTTTGGGTTCGGTGTGGATGAGACCACAGCCTTGAATGTAGCCGAGCACAATGAAGAAGGTACTCACCGTGTTGTAATGCAGGTAACGGGTGCTGGTGGTGTCTATATCATCGACGCTGCTGAACTGGTGGCGACTGCCGATGCTCCGTTCGAGGCAAACAATGTCATTACTCACTACCTGACCGAAGGGGACCGGTTTGTCTGGTATCCGCAATCAGAAACGTATGACATCGAGTTTGCGGAAACGGGTACGGAGCTGACCCTGGATCAGACGCCGGCAGTCGGTGCCACCAACAACGATGTCTTGTATGAAGACAATTATCGGACCTGGGTTCGCAATACTCTGGTTGCTGGTGAGGCGAGTGCCACGGGAACCTCTTTTGTAGAAGATGATCCGCAATACACCCTGACAATCTCTGCCGATGTCAGCACAGTGGCGGTGCAGAAAGGTGATCAGGTGTCATATCAGAATCTGACGCTGGATATTGCCCACGACTGATTAGTCCAACGCTGACTTGAAAGCCGGGGCAACCCGGCTTTTTTTATGGGGTTGTAAACGCTAGGCGTTTACCCCGGTAAACCACGGAACGCCAAGCTCCGTAACGTCTATACGCCAAATGGATGATCTTTGTTTGGCGCTTTGTTCAAGACATTTGTTACAAAATCCGTATAATTCGCTGCGGTTGGCTTAACTGTTGGCGCTGCGGGTTAGCATACACTCGCTTTAATCCGTCGCCATGGTGGGCTCCCACGGTTTCAGGAAGTGGTTTGTTACTGAATGACGCTTGTACAAACCGATGTTCGCGGGTGTACCGCACATCGTAAAAGTGTCGCAAACGGCTTTCCAATGCTTACTTTTCAGCGGGCGAATATCCTAATGACTGCAATCACTACAGACGTTGTGTTAGTTGGTGCCGGCGCCATGAGCGCTACCCTGGGAATGATGTTGAAACAGCTGGATCCCAGTTTCGAGATCCTGATGCTGGAGAAGCAAAACAGCGTCGCGCAGGAAAGCAGTGATGGCTGGAATAATGCGGGCACGGGTCATGCCGCCTATTGCGAGCTAAATTACACGCCGGTCAAGGCCGATGGCAGCATCGACACCTCCAAGGCGTTCAACATCAATTCTGCCTTTGAAGTGAGTCTGCAGTTCTGGTCTTATCTGGTGGAGCAGGGCGCCTTGCCGGAACCGGCCCGGTTTATTAACACCGCGCCGCATAAAAGCTTCGTCTGGGGTGACGACAATGTTGCCTTCCTGAAAAAGCGCTATGAAACGCTGAAAGCCCATCACCTGTTCAAAGACATGGAATTTACCGACGACCCGGAGGTGTTGCGCCAGTGGATGCCGCTGATCATGCAGGATCGCGATCCGCACCAAAAAGTGGCAGGAACCCGCGTTCGGTATGGTTCTGATGTCGATTTTGGGGCACTGACCCGGCATTTGGTGAGCAATCTGGAGCAACAGCAAGGCTTCGAATTGAAGCTGTCCCACGAAGTGGTCGACCTGAACCAGAAAGACAATGGTCGCTGGGCCATTACCCTGAAAGACACTAAAACCGGCTCGATACAGGCCGTGGATGCCCGCTTTGTGTTTTTGGGTGCCGGTGGCGGTGCCTTGCCCCTGCTGCAGAAATCGGGTGTACCGGAAGGACACGGCTATGGAGGTTTTCCGGTCAGTGGTCAGTGGCTGGTATGCCGCAAGCCCGAGGTCGTTAAGCAACACCACGCCAAGGTGTATGGCAAAGCGCCTCTGGGTGCGCCGCCAATGTCCGTTCCGCACCTGGATACCCGTATCATCGATGGTAAAGAAGCGCTGTTGTTCGGCCCCTTTGCCGGGTTCACCACCAAGTTTCTGAAACAGGGGTCTTTCCTTGACCTGGTCAAATCGGTCCGGCCCAACAACCTGAAACCCATGGTGATTGCGGGCCTGGGTAATATGGACCTGACCCGCTACCTGATCAGCGAAGTGATGCAGTCGCACAAATCCCGGGTCGATGCCTTGCGCAAGTTCTACCCCAATGCGCGGGACGAAGACTGGGAGCTGGCCATCGCCGGTCAGCGTGTTCAGATCATCAAGAAAGACCCTGTCGTCGGGGGCAAGCTGGAGTTCGGGACCGAGGTGATCTCCACCGCCGATGGCAGCCTGGCGGCTCTGTTGGGGGCCTCCCCGGGCGCATCCACAGCGGCGCAGACTATGATCAACATCATTGAAACCTGCTTTGCAGAGCGCATGAGCGATGCGGGCTGGCAGCAGAAGATGAAGACGATGGTGCCTTCCTACGGCAAGTCGCTGATTAACGACGCCGACTTGCTGGCAGAGGTACGTCAGCGCACCCTGGAAACCCTGAAACTGCATCCTTGATATGTCTAATAAACCCAGCCTGCCTGTAGCAGGCCGGGTTAACTTCCTTGTGAATAACTCAAATTTCGGAGTTCGGGGCGGCTAAGTGGCATTGGCCCGCAGCGGCTACCGGGGTTGCCCCTGTGGGGTCGGTGTGGATCCGTCCATGGAGCCTAGACCGCAGCATCCCTGCTGCGGACTACCCCACAGGGGCAACCCCGGCACCCGCCGCTTGTCACCTCAGCGAACTCCGAAACTTGAGTTATCAAATAATCCTCCCTCCTGGCACGGCATCTGCTAAGTTAAATTCTGACCGAACGGTCCAGAGGTGCTTGCGCGTGTAAAGTCTGCGAAAATCGCCGCTGTTACAAAACACCACAGTGGTTACACACCATGACCGCTGTTACGGAAAACCATAAAAACAAGGCGACTGACCATTTGGCTGCGTTCGTACGGACGCCCGTTTGGGTTGCCTATAATAGGAATCATCATGCTGGAACAATTCTTCAAGCTGAAAGAACTCGGAACCGATGTTCGCACCGAAGTGCTTGCGGGTATTTCTACTTTCCTGACCATGGCGTACATCATCGCCGTGAACCCGGGCATCCTGTCGGCGACGGGCATGCCGTTCGACGCTGTGTTTGTGGCTACCTGTATTGCCGCTGCCCTGGGCACCGGCATCATGGGTTTGCTGGCTAACTACCCGGTGGCACTGGCCCCGGGCATGGGTCTCAACGCCTTCTTCACCTTTGGTGTTGTGATGGGCATGGGCGTTAGCTGGGAAGTGGCGCTGGGCTGTGTGTTCTGGTCCGGTATCCTGTTTGTGCTGCTCAGTGCCTTCAAAGTACGGGAGTGGATCATCAACGCCATTCCCGGGTCGATGAAAACCGGCATTGCCGTTGGTATTGGTTTGTTCCTGGCCATTATTGGCTTGCAGGGTGCGGGCGTGGTGGTCAACAACGACGCCACTCTGGTTGGCCCGGGCGATCTGAGCTCACCGCAGGTGATTCTGGCGTTTCTGGGTTTTGCACTGATCACAGCCTTGCACCACCGGGGCGTTACCGGCAGCGTCATCATAGGTATTCTGGCCACCACGGTTGCCGGCTTCTTTTTCGGTCTGGTTGAATACAACGGCCTGGTTTCGATGCCGACGGGCCTCAGTGCCACCTTCTTCCAGCTGGATATTCTTGGCGCCCTGGAACTGAGCCTGATCGCCGTCATTCTGGCGTTCCTGTTTGTGGATGTGTTTGATACCTCGGGCACGCTGGTGGCCGTTGCCAAAGAAGGCAAACTGCTTGACAAAGACGGCAAGCTGCCGCGGCTGGGCAAGGCACTGATGGCAGACAGTACGGCCTCTGTTGCGGGTTCATTGCTGGGTACCTCGACCACCACCAGTTACATTGAGAGTGGTGCCGGCATCGCTGCCGGTGGTCGTTCTGGCCTGACTGCGCTGACCGTGTCTGTACTGTTTCTGCTGGCGCTGTTCTTCTCGCCCCTGGCCCAAATGATCCCATCCTACGCGACGGCCTCGGCCCTGCTGTTCGTAGCGGTGCTGATGATTTCATCGATTTCCAGTGTTGACTGGAAAGACCTGACCGAAGCTGCTCCAGTCGTGGTGACAGCCGTCATGATGCCGCTGACTTATTCCATTGCAGAAGGTATCGCGGCCGGTTTCATCACTTATGCTGTGGTCAAAGTATTCGCCGGCAAGGCGAAAGACGTGAACATTAGCGTTTACATCATTGCCGGTGCTGCCTTGCTGAAGTACGTCTTCCTGTAACGGCCTGGCGGGCTGAGCTCGCCAGAAGCATCGCGAAAACAAAACGGGGCCGCTACAATGGCCCCGTTTTTTATGTGAAGTGGAATCGTCAGTGCTAAATAACTCTGTACAGAACACCGAAAATCAGGCCGGGTTGTTTGACCCAAAAGCTTACATTCGCACCGTGCCGGACTGGCCGAAGCCTGGGGTGCAGTTTCGTGACATCACCACGCTGTTGTCTGACGCTCGGGTGTTTCGTCAGCTGATCGATGCCTTCGTACACCGGTATTTCGATTATAAAATCGATGCCGTGGTTGGTATTGATGCCCGTGGTTTCATTCTGGGTGCGCCACTGGCCTATCAGCTTAATACCGCCTTTGTGCCGGTACGCAAGCAGGGAAAACTGCCGTTTGACACTCTGGAAGAAGCCTATGAGCTGGAATATGGCCAGGCGGTATTGCAAATTCATGCTGATGCACTTAAGCCGGGCCAGCGTGTGCTGGTGATCGATGACCTCATTGCCACCGGTGGCACTCTGGTTGCGGCCTGTTCGCTGGTACAGCGGCTGGGGGCCGAGGTGGTTGAATGCAGCGCCATTGTCGATCTGCCCGACCTCGGTGGCAGCCAGACGCTGAGGCGTACCGGTTATACGGTTCGTGCTCTGTGCGAGTTTGAGGGCGACTAAAGCGGTATAACCCATTCAACCAGTATGTGGGTAGACTGATTCTTTCCGGGGCGTCTCGGTTCCGGTATCCGCAGCAGACAGGCAGGGGGCAACCATGACCATTTATCGAGCATTACGAATACATCTCACCGATGAAGGGGTGACTCGCGCCATTGAAGATCGGGCAATGAGCGAACTGCCCGATCACGATGTCCTGATACGGGTGCACTGGTCGTCGCTGAACTACAAGGATGCGCTGTCTGCAAACGGCCACAAGGGCGTGAGCCGCTACTACCCCCATACGCCCGGCATCGATGCTGCAGGGGTCGTTGAACGCGACCGGTCCGGTCAGTTTCAGCCGGGGACTGAAGTCGCCGTCATCGGTTTTGATCTGGGCATGAACACCCAGGGTGGCTTTGCCGACTACGTCTGTGTGCCGGCCGACTGGGTGGTGACTCTGCCAACCGGTCTGAGCATGGCTGACAGCATGCGGCTCGGTACTGCCGGGGTAACTGCGGCCTATTGCCTTGAAAAACTGATTGAAACCGGTGTCCGTGCCGACGACGGGCCCATACTGGTTACTGGCGCAACGGGTGGTGTCGGCAGCCTGGCGGTGCATTTACTCTCGACACTGGGCTATAAGGTGACTGCCGTTACGGGCAAGACTGATGCCCACGATTGGCTGCGACAGCTGGGTGCAACCGACATACTGCCCCGGGAAGCCCTCAGCGAACCGGACCCGAAGGCTTTGCGACCGGCTCAGTTCGCCGGTGCCATCGATACTATCGGGGAACACACTCTGGTCAATATTCTCAAGAGCTTGCGTTTTGGCGGGTCAGTAGCGGCTTGTGGCATTGTGGGTGGCACGGCGCTTCCCGCCGATATATTCCCGTTTATTCTGCGAGGCGTGAACTTGCTGGGTGTCGCCAGTGCCGATGCGCCACTCGATGCTCGCACCCGGGTGCTGGCCAAGTATGCCGGTCTGTGGAAGCTGCCGCTGCTAAGCTCGATGTGTGACACCCTGACGCTCGATGAACTGGGGCCCCGTATCGACGCCATGTTGTCCGGCAAGATTCAGCGTCGCGCGCTGATCCGCATTGCCCAGGACTGACCCGGTGGTGCAAACGGATTCAACAGCATCGGGCTGGACCCTGGACCCCGACGTCGCCCTGACTGACCCGGGCTGGCGGGCAGCGCTTGCCCCCATTCTCGCCGAGCCGCAACAGCGCACTCTGGTTCAATGGCTTAACCGGCGTGCGGCACAGGGTGCACAGCTGTATCCCCCCGCCGAGTCTGTGTTCAGAGCGCTCAATGCCACCCCGGTCGAGCAGGTCAAGGTCGTCATTCTGGGGCAAGACCCATACCACGGCCCAGGCCAGGCACAAGGGCTGAGCTTTTCAGTCCCTACCGGGGTTCGGTTTCCACCCAGCTTGCGCAATATCTTCAAGGAGCTGGGCAGTGATGTACCGTTCAGTCCGCCTGACATCGGCGATCTGACGCCCTGGACGCAACAGGGCGTATTGCTGCTGAATGCGGTACTGACGGTTGAGCAGGGCCAGGCCAATGCTCACAAGGGAAAAGGCTGGGAAGCCGTTACCGATGCGGTGATTGATCACATTAACCGGAATCGGAACGACGTGGTGTTTATGTTGTGGGGCAGCTACGCCCAGAAGAAAGGTCAAATGATTGACCGTCAGCGTCACTGTGTTCTGACGGCTCCACATCCATCGCCTTTGTCAGCACATCGGGGCTGGTTTGGATCCGGGCACTTTTCGAAGGCAAATGCCTATTTACGTGGCACCCGTCAAACACCCGTCGACTGGCAGCTTCAGACGACGGTTTACGTCTGACTTGCACGGGTAAAAGCCCACCTGCAGCTTTGCTATCCAACTGTAAATTCTCAAAAAAATCCGCTATTTGCCTGCCATTGCACGGCGTCTGGACTAACCTTAAGAAGGTAAGAAGACAGAAACCTCCGGCTCGAAATGCATTCAGCCCGGGTTCATCTTTCTTCGCCTGTTCATTGCAAAAAACGGAGTACGCCGGGTGGCCGGTACCTCATCTTAACCTGTCTGGTTTCATACACTGGCGCGTACTTTGCAGCTAGGAAACCGGTGGATTGATAAACACTGAAGCATGATAGACATCGCTCATGGAAAGAGCCTAATTGATAGCGTTTTAGGGGGTCGTTCATGGATATTTTCAAGCACTTTCAGTCACGTTACGAAGCCAGGTTGCTGGAGGAGTATTCCCTCGAAGAGTACCTCAGTCTATGCAAAGAGGACCCGATGGCGTACTCATCGGCACCCGAGCGCATGCTCGCCGCCATTGGCGAGCCTCAGGTCATCGATACCGCCAAAGACTCGAGGCTGAGCCGCATTTTCTCCAATAAAATCATCCGGCGGTACCCGGCCTTTGAAGAATTCTATGGCATGGAAGAGCCGATCGAACAGATCGTTTCCTATTTCCGTCACGCTGCTCAGGGGCTGGAAGAGAAGAAACAGATTCTTTATTTGCTGGGCCCGGTGGGCGGGGGCAAATCGTCGCTGGCTGAGCGCTTGAAGCAATTGATTGAGACAGTCCCGTTCTATGCTATCAAAGGCTCTCCGGTGTACGAGAGCCCGCTCAGTCTGTTCGACCCGGATGAAGATGGCGCTATTCTCGAAGAGCGGTACGGCATCCCCAACCGGTATCTGCGGTCTATCATGTCGCCCTGGGCGGTTAAGCGCCTTCATGAGTATGGGGGCGACATCAGTCAGTTCCGGGTGGTGAAATTGTTTCCATCCATAACCGATCAGGTGGCGGTTGCGAAGACTGAACCGGGTGATGAGAACAACCAGGACATTTCAGCACTGGTCGGTAAAGTCGATATCCGCATGCTTGAGGATTTCCCCCAGAACGACCCGGACGCCTACAGCTTCTCTGGCGCCCTGTGTAAAGCAAACCAGGGCCTGATGGAATTTGTCGAGATGTTCAAGGCGCCGATTAAGGTGCTGCACCCGCTGCTCACCGCCACCCAGGAAGGTAACTACAACGCCACTGAAGGCATGAGTGCCATTCCCTTCTCGGGTACGGTGCTGGCGCACAGTAACGAATCGGAGTGGAAAGCGTTTCGTAACAACAAGAACAACGAAGCCTTTCTGGACCGGGTGTTCATCGTTAAGGTGCCGTATTGCACCCGGGTCACCGAAGAAATCAATATCTATCGCAAGCTGATCGAAAACAGTTCACTGGCGGAATCACCCTGTGCACCGGACACCCTGAAAATGCTGGCCCAATTTTCGGTGCTGTCACGACTCAAGGAACCCGAGAACTCCAACGTCTATTCGAAAATGCGCGTCTACGACGGCGAAAACCTGAAAGACACAGACCCCAAGGCCAAAACCATTCAGGAGTACAAAGATTCCGCCGGTGTCGACGAAGGCATGGACGGTCTCTCGACCCGGTTCGCGTTCAAGATATTGTCGAAGGTGTTCAACTTCGACGCCACCGAGGTGGCTGCCAACCCGGTGCATCTGCTCTACGTGCTGGAAGATCAGATTGAGCAGCAGCAGTTCCCTCAGGAAGTGCATGATCGCTATCTGGCGCACCTGAAAGAATACCTGGCGCCACGCTATGTGGATTTTATCGGCAAGGAAATTCAGACTGCCTACCTCGAAAGCTATTCCGAATACGGCCAGAATATATTTGACCGTTACGTCACCTATGCTGATTTCTGGATACAGGATCAGGAGTTCCGCGACCCGGAAACCGGTGAGATTCTGGACCGGGCGGCGCTGAACGAAGAACTGGAAAAGATCGAGAAACCTGCAGGCATCTCCAACCCCAAAGACTTCCGCAACGAGATCGTCAATTTTGTGTTGCGCGCCCGTGCCAACAACGAGGGTCGCAATCCGAGCTGGCAGAGCTATGAGAAGCTGCGTGCAGTCATCGAGAAGAAGATGTTCTCGAACACCGAAGATCTGCTGCCGGTGATTTCCTATTCGGCCAAGTCATCGACCGATGACGAGAAGAAACATCAGGATTTTGTGCGGCGCATGGTCAACCGTGGCTACACCGAGAAGCAGGTACGTCTGCTGAGCGAATGGTATTTGAGAGTGCGCAAGTCGTCCTGATCGTTATCGAACCGGCTGGCCAGCAGACAACACCCTTGCCCGCCAGCCGGCCAACCCGGTCAGCCCGACACACAGAGGTCACAGTATGATGAATTCCTACGTGATTGACCGTCGGTTAAATGGAAAGAACAAGAGTGCGGTTAATCGTCGGCGGTTCCTGGAACGGTATCGCAAGCACATCAAAAAGGCGGTGAACGAAGCGGTGAACAAGCGCTCAATCACCGACATGGAACACGGCGAATCCATTTCCATTCCCTCGGAAGACATTTCCGAGCCGGTCTTCGGCCATGGCCGGGGCGGCAAGCGCAACATCATCAACCCGGGTAACAAGGAATTCCGTTCCGGTGACCGTATTCGCAAGCCACAGGGCGGCGGCGGTGGCCAGGGGCAGGGTAGTGGAGAGGCTGGCAACAGCGGGGAAGGGCTGGATGACTTCACCTTCAACATCACCCAGGATGAATTTCTCGAGTTCCTGTTTGAAGATCTGGAATTGCCCAATCTGGTGCGCAAAGAACTCAAGGAAATGAGCGATCATGTCTATCGCCATGCCGGTTTTACCAGCCAGGGTGTGCCCAACCGCATAAATATTGTCCGCTCATTACGCAACGCCCATGCCCGGCGTATTGCCCTCAGCGGTAAATCCCGGCGTCGGCTGAAAGCGCTCAAAGCACTGGTTGAGCAAGAGATGGAGAAAGAGGAAGTTTTGCGCGATGGCCACTCTTTGCTGGCCTGGCAGGAGGAAATTGAACGACTGGATCAAAAGATCCGCCGAATGCCCTTTATCGATGATTTTGACCTGCGCTTTAACCGCAACGAACGGGTGCCGGTGCCCAGTAATGCCGCCGTCATGTTCTGCCTGATGGACGTCTCCGGCTCCATGACTCAGAACACCAAAGACATGGCCAAGCGCTTCTTTTTGCTGCTTTACCTGTTTCTGCGGCGCAATTACGAGAAAATTGAAGTCGTCTTTATCCGGCATCACACCAGTGCCAAGGAAGTGGACGAGGAGGAGTTTTTCTACTCCCGTGAAACCGGCGGTACCATTGTCTCCAGTGCGTTGAAAATGATGGGCGAGGTGATAAACGACCGCTACCCGTCCAATGCCTGGAACATCTACGCGGCCCAGGCATCCGATGGCGACAACTGGAATGACGATTCGCCCCAGTGCCGTGAGCTGTTGGCCAAGGCGATCATGCCGCTGGTGCAATACTACTCCTATATCGAAATCACACCGCGAGACCACCAGGCGCTCTGGCATGCCTATGAAGATGTTCAGGCCGCGTTTCCGGAACAATTTGCGATGGAGCAGATTATTGATCCGTCCGATATCTATCCGGTCTTCCGCCAGTTGTTTCAGAGGAAAACCACATGACACAGAAGCCTATATCGACCGGCAGTGAATGGACTTTCCCGCTGATACAGGAATACGATCAGGTGATCAGCCAGATCGCCCAGGAATACCGGCTCGATACCTACCCCAACCAGATCGAGATCATCAGCTCGGAACAGATGATGGATGCCTATTCATCCATTGGTATGCCACTGGGCTATCACCACTGGTCTTATGGCAAGCAGTTCCTGCAGACCCAGCAGAATTATCAGCGTGGCTTTATGGGCCTGGCCTATGAGATCGTGATCAATTCCAGCCCGTGCATCGCCTATCTAATGGAAGAGAACACCATGCCCATGCAGGCACTGGTGATTGCCCATGCCTGCTATGGCCACAATTCGTTTTTCAAAAATAACTACCTGTTCAAAACCTGGACAGATGCGACCGCCATCATCGATTACCTGGTCTTCGCCAAACAGTACGTGACCCAGTGCGAAGAACGCTACGGCGTGCGTGAGGTCGAGCGGATACTGGATTCCTGCCATGCACTGCAGAACTATGGCGTTGACCGCTACAAGCGGCCATCCCCGATTTCAGCAGCCGAAGAGCTCTCCCGCCAGGAAGAGCGCGAGGCCTATCAGCAACAGCAAGTGAACCTGCTGTGGCGCACCATACCGGTACCGGAGGGCAAGGAAACCCAGCAGGAGCGTCGCACCTTCCCGTCGGAGCCTCAGGAAAATATCCTGTACTTCATTGAAAAGAATGCCCCCTTGCTGGAACCCTGGCAACGTGAGCTGGTGCGCATTGTGCGCAAACTGGCCCAGTATTTTTACCCCCAGCGCCAGACACAGGTGATGAACGAGGGCTGGGCCAGCTTTTGGCACTACACCCTGATGAACGAGATGTACAATCGGGGGTACATCACCGAAGGTTTCATGATGGAGTTTCTGGCCAGTCATTCCGCCGTGGTGTACCAGCCGCCCTATGATTCAAAATACTATTCCGGGCTGAACCCTTACACCCTGGGCTTTAACATCTACCGGGATCTCAAACGCATTTGTGAACACCCGACCGATGAAGACCGCGAGTGGTTTCCGGATCTGGCGGGGAAGGACTGGCTCGATACGTTGCACTTTGCCATGGAGAACTTCAAGGACGAGAGCTTCATTCAGCAGTTCCTGTCACCCAAGGTCATGCGCGATATGCATCTGTTTGCGGTCTACGACGATGAAGACGAGAGCGAGTACGAGATCAGCGCGATCCACGACGAGCAAGGGTATCGCAAACTGCGGGCGATGCTGGCAGAACAGTACAACCTGAGCATGCGCGAGCCCAACATCCAGGTCGTGGATGTTAATTTGCGCGGTGACCGTTCGCTGACACTGCGCCACACCCGGCACAATAACGTACCGCTCGACAAAGACGCCGATAAGGTGCTCAAGCACGTACACCGGCTGTGGGGCTTCGACGTACACCTGGAATCGTGCCAGGGCGATGACGTACGCCAGCGGTTGCACATGCCACCCAGGGAGATGACGCCAGAGCAGGCTCTGGAGGAAGGCCTGAAGTATGTGTAGCACTAAGGCCATTGTGCACCGGCAGTGGCCTGAGTATGATTCCAGCAACCTGATTAACACGCTCACCCAGTGAGTGGAGGCGACAAACAAGCAGCGTAATACTCTGAAAATCAAACCACCGAGCCCTGGTGGTCTACGTCAAGTGTGATATGACGCCAGGGCCTTGTTCGACACCTACTGTGAAGAACAACAGGGTTGCCGCGGAAACGCGTCAGCCTCCCGACTTGGAAAGGTGATGCATGTTAGAAGACGCGATGGGCCGCCGGTTCTATTACCTGCGGCTTTCGGTAACCGATGTGTGCAACTTTCGTTGCACCTACTGCCTGCCGGATGGCTATCAGGGCAAACCTGATCAGTCTTTCCTGACGTTGCCCGAAATCCGCCAGACGCTGACGGCCTTTGCGGCCCTTGGCACTGAAAAGGTCCGTATTACGGGCGGCGAGCCGGGCCTGCGCCGTGATCTGCCGGAGATCATCAGCGCAGCTGCCCAAACGCCGGGTATCCGGACCGTGGCGCTCACGACCAACGGCTACCGGTTGGCGGAACGTATTGCCCGCTGGCGCCAGGCCGGGTTAAACCAGTTGAATGTCTCCATCGATAGCCTGAACCCAGCCGAATTTCATTCCATAACCGGACATAACCGCCTGCCGGAAATTCTGCGTGGGCTGGAAGCAGCGCTGGCAGAGGGCGTGTCGGTCAAGGTCAATGCTGTGCTGATGCGTGGCTTGCCCGATCAACTGGCTTCCTTTCTGGATTGGCTGAAGACCACTCCGGTCACCTTGCGGTTTATCGAGGTCATGGAGACTGGCGACCACCCGGCTTTCTTTCGCGAGCATCACATCAGCGGCCAGACCGTGAAACAGCAGTTGCTCGCCGCAGGCTGGCAAGCCGTGCAGCGGCGCCGGGATGCCGGGCCTGCCGAGGAATTCTGGCACCCGGACTATCAGGGTCGTATTGGCCTGATCATGCCTTACAGTCAGGATTTCTGCTCCAGTTGCAACCGGCTGCGCATTTCTTCAACGGGAAAGCTGCATCTCTGTCTGTTTTCAGACGGTGGGCTGGACGTTCGCCCCTGGATGCAACCCCATGTGGCCACGACGGAACTGCAAGACAAGCTGACAGCGTTGCTCAGGCACAAGGCGCCGAGTCATTTGCTGCACGAGGGCCAAACCGGTGGCACCCAGAATTTGAGCATCATCGGGGGCTGACGGCGGTGGACAGTCATGACTGAACAGGGGGCCGTGCTGATTCTGGCCGGCGGCCGCAGCCGACGCATGGGTACCGACAAGGCGCAGCTGCCGATGGCGGATACCACGCTGCTGAACTGGCAGCAACAGCGTCTGGCCGCACTCGACTTGCCGGTCTGGCACAGCGGGCCAGACGGCATCGCCGATGCCTGGCCCGATTTTCGGGGCCCCCTGGCCGGACTGTACAGCGCACTGAGGCACCACCCTGAAGCCTCATTCTGGCTAGTCATACCGGTGGATATGCCCGCGCTACCGCTGGACCGCTTGCGCCGGCTGGCGCAATGCATGAAGGCCGGGTCACTCCCCGTGGCTTACAGCAATGCACCGCTACCGCTGGCTGTGCCAGCCACAGAAGCACTCCGGGAAACACTGGCCACCTGGCTGAATCAGCCAGATGGTCCCAGGTCCCTGCGTGCACTGATGTCACATTTTAATGGGCGGTGGCTCACTGAGCCTTTGGATGAACGCGACCGCCTCAACCTAAATACGCCTGAAGACTGGGCTGCGTTTCAGGCACTGCCTGATATGAAGCGCAAACAGCCAGGCATGCCCAGAGGAGAGACCGGTGACTAAGCCGATAAACCCGGAGACAAACCCATCGTCGCAAGCCCTGAACGTGGTGGTGCTAACGGTGTCTGATACGCGCGGCCCGCACAATGACACTTCCGGTCAGTACTTGGCAGACGCCGTTGAAGCGGCTGGGCACCGGGTCATTGAAACGATGATCGAAAAAGACGAGGTATACCAACTGCGGGCCCACCTGTCCCGCTGGATCGCCTCGGTCGATGCCCAGGTGGTACTGATGACCGGAGGCACCGGCTTTACCGGTCGTGATTCGACGCCGGAAGCCGTGGCACCCCTGTTCGATAAGCACATAGAAGGCTTTGGCGAGCTGTTCAGGCAGCTTTCCTATCAGGAAATTGGCACCTCGACGGTACAGAGCCGGGCTCTGGCCGGGCTTGCCAACGGTACGCTGGTGTTCTGTTTGCCAGGTTCAACTGGCGCCTGCCGAACCGGCTGGGAAGGCATCATTCGCGAACAACTCGACTCTACGCACAAGCCCTGTAATTTCGTCGGGCAGTTGAAGGCGGTGGTCTCATGAGCGAATTCAGTCACCTGAACGACCGGGGTGAGGCCAACATGGTCGATGTCTCCGGCAAGGCGGTGTCGCAGCGTGAAGCCAGAGCTGAAGCCTTTGTGACCATGAACGAGGCCGCGCTGACGCTGATCGAACAGGGCGGTCACCACAAGGGCGACATCTTCGGAGTGGCCCGGGTGGCCGGTATTCAGGGCGCCAAACTGACGTCGCAACTGATTCCTCTGTGTCACCCGCTGATGCTCAGCAAGATCGGCGTCGAGCTTGAACTGCAGCGTGCGCAAGGGCGCGTGCGCATCGAAACCCGGTGCAAGCTCGATGGCAAGACCGGGGTCGAGATGGAAGCACTGACCGCCGCGTCGGTCACCGCCCTCACGCTGTTTGACATGGTCAAGGCGGTCGACCCGGGCATGTGCATTGAAGGCGTTCGGGTGCTGGAGAAACAGGGCGGCAAAACAGGTTACTGGACAGCGGACGAGGTTGCTGATGTCTGAACCGGTTCAGGTAAAGTTTTTTGCCCGTTTGCGAGAAGAGCTGGGGGTCTCCAGTCTCAACATTCCGGCTGAGGTAGTGCCCGACCTCGATGCACTGCTTGACTGGTTGGTCAAGGCGCATCCTCAGTGGCAACCGGCACTGCAGGGTAAGCTGATGACGGCAGTGAACCAGAGCATGACCTCGTCCAATGTAGCGCTTCAACCCGGCGACGAAGTCGCTCTGTTTCCACCCGTAACCGGAGGCTGAGTCATGCGAACAACGGCCATAGACGTACGCGTTGGCTCGGACGATTTTAACGTTCAGGTGGAATACGATGCCCTCTGTTCTCACAATACCGATGACGGCGCCGTGGTGTTCTTTGTTGGCCGGGTGCGAGACCTCAATGAGGGGGAAGCGGTTCACAGCCTCCATCTGGAACACTACCCGGGCATGACCGAATCGGTACTGCAGCAGCTGGCAGAGCAGGCGGCCGGGCGCTGGCCGCTGAACCGGGTTCGTATCGTGCATCGGGTGGGCGATTTGCACCCGGCCGACCAGATAGTCTTTGTCGGTGTCAGCAGCCCCCACCGGCAGGCAGCATTTGACGGTGCGGCCTTTGTGATGGACGTTCTGAAAACCGAGGCGCCGTTCTGGAAAAAGGAAACCGGACCAGACGGTACCTCGCGCTGGCTCGATGCGCGACAGAGTGACACCACCCTGGCCGAACGCTGGCGTTAACCCACCTGTTAGTTTGGCCGTTGATCGCTCAGGCAGGCGTCCATGAGCCGGTCTTTTCTAACCCAGATGGTCTGTACCCACTCCTGCACCTCCTGGCGAAGGGCATCGTCATTCTGGTAATCGCCCCGGCTGAAGTGATCGGGAATGGCGATTTCTTCAACTCTCATAATCACATGCTTCATGCGCCCGCACAGTAGATCCCAAAACGATGGGACGCCCTGGGGGTAGACGATGGTGACGTTGGTCAGGGCGCTGAATTTGCTGCCCAACGCCCTGATAGTAAAGGCGATGCCGCCGGCCTTGGGCCTGAGCAAATGCTGGAAAGGGGACGCCTGCTGCTCGTGTTTTAGCGGTGAAAAGCGGGTACCCTCCAGAAAATTCACCACGCTGGTCGGCATTTGGGAAAACTTCTCGCAGGCACGTTGGGTGGCCAGCAAATCCTGCCCGACTTTCTCCGGGTGTTTCTTCAGGTAGGCTTTGGAGTGACGCTCCATGAAAGGGAAGTCGAGGGCCCACCAGGCCTGTCCGACCACAGGAATTCGGGCCATTTGTTTCTTGATGAAAAACTTCAGCAGCGGAATCTTGCGGTGATAGGCCTGGAATAACACAAAAATGTCGGCCCAGGACTGGTGATTGACGGTGAGCAGATACCAGCCTCTGGGGTTGAGCTGGCCTAATCCCTGAATGTCCCAACGGGTTTTCTGCATTCGCCGCATCCACCATAAAATACCGCCCATCCACAGAGCGGCGATTTCAGTGATGCAAGGGTTTACCCAGCGTTGCCCGGCCGGAAACTGAAGTAACAAACGCAGCAGGATAAAGATATAAAGAAAGACCCCGAGAAACAGGGTATGGCCCAGCAGGGCCAGGGCAGCAACAGCGCCCATCAGGTGTGATGCAATGGCGTGAACCATGGAGCGACTCGGTTGATCGGATGGCCGCTCAGTTTATGAAAATGCCACGGCGCTGACAAATCAGCATCACGGTAGCCCGGTCAGAAAGGGGATTCCACCAGCAGGTAACCCTTGCCCCGCACGGTTCGTATTGCGTTCTCCAGCCCGAGCTTCTGACGAATGCCGGATACCAGAATGTCTACTGTGCGTGATACCCCATCGTACTCAATGCCGCGCAGTGCTTTCATGATGTCATCACGGCTGTGAATCACGCCAGGCTGATCGTATAGCAGGCACAGCAGGTTGAACTCGGGTTGGGTCAGTTCAACATCCCGGCCCTGGCAGGTGACTTTGAGATTGCGTTTATCGACGTTGAGCCAGTCGAGCACGGTACCGTCGCTGATGCCCGATGGCGCCTTGATACGGCGGCTGCGACGCAGATGTGCCTTAATTCGCGCCAGTAGAACCCGGGGTTCGACAGGTTTGGTCAGGTAATCGTCGGCCCCCAGTTCAAGCCCGAGAATTTCGTCCAGAGATTCGCCACGAGCGGTCAGAAACAGTATTGGCCCCTGATAAAAACGCTGGATCTGGCGGCAGACTTCCAGGCCATCCTGTCCCGGTAACATGATGTCCAGAATCACCAGGTCCGGTGCCCAGGCCTGAATACGGTCTGGTGCCTGAAGGCCGTCGGCGACGGTCTGCACCTCGAACCCTTCTCGGGTGAGGTATTGTCGGGTCAAATCGCTCAGGGCAACATCGTCTTCGACCAGAACCAGTCGGCCATAGCTGGCCTGATTCGCCTCGGGTTCGCTGGTCGTTGTTTTGTCACTGGAGTGGGAGAACGTCATGGTCGGGTTCCTATGGAGTCCATCGCAGGCTGATCGATGCAGCATAGCTCAGTGGATCGGTCTCAGTCAGGTCGGTAAGATCAACTCGCAGTCGCAGGCGCCAGTCGGGTGCAACTCGCCAGATGATGCGGTTCTCCAGACCAAGCTGGTCGCGGGTCAGCGATTGCACCAGGTTGAATTCCGTCTCCCAGGTGGCAAAGTCGCTACTGACGCCGACCCCAAGATCATGGTCTGTTGTGGTGTTTGCGTCCAGTCGGCGATGCTCGCCTTCCCAGAACAGGCTCGCCCGGCTGCGCGTACCCAACGCCGCCGATAGTGCCGCGCGACTGTCGCTTTCGAGGCCCTGATCGTGCCAGAACTGATCGTGAGCGAGGCGTACCCGAAACGCCCCCATGCTTTGTGCAAAGGCGGCCCGGCCGAGCCAGCCGTCCAGGGTGTCGTCGTGTTGCAAACCCAGGGTCAGTTGTACTATGGCGCTGGGGTTGCGCACCGAAAACCCGCCTTCCAGTCGCCCAAGCCAGGGCGAATCGGTTCTGTCCGGGTAATAGCGGGACAAGGCCGTCACCTGAATCAGCGGTCGCACGGTGTAGGATTGCCGGGTGGAATAGAACACGGTTTTAGGCAGCAGTAGCTGGCCCTGGCCGCCGACCTGAGCATAGCCACTGTTCGTCTGCTCAGTCTGCCCGGCACTGAGTTCCAGATAACTGCTGAACTGATAGTCGCTTACTGTCTGGGCCTCCTGTGCCTGTATCAGCAGCACCTGGGTGTTGATGCGCACCCGCACCGGTAAGTCGGGGTCGGCCAGAACGTCAGCCAGATAGCGTTCGGCGGTGTCTGGCTGGTTCAGTTGCAAGTATAGCACCGCCAGTTCCAGCTTCAGGCGGGCAGCGGTCGGGTTCTGGCTGTGCAGGGCTTCCAGGTCGATGACGGCTTGCACGACGTTGCCGTCGGCCTGCAGTTGTTGAATGGCGGTCAGTTCCTCCGACCAGTCGGTTTCAGCGATAGCAATGGCTGGCAGCGATAACAGCAGCCACAGTGCAGGTCGCAGATGCTTAAACAGTGTCATTGTCATCTTCGTCCTCTTCATCCCTGTCATCGTCTATTTCGCTTTCTTCCATCTCGGTATCATCGTCCAGATCGTCGTCGTCATCATCGTCATCAAGATCGTCGTCGATGCTATTGACCCCGGGGTCTTCACCCAGTGATTCATACCAGGTTTCAAACTGATCATCGGTCCAGTCTTCCGGCAGCGACAGCAGCGTATCGAGCGACAGCGATTCACGTTCACCGGGGGCAAGCTGGCTTAGCCAACGCTCCAGCAGACGCTCCTGAGTGGACCCTGAAGCGCCGGCCCGGTCGGCAATCAACTGGTCCAGTTGCTGCGACAGATCTTCCAGTGAACGAACATCGTTTTGCGATTCAAGCAGGTTGTCGGGCAGGTCGTCCCATTCTCCCCAGTCGTCTTCGGCCAAAACCGGGCCGAGGTTCAGCAGGAGCATGAACACCAGGGCCTCAAGCAGACGGGTGCACACGTTACAGCCCATCATGATGCCACCTCAGCCTGATGCGTCAGAGCAGGGAGTGACACCGTTACCGAGGCACCCCCCAACTCGCTGCGCCCGAGCGTCAATTCACCCTGGTAATGACGCACCAGGGTGGCGACCAGGGTGAGCCCCATGCCATGGCCGTTATGGCTCAGATTGCGCGCCTTGTCGCCACGCACGAAGGGTTGAATGGCGTCATCGAGGCTCATGCCCCGGAACCCCGGGCCGTTGTCTTCAACGGTGAGCACCAGCAGTGGCGGCTGGGCGCTCAGCGTGACACGCGTCTGTCCCTGACCGTACTGAAGGGCGTTACTGATCAGGTTACGGCACAGACGACGCCAGTGGTGGGCAGCGATACTGCCGCGATTGATGGGGTCGAGTACCCGTTCAAGAGTGCCACTGCCCGGTTGCATGCGATCAACCAGGTCGCTCAGTTCATCGCTGACAAAACAATAGGCCGCGTCTGCATCGCTACCGCCGGCTGGTTTTTGCTGGCTCAGTTGATGGTACAGCAACAATTCATCAATCAGTTGATTCAATTCGCGGACGTCGGCTTGCAGTTGCGCCGTCAGAGGGGCGTCCGGGTCGAGCATCGCCAGCGCAAACTGCATTCTGGCCAGTGGCGTTTTCAGATCGTGGGAGACCGCCTGGTTCAGCTGCTGGCTTTGTTCGGCTAGCTGAATCAGACGATCAGCCATCGACTGAATGTGACGCCACATCTCGGTCAGTGCGTCGTTCTGTTTTTCCGGCAGGTCGGGCGACGTCCCCGTTTCGGCGATGGTGTCGATGGCCTGGTTCATGCGAGTCAGACGATATTGCAGTGGCCTCAGCACTCGCCAGAGCGCGAGAGCCGTAATGCTTAGAAAACCCATCAGCAAGATCAGCGTCATATCGGGCGTTAGCCAGACAAACTCCTGAAATGGCCCCAACCTGAGCGCTTGCTCGGAACCGGCCGGTACATAGACAAAAAACTGTTTCAGGGTGTTATTCCGGTCGACCACTACCTGTCCGTTGTCCAGATCGCGTTCCAGCACGAACCCCAGGCCTTCATTGCGCCAGCCCAGGCGCTGAATGCCGATACCCATATCGGCATTCAACTCGGCCAGGCGTTGTTCCCGTTGCGCAGCAGGGACCAGCGACAGCTCGTTGGTCACTAGGAGGCCGAGACCGGTGGCCAGGTGCTCCCAGTCACTGATGGTGACGCTAACGGCCTGCCGGTCATCAAGCGGATGGATGAAGCGGGCCGTTTCGCTGCCCCAGTCAACATCACTGTACTGGGCTTGCTGCAGCTGATTGTCAGCTGCAAGCCAGTTGGTACCCGTCAGCGTTGATACCAGATCCAACCAGGACTGGCGGCGTTCGTCCGTATCCTGGCGCTGGTACCCCTGTTGCACAAACCGGGCGGCAGAACTCAGCAAAGGGTCTGAGAAATGTTTGAAGCGGGCATCGTTGACCAGTGTGACGGCCACAAACAACGCCAGGCCGGCTATCAGTAAGATGCCAACCCAGGTGCTGTAAATTCTGGCGAATATCGAAAACATCAAATGCCCTCAGTGAGACGCCACTATAACGGTCCGGGCGCCGGCTGAGAACGCTTGCCAACAATCCCGGTACAGTATTGAAACATGTCATACAAAGCTGGGGCGTAGGCTTGGTTGCGAGTCAAATCAGCCCATCGGGCATCACATTGATCGTGAGTGGCAGACAGCAGAAGGTGATAACTATGACTAAACCATCACACTTGAAACAGACACAACACAGCACGCCAACGCATCGCGGTATCCGGTCTTACCGCCCCCGTCCGCTGACGATGGCCGTTATTGCCGGTACAACTACCTTGCTCGCAGCCTGCAACCCGGGAGGTGATACCAGTTTGGGACGCGCCACTTTGGATATTCAAGCCACGGCACCCAGCTACAGTGCGAACACAGCGCGTTCTCTGGCGGTGCGGGATGCGGGCGAACCGGTTGTATTGCCCGTCATCAACCCGGACAGCAGTAAAGCGGGGGACCTGACCCTAACCAAAGCCTGGATCGTTGTGCGCTCCATTGAGCTAGAGCAGGATGACGACGACGATGATCAGGATGACGATGACGACAGCGACGACGATGAGATCGAATTTGTCGGACCCTTTGTGGTTAATCTGCTCACCAATGAGGTGACGCCCAACTTGCCAGAGCTGAGTTTGCCCCGGGGCCGATACGACGACATCGAGATCGAGTACGGTCCGTTGCGCAGTAATGACAAGGGTGCAGACGGGCAGCCACTGATGGATCGGTTCGAAGACCTGGGCGCAAATTACAGCCTCTATCTTGAGGGGCAATATACGCCAGTAAACGGGGCAGTGAATGAGTATGACTTTAAACTGACCTACGACGATGATGACGATTTCGAGTTGTCGGGGCTGGATTCCAGTCTGGGCTTTGACGTTGATGGCTCAGTGGATTTGATCGTCGCGTTCCGCATGGCACGCTGGTTCCGGTTTGACGATGATGACACCAATAGCGATGGCGTTCGTTTTGAAGATGGCATCGCGCAGGGAAGCAATGAGATTTTTCTGGACGATGATGACAGCTCAAATGACGCGTCAAAGGTGTATGAAGTTATCGAGGAAAACATCGAGGAATCGGCCGATTACGGTGAAGACGATGACGACGACGGCGACCTGGATTCAGACGAAGATGACGACGATGATAGCGACGACGACTGGGATGACTGGGACGATGACGACAACAGTTGAGCCCGTCTTTGTAACCGAACCCGTGTAAGACCCTTGGCCAGACTATTGTCTGGCTTTTTTTAGCAGGTTGTTGAGAAAGGCTTCCTGCCTTTTTCAAAACACGAGAACCAAAAATTGCGATTTTTGAATCTCTCACAAAATCAATGATTCTACAGTCATCAATTTTGCCGGAACGTCCTTGTTCCGGTAGCAGGCGACTGAAATTCTTCGAATTTCAACAGCCTGTTAGGTGGCAGGAACGTCTGCATTCCGGTAGCAAGCAGTAACCGCTTGATGACTTTAAGCCGCCTTAGCGATTGGTCAACTTGATCTCAATGCGCCGGTTATTCTGAAAGGCCTCTTCGGTGAAAGCCGGGTCAACCGGGTGATGTTCGCCAAAGCCTGCTGCCGCCATGCGGTTCTGATCGATGCCCTGTTGTGCCAGATAGCGAACAACCGACACCGCCCGGGCTGTGGAAAGCTCCCAGTTGGAGGGGAAACGCTCGGTGTTGATTGGGCGCTGGTCAGTATGGCCGTCGATGCGCAGTATCCAGTTGATGTCGTCGGGTATGTCAGCGGCGATTTCTTCGAAAATATCGGCTAGTTTGTCCAGTTCGCCCTGGCCCGCAGCGCCCAGCGTCGCCGAAGCCGACTCGAAAAACAGCTCGGAAGGCAGCAGAAAGCGATCGCCCTCGATCCGGATGTTGGGGTTGTTGGCCAACGCCTGACGCAGCCGGCCAAAGAAATCGGAACGGTATTGTTCGAGTTCGTTAACGCGCTGTGCCAGTGCCGTATTTAAACGCTCGCCCAGGTCTGCCAGCAGAATCTCTTGCTCGGCAGTCAATTCCTGTTCCAGTGCCAGAGCGGTGCTGATCTGGTTGAGCTGGGCTTGCAGGGCATCAATTTGCTGACTCAAGCGGTCAATCTCAGCCTGGGCCCGGGCCGACAGGCGTTTTTCCTCTTCCAGGGCTTCCTCGCCTTCGCTGGCGATGGCGACCAGGTCTTCAATGCGCAGTTCCTGTTCCTCGATCTCACGCTGGGCGAGTAGGGTGCGCTCCTCTTCGGTCGCCAACCTGGCTTCCAGGGCCTGGCTGCGATCGCGCAGGGAACCGACCAGCTCATCCCGGGCGGCCAGTTCGACTTCCAACTGATCGACGGTTTCCTCGCTTTGGTTCAGGCGGGTTACCAGGCCGGCAATTTCCTGTTCCAGTTCGGCCCGCAATTCGCGCAGGGTCACGATATCCTGCTGCAGTGCGGCTTTTTCCCGTAGCTGGACTTCAATGGTTTCCCGGTCGGTCTCAATGGTTTCTTCAAGCGCGGCTACCTGCTCCTCTAACCCGGCCTGGCGTTGCAGGCTCTGGTTATACTGGGCGCGCAGTGATACCAGCCGTTCGTTCAGTGCTTCATTGCTTTCTTCCTGAAGGCGCAAGGCATTGCTGATTTCGGCAAGGCGGGCATTGAGCCGGTTCAGTTCGGCATCCCGGTCCGAGACGGTTTCAGCCAGAAATACCTGCGCCAGCGTGAAGATCAACAACATAAAGATGACCAGCAACAGCAGCGCCGACAAGGCGTCGACGTAGCCGGGCCAGACATTGACGGTGGATTGAGCGCGTCTGCGACTGCCTAACATCAGCGGGGCTCCGTTCAGTCGTCGTCAGAAAAGCCCAGCTTTTCTTTCAGCTGGCGATTTTCTTCTTCGAGGATCAGAAGTTCTTCGGCCAATTCTTCACGGGCTTTCTGGGTCCGTGGCAGGCCGGGCTCTTCGGTCAGGTCGCGCGCGTCAATCAGGTTGGTCAGGCCCGTCAGCCATTCTTCGAGACTGTCGTAAAAACGGTTCTGGGCATGGCCGGCTTGAATGTCCAGAAAACCCAGCACCAGTGAACCACCGAGGCCAAGCAGGGAGGAGCTGAAGGCTGTGCCCATGCCATCCAGGGGCCGCAACAGGCCGGCCTGGAGTTCGCCGAAAACCTGTTCAAAATCCTGATTGCCGATGTCGAGGTTGATGATTACCCGGCCCACCGCTTCAATGGTGCCCAGCAGACCCCAAAAGGTACCCAGCAGCCCTAGAAACACCAGCAGGCTGATCATATAGCGGGAAATCTCGCGGGATTCATCGAGCCGTGAGCGAATGCCATCGAGCACGGTGCGCAGCGACAGCGCCGACAGGGTAAAGCGGTCGCGCTTGAAGTCTTCACCCAGCTGACGCGCCAGCGGCTTTAACAGTCGCGGTTCTTGCTTGACAGACAAGCCGCTGCGGCCGGTTCGAAACAGGGCAATCCACTGCAATTCGGGGCGCAGAATCAGGACCTGACGGTAGGTCAGGCCAATACCAATCAGCAAAACGGCCAGAATGAGGGCATTAAAGACCCAGTTGGCCATAAAGGCGGACTTGAGAGGTTCATAAATCAGAGCACAGACGGTAGCGACGATCAGCAGGTAGACCGTCATCCAGAAAAGGGTATGTTTGGGGTTGCTCATGAACACTCCTAGATGCGACAGCAGACGAACGGAAAGTACCTTAGCACACTGTTCTTAACGTTGTCCTACCGACTTTCTGCCTGATATTCGGTTTGAGTTTTTGATGGCCTGTTACCACACTGTTCCGGGAATCCGCTTTGATGGGTGACGTGTTCGGCTACTTAATAAGGAGGTTGGTTCTGCTTGGTAGGAATGAGTGCGTTCAGGCCACCGGGTAGGCTTACCCGGGGTCGGCGTGAACCCATCCATGGGGCCTAGACCGCAGCATCCTTGCTGCGGACTTCCCCGGATAAGCCTACCCGGCAGCCTGTACTTGATTTTCGCAACACCTATATCTAGGCAGAAAGCACAGAAAAACACTTTAAAGTTCGTTTATGCGCGGATAAACTTCAATATCGAACAAAAAAGAAAATAACGGCGTTACAGAATCCGGGGTTCCTATGACAGATTTACTGCTAGCCATTGATCAGGGCACGACCAGTACCCGCACCATTCTCTTCAATCGGCAGGGCGACAGCCTGGCCAGTGCGCAACAGGAATTTGAACAGCACTTTCCAGATGACGGCTGGGTTGAGCACAATCCAGAAGACATCTGGCAGTCGACGCTCGATACCTTGAAAAAGGTCGTTGCCAGGGCTGGGGAACACGATGGCACGGTTCGGGCGCTGGGCATTACCAATCAGCGGGAAACCACCCTGGTGTGGAATCGCAAGACGGGTGAGCCGCTGTATAACGCCATCGTCTGGCAGGACCGGCGCACAGCCCGGTACTGTGAGGAGCTTCAGGACCGTAAAACCGAAGGCTGGGTGCATGAAAAAACCGGGTTGCTGCTGGATCCGTATTTCTCCGCCTCGAAAGTCGCCTGGATTCTCGACAACGTCAAAGGCGCCCGGGCCCAGGCAGAGGCCGGTGATCTGTTGTTCGGCACTGTTGATACCTACCTGATCTGGAAAATGACCGGAGGCAAACGCCACGTCACCGATGCGACCAATGCCTCGCGGACGCTGCTGTTCAACATTCATACCCAGCAATGGGATTCCGCGCTGTTGGATCTGTTCCGTGTGCCCCGTTCAATGATGCCGACGGTGTTGGATTCGGCCGCCGATTTTGGCACTACCGATCCGAAGGTCGTGGGTATTGAGCTGCCCATTGCCGGTGTGGCCGGCGACCAGCAAGCCGCGCTGTTCGGTCAATGCTGCTTCGACAAGGGCATGACCAAGAGCACCTATGGGACCGGCTGTTTTATGGTGATGAACACGGGTTCGCAACCGGTCAATTCAAAGCACCGCCTGCTGACCACCGTTGGCTACCGGATCGATGGCCGGGTGACCTACGCACTGGAAGGGTCGATCTTCATGGCAGGGGCCACCATGCAGTGGCTGCGGGATAAAATGGGCTTCATCAAGCACGCCGCTGACAGCGAAGCCATGGCCGAAAAAGTAGGGCCGGATCAGCATGTGTATCTGGTCCCGGCGTTTACCGGACTGGGCGCCCCGCATTGGGATCCGGATGCACGCGCCGCTCTGGTCGGGATGACGCGGGATACTGGCATTGAGCACATCGTGACGGCGGGTTTACAGTCAGTCGGGTACCAGACCGCCGATCTGCTGGGTGCCATGCTCGACGATGGCGCTATTGACGAAGTTGAACTGCGTATCGATGGTGGCATGGCGGCGAACAACTGGGCGATGCAGTTTCTGTCGAACGTGACCGACTCTAAAGTGACCCGCCCGGTCATTACGGAAACCACCGCCCTGGGTGCGGCGATGCTGGCCGGGTTGCAGACCGGAGTTTACAAGTCGACCCGGGAATTGTCTGAATTGTGGCAGGCAGACCGCACCTTTGATACCGACATGAAGTCGGATCAGCGCAAGCGACTGGTGTCTGGCTGGCAGCGCGCGGTTCGATCAGCGTTGATGGATTGAACCAGGCATTGAGTTCAGGCCCGGTATTTGTAAACGGTATTGCGGCTGACCCCGGCCGCTTTTGCGGTTTTGGAGACATTGCCGTGGTGCTCTTTCAGCAACCGGGGTATTAGCCGTTCCAGAGGTTCTACCTCTGGCGTGTTCCCCGGCTGGTGCGGGCTGTCGAGCTCATCGAAAAAGTCGTCGGGCAGGTGCCAGTCTTCCAGTTCATCCCCGTCGGCCATGGCCATGCCCACTTTCAAAACATGAACCAGCTGGCGCATGTTGCCGGGCCAGGGGTGTTTGACCAGCATCTTAAGCAAGTGCTCACTCAGCGGCTGGGCGGGTTCTTCCAGGCGCAAACGCTCGAAAACGTAGCGGATCAGTTCGGCCTTGTCGGCCCGGTCGCGCAGCGAGGGCAGTTCGATATTGAGGCCGGAAATTCGGTAATACAGGTCTTCCCTGAACCGGCCTTCGGCGACTTCGTCCTTCAGAATCCGGTTGGTTGCTGAAATCAGCTTGATGTCGACTGGAAACACCTCGGTTGAGCCCAGCGGGGTAACCATGCGTTCCTGCAATACACGCAGCAGTCGCGACTGAACCGTCAGTGGCATTTCCCCAATTTCATCGAGAAAGAGGGTGCCCCGGTGGGCGCGACGAATCAGGCCGATCGAGCCCTTGTTCTGAGCGCCGGTGAAAGCGCCGCGCTCGTAGCCAAAGAGTTCAGACTCGACGAGTTCCGACGGGATGGCGGCGCAGTTAACCGCCACCAGCATCTCACTGGCCCGGCTGCTGTGATAATGAAGGCTACGCACCAGAATTTCCTTGCCGGCGCCGGTTTCACCGTGAATTAGAATTGGAATGTCCTTTTCCATGATCTTGTGCGCCTGGCGCACCGTCCGCCGTACCCGCACGTCCCCATGTTCCAGTTGCTCCAGTGGTATGACATTAGGCGGCAGCGGGTATTGCGGCTGGGCGGCCTCTATTTCCCGGGCTGGAAATTGTACTTCCTGGCGCTCTGTCGCCTCTGGCCCTGTGTCTGGTTCGGTGTAGGCCGTCAAATCAAAAGGGGCGGTCTGTGCCTCAGCATCAAGTGGGGTGACTGGTGGGCTATAGTCGGCCCGGTTGCGGAAATCGGGCACCCGCATGACCGGTGCCAGGGGTGGGATGACTTTTACATAGATCTGAAACCGGCCCATGGCACGCAGTTTCATCGGCGCGTTGGGCGGGTGGTGCTTGATTTCCCGCATGGAGCAGTCAAAGACCTGGTTGATGTTCAACAAGGCGAGATCCTGCGCCAGGACGACCTCGGCCCGCCGGTTGGCCGAGACGATGATGCCATTCTCATCGAGCACCAGAATGCCGGACCAGTGGCTGTCGAGACTGACGACATTGGTATTGAAGGTGAGTATAAAGTGGTCTTTCTGAAACGCCGAATAAATCAGCCGGTTTTCGACACTCAGCGACATCAATTTAACCATGCCCAGGGTGTGGTCCTGCGGCAGGTAGGCATCGGAGGAAATATCCAGAACCCCCACCAGGTCATTCTTGGTGTCGTAGATGGGGGAGGCCGAGCCCACCATGAAGCGATTGGCACGCAGGAAATGCTCGTCCCGGCCTACCTGAATGGCGTGGCCGGTGATCAGGGCGGTACCGATAGCGTTGGTGCCAACCCCCACCTCTGTCCATTGATTGCCACCCACCAGCCCGTGTTCGGAAGCGGGTCCGAAACGCGATTGCCCCCAGGTATTGAGGACATGCCCTTGCCGGTCGGCCAGAACAATCATGCAAGATGAGTTGCTCAGGATGTTTTCGTAGTACGGAAGGACTTCTTTTTCCGTTGTCTCCAGCAAGCTGTGATGCTGTTCGACCCGGTCCTTGAGCTCCCCTTTCGGTAAGGTGGCAAAGTTGGGCTGGCTACCATGCTCCAGACCATACTGCTCACACCGGAACCACGATTCCTGAATCACATCTTTGTGATCTTTAGTGTTCGTATCGAGACTCTCATGTCCTGTGAAATCAGGACTTGGTTGTGCGTTTTGTTGTTGTTTAGACAGACTTGAATGTTCGTTTTTGTCCATTTCCGGCTCCGGTACCACTGATTACCAGGGTGGAGCGACAAGCCATGCGCAACATTCTGCATTGGTTTGCGGGCAAGTCAACTGTGAAGCAGTGTTCATAGGCGTCTATCGGCAGATTCAGGCTGACGTTCTCCCAGCATTGAGGGCCAGCTTCGACAGGGGGCTCACTGCCAAGGTAACGCCGAGGTGTGGTCAGTTGTTCACAAAAGTGTTCATTTTTACGGTCAGTCTGAACACTTTGAACAGTTTTGAACACTGGTGATGCAGGGTCAGGTCGTCTGCTTTTCCGGGCTTATTGCGGTAAATAGGGCGCGAAGCACCATTAGATAAGGGTGTTGGAAAATATTCGATAATTTTCGTTTCTTCTGGCACGGGTCTTGTAACACTCCTATCACAGTATGTCGGAATCTGATCTGTCCGCGGCAAGCCAAAAACGCAGTGACCGGATTCCGGCCAGCAACAGCGGTTTCAGACCGAAATAACAACAAAAGGCCGATAAGGCTATCCACCCCGCTCAACCTGTGAGTGGGGTTGCAAGACCAAACAATAACGACAAAGGGTAAGTAGCATGTCATTGACGCTGCAAAACGTGTCACGGGTCGTCGATGGAGAGACCTGGATTTCGGATGTCGATCTGACACTGGAACCGGGTTCCTTCAACGTATTGCTGGGGCGAACGCTTTCCGGCAAAACCACTCTGATGCGTCTGATGGCCGGACTTGACCGGCCAACCAAGGGCAAGGTTCTAATGAACGGCGTGGATGTCACCGGCGTGTCGGTGCGCGAGCGGAACATCTCCATGGTGTATCAACAGTTTATCAATTACCCGAACCTGACCGTTTACGAAAACATTGCCTCGCCGCTGCGCCTGGCCAAACTGGACAAAAGCACGCTCGATAGGCGGGTGCGTGAAACCGCTGAAATGCTGGGCATCGAGTCCATGCTTGATCGTCTGCCACTGGAACTCTCCGGGGGGCAACAGCAGAGAACGGCGATGGCTCGTGCTCTGGTGAAGGACGCCCAGGTGGTCCTGTTCGATGAACCCCTGGTCAACCTCGACTACAAATTGCGCGAAGGGTTGCGCGATGAGTTGCGCAATCTGTTCAAGGAACGCAATTGCATTGCCGTTTACGCCACGACCGAGCCCAATGAGGCCCTGGCATTGGGCGGAAATACAGCGGTATTGCATGAGGGGCGCTTGCTGCAAATGGGCCCAACGGCACAGGTGTACCACAAGCCGCGCGATATCATCACGGCAGAAATGTTCTCGGAACCGCCCATTAATGTGGTGCCGGGTGAGGTGACAGAAAATGAAGTCACCTTTGATCAGGATGTGCACTTTCAACTGAACAATGATCTGAAAATGCTGCAGCCGGGGCATTACCAGTTCGGGGTCCGGGCCTCGCACATCGGTCTGGTGCCTCATTCCGACGACGACCTTGAACTGCCGGTAAAAGTGGATCTGGCCGAGCTGTCCGGTTCGGAGACCTTCCTGCACGTGCGCAACCCTCACTTCGAGCTGGTGCTGCATTTGTCCGGAGTCCACGAATACGAGGTTGATCAGGAGATCAAAATCTATTTCCCGACCCACAAGTTGTATGCCTTCGATACCCAGGGCTCGCTTGTTCACTCGCCCGCCCGACTTGTGGAGGCCTGATCATGGCGCAAATTACCTTGAAGTCACTGGCGCATACTTACAGTGCCAACCCCAAAGGTCCGGAAGACTATGCCATTCGTGAAATGCAGCATGTCTGGGAGCAAGGTGGGGCTTATGCCTTGCTGGGCCCATCCGGGTGCGGGAAGTCGACGTTGCTGAACATCATTTCCGGCCTGCTGGAGCCTTCTGATGGTGACATCCTGTTCGACGATATCCGGGTTAATAAACTGAAACCCGAGCAGCGCAACATTGCTCAGGTGTTTCAGTTCCCGGTGGTGTACGACACCATGACGGTGTTCGAGAACCTCGCTTTTCCACTGCGCAACATCGGTGTGCCTGAGCATAAGGTCAAGTCCAAGGTGTATGAAGTGGCGGAAGTGCTGGAGCTGACTGAACAGCTGAACCGCAAAGCCAAAGGGCTAAGTGCCGATCAGAAGCAAAAAGTATCGATGGGTCGTGGCCTGGTAAGGGACGATGTATCCGCCATTTTGTTCGACGAACCGCTGACGGTCATTGACCCGCAACTGAAATGGAAGCTGCGGCGCAAGCTCAAGCAGATCCACAAGCAGTTCAACACCACCATGGTGTATGTAACACACGATCAGTTGGAGGCATCGACCTTCGCCGACAAGATCGCGTTGATGTTCGAAGGTCAGATCGTTCAGTTCGGTACACCCCGGGAATTGTTTGAAAGCCCGAAGCATACCTTTGTCGGTTACTTCATTGGCAGCCCGGGCATGAATTTCATCACGCCGGAGCTGACTGATCGCGGTCTTGAATTTGAAGGCCAGCTGATGCCGGTAGCGGATGAGATGGTCGCGCATTTGCGCCAGTCCGGTATTAACAACATCAAACTGGGCATTCGCCCCGAGTTTGTCCATGTCTGGACAGAAGCCAATGACGATGCCTTTGAGGTCACCATTCAGGATATCGAAGATCTGGGTACCTACCGGATCATGTCGTTCCGCTTCGGCTCGATTCCGATGAAGGCACGATTGCACGAAGATCAGAAAGTGCCGGATAAAAAAGCACGCGTCAGCTTTCCCGAGCAATGGCTCAAAGTCTATGCCGACGAATATTTGTTGGAGCTTCCCCATGAATAAGATTGAAAGTAACAAGGGGTGGTTGTTTGTTCTGCCCGTCTTCATTGTCGTCGCATTTTCAGCGGTTATCCCGCTGATGACGGTGGTGAACTATTCGGTTCAGGATGTGTTCGACGCTAATACCCGTTTCTTCACCGGTACAGAATGGTACCGGACGATGTTGAACGATCCGCAATTGCAGGGTGCGCTTGTCCGGCAATTTATTTTCTCCTTCACCATTCTGGCCATTGAAGTGCCCCTTGGCATTCTGGTGGCGCTGATGATGCCCAAGAAGGGCTGGCAGGCATCACTGTCGCTGGTGCTGGTGTCGTTACCACTGCTGATTCCGCTGAACGTAGTGGGCACTATCTGGCAAATATTTACCCGCACAGACATTGGTCTGATGGGCTGGGGGGTACGTGAACTGGGGTATGCCTACAACATTTCACGAAATTCAGGCGATGCCTGGGCGACCATTATTTTGATGGATGTCTGGCACTGGACACCGCTGATTGCCTTGTTGTGCTACAGCGGCCTGCGCGCCATCCCTGAGGCTTATTATCAGGCTGCCCGTATTGATCGCGCCTCACGCTGGGCCGTGTTCCGTTACATCCAACTGCCCAAGCTGACCAATGTGCTGGTTATTGGCGTGCTGATTCGCTTTATGGACTCGTTCATGATCTATGCCGAGCCTTTTGTGTTGACAGGGGGCGGCCCTGGCAGTTCAACCACCTTCCTCAGCCAGGCACTGACTGCGATGGCCATCGGGCAATTTGACCTGGGCCCTGCGGCCGCTTTCTCGATCATTTATTTTCTGATCATTCTGGCGGTGAGCTTCGTGTTCTACACCACCATCATGCACATGCAAAAAGATAAGACGACGCAAAAGACCGGGGATAGCTGAGATGACGATGACCACGACAAACGGTGCTTCGATGCCAAAGTCGAAATCTGCCCCCTCATTCGATGTTCGTGCCCGGTACAAAGGAGACTCTGCCATGAAGTCACGCATTGGTCTGACCATCTATTTGGTACTGTTGATCCTGCCGATCTACTGGCTGGTCAACATGTCGTTTAAAACCAACCAGGAAATACTGGGTGCGCTGTCATTCTTTCCCAATAATTTCACGCTGGATAACTACCAGCGCATTCTAACCGACCCTAGCTGGTACAGCGGCTACATCAACTCCATGACCTATGTGGCCATGAACATGACCATCAGTTTGCTGGTAGCACTGCCGGCGGCCTATGCGTTCAGTCGCTATAAGTTTGTTGGTGACAAGCATCTGTTTTTCTGGCTGCTGACCAACAAGATGGCGCCACCGGCGGTGTTCGCTTTGCCATTCTTCCAGCTGTACTCCTCGATCGGCTTGTTCGATACGCACATCGCCGTAGCACTGGCTCACTGTCTGTTTAACGTGGCTTTGGCTGTCTGGATTCTGGAAGGGTTTATGTCGGGCGTACCCATCGAAATTGATGAGACGGCTTACATCGACGGCTACAAGTTCTGGAACTTCTTCCTGAAGATCTACATTCCACTGATTCGCTCGGGCATTGGGGTCACCGCCTTCTTTCTGTTCATGTTCTCCTGGATAGAACTGTTGCTTGCACGCACCTTAACGGCAACGGAGTCACAGCCCATTCAGGCGATCATGACGCGCACGGCCGGGGCGTCTGGCATTGACTGGGGGCTGTTGTCGGCTGCCGGCGTTCTGACCATCTTGCCTGGCATTTTTGTTATCTACTTTGTTCGTAACCACGTCGCCAAGGGCTTCGCTCTTGGCCGTACCTGAGGAGACTTCCAATGAACTGGATGGTCTGGACTTTACCCACAGCCGGCTTTTTCTCTGCAATAGCGGTGATTCTGGCGGGTATGACGGTGTGGCAGTATTTCTCGCCGTCGATTGAACGCAAGGGTTTTTTGCCCATCAGTACCACCCGGGGTGATCGACTGTTTATTGGTCTGCTGACCAGTGCTTTCTTTCATCTGGGTATGGTTGGGTTTACGGAGTTTCACGTGTTGGTAGCAACCGCTCTGTCAGTCGTCTGGGTAGTCGTACTGATGCGCTGGGGTTGACCCGAAGCAATGTGAAACAAAAGGAAAGGACGATGTTAGTAAAGGGATGTAATTCGAGAACCAAGAATGAGGTCATCATGAACAATAAAAAAATGAAGTACCTATCGCTAGTTATGTCAGGTTCTTTCCTGATTGCTGCCCACACTCAGGCCGAAGACCAGTATCGTCAAGCGGCCGAGCGTTGGGTTGATAACAACTTTCAGCGCTCTACGCTCAGCCGTGAAGAGCAGATTGCTGAACTTGAGTGGTTCATTCAGGCCGCCGAACCGTTCCGGGGCATGGAGATCAGTACCGTTGCTGAAGGGCTGACAACACACGAATATGAATCGAGCGTGTTGGCTGAAGCCTTTGCCGAAATTACCGGTATTGAAGTCACGCACAACATCATCGGCGAGGGTGACGTTGTAAACACCATGCAAACGCAAATGCAGTCCAACCGAAGCATTTATGACGGCTTCGTCAACGACTCGGATGCGATCGGCACGCACCTGCGCTACGGGAAGACCATTGCCATTTCAGATGCAATGGAAAATGAATGGCGCGATTTTACCAACCCGGGCCTGGATCTGGATGATTTTATCGGCATCCAGTACACCACCGGCCCGGACGGCAAGATCTACCAGTTACCTACGCAGCAGTTCGCCAACCTCTACTGGTTCCGTGCCGACTGGTTCGAGCGTGAAGACCTGAAGGCGGCGTTCCGTGACGAGTACGGCTATGACCTGGGTGTGCCATTGAACTGGTCGGCCTATGAAGATATCGCTGAGTTCTTCACTGGTCGCGAAATCGACGGCCAAACCGTTTATGGCCACATGGACTATGGTCGTCGTGATCCGTCACTGGGCTGGCGCTTCCACGACTCCTGGTTCTCCATGGCCGGCATGGGCGACCCGGGTCTGCCGTTCGGTAACCCTGTCGATGACTGGGGCATTCGTGTGAATGCAGAGGGCAACCCGGTTGGTGCCAGTGTTACCCGCGGTGGTGCTACCAACTCGCCCGCGTCTGAATACGCGCTGCGTAAAATGGTTGACTGGTTGCGTGACTATGCACCACCAGAAGCACAGGGCATGACCTTTGGTGAAGCAGGGCCGGTACCGGCGCAGGGCAATATCGCCCAGCAAGCGTTCTGGTACACCGCCTTTACGGCAGACATGACGGATCCGTCATTGCCGGTAACGGAAGACGACGGAACGCCGAAGTGGCGAATGGCTCCATCGCCAGTCGGTCCGTACTGGGAAGAAGGCATGAAAGTCGGCTATCAGGACGTAGGTGCCTGGACCTTCTTTGATTCCACGCCGGAAGACCGTCGTACCGCTGCCTGGTTGTTTGCCCAGTTCACTGTGTCCAAAACGGTGTCGCTGGAAAAAACCATCCGCGGCCTGACACCCATTCGTCGTTCTGATATCAATTCCGATGAAATGACTGAGCTGGCTCCCAAGCTGGGCGGTCTGGTTGAATTCTATCGCAGCCCGAATGAGAGCATGTGGACACCGTCTGGTACCAACGTACCTGACTATCCGCGGCTTGCACCGCTGTGGTGGCAGAACCTGGCACCGGCCGTTAGTGGTGAAATTTCTGCTCAGGAAGCACTGGATAATCTGGCCGGTGCGATTGATAACACCATGAGTCGTCTGGCTCGTGCCAATGTGTTTGAGCAGTATGCTCCAATCCTCAATGAAGAGCGTGATGCCCAATACTGGCTCGATCAGCCGGGTGCACCCAAGCCTCGTCTGAACAATGAAAAGCCGCAGGGCCGTACCCAGCCATATGATGAAATGATGGCTGAGTGGATGGCTGCCGGTACGATGTAACGGACTGGGGTTTGCTCGCCGTATGAGCAAACCCTCATTTTAACATTGTCAGACAGATCAACTAGACACGAGAGTTAATGCAAATGAGGCGGCCGGACTATTCACCCGGCCTGGGGTTTCTGCCTGAAACCCCCTCTCGTTTGTACCCACAAGTGCTGAGTCCTTGGGCTGGTTTCCAGCCCCTTTTTCGATAACACCAGAAGCCTGGTGTCGGTCGAAGGTAGTGATGGAAGCGCAAGTCTCAGGAAGCCTTAACCTAAAACGAACAATAAAAACCTGCATTGCCGTGCTAACAATACGGTGCGAGCGGGTACACAGTGAAGGTTATTCCCATGTTCAATTCTCATTCCTTTTTTCGGGCGGCCGTCCTGATGATGTGCTGTGCCTGCCAGGTAACCCTGGCCGATGTTCTGGATACCTGGATAGACCAGGAATTCACCCCCTCCACCCTGACCCGGGAGCAGCAGCGGGCCGAACTTGACTGGTTCAGATCTGCAGCCGAACCACTGCAGGGTATGATCATCAACGTATTGAGTGAAGGCATTGCGACGCATGAGTATGAATCGGAGGTTTTGGCCCGCGCGTTTTCAGAGATCACCGGTATAACGGTTAATCATGTCATCGCCCGTGAAGATCAGGTCATACACCAGCTTTGGTTGCAAATGATATCCGGTACCAATGAGTTTGATTTGTTCGCCAACGATTCCGATTCGATTGGCACGCATTTCAGATCCGGAAAAATTCTGTCACTCAGTGATTTTATGGCCAATGAAGGGGAGGCAGTGACCTTGCCGACACTGGATATCGAAGACTTTATTGGCCTCGATTTCGTGCGCGGCGCCGATGGGGAAATCTATCAGTTGCCGACCCAGCAATTCGCCAACCTTTACTGGTTCCGCTATGACTGGTTCGAACGCCCCGACTTGCAAGCCCGATTCGCCGAGCGTTATGGCTATGACCTTGGTGTGCCCGTCAACTGGTCGGCCTATGAAGACATTGCCGAGTTTTTCACCGACGACGTCGGACAACTCGACGGGCAGCGTGTGTATGGCCATTCAGACTACGGAAAACGGGATCCCTCGCTTGGTTGGCGTTTTACCGATGCCTGGTTTTCCATGGCGGGTGCCGGCGACCCGGGTCTGCCTAATGGATTGCCGGTCGATGAGTGGGGCATACGGGTGGAGGATTGCCGTCCGGTAGGCTCACACGTAGCGCGAGGCGGTGCCACCAATGCTCCGGCCTCGGTCTACGCGCTGACTACTTACATTGACTGGCTAAAGCGATTCGCACCCCCGGAAGCACAGAGCCTGACCTTCGAACAGGCCGGTTCATTGCCAGCCAATGGCAACATTGCCCAGCAGATATTCTGGTACACCACCTTTACCCACGATTTGTTGCAGTCCGGTCTGCCGGTTACTCACGCCGACGGTACACCCAAGTGGCGCATGGCCCCGTCGCCCCATGGCGCCTACTGGGAAGAGGGGATGAAACTGGGCTATCAGGACGTGGGTGCCTGGACAATTCCCCGCTTCATGAGCCTTGAGCGCCAGCAAGCGGCCTGGCTGTACGCTCAGTTTACTGTCTCGAAAACCGTCTCCCTGAAGAAGACCCTGACCGGACTGACCCCAATTCGTGATTCAGACCTGGCTTCCGGGGCGATGACTGAAATGGCCCCCAGGCTTGGTGGTCTGGTGGAGTTTTATCGCAGCCCGGCCCGGGCGTTCTGGACTCCGACCGGCAACAACGTCCCGGATTATCCAAGGTTGTCCGAGCGCTGGTGGCCCAACATTGCTGACGCCGTATCTGGCATCAAAACCCCACAGGAAGCGCTGGATCAGCTAGCCACCGAGCAAGACCGGGTGATGTCTACGATGCAGCGCACGGTACAGACCGAGGTATGTCGACCGCACATAGAGCGACTTGTCGATGCGGAAGGCGCTGACTACTGGCTATCTCAACCTGGTGCACCGAAGGCGGTACTGGCCAACGAAAAACCCCCAGGGCAGACCATCCGCTACGACGATTTACTGGAAGCCTGGAATGCCGGGCGCGCTCGTTGAGCCTGGGAGATGGTTATATGAACACTAAGTCGTGGTCCAGACTGCTAAGTGGGATTGGCGTGCGCCTCAGTGCATTGATTCTATTGGTGGCGCTCGTTATTTCCGGGGTATTCGGCTATGTGCAATTAGGCATGAGCCAGTCGCAAACTGACTATCAGCGCCTGGTCGTCGACATCAGGCTCGGTAATGAACAACTGGAAACGCTCAGAACCAATTACCTGAGAACCTCGGCATTGTCGACAACCTTGCTGTCTGCCGGGACCCTGGAAGAGGTTGACCGCTATGAGCAGGAGTTAACCGGTTTGTCAGGGCGTTTTGCTGACGTGACGGATCAGTTGCAGTCATTGTTCCCTGAAGCCGGCACGGTGATCGAGCCGTTGCGCGCCTCCCGGCGTCAACTGGATGAATCGGTGGCGTTGATCGTTCAGCTGCAGCGTCAGGTTTTGCAAACCCGACTGCAACGGGAGTATGGGCTGGCGGCATTTCGCGATGAAGTGGCCGGGCTGAGCGAGGCGTTGTCCGACCTCATTCAACTGATCAATATGACGCCCAATGATTACCCGGCCGTCATCGAAGCGCAACGGGTGGAACAGATGTTGTTGTCGCTGGAGCTTGAGATCATCAGTTATCTGGCGACGTCGGATATCGGTTTGCTGGAACGGCAGCGCATGTTGATAGAAGATACCATTCAAAATGTGGAAGCCACCTTTGATATTGTTATTCGAATGGAAGGTGACCCCTTTACCCGGGGTGATTTTGAATCCCTCAATGCAGGCTTTGATGACCTGGTGATCAATCACATTGTGCAACCTGAATTGCTGGACCGCCATGATGATTTTCTGCAATTGCAGTCGAGCGCTCTGGCGACCGTTAGGGAAGTGGAAGCGAGTGTTTTCGGTTTTGGAGAGAGCGTTGAAACCATTCAACGCCGGGTGGAGGGGATCATTGTAGCGAGCCAGGCCAGAGCACAGCGCATCAGCGACCAGGTTCGAAGCGCCATGTTGGCGGCCCTGTTGGTGGTGGTTGTCAGCTGCGGCGGGTTGCTGTGGATGACCCGGGTACTGGTGATTCGGCCCGTGCAACAGATCGCTGGGCGCGTAATCGATATCGCACAGGGGGGATGGCGACCTGACGCGAAGGCTGGATGTACAACGCAGCGATGAACTCGGCACACTGGCGGGGTATTTCAACGATTTCATTGGCAAGATAGTGAGCAGGTCGAACAGATGAGCCGGTCGATTGGTTCAGCGGCAGACACTCAACATCAGTTGGGGGTTCAGGTCTCGGATCGGGCGGCATCGGTGGCACAAAGCAGCGAGTTAACACTCGACGAGGCAGCTCGTAGCGAAGCGCTGTGTGATGCCGTTGATCAATTGAGTCGCGATTTAAACGAGCGGGTAGAGTTGTTTGGTGTGAGCCAGGTTTAACAGGCGTTAGGTTGGGGGCAATAACGCCCCCGGTATTCTTATTGCGCCGACAGTGTGCGTTCAAATAATGAAAGTACCCGAACGTCGTCGACCTCAACGGCGACCTTAACCAGCGGTCTGTTTTCCCAGCCTTCCGTTGGAAAGGTACGTCCTTCGGGTGCCATCATCGTCTGACCGATAGCCAGACCATCGGTCGCCACACGAATGGCACCATGGCGACAGCCGAACAGAGAGGAGTCCAGCACGTAGGCGATGGTAGCGGCGTCGTGGAAATAACAGCCATCGATGCCCATGGCCTCACGGTAAAAGCCGAAATAATGTTGTGCCGCCTTGTTCAAAAACCCGCCCTGTTCCGGATTCGCCGCTTCGATGCGTTCCAGCACCCCTGATTTGAGCAGAACCTGATGCGTCACATCCAGGCCAATCATGGTGACTGGCCAGTCGGCTCCAAAAACGGCGTCGCCAGCGTGCGGGTCGTTGATCAGGTTGGCTTCAGCCACCGGACTGACGTTACCGGTTTCGTGCACGGCGCCACCCATTAACACCACTTCTTTTACTTTACTGGCAATGTCCGGGTCCAGTTCCAGCGCCAGCGCCAGATTAGTCAGCGGCCCCAGTGCAACCAGGGTCACTTCGCCCGGGTTTGAATTGACGGTGTCGACCATAAAATGTGGGGCACTGCGCACATCACGTTCACAGGCTGCTTCTGGCCAGCCTATGTTGCCGAAGCCGTCCTGGCCGTGTACGTAGTCAGCATGTTTACGCGGCTCCATCATCAGCGGTGTGTTGGCCCCCTTGGCGACCGGAACGGGTTTGCCCGCCCACTGGCTCAATGTCAGTGCATTCAGGGTGGCACGTTCGGCACTGACATTGCCGAATACGGTGGTAAGACCCAGTACTTCGATTTCTGCAGCACCAAAGGCGAACAGGATGGCCATGGCATCGTCGATGCCCGGGTCTGTGTCGATGATGATTTTGTGCGTCATGCCGGGTCTCCGTCTGTGGGTTGGTGTGCTGTCTTGCGAACAAAGGCCTGGGTTTCTTCCAGCGTGGGGATGGAAGAGGACGCCCCGAGGCGGGTGACGCAGATCGCGGCAGCGGCCGACCCCAATGCCATGGCCTGTGCCGGGCTATTGCCTGCGGCAAGCGCCGACAAGGCATAACCAATAAAGGTATCACCGGCGGCTGTGGTATCGAGGGCCTCGACCGAGTGTGCAGCAACGCTGTCTCTGTCAGTCTGGTGCAAATACACAACGCCCGCTTTGCCCAGCGTTAGCAGGGTATGCAATTGCGGGTAGGTGTTAACCAGGGCCTGCTCGGCATCGGCAACGGTCTGGGTTTCGGTCAGGTCCATCGCTTCGACTTCATTGACGATCAGCCAGTCGACCTGGCTCAGCAACGGCCTGACCCGTTGCACATCCATAGGGGCCGGGTTGAAGGCGATGGTCAGCCCTTGCTTGCGCGCTTGAGCAATGGCAGTTTCGAGGCCATTGGTTTCATTCTGCATCAGCAGCCAGTCGCCGGCTTTTCCGGTGTCCAGTGCCTGTTCCAGTTGGGCTTCCGTCAGCCGGTGGTTGGCACCCGGATATAGAATGATGGCGTTTTCGGCAGCTTTGGTCAGCTGGATGATGGCATGGCCACTGGCCTGGGGCAGCAGAACGACCTGGTCGGTATTGACCCCGGCCTCCTTCAGCTGTGTCAGGGCCCAGTCATCCTGCTGACCCAACGCGCCAATGTGCCGTACGTCGGCGCCGGCGCGAGCTAGCGCAATGGACTGATTGGCACCCTTGCCACCCAGTACGGTCTGGTAATCGGTTGAACCCAGGGTTTCTCCGGGGCGGACAAAGTGGTCGACCTGGTACAAATGATCAATATTAATGGAACCGAGGTTGTAGAGGGTCATAAAGGCATTCCGGCCGTCTGAAAAAGGGAGGGTTTGGCACCGCCGTGATCCAATAGTATGGCAGTGGTTTAGCTTGACTGTGAAGTTCGCTAAGATTAGATCAAGAACAGTAAACCAATCGGTCAGGTTTTTAAACCACCAGGCCGACACCAGGAGTCTGATATGGCCTACGATCCGAACAACATCTTCGCCAAAATGCTGCGCGACGAAATTCCCTGCATCAAGGTCTATGAAGACGACTACACCCTAGCGTTTATGGATATCATGCCACAGACCGATGGCCATACCCTGGTGATTCCAAAAGAGCCCGCCGAGACCTTGATGGACTTGTCCGATGAGGCGGCAGCACACTGGATTCAAACTACCAAGAAAGTCGCGGCTGCGGTAAAAGCAGGGCTAGAGGCCAATGGCGTGGTGTTGTTTCAGTTGAATGGCAAGGGAGCGGGTCAAACCGTCCCTCATGTTCACTGCCATGTTATCCCGGGCTCCATCGCCGACCTGCGCCAGCCTCACGCCACCAAAGAAGCGGATTTGGAGCATCTTAAGTCGCTGGCTGAAAAGATCCGGGCGGCGTTGTAATACTGCTGAGCGGTCAGGCCGGAGCCGTCAGGGTATCCGGCTCATCGGCCAGATTGGCCAGCCAGTAGCGGCGGCGAACACGCCAGTAGACGCCCGCCGCCTTGACGACTTCTTCGCTCAACACCAGAGCGTATACCCAGATAAAGGGCAGCTCCCAGATAAAGGCCGCTATCCAGGTCAATGGCAGGCCAATCAGCCAAAGCGCTACCATATCCATGCCCAGACAAAACTTGCTGTCGCCGCCGGCGCGCAGAATGCCCTGAATGGCGGTCATGTTGAACACCTTGATCCAGAAGCCCAGGCACATGATGACCATGGCCCATTGTGTCTGGCGAAGGGTTTCGCCGTCCTGGGTGGCCAGTGTTGCCAGTAGAACCGGAGAGCCGATCAGCAGCAATATACCCACCATCAGAGAGCCCAGTGGTGCCATCCACATAAAGCGATTGGCCAGCCATTGTACTTCGTCGAACTGGCCGCGCCCGAGGCGCTGACCAATCATGATGCCGCAGGCGTTGACCAGGCCAAAAAACAGCGAGTGATACATGCCTTCAATGGGTGCCAGCAGGCTCATCACCGCCAGCGGTACAGTGCCCATGCGGCCGGCGATCAGGGTGTAACCCAGTGAACCCACTGACCAGAGCGTAAAATTCAATACCAGCGGCCAGGTCAGCGTGAAAAACCGTCTGGGCAGGGTAGAGTGGCGCAGATCAGCAAAGGCGCTGACCGACAGATGCAGGGTTCGGGTGCGTTGAACGTCAACGGTCATCCAGCCGATCTGAAATACGCGCGCCAGTACTGTCGCAACCGCCGCGCCGGTGACACCCAGGGCAGGCACGCCCAGCCCACCGTTAATAAACCAGTAATTCATGACGATATTCAGCACGATGGCTACGATCGCGTACTTCAGCGGCCAGCCAGTGCGGCCGATGGCGCGCATTGCTGATTCATAAACGATGATGCCCTGGGTTGTGAATAAGGTCAGGCCGAGCAAAGCCATGTAGGGAGTGCCCAGTTGGATAACCGCAGGGTCCTGTGTTCCCAGGCGCACCAGAAACTCAGCGTTTAGAATTACCAGCAGGGTAAAGGGCAGCATGATCAGGGCGCCGACACACTGCGACAGTGCCAGTGTTTGCCGGACTTTCTCATGGCGACCGGCGCCAAAATACTGGGCACAGAGAATGCTGCACCCAGTCCCCAGCGCGGCCATGATCAGAATCAGTACGAAATTCAGCTTGGCCGCCAGGCCGACGGCCGCTACCGCCTCACTGCCCAGATGCCCGACCATCAGCACGTCAGCCATGGCCAGCGCGGATACCAGAGCTGACTGAAACGCGACTGGTAAAGCCAGTGCAAAAACCTGTTGCCAGAATGCCCGATAGCTCATCGATTCTCCATATGCACCCGAACGGGTGCAGTCAGGTTGATACTGTGAAAAAGAATGTTCCGATCGAATGGCGGTTGCTTAGTAGCGTCGGCGGTTGTTCAGGAATCGATGGAATGGGCTTGTAGTGAGCTATATTCTAGGGTCAGCTAACCCCAAGGACTATGTGCAGATGAATCAACAACCTGTGAATATGAATCATGAAGATTTTCAGGACATTCTGATTCTTGGCCCAGAATGCCGAGAGCGCTTTCTGATTACTGAGGAGATTCCTGAGCTTAGAGATCATGACATGCACATGGGTGGGGTCAGTTGGCTGCGTGGGCATTATCACGTCGGACGAAAAGATCCCGACATACATACCCTGCTGTTCACACTCGGAGGTGGCGGACAGGTTCTTTTGCCGGGTCGATCAGAGGTAATTACCCCTGGCAGCGTTACCCTGCTGCCTGCCCATCAACCTTTCCTGTTTGAACTGGGTACCGCAGAGCAGGAATGGCGAATGGCCTGGCTCCTGCTGGACGACTCCGAGGTCTGGTCTGCCTTGCGCGGTCATCCGGCAGATGTGTTTCAGCATGATCAGGTTTGGGCTATTTCGCCGATGATGGACGCACTTTATCACCAGATTAAGACACCGCGCCGGCGCCGCATGGTCGGGCTGATCAGTGAAATACTGACCGACGTGTTGCTCAGAGAGTCGGGCTATAGCCGGCTTGAAATGACAGTACGTCAATTGTATGCCCAGCTCGAAGACCAGTTGCATCATCCCTGGTCTCAGGCGCGATTGGCCGAGCGGGTACATTGCTCGGTACCGCACCTCAACCGGGTGTGCAAGAAACTTTATGGTCAGGGGCCCATGTCGCGCCTGGCGGATCTCCGGTTGCAGCGCGCCGGTGAACTTTTGGCGAGCAGTAACTGGCAAGTCAGTCAAATTGCTCAGCGGGTTGGCTATGCCGATGCCTTCAATTTCAGTCACTGGTTTCGTGGCCGAACCGGAATGTCGCCGACCCAGTTCAGGCGCTATTCGCGCAGCCGCTCCTTGCAGGAAAAGGAGCAGGTATCGCTGAAGTAGAAGGCCATGCTGATTATTAATTAGCCACCTGGCTGGCTAATAAATGTTCAGCATGGAATGACTTTCTAGCTCAATTAATTAGCGAATTATCCGCTGGTTTTCAGGTTATCTGGCGTTTTTAAGCCTTTTTTTAGGCGCCAGGAAAAACCACCTAATGCACATTGGTTGTCTGTTCGTATGTAAGACATTGCCGACAATTTTTGGGTATGACGAGTCAATCACAAAAAAAAATATTGGCAAATATCCCCGATTGACTTGGGTGGCCCGAAACCGTTTCATACACGCGCCGAATGCGAGCATGTCGTCGCGGCACACTGAACATGAAGTTCAGTAGCACGATCCAACCTCCGGAGTCCTGATCAGCTCCGCACGGGTTGCGAAGGGAACAGCTACAGACAGGGAAAGACAAGGACGATGCGTCTTTGATCTATTTTAAATCCTACGCCTGCGGGCGCAGCGATCCTCTATTTCCCTTTCTGTCTGTGACTCTCGATAGCGTATCGCGCTGAATTCGTACTGCGTGAAGGAATGCAGTACGACACCTGAAAAGTCATAGGAGAAGGAAATGTCTGAAGGCATTTGGATTAAAAAGTCACTGGTTGCTGCGGTCGCAGCAGGTACTCTGGTTCTGGTTGGCTGTGGTGAAGATGATTCCAACAGCAGCAACAGCTCCACCAGCAATGAATCTTCACAGTACGTCAGCGTCAACAACCCGCGTGGTTCCATTACTGGCCTGGTGACTGACACTAACGGTATGCCAATCGAAGGCGCCACTGTCTACCTTGGCAACCAGTCTGTTGTAACCAACGCCGGCGGCCAATACTATTTCAGCGATGTGGCCGTCAGCCAGACCGTTCGCAACGACAACGATTCCTACGCTCAGGCATTGGCACTGACCATTGTTCCGCCAGCCCAGTACCTGAAAGCGAGCGTTACTGTTAAGCCGCAGGCGCAACTCTTCAATGGCTCTGAAGCCAATGCAGACACCAGCGAAGTCACCAACCCGGTAACCACCTTCATCGATGGCTTCAATGCCTCGGCCGGAACCGCAGTGTTGCCAGAGAAAATGGCGACGGTCAAAGGCGTGCTGCGCAGTGCAGACAGCGGTGAAGCTCTGGCTCAGGTAAACCTGGCGCTGGACATGATTTCGACTGCTTCTGAAGTCGACCAGGAACAGGAACAAGATGGCGTAGTGACCAGCTATGGCATTGAATCTGTCACTACAACGACAACGGCCAGCGGTGCCTTTGAATTCTCCAATGTTCCTGCTGATGCCATTCTGAAACTGGCTGCTGATGGTTATGCGGTTGATGAAGATAATAATCTCGCTAACACTTCAGACGAATATACCCCGTTTGATATGGAGAATGTTTCAGCCAGTAAAGTGCAAAGCATTGATGACATTTCACCCTGGGTGAAAGCCGTTGCCGAAGTTGTTGACCAGACCGCCACTCGCGGTATGTTGAATGACGATGTGTCGACTCAGTTCACCATCGAATTCAGTGAAACCATGGCTGGAATCGACGCAGCTGGAAACTCCCTGCTGGTTCGAGATGTCGACGGCGGTGCTTACCTGGCACACACGGCTAGCCTGAATGGTAAGGTGTTGACAGTAACACTGGATACTCCTCTGGTTGCCGGTAACGAGATTGACGTCCTGTTGTTGCGTGATGATTTCCGCGATACCGCCTTGCCGTCTAACTCTGTTGGGACCGAGCTTGCCAATGGGGATAACTCTCCTGTTGGTTTTGATGAGAGCTTGTCCACCAGCGTCGGCAGCAACTATGTCCGCATCAAGCTGAAAGCCTACATTGAAGCAAACCAAAATGCCGAAGCTGTTGACCTGAATGACACTGATAGCCAGCAAAATAAGGACGATTACGGTTTTGGTTCTTTGCTGCAACTTCAAGAGAAAAATAGTGCCTTCCTGGATGTTGACGACGAACGTGTCGGTATTCAGCAACTGAACACTGCTGACGACAACGATTCCAGTAATGTCGCCGACGCGTCAGAGCGTATGGAAGATCTGGCCAGTGCCATTGCAGCGACTGTGGGTTACATTGATGACACCAGTGTTGAAGCCAATGCTGCTGGCATTGAGTTTGAAGCAACGGTTGCCGACTACTATGAAATGGACGTTATCGGCAGCAATGGCCTGTCCAAATTCAACGGTCTGGTTAACAAGCGTCTGGTCGGCGCGACATTCGACGATGGCGTTGCCAACCGTTTCGTATCCGATGTCGTAGAAGGCGAACCAATTTACCTGGTTGTTCAGGGCGTAGAACCTGAAGATATGATCACTATCACGCCATACGATCAATTCGGCTACAGTGGCCAGACAGCATCGGTAACGTTGAAAGACAATGTCGCGCCAACCACCGTGCTGCAAAATGCGTATGGCGTTAATGCAGACAACAACAACGGCTCGGTGACCAGCCTGCAATACGGTAATGGTGGCGAGCAGTCATCTACGCCTCTTGTTGATCCGGGCATCCCGTTCCTGAACATCACTCCGCGCATGTTGAGTGTGGTTGATGGCACCAGCGACGGTACCGAAGAGCTGGGCGTTGAAGGTCTGCTGACCCTGAAGCCTCTGTTTGACCTGAACCTGGTTAACGACATCGCCGACAGCAACGACCGTGGTGAATACTTCATCGACGAGCTGGACTTCGACGCCGCTAACATTTCGGGCTCGACGCCGGGAATTTACGATGCAGTAGCCTATACTGCATGGATGGCCGATGTTCAAGATCAAAATACCGGAGAACCGGGCGCACGCACCCGCACCATCGGCGTAGCAATGTCTGAAAATGTTGAGCTGACTGGAACGGATCCGGTTGTTGATACGCTGAACGCTGGCCTGAGCAACTTTGTTGCCAACAGCAACGTCAACATTGAAGACGATGGCGAATCAACAACGGCCGATCTGGTTCAATTCGACATCGACGATGTGGTGACCTTCGGTAACACCGATCACGGTTCCATCATCGACTTCCAGGCTTCCATCCAGGATGCAACCGGAAATGCCGGTTCAAGCAATGCCAAGGTTGTCGTTGGTGATGCACTGCCGCCGATGGTTGAAAGCGCCAGCTATGTAGGTAACGAACTGGTCATCAACTTCAACGAAGCGGTTGCCATCGATACCACGACTCAGATCGTTCTGGGTGGACAGACCATCACCATGGATCTGGACACGGTTAACGCTTTCAATGCACAGGCTGATCAGACTACCCTGCGTGTCTTGCCAAGCGCCTGGGGCGAAGACCTGAACCGCACCGCGACTTTCACACTGGCACAGTATGATGAAGCTGATGCAACTGAAGGGTCTTTCCCGTCGGATCTGTACCGTCACGCTCGTCTGGACTTTAGCGATGTGGAAGACGCGCTGGGCAACAGCTGGAATGATTTCTCGATCGGTAACGCTGCCGATGACAACGAGTTCTTCTTCCATCAGCCAGATTTCGCCGCGATTGATCAAACTGGTTTGTTCCGTGTAACCGGTGTCGACAACGGTACAACGCTGAACTCTGACACCATCTCGGTTCAGTTCACGGGTACCCACCCCATCGACCTGTCTTCCTGGGACGGCAACAACGACGGCACCATTGCTCAGAATGAGTTCGAAGGCCGGTTCACCTTTACTGATGCCAGTGGTGGCACGGCAGACATCAACGTAGCTGACGATACTCACTCTCTGGTGGTCAGCAATGGCGGACGTACTCTGACCTTCACCTTTGTGTTGGGCGGTGACAACGTTGAAGTTAACGATAACCTGATCGTTAACGCTGCCTGGGAAAGCCAGTGGGACGCGTCCGAGACTTCGGCTCCTGCCAACTCAGACGTTGATTTCGAGTAATCTCTCTCGAAACCATCAGGTAGTTTAGGCTACCTGACTTTGATGGCCCGAATCGTTTGATTCGGGCCTTTTTTTGTCTGCTATTTTTGAAACGTCGTTCTCAGGCCAAAAAAAACCCGCCGTAGCGGGTTTGATTACTATTGGCTTCCAGTTAACTGACTTCTTTTGCCAGAATCTTGGCCGCCCATTCTTTGGGCCCTGTCTGGTGTACCGAGCTGCCTTGGGTATCAACGGCAACGGTTACCGGCATATCCACCACATCAAACTCGTAAATGGCTTCCATACCCAGGTCTTCGAAGGCGACCACTTTGGCCTCGCGTATAGCTTTTGATACCAGGTAGGCTGCACCCCCAACGGCCATCAAATACGTTGCCTTGTGGCGGGCAATGGATTCAATCGCTACCGGGCCACGCTCTGCCTTACCCACCATGCCGATCAGACCCGTGTGCTCCAGGACGGTATCAGTGAACTTATCCATTCGGGTAGCTGTGGTCGGGCCGGCTGGGCCCACCGCTTCATCACCCATGGGGTCAACCGGGCCAACGTAGTAGATCATCTTGTTGGTGAAGTCGACGGGCAGGGGCTCGCCCTTGCTGATCATATCGACCATGCGCTTGTGAGCGGCATCGCGACCGGTGTACATCTTGCCGTTGAGCAACAGGGTTTCGCCGGGTTTCCAGTCGAGCATCTCGGCTTTGGTCAGGGTGTTCAGGTCGACACGGCGCGCTTTGGGGCCGGCATCCCAGACGATATCGGGCCAGTCTTCCAGCTTGGGCTCTTCGAGCTTGGCAATGCCGGAGCCATCCAGAACGAAGTGGGTATGACGAGTCGCCGCGCAGTTGGGGATGATGGCGACGGGTTTGTTCGCAGCATGGGTCGGTGCGTCCATGACTTTGATATCCAGTACCGTCGTCAGGCCACCGAGCCCCTGTGCGCCGATGCCCAGTTTGTTCACTTTTTCGAACAATTCAAGCCGCAGTTCCTCGCCCCGGTTGCTGGCTCCCCGTTGCTGCAGTTCCTGAATGTTGATCGGTTCCATCAGGGATTCCTTGGCCATCAACATGGCTTTTTCAGCGGTTCCGCCAATGCCGATCCCGAGCATACCCGGCGGGCACCAGCCAGCGCCCATCTCGGGCACCACTTTCAATACCCAGTCGACGATCGAATCCGAGGGGTTCAACATGGCAAATTTGGACTTGGCTTCGCTGCCGCCGCCTTTGGCCGCCACCTGAACATCGACGGTATTGCCGGGCACCACTTGGGTGTGTATCACGGCCGGGGTGTTGTCTTTGGTGTTGGTGCGCTTGCCGTCCGGGTCGGCCAGCACGGAGGCCCGCAATACGTTGTCGGGGTGCAGATAAGCACGACGAACGCCTTCGTTGACCATGTCTTCGACGCCCATGGTGGCGCCATCCCAGCGAACATCCATCCCGATCTTCAGAAATACGGTCACGATGCCGGTGTCCTGGCAGATGGGGCGATGCCCCTCGGCACACATCCGGCTGTTGATCAGAATCTGGGCCATGGCATCTTTGGCGGCCTGGGATTCTTCGCGCTCGTAGGCCTGATGCACGGCCTGAATGAAGTCTTTCGGGTGATAGTAGGAAATGAATTGCAAGGCGTCTGCGACGCTCTGAATAAGATCGTCCTGCTTAATGACGGTCATGAAGGGCTCCTCTGCCGGTCTGCTCGGTGGCGCGCAGTGTACAACACTTTTCCACGAATCGGTTCAGTACAAAAGCATTAGCCGGTTTCTCAAGCGTGGTGGCAATGGCTCGCATCGGATACCGTTGATGCCTCTGAGGGGTCGGCGTGAACCCTTCCATGGGGCCTAGACTGCAGCCGAGGCGTCGGACCGATCCGTACTGCGAACTTCCCCTCAGAGGCATCACCGGCACCCGCCGCTTTACTTGTGTCAGCCTCGACTTTAGCTATTTCGAGGTAGCCTGACTAACGGCACTTGCAAAATTCAAACGCTCGTTTAAATTGTAGGGTAACTTATACCGACAGGAGCTCCCATGAGCGAGATCATACAGCGGGTGCATAATGGTGTGCTGGAACTGACGCTGAACCGCCCCGAGAAACGCAATGCGCTGACCGAGGCTATGTACATCGAGTTGAAGTCCATACTCGATGAAGCCAAGCACAACCCGGAGGCTCGGGTGGTATTGTTGTCGGGTCAAAAGTTCTGCTTCACGGCGGGCAACGATCTGAAAGACTTCATGGAACACCCGATGGAAGATGATGATGCCCCGGTGCTGCGTTTTCTGCGCACCATGGCTGACTTTCCCAAACCCATCGTTGCGGCGGTAAACGGGCCTGCCGTCGGTATTGGCACCACCTTGTTGCTGCATTGTGATCTGGTGTACAGCGGCGACAGCGCGGTCTTCCAACTGCCGTTCGTGAATTTGGGTCTGGTGCCCGAGTTTGCGTCTTCCTTTTTATTGCCGTTAAAGGTGGGGCATGTCAAAGCCGCAGAGTGGCTGATGCTGGGCAAGAGCTTTGGCCCGCAGGAGGCGCTTGAAGCCGGGCTGATCAACGCTGTTTTTGGCGATGAAAATTACCTGCAAGCTGCCCATCAGCAGGCGCAGCTGCTGGCCGCGCAACCGCCTAAGGCGATTGAACTGACCAAGAAGCTGATGAAACAGCATTTTATGAGCATTACGCTGAATACCATCGACGATGAAGCCCGCCATTTTCAGACACAATTGAAAAGCGACGAGTTCCGCCGGGCGGTCAGTGCTTTTTTCGCCGCCAAGTCAGGCGCTGAATAAGCAGGACCAGGTAGCGGCGATCACGCACCAGGTAACCAAACACCAGCCCCCAGAAGGCCCCTCCGATTCCGAATAGAGTGACATTGGCCGCGGTGACCAGGAAGGTCACCAGGCTGGATTCGCGTTCTTGTTCATCCTGCAAGGCGATGACCAGGCTGTTGGCGATGGTCGGCAGCAATGCCAGGCCAGCCAACGTCATGATGTAGGCTCCGGGCAAGGCCCGGAATAGACCGATTACCGACGCAGCCAGCAAACCCAGTATGGCGTAGGTTACGCCAGCAGATACGGCAGCGGTGTAGCGTTTTTTGGGATCCGGGTGGGCATCCGAGGTCATGCAGATGGACGCGGTGATGGCGGCAAGGTTCAGCGCAAAGGCGCCAAAAGGCGCCAGGCCCAGGGTTGTCAGCCCGGTCCATTTTAATACCGACGAGGTGGGGGAGCGGTAGCCGGCAGCGGTCAGCGTCGCGATGCCGGGCAGGTTTTGCGAAGCCATGGTGACGATAAACAGCGGCAGGGTCAGGCTGAAGGCGGCTTGCCAGGTGAATTCTGGCCACTGCAGCACGGGTTTGGTCCACGACCAGTCCCAGGCATTGTCGGCGACCTGATTCAACGCCAGTGCCAGCATCAAACCAACAAGCGCTACCAGCAATACCGCGTAGCGCGGGATCCACAGCCGTGCCAGAAAATACACGATTGCCATGGTTCCGGCCAAAACCGGCGCTTCGGTCAGAGAGGACGCGGCATTCAGGCCAAAAGGAAACAGCACACCAGCTAGCATGGCACTGGCCAGGGCCGGGCTCAGCTTTTGAGTCAGTTTCTCGGCCTGTCCGGTAAAGCCGGCCAGCGTTATTAAAGCCCCGGTCAGAATAAAAGCACCGATCGCCTCAGCCAGTGAAAAACCCGAGAGACTGACAATTAATACAGCGGCGCCCGGCGTTGACCAGGCGGTTACCAGTGGCAGCCGGTGTTGCAGTGACAAGCCCACCGAGGTGATACCCATGCCAAGCCCCAGCGCCCATAGCCAGGAGCTGGCCTGGGCGGGGGTAGTACCCGCTGCTTCAGCAGCCTGAAAGATCAGCACGGCTGAGCTGCTGAAACCAACGAGTACGGCAACAACCCCCGCACTGACACTGCTGAGTGACAGGTCCTGCCAGAATTGACGCCAAAGCGGGGTGCGCATGGCCAGGTCTCCTGTGGTTTTACGGTTGTGCGTTATAACGTACAATGCGCGCAGACTAGCAGTGTGCGCTATAACGCACAAGTCTTTGTTGATCAGGAGAAGTCACCATGTCGGACATTCAGCAACAGTTTGCCGCCAGGCTGAAAAAACTGCGCGCACAGAGGCTCTGGAGTCTGGATAGGGCCGCGATGGAAACCGGTGTCAGCAAGGCCATGCTGGGGCAAATCGAGCGGGGGGAGTCCAGCCCAACGCTGACCACACTCTGGCGTTTGGCCAAGGGTTATGAAGTTGGCTTTTCAACCTTGATAGAGCCTGTCGAGACGGGGCTTAGCAAAGACGAGGCCGCTGTTGATTCGGTGCCCCGGGTAACGCCGGAAGACAGCGCATTGGCGGTAAAAACGATCCTGCCTTTTGCGGCCGACCTGCATACCGAGTTGCTGGACGTCGAGATTGAACCCGGCGGGCTGCGCGAGTCAGACGCTCACCGGGCCGGCGTTATCGAGTGCATCCTTGTCCAGTCTGGTGCGCTGTCGGTCTTCAGTGACGATCAGTGGCACCGACTTCGAACGGGCGAAGCTCATCGCTTTCGGGCTGATCAGTCACATGCCTACCGTAACGACTCCGCGGACAAACCAGCCCGGTTTTTGAATGTGATGGTTTATCCCTGAGGTCGGTTTCAGAACAACCCTAGCTGCGGCCCGTCATCAGAAGTGGGGTTATTGTCGTTGTTATGAGTGTCTTCGGCAGGTGCCTTGGCAGTCGTCTCTTTATCTGTATCTTTGGTTGCTTCAGGCACTGGTGCGGTTGGGTCTTTCAGCCATTGCTCGTCCAGTTGTTGCAGCCAGGTTAACACTTCCGGCAAGTCGTCCCGGTCAGGGTGTTCTGTCATCAATTGTTCTGTTGCTGCTATGGCGTCATTAAGTGTCAGGGTGCTGCCCCAGTCCGGGTCAGTCAGGTGGGTGCGTACATGGTCGTGCCAGTGTGATTGTTCAGCGGCGCTGAGGCTGTCGGGAAAATGCCGGGCGCGGGCCAGAAACACCAGGGCTTGCTGGCGGTCGTCTTGCAGGCCATCCGCCAGGCCTGGCCAGGTTTCAGGGTGGCGGTCTTTACGTCGAATCTGGTTCAGAATGCCGCGATCGTGATCACTGATGAACCCCTGGTAAAGCGCCTGCTGGGGGTCGGCCGGGGCAGGGCGGTCGGTGGTTTTGAACACCTCGCGCGCCAGTGATACCAGGTCGTGCCAGCGATCCAGGATGGCCAGGTGTTGCGCAATGCGGACCGGGTCAATATCGAACCGCTCGCAGGTGGCTTCGTCCAGCATGCGATAAGGGGCGATCATTGGGCACCGGTTTACATGCAGTGTTCTTAAGGGGGGTCTGACAATGCCCTCAGGTAATGAGTCAGTGGGGGTATAGAGCCAGTCGCGAACTTCATCGGCGTTATGATCCAATAGCCAGCTAGGGTCCTGCATTAGATCGAGCACGATGATTTCGTTGCGACGATCCGGGTGCTCCATTAGAGGCACCTCGACCGTCAGGCAGCCTTGCCGGGCTGGAATCTTGCCACTGACATGCAACATGGGCTGGCGCGATTCCAGCGGCAAGTGCCGGCGCACCTCATGCTTGAACCGCAACGACAAGGCATAGTCGAACAACTTTGGCTGTCGGTCTCGAATCAGTCGGGCCAGGGCGATGGTAGCCAGGACGTCGCTAACGGCGTCGTGCGCTTTTGCGTGCTCGATGCCATTGGCGGCCGTTAGCTGTTCAAGCTTGAACGAGGGGTCGCCATTGTCATGCCTGGGCCATTCGATGCCCTCCGGGCGCAGTGCATACGTCAGGCGAACCACGTCGAGCAGATCCCAGCGGCTGTTCTGGTTACGCCATTCCCGGCTGTATGGGTCGAGCAGGTTGCGGTAAAACAGGAACCGGGTGAACTCGTCGTCAAAGCGCAAGCTGTTGTATCCCACGGTGCAGGTACCGGGCTCTGACATAACGGCGTTGATGCGACTGGCCAGTTCCCATTCGCTCAGCCCTTCCTGTTGGCACAGGCCCGGTGTAAGACCCGTAATCATAACCGCCGACGGGTCGATGACGGCATCGGGTAATGGCTTGCATTTCCAGTCCATCGGCTCGCCGATGATGTTCAGGTCGGCATCGGTGACGACTGCGGCAAACTGGGCTATACCATCCCGGGCCGGATGAATGCCCCAGGTTTCGTAGTCGTACCAGAGAAATTGCCGGGGCGCTGTTGAAGTGGGTTTGGGCATGGATTCCGGTGTCCTGTCGGTGCAGTAGTGCTCGCTCCTGCATGGGTTTACACTGTAGCGTCAGCCCGCACAAACAGGCTGGCTGCGGTGATCCGCACGAGCGCCTAATCACGGCGCCAATTTCGTACAGCCTATCATTGATGGGCGTTTCCGGCACGGTGAACGCGCGTTCCCGGCCTGGCTCAATGGCAATCAGGGAGATCGTTACATGGTGCTCAGCAAATTCTTTGGCAAAAAATCCAAGGCCGCAAAACCCACTGCGAAATCACCCGGGAATACCCGAGCCGAAACGGTCAAGCCTGGCATTGATCAGTGGCTATTACAGGCCCGGGCAGACGACCCGAAACAGCGCAGGGAAGCCATGGTTGAGCTGGCCAGGTCGCTGGATGAGGGCAAACTGACTGCAGAGCAGCGTCAGCAGGTGCCTGCGGCCGAACAACTGGCGCTTAGCCTGCATGTGGATACACCGGTGTCGGATGTCAGTGATGATCTCTGCATCGAAGTGGCTCGTCACGGTTTTTCGGCACGGGTTCGCACCGCCGCCGCCAAGCTGGTCAGTGACATCGGTGCACTGGAACAACTGCTGAAGCATGCCAAAGGCCGCGATAAAGCTGTGTATCGACTGGTCAAAACCCGGCTGGATGTACACAAGAACGAGCAACAGGCGTTGCAATCCAGAGTTGATCACACCCGTCGACTGGTTGAGCAGCTCGAGCGTCATGCCAAAGCCCCGGTCGATCCACTCTATAGCGGCAAGTTACGCGCGCTTCAGGACCAGTGGTCTGGCAATAGCCCCTATGCCGACGAGGCGTTGATCGAGCGCTGGCACCAGGCCATCAGCGATGCTCAGGCCCGGCTTCCGGTGGAGTCTGATGGCGCCAGCTCCGAACCGGAGGCGGACACTGCAATACCGGCAACTGAGCCGGATGACGCAGGTTCAGAGAGTATTAGCCCTGCGGAGACGGAAGACGACGCAGCCCCGGATGTCGAAAGCACCGAAAAAGACCCGCATCGCACCCAATTGATTCAAGATCTGTGGCATGACCTGAAAGACCGGCTCGACCAGGCAGACCCTGACCAGGCTCAGGTACGCGATGCCTTGCTGTATCTGACTGAGCAACAACATCAGTGGCGGCAGACCGAGCAGTCGCAACGCGCCAGTCGCGAAGAGGAACGAGCCTTTCATCAGCTTTGCACCACCTATGAAACGTCCTTGAACGCACTGGTTCTACTGATTGAGCGGTACGGTCCGCTGGCTGACCTGTTGCCTGCCATCGAGGCCGATCCGGCTGGTCATGATACTGCTGCCCACGCGTTGGATGAATGGCTGCACAGTCTGGATTGGCCGGAAGGTGAACCGGAACCTGCCCTGAAAGGCAGGGTTGAACAGGCGGTTCGAGTCCATCACGACCAGCTGGCCGAGCATAGAAAACAGAGCATCCAGGCCGTTCGTCAGGCACGCGGGCTGATCCGCCGTTGCCAGGGGGCGATCAACGATGGCCACCTGAAGCGGGCTTCGGGTCTGTTGCAAGGCGTCCGCGATGCGGTGGTTGATTTAAAACCCGAAGAACATCATGGGCTCTTCCGCCAGTTTGAAGAGACTGAACAAGCTGTCGAGAAATTGCGCGACTGGCAGAGTTTTGCGGTACTGCCCAAAAAAGAAGCCCTGATCGAACGCATGCGTCACTTGCTCGACCAGTCGTTACCGCCAGAAGACCGCGCCCGGCAAATTCGCGACATGCAGGATGAATGGCGCATGTTGAGCCGGGGCCTGCAGAACCAGCATCAGGCCTTGTGGGAGACCTTTCACGATCTGGCTCAACAGGCCTATGAACCCTGCAAGGCGTTTTTTGAAGAGCAGGGCAAGCTGCGTTCACTGAACCTTCGCCAGCGCCAGGCGCTGGCCGAACAATTGGGTCAGTATGAGCAGTTGATCGACAGTAAGGGCCTGGATCTGAAAGAGCTGGACCGGGTGCTGACACTCGCCCGGAACGACTGGCGCCGGTTCTCACCGGTAGACCGGGCGGCCAACAAGGCAGTGCAAGCCCAGTTCGACGCCGTGTTTCAACGCTTGCGTGATCGGTTGCAGGGCGAACAGCAGGTCTTTCGCGAGGCCAAGCTGGCCATCATCGAGCAGGCACAAGCCTTGCTGGATGAACCCGATTCGCGCCAGGCTACCGAAAAAGCCAAGCAACTGCAGCGCGACTGGCAACAGGCCGGGCATCTGGCACGGCGCGACGAACAGGCGTTGTGGAAGTCGTTCCGGGCGATATGCGATGAGCTCTTTGCCCGTCGCGAAGCAGCGGCGGATGCCTTTAAGGCAGACCTGAACGCCCATAAGGCACAGGCTGACGTGATACTGGCGGATATGGAAGCCATTCTGGCCGACACGGACCCGCTGGCATCCAAAGGCCGGTTTGATGACCTTAAAGACCAGTACAGCGCTCTGGGTACGTTGCCTAAAGCCGACTATAAAAAGCTGCAGGAACGGCTTGAACGCCTGAACCGGGATTTCCAGGCCCGGTGCAAAGCCATCAAAGTTCAACAGCAGGATCAGCACTGGCAAGCCCTGTTTGACTGGAATCGTCAGGCCCGGTTCGATTGTGATTCAGCGGAAGCGGCGGCGACTGAGTGGCAGGCCTTGAACAAGATACCGGCTTCTGCTGCCGGATTGCTGTCCTCGCTGCCGAATTGGCAGGTACCCGATGCCGATGATAACGCTTTGCGCCGTAAAACCGTTGAACTGGAAATCCTGACCGGGGCAGAGACACCAGAGGCCGACAAAGCCTTGCGCATGGAACTGCAAGTACAACGTCTAACGGATGGTTTGGGCCAGCAAGTGGATCAGAATGACATTGATCAGGCCGTAGTCGCATGGTTGGCCACTCCCGCCAGCGATGCAGCCCAATTCGATGCGCTGATGAGTCGGATGAAGCAAGCCCGAGAAGCCTGGATGACGTCGGACTGACAGAAAAAACTGAAAAAAATCATAAAGTTAGTTGACAGCTACCGGGCTCGTCATTAATATGCGTCCCCGTTGAGAGGCGATGACCAAACGGTCAGCAAAGCACAGCATCCGAACCAGAATCGGGTGATGGTTTCTGAAAATTCTCGATCAGAAGCACTCTCTAAACAGGTTATTGCGGGGTGGAGCAGTCTGGTAGCTCGTCGGGCTCATAACCCGAAGGTCGTAGGTTCAAATCCTGCCCCCGCTACCAAACAAAAAAGCCCGAACAGCAATGTTCGGGCTTTTTTAATGTCTGGTAAAAAGTGGTATCAGGCTAGCTCGTCGGGCTCATAACCCGAAGGTCGTAGCCGGAGCGCCGGCCGGTTAAATCCCGCCCCC
>NZ_JBDWXV010000014.1:0-6349 GCF_039982735.1 Saccharospirillum sp. | reverse complement strand
AGACCCGCGGCAATCAGCCAGCCCCACTGCGCCATAGCGATGCCCTCACCTTTAATCAGCATCAGTGGCAACATGCACAAAGCCCCTGCCAGCATTTGGAAGCCGCTGCGGCTCAACACATGAATACGATCGTCGATCAGGCGATTAGTCAACATAAACGCTGAGTAACACAGCATGGCACAACCCGCGTACACCAGACCGATAGCCTCCTCTGCTCTCCCGCTCAGACTGAAGTTAAACTCCATCATCATCGCGAACCCCAGTAACGCGAAGCCAATCAGCCCGATACTGGTGGTGGTAAGACGCTCACCGAGGAAAAAATGGGCCACTACCGAAGCAGTCACCGGGGCCAGATACATCACCATGACAGCGTTGGCCATACTGGTGTATTCAATGGCCAGTATGTAGAACATCACGAAACCGGCAAGGAAGGCACCGGTGACAAGTACCTTTCCTCCAGGCCACATCAAGACCTTGCTGCGTTGCCCGCTTGCAAACAGATAGGTCGCCATCAAAAGCGCACCGATGAAGAGACGATAGAAGGTGACGGTCTCAGCACCGGCACCAGCATAGAGAGAGATTGCACCGATGGTACCCATAAAAACGGCTGACAGCGCTGCTGCCCAAAGAAAAACCACCGAACCCGACTTAGCCCTCATATTCCCTCTCTAACCAGAATAAACACGACGCCCAATCCTCTGAGCGCAACCGGCCAACACCATTGTCGGCAATGGGAACTGCCCTCAAAGCAAAAGGAGCGGAACGTTGCCCGGAAATCCCCGCTATGTAAATACCACCAACCGACGGCCATACGCTGAACCCAAACCAGCCCAGAGCCGTGACACTTTGGTATTTGTATTCATTTTACGAATTCTGAAAACGATTATTGGCCATTTATTCTGCTTTTACGAATCAATAATCTGTTCGATAGATTTTTGAACAAACCACAGAATGAATTGGAGGCACACAATGAAAGCGATGGTTCTCAACCAGTACGGCGAGCAGGCAGCGTTTGAGCAAACGGAAATGACAGCACCCTCGGCCCAACCCGGCCAGGTGATCGTCCGCGTTGCGGCAACAAGCATCAACACCGTCGACACCATGATCCGCCAGATGGGCAAGGATCTTCCCCTCTCCCCGGAGCTACCTGCAGTGCTCGGCATGGACTTCGCCGGAACCATTGAGGCCGTGGGTGAAGGCGTGACCGGTTTTGCACCCGGCGACGAAGTTTACGGATGTGCTGGTGGCCTGGCCGATTTGCAGGGTGCCCTGGCTGAGTACATGCCCGCCGACGCACAGCTGATTGCCCACAAACCCAAGAGCCTGACGATGCGTGAAGCCGCCGCTTTGCCGCTGGTCGGCATAACCGCCTTCGAGGGACTGCAACGTGCCGGAGTGAAAGCCGGACAGAAAGTTCTGGTTCATGGCGGAACTGGTGGCGTTGGCCATGTCGCGGTTCAGTTGGCCAAACACTTTGGTGCAACTGTTTATTCAACAGCCTCCGGTGAACAGGCATTCGACATCATCAAAGGCTACGGCGCTACGCCAATCGACTACAAGACTGAAACCGTAAACGACTATGTCCAGGCCCACACTTCGGGAGCCGGGTTTGATGTGGTATTCGATTCAGTCGGTGGCGCAAACATGACCAACAGCTTTGAAGCGGCGGCCCTGAATGGCCATGTGAGCACGACGGTCGCCATGGTTGAGCTGGACCTAATGACAGCGCACTTCAAAGGCCTGTCGATTCACGTTGTCTTCATGCTGATCCCCATGTTGCACAACCATCATCGGGAAGCGCACGGAGACATTCTGGCGAAACTGGCACAGATCGTGGATCAGGGTGGCGTTAAACCCCTCCTCGATGAACAGCGCTTCAACCTGGCCGAAGTGGGCAAGGCCCATGATCGACTGACCAGCGGCCAGGCCATCGGCAAGGTCATCGTGGAGGTGTAACAGATGCCGGCACTGAACGAGAACACAAAGACATTTGCCCAGATCAATCGGGGCTACAATCAGGTCTTTCAGCCGAATCGATTGAGTATTGGCCTGGTAGCTCCGCTGGAGAGTTACTCCAGCGGCCCAGTACCGTCGATGAATCGGCACCTTGAACGTGTGCGATTGGCCGAGAAGTCCAGTTTTTCCGCGGTATGGTTGCGCGATGTCCCATTCAATGTGCCCTCGTTCGGTGATGCCGGCCAAGTATTCGATCCGTTCGTTTATCTTGGTTTTCTGGCGGGGCAAACCGATCGGATCGCCCTCGGTGTCGCGAGTCTGATATTGCCACTTCGCCACCCTGCGCATGTTGCGAAAGCCGCAGCAAGTGTCGACCAACTGTCCGGTGGTCGTTTAATACTTGGAATCGCATCCGGCGACCGACCCGATGAATACCCGGCCCTCAACGAGAGCTACGCAAACCGGGGCGAGCGTTTTCGGGACAGTTTCGAGTACATCCGCAAGATGGCCGCAACCGCACCGGCATTTGAAAACCGCTATGGTCAAACGAACGGGGAGATGGACCTGCTTCCCAAGCCAGCGGCAGGAAAGATTCCGATGTTGATTACCGGCGGAAGCCAACAGGAGCCACAATGGGGCGCTCGCCACAGTGATGGCTTGATTACTTACCCGCGCAATGTTGACGACCAGGCAAACGCCGTCAGGTACTGGCGCGACGGCATTCCCAGTAAAACAGGGGGTTCAAAGCCCGTGATGCAATCCCTGTACATCGACTTGGTGGCAGATCCCGATGCACCGCCTCAGCCCATTCATCTGGGCTTCAAATCGGGCATCAAGTTTCTGAAGACTTACCTGAAATCGTTGGAAGAAATTGGTGTAAACCATGTGGCGCTGAACCTACGGTTCAATCAGGCGGACATTGAGGAAACGCTCCTGTACCTCGCAGAAGACCTGCTCCCCGAATTCCCGGCATAAGGACACAAACCATGACCAAGAAAATCCTGATCACCGGCGCTACTGATGGCATCGGGCTGGAAACCGCAAAACGTCTCTACTCCGAGGGACACACGCTTCTTTTGCATGGAAGAAATGCAGAAAAGCTGGCGGCGACAGAAAGAACGTTGGCTGACAGCAGAGGCGCGGGACTGATCTACACCTATAAGGCGGATCTGTCGCGTCTGGCTGAAGTGGATTCTTTGGCAGAAGCCATCACCACAGAGCATGACCAGTTGGACGTGATCATCAATAACGCCGGTGTCATGCGTGTTCCTGAAACCGTCACCCAGGACGGACTGGATGTCCGGTTCGCCGTGAATACGGTTGCACCGTATCTGCTGACAAAGCGCTTGCTACCCGTTCTGGCGCCCGATGCCCGGGTTGTGAACCTGTCATCCGCCGCACAGGCGACGGTTGAGCTTGACGCCCTTCGGGGGAAGAAGCGCTTTCTGGACGACATGTCGGCTTACGCCCAAAGTAAGCTGGCTTTGACCATGTGGAACCATGCCCTCGCGCAGTCCAGCAGCCATCAGGGGCTGGTTTTTGTGGCGGTCAATCCCGGCTCCCTGCTGGCGTCAAAGATGGTCAAAGAGGGTTTCGGAATTGCCGGAAAAAGCCTGTCTATCGGAGCCAATGTGCTTGTCCGCGCGGCGCTTTCAGAAGAGTTTGCCAATGCTTCGGGCAAGTATTTTGATAACGATAAAGGTGGGTTCGGAGCGCCACACGCGGACGCTCTGGATGACCGGAAATGCCGCGAGGTTGTAGCGGCTATAGAAAAGTTAGTAGCCGCTCTCACATGAAATCATGGCGAACAGCTGTAGGGCGACGACCCACCAACGCCAAAGAGTTCCAACGGCTTTAGCCGGTAGTATTTTTCTTCCACGTCTTTCGATTGCTCGGCGTATGGTTGCGTGAAGACTTCCTGTAACTCTCGCAGCAAAGAATAGTCTCCCGCAGCCGCTTGTTGATAGGCAGGTACCACGAACCATTCCCGCAAACTGTATTTTGGATTAACCAGTTTCATCTGACGAGAAAGCTCCTCGCGAGACTGCAAAGCCGTCAGTGATTTCCATTTCGTAAACCACTCTGACCAGGCTGCATCCATCGCTTCCGGATTGGCACCGTGCCTCGAGCCGGTATAAAAGCTCTTCTTCAGAGGGGTAATATCATCAGGCACGCCGGAGAGCTCTCGAAAGAAAATGGTGTAATCAACAGGTGTGTTCACCATCAAGCTTTCGAGCTCGCTGAACAAGGCCGCGTCAAAGGTGGCAAGCCCGAGTTTGGTCGCCCACATTTGCTCCATTTGCTCTATCATCACCCTTGAAAAACCACTTTGAATCTCTTCGAGCTGTTGCAGATGCTCTGGATCTGCCGTCAGCAGGGGCCGGAGTGTCGAGCAGAACGTGTGGAAATTACGCTCTGCTGCCGCCGGTTGATTCAGGAACGAATAGTGGTGTCCGCCACCCGTCCATGGCTGGTACTGCGGGTTAAAAACGTCACAGAATCCAAATGGACCGTAGTCGAGAGTGAAGCCCCCGGCGGCACAGTTGTCACTGTTAAAGTTACCCTGGCAATAGCCCACGCGGACCCAGTTGGCCACAAGCGACGTGAGCCGGCCGCGGAACTCACGCGCGAGCAGTACCAGTTTTTCGGCAGTGGTCAGTGTTTGGTCAATGACGTCACTATACTCACGATCGATCAGATGCAGCACAATCTTCTCAAGCTCCTCCATGGCCTGCGGATGCTCATTCTTGCGAGCACGGCGACTAAAAAGCTCGAGTTGGCCAACCCGAATGAAAGAGGGTGCGACGCGGGTCGAGATCGCGACTGGCTCAGATATCAGTACATCTGGATTCATCGAACGTGAAGCCTCTGAGTACCAGGGGCGCCTGACCTTCTCTGTTTTCGAAACGTACAAACTTAACGACCGAGACGTTGGAACCCCGAGCGCGTGCATATGCTCTTGTGCCAGGAATTCCCGAACACTTGACCGAAGAACTGCCCGGCCATCCCCACCCCGGCAGTAGGGCGTTCGGCCGCCACCTTTAAGCTGCATTTCCCAACGCTGTCCGTTGATAACCGCCTCAAGCACCGAAATGGCGCGACCGTCGCCGTATCCGTTGCCGGTTTGGAACGGGCACTGTTGGCTGTATTCGGTACCAAAGATGGAAAGAGCGTAGCCGCACGCCCACCCTACCCGGCGCATCGGCTGCGGAACCTGCGATAGGTCGCCGGAGAATACGCGCACAAAGTCGTCGGACTGCACCATGTTGTCAGCGAAGCCCAGTTCGCGAAACAGAGTTTGGCCGTGCGCAATATACTCGGGGTTCTCGATGGGTGTGGGATTTACCGGAACATAGTGGCCCGAGAAGACTTGACGCGGCTCGTGGTCGGCCCCGTTTGCTTTCGCCTCAGGGTCACAATTAAGAGTGTCCATGAGCGAAAAGTCAGCCAGCTCTGCGACATCCTCGAAGTTCGAGATAAAAGGAGATCTCTCCTGGGGCGATCGCTTTAGCATAGGGGCTCCTCGCACGTAGATTTGATGACGGTCAGCAGTGTGCATGGATAAGTTAGTTCTGTCTTGCGTTGACTGGGTTATCTGCTAAATCTGACCTGCTTCCTCATGCCCTATTTCTGGCGCGATAGCCGATTCCTTTTTCATCGCCAGCGCTTTGCCAAGGACTCTGTAGAAGACTAGATTAGATGCCCAAAGGAAGGGAAAACAAGACAGATGAAACCGCTCTTTTTGATCGTCGGTTACCTGGTCGTTGTCACATTGCCGCTGGGCCTGTCCTGGTGGGTCGGAGGGCCACCGCGCCAATTCCAACAGGAACTGGCATCGGGTATGGGCATTCTTGCCTTCTCGATGGTCCTCATGGAATTCATTTTGTCCGGCCGTTTCAAGGCCATTTCAAATGGCGTAGGCCTGGATGTAACCATGCGGTTTCACCAGATCATGGCCCGTACGGCACTGGCCTTCGCTTTGCTGCACCCGTTTCTTTACCAGGGGACGCCCTCAGGTGGTCAACGCCCATGGGACCCCACGCGTGCATTGACGATTACGACAGATTTTTCCGTTCTGTCGACAGGCATTGCCGCCTATCTGCTTCTTCCAAGCCTTGTGCTGCTGGCCATCGGGCGCGCCCAATTAAACTTCAGATACGAGACATGGCGTCTCTTACATGGGATAGGCGCGCTTTTGATTGCATTTCTTCTGTTGCACCACACCGTGTATGCAGGGCGGTACGGATCGCAGCCTGTGATGAGCTGGGTGTGGTTGGCAATGACTGGACTGGCTATCGGGTCTCTACTTTCTGTTTACCTCCTGGTTCCCCTTCTGCAAAGGGCCCGCCCCTGGCGGGTGACCTCCGTAGCCCGATTGACGCCCAAGCAGTGG
>NZ_JBDWXV010000013.1:0-114173 GCF_039982735.1 Saccharospirillum sp. | reverse complement strand
CTTGAAGAAGGAGAACGACCTTCTAAAAAAGTGGCAACAGTATCTGGCGGAAACCCATCAGAACGATTTGGATTCATCCACAGATACGGACAAACCTTCGGAATAGCTGCCTTGTGCCGGTGGCTGGGCGTTTCACGGAGCGGCTACTATGCCTGGAGGGACCGAGAGCCTTCAGATCGAGCTCTGTCCGACCAGGCCCTATTAAAACGGATCACTTACATATTCGAAAAGTGTGAAGGTCGCTACGGAAGCCCAAGAGTGCATGAAATGCTGCGAAAGGAGGGCCTAATGGTCTCCAGGAAGCGTGTTGCACGCCTTATGCGAGAGGCTAACCTTAAAGCCCGTGTTACGCTGGTTACACGAAGAATGCCGGGCCTTAAGCGGTTCTTGAAGAAAGGACAAAACAAAATATTGGGTATGGGACCAACAACCGCCAGTAATCAAATCTGGGTAGCGGACGTGACCTATATTAACCTGAAAGGTCGATGGTGCTATTTAGCGACAATCATGGACAGACATTCTCGACGTATATTGGGATGGTCATTAGCCTATACGCGTACCACGAGCTTAACTGTTGCTGCGTTGAGTCACGCGTTGCGTAAAGGCAGGGGTACGAAAGGGGTCATCCTTCATACTGATCGCGGTGTTGAGTTTACAGGAGCTGCTTTTCAATCAGCACTGGGCAAAGCGGGTATGGAGCACAGTGTAAACAGACCAGGTCACTGTACAGACAACGCATTTATGGAATCGTTCTATCACTCACTCAAAGGAGAGTTGCTTCGTCAGGCTACCTTTGAGAGCTTTAATGAATTGCGTCGCGCTTTGGGACGGTATATAAACAAGTTCTACAATGCGGTGAGGTTACACTCCGGAATCGGGTATTGCTCACCAGTGGAATATGAGCGAATGGTCGCTTGAAATGACGAGGTGTCCATTTTATCGGGGGAAGATCATGCCAAAAACTCTGCTTCGCGCCGTTTTTGCCACCGGTGATCGCCGGCGTTATGAGAAGCACGAACGATGAAGCATAGGATTAGAGCCGCAGGCATAGCGGTAAAGGATGACAAGATCTTACTCATAAAGCATGTGCATGAGGAAGATGAATATTGGGTTCCTCCTGGTGGCGGGTTAGAGCCTGGCGATGGATCTACAAAAGGAACCGTTCAGCGAGAAGTCTTCGAAGAATCGGGGCTGGAAGTGACGGTTGGCCCGCTGATATTTGTGCGCGAGTTCTTTGAGAAAAGCCGAGACACCTACCACGTCGAACAATTCTACATGATCACGGAATGGCGAGGTGAACTTAGTTTGGACAACCTACGGGGTCTAGGAGGCGATGAGCATATCATCACCAAAGCTAGATGGCTGAGTAGGGAGGAGCTTGTAACCCTTAAAGTGTTTCCGGAAGAGCTACGAGACATTCTTTGGTCAAAAATTAAAGAGCCTTCAATCTCAGCTTGTCATCTGGGTGTACAAATTGAAGGCTCATAACAAATCGCTCCAGCCGATGCGCTAAAGTGCACGGCTGAGCTACACGTTAAATGCCTAGAGGGATCTATGTCAGAGATAGCCAAAACACCTGAGCCGCCATATTACGCGGTTATTTTCAGTAGCCATCGCACTAAGGGCGACGACGGTTACGGGGCAATGGCAGACAGGATGGTTGAGTTGGCTGCAAATCAACCGGGCTTCTTGGGTATAGAGTCTGTGCGCGAGGATTTAGGAATCACTGTTTCCTATTGGGACAGCCTGGAGTCCATCACCAATTGGAAAAAGAATGCAGAGCACCGAGAAGCTCAGAGACTTGGTCACCAAAAATGGTACTCAAGCTTTCGAGTTCGTGTTGCGAGGGTAGAGCGTGAGTACGGCATTTAACCAGTCAATTAAGTTCGTTCCGGCCTACGGCCTCTATCGGACGCCCTAGCCGGGCGCCGCTTATCATCGGCGTTAAAAAAAACGGAGAGTTTTGTGCTAGGAAATCTGAATGCAATAGCAACGTATATAGCTTGGTTTTTTCTTATGGGAATGGCCGCATCCTTTGTTTTTGGCTACTTCGGCGTTACTTATGAAATGCCAGTCTACTATGTAATTTTTGGTGGGTTCTTCTTGTTTACAGTTGTCCATATTGTATTGTCATTTTGGGTGCGTTGTCCGAGTTGCAATAAATGCTTAACCATTCAAGGTTTGCATGGAGTTCACCCTGCCTCCATACACAATAGCTGGTCAGCTGTGGTATTTCACTGGTTTTCCGGTAGGGTGGGCTGCATTCACTGTGGTGCTACCGTTTCTACAAAAAATTTATAACAAGCCACAGCAGTCGCTCCTGAACTTCACCCACTGCAGTGGATACCTCTAGATAACACATCTAGAGTTTTCTTGCTGGGAGTTTAAAAGAAAACAGTATGAGGTAGCTGTTGCGTACAAAAAAATAACGTCAAAAGCAGATTGTACATGGGCGGAACCAGAATCTATTTTAGGTGGGTATGCTCTGTTACTTGGTATTGGCGAAGCTGAGAAGCATTTAGGTGCGGCCATTAAATGAGACCATAGAGTGCTATTCCGTGTGGTAAATAATGATATATGTAAGAAATACCCTCATATAATCAGTAAACTCGAATCCAAATACACAGTTTCAAAAATTGCCTATTTCTCTAACCATTAGTATCAGACGACTCGCTGATGCTATCGGCTTTGCTAGGAATTTTCCAAGAAAAGTTATTCTATGGTTATAATTCTGAAGTACCAAGAAGAGCATAATTTAGAGTTTCTGAAGCTACTCGTAGAGGAGCCCAACTGAAGGTAAATCCATGATTCAAATAGCCTCTGTGTCGTATGTTATTATTGTTGCAGGTGTGATTGTCTTTCAGTTCTGTTTGATTGCCGGGGCACCATGGGGGCGAATGACACAGGGCGGGCGTCATGAAGGTGCACTGCCAGTTGCGGGGCGAGTAGCTGCTGCATTGTCTATCCTGCTACTGGTTTTTATGGGTGCGGGAATAGCCTCGGCTGCTGGAATTACGCCAAACTGGCCGCTGTGGACAGCTTATGTCGCACTCGCTGTACAGGCACTGAGCACAGGTCTGAACTGGATCACCCCATCCCGGGCGGAGAGACTCTTGTGGGGCCCTGTAACCATCGTCATGCTTTTGTTAGCGGCCTACGTTGTATTTCTTCCTTGATTCTTCGGTCGCTATTTTTAAGTCGCTGCTGAGCACTATGGTAATTGAAAGGAGTTTCAACATTGGAAGTTCGACAGATTGAAGCTTAGGAACTCGAAAAAGCACTCGACCTAATTGACACTTTCGACCGACCTATGGCACCAAGGCCTGGTATTGAATCATTACAAGCTATTTATCCGTCTATTATTGAGTCTGGTGGTTGCATTGTCGGTGCGTTTTCTAAAGTTTATATGGTAAGTACTTGTGCGGTCAAACTCTGTCCTAACCTGAGCTGGACAGGGCGTCCATACGCAAAAATAGAAAACTTTATTGTTTCAAAAGAATATTGAAATCATGGCCTGGGAGCCTGTTATGGTAAATGATCAAGACATGCCACACTTGCGTCGGTGTGTAGAGTTGGCAACACAGGCGTTAGAGCTGGGTGATGAGCCCTTCGGCTCTGTTCTGGTATCAGCAGGCGGGCAAGTTCTGGTTGAAGACCACAATCACGTTGCCTCTGGCGACCACACTCGCCACCCTGAGTTCGAGATAGCACGGTGGGCTGCAGGGAACATGAGCCCTGAAGCCAGGGCCGAGGCAACTGTCTATACATCGGGCGAGCATTGCCCAATGTGTGCCGCGGCCCACGGCTGGGTGGGGTTAGGGCGTATTGTGTACGTGAGCTCATCCGAGCAATTAACAGCTTGGCTTGCTGAGCTCGGGGTTTCAGCACCTGCCGTACGACCCCTGCCAATCTGTGATGTAGTTCCGAACGCGGTGGCTGAGGGCCCAGTTCCAGGTCTTGACGAGCAAGTACACGACTTACACTGTCGTTTTCACAATCGTAAGGGTATATAAAATGGTCTCGGTCTTGTTAGCGGTAACGCCGAATTATCCACTTCTGAACAGATTAATCCGCTCGCGTCCTTTTTTTCTGGATTTGGTCAACAATACTGTAAATTCCAGATCAGCGCTATGATGTTCCGTCGAAGGCTTAAGGGCCATATCCTTTCCGGTAAAAAGACGGGCACTGTTCGTAATAAAGCAGACAGTGATTACCATAAAGGCCAGGAGCTCGATGCACTCTTAGACGAAGATGGCAGTAAGATTTGCTGTATTCAAATTATCAGTATCGTGCCGGTACAATACAATGATCTGAATCGCCAACACGCGAAGGCGGAGTATCTTCCGTTTGTATTTATACTTAAATGGATTATTCGCAGAACCTACCCGGGCGAGAATGAGCTGTTCTTTATACGCTTTAAGGTGTTAGATGACTAATTGTAAGGAATCATGATTGACTGACAGTGAAGTTTACGAAGATCAAGAAACGATTGTTAGACACTCATTCTAGACAACTGCCAAAGTTAGGTTTTTCAATGTTAAGTCAATATGCAAGTAGTGGTTGTAACGTTTTCCGACTATTCACCAAGTAAGGTAATAGAAAATCATGGAAAAAATACGGGTTCTTCTAGCTGGGTTAGTCATGTTGCTTAGTTCTCCCATTGCTTTGGCGTCTGGCTCCAGCGGTTTACTGACGCTAGTAGTGGGTATTCCATTATTGATCTTGGGGTCGGCGATTTTGTCGCTTATGTTGTTAGTACGTCCAAGCCGGTCTATAAAGGTGCTCTCCATCGTCCTGTTCGTCCCGATATTTCTCTACAGCTTGTATGTCGCGACTGACGCGATTGGGCTTTTCGGTACCTTTGGCTCAGAGAACTCAATGATTGGGATCGCTTTCTTTGGTCTCTTGAGTGTTTTCTGTTTTCTGTTTTATTTACACGTAAGCAGGTCAATCAAATCACTTCCGGAGAGACAGCTAACAAGATAGAGCTATTTATTGAAAGCGACCATTCCCGTGCAAATTAGGTGAGAAGAACGATAAATAGACCTACTAGACAGTAACATCGTTAGATCAGGTTAACTGCGAAGCTAGCCGAGAGTGCGACAACATCTTGAGTGGATATCGGAAATTTCCAAGCATGGCTTAGTATGCACCAGACTCGTAGCCAGGGCATAGCATACAGCCTCTTTGGTTACTAGATATCTATTGTATTAGTTAGGACTTCAACCCATGAAACCTCATCAAATTGGAAAGGCCTACGATCAAATCGCTGATTTGTGGGATAGCGACAAGTTTCCTAACGACAATGGAATATCTCAGCACAACCGCGCTATCGCCTTCACGCATAGGCGCGGAGCTGCGCTGGATGTTGGCTGTGGCTGGAACGGGCGTATTATTGACCTGCTAATAGAGCATGGCTTTTCACCTGAAGGCATCGATGTTTCAGATGAAATGATTACCAGAGCCAGGAGAAAGTACCCCGATCTGACGTTCTATCATGCCGATGTGTGTTCCTGGCAGCCAACAGTGCGTTACGATCTCATTACGGCCTGGGACAGTATTTGGCATGTACCGCTTGAAGATCATGAGAATGTATTGCGGAAGTTACTGTTATCTCTTAATCAAAGCGGTGTTTACATATTCTCAACCGGTGGACTCGACAAGGCATGCGATCATACCGATGATTATATGGGGCCGGAAGTTTACTATTCGGCTTTAGGTATACCAAAGCTGCTGAACCTAATCTCAGAGTCAGGCTGCATATGCAGACATCTGGAATATGATCAGTATCCGGAGTTGCATCTGTATCTCATCGTGCAGAAGTCGTGAATGGAGCGAAAATTGCTCAGCGCGTGTCTAGATCGTTAACTGTACACATTCTTTAGGCCCCACATTGAAATCACATGAAACGTTCATGAAGCTAGCTCTGTCAGAATCCAGAAAGGCTCTGCCAGACTGTTTACCAAACCCACCTGTTGGATGCCTTCTGGTGAAAGGCGGAATCGTGGTTGCCAGTGGGTATACCAAGGCTCCGGGAAGACATCATGCGGAAGCAGACGCCCTGGAAAGGTATGCGGGCTCATTAGCGGGAATAACGGCTTATGTGACATTGGAGCCTTGCTCCTTCCATGGAAGAACGCCGTCCTGTGCTGAGGCGCTGATTAAGAGAGGTCTAGAGCGCATAGTTGTTGCACTGGTAGACCCCGATCCCAGGAACAATGGTCTCGGTTTGGAAAAACTGAAACGGGCGGGGGTTGAGGTAGTCGAGGGTATCTGTAGCGATGAGGTGGGTGCGTTCTTGAACGCTTACCTGAACGGTGGTCAGTGAAATTGGTGCACGCTAATATGACGTTCCGCCGAAGGCTTAAGAACCATATTTTGTCGGGTAAGAAGACCGCGACCATTCGGATTAGGGAAGACAGTGATTACACACGGGCCAGATAGTAGAGGCGCTTACGCATGAAGGCGGCGATACGATCTGCCATATTCAGGTTATTAGTATTGAACCAGTACAATACAGTGAGCTAAATCATCGACATGCTAAGGCGGAGTACCTTCCATTCGTGTTTATGCTCAGATGGATCATTCGCAATACCTACCCTGGTGGGTACGACTTTCTGTTTATTAGGTTCAAAGTAATCGACGATTAGGTACCGGACGATACTGTGCAGTATCTTAACCATAAAGCGCCCTGTTTCATTGTTTAGAATGACCTCTCTCAGCATGAAGAGTATGACTGATACAGTTGGGCCCAATAAGCCCAGTCGTAAATAGGATATGGGTGTATCGTGAACCAAAGAAAGATTGAAGTGGTGAAATACAACCCTGCCTGGGTAGCAACTTTCAAGTCAGAGCAGTCGTTGTTGAAGCAAGTTCTTGGCGATGTGGCAATAAAGATTGAACATATTGGCAGTACTTCGGTTCCCGGCCTGGCGGCAAAGCCCGTTATCGATATCCTGATTGAAGTGTCTGACTTCAGTGAGTTGGGATCTGAAAGCCATGCTATGGAGTCAATAGGGTATCTGGTGATGGGTGAGAATGGGATTGCAGGGCGGCGATACTTCCAGAAAGGCGGGAACCAGCGCAGCCATCATGTTCACGCCTTTGAAGCGTGGGACGCAGATTTGCTGCGCCACCGAGCCTACAGAGACTATTTGATTGCCCGTCCGGACGTTGCAACAGAGTACTCGGAAACCAAGCAGATAGCAGCGGCTGCTTGTGGGAACGACATTAACCAGTATATGAGCTTAAAGGATAGCTTTATCAAGAAGCATGAAGCACTGGCTATAGAGTGGTATATGAACCAGTGAACATCGAGGCTTATCTATTTTGCGCCTTAACAGCTCAGAACTGCTTCAGATAGAGCGATGTATGGTTCTGGCGAATGGCTTGCAGAATGCCTCGCATTTCAAGCCTTGCTAGCGCCTGGTTAACCCGAGCAATAATTTCTTCCCCCTTAGGGTGGTTTCTCGAGATAAGAAGATGCATCGACTGACGCGAGAAAACAATGCCCAGTTGTTGTACTTCATCGGCAGATTCGAAGGTGCTCGCAATAGCCGTCTTAGCCGAGAATAGGTCGACCGGTACGACATCGACCTCGTCTCTTACCAGCATCTCGAAGCATTCCACCAGAGTATTGGGTTGAATCAGCTCGGTATTGGGATTGTCAAACAGGTCTTCGAGATCGTGAGTAAAGTAGCCTGCCGGGCGGCATAGACGATAACCTGCCAGGTCTGTTCTGGTTGTCACCGAGAAGATTTTGTTCTTGGCAACGTAGGGCATTACGTAGGTTGAGGCCAGGGAGTCTGAGAGCAAATACTGTTCATCCCGTTCTGCGCTGTAATACCAGGGAAAGGTGGCGTCATAAAGGCCTGCTTCGGTGTCGCTGATTAACTCCCCCCAGCCATCGTGGAAGACGATCTCTGGTTCGAAATCGGCAACACGCATTACCTGGTCGAGAATCTGGATAACCATGCCCTGGTTTTTCCAGTTCTGGTCGGTAAAAGGCGCGAAACCACCTGAGGTCGCTAGTTTAATGGGGTCGGCATGAGCCCAACACAATAATATACTGCAACCCATTGCTAGCCAGTACTTCATTGCTTGGCCCTGCCTTGATTATTAATTGAACAACTCAAACTAGCAGATTGATATTTAAGTACGAAACTGATTGCGACATTTTCAGGAGTGATACCGTCGTTTACTGGTTCACTGTCGTGATTCGTCTGATTACCCGTACTTACTTTAAGGCCTTTGCATGGATACCGAATCAGTATCGGACGAAATTACACAGAGTCTGAAAGCGCTTGGCCGTGGAACCCGTCAGGAACACCGGCCCAGTTCTCAGCATGATTTTGGTGTTTACACACCCGATTTACGTGGCGTTGTGCGAGATTACAAATCCCATCTGGCATCACAGTCGGCAGAGGGTGTTTATCAGGTCGCGCTTAGTCTTTTGGAGAAGCAGATCACCGAGTGCCGGCAAGTCGGGTATGAACTGGTTGCCAGCCATAAGGGTGCGAGGGAATCGCTAACACCGACGCGAATAGAAGCGCTTGGTCAGGGCATTGATAATTGGGCATGCGTTGACAGTTTTTGTTGCACGCTGGTAGGAAGGGCCTGGCGGGAAGGCCGGGTTTCAGACGCGACTATTATGCGGTGGGGTAAATCGCAGGATCTGTGGTGGCGGCGTGCTGCTGTGGTTGCAACGGTGCCGCTTAATATTAAATCCCACGGGGGCGTGGGGGATACAGCCAGAACGTTGATGGTATGTCAGCCGCTGTTGGACGACAAAGAGATAATGGTTCAGAAAGCGATTAGCTGGGCCCTTCGCTCTCTGGTGCCCTGGGATCGGAAGTCGGTTCAGGCTTTTCTGGAAGAAAATTCAGGCACTGTATCAGCACTGGTTCGACGTGAAGTTTTGCATAAGCTCCGCACAGGTAAGAAGAACTGACTGATGCCTGTGTGAGTTTTTTTGCGGAGCCCTTTATTTGTATAAAACCGTTAAGTACCCGGTAACCCCGTTAAGGGTGAGTATCGGTCGACCTGAACACCAATAATCGATTGTTTGCGGGCATGGCTACGTCGTCTTCCAGCAACAGGCCTTCAGCCCTGGCCAGAAAGTTCAGATCGTCCAGGTCGCGAATGCCCATCTGCGGTGCCCGGGCTCTCAGGTGCTGGTCGAACTGACGGTTGCTGTCACTGGTGAAGGACCCCTGATAATTGAACGGACCGTAGAGGCAAAAAGCGCCATTGACGGTCAGCCGATGGCCAATTTCCTGAAACATCTGTTCGACCTCCGGCCATGCCATGATATGGGTTGTATTGGCGGAGAAAACACCGTCGAACTCGGTGATTGGCCAGGGTCTCGCGCCAACATCGAGCTTTAGTATGGGCAATAGATTGGGCAGGCCCGCCTGTTCCAGCCGCAGTCGGCTCAGGTGAGCGGCATCAGGGTGGTCGGAGGGTTGCCATTGAAGGTGAGGCAGTGCTCGCGCGAAATGCACAGCATGTTGGCCGGTACCCGTACCGATTTCAAGTACTCTGGCTGGCTGATCAAACACCTCAATAAGTACGTCCAGAATGGGGGCCTGGTTGTTTTCGCAGGCTTGGGAAAAGGGCAATTCGGTAGCCATTGTGGTGTTTCCTCCTCAGTTTTCTCACACTACCACACGGGGGTTGTCTGGCGGCAACTTGATGTCAGGTAATCAAGAGGAATCGACAAAATATGACCGCAAGAATAGATTCAGCATCACGGTTAATCTCCGCCTCTCCAGAGACCATATACCGAGCGTTCTCTGAGCCGGGTTCAATGGAACGCTGGCTCCCCCCAGGTAATATGACAGGTAAAATGTTGCATTTCGATTTTCGCGAAGGGGGCTCGTATCGAATGAGGCTTACCTATACTGAGCCGTATCAGGGAGGAGGCAAAACATCGGAGGATTCAGACGAGGTCGAAGTGCAACTAACGAAACTCGAAGAGAGTCGGTTGATTGAGCAAGCCGTTGTTTTTGAGAGCGAAGACCCTTTGTTCTCTGGCACCATGCAAATGAGTTGGATGTTCCAGCCCGGGAATGGGCAAACGCTGGTGACAATTCAGGCCAGAAACGTACCGGAAGGTATCCGGCCCGAAGACCACGATGCAGGGTTGAACTCGACCCTGGAGAAGCTCGCAGAATTTGTAGAATCGGAATGACTGAGGCAGCATGAGTTGAGTGCCTTGCTTGCACCCCACCGAGTACCCTTTGCATTCAGGATACAAACCCATGGGCCACCAAAACGCCAATCTAATAACAGAAAAAGCATTGAAACAGTTTGATGCAGCACTGGCGGACTTCGGACGCGCACGCAGCGCCAACCCGAACGCCTCTAGCATTTCGCTGCTGGAGCGCACCCGGGTACTGATGACACTGCCGGGTGGCTTTGATGCGGTGTACCGGCGGGTACGCTCGCTGGAGTCGGCCGGTATTTTCGGCACCAGCGACTGGGCTCAGCCGGGCATTTTGCAGCCAGCGCTGGCCAAGCATTCGCTTCGAGAGGCGGGGGCTGTTACCACGGTGGTGGAGGCCATTAGCGAGCTGCGCATGCTCGCTGTTAGCCGGGGAGATTACTTTCATCCCGGTATTTCAGCGGAACAAGCGCGAAATTTTTTGACCCAGGTGATGGCGTTGAATCTGGATCTGCTGTCTGGTCAGTTCACTGAGGCCGACCGGGAGCGCCCAAAACAGCTCGGGTTCATTGTTCAGGAGCTCTACCAATACCTGATTTCCCACCTTGGCTATGAGAGCCTGCTCGATAGCCTGGTGGCGGAAGTCTGGCGGTTGCTCGAACAGGGGCCGGTTCAGGTTGGCAGCATCTGCGAGATGATTAGCCAGATCGCCAGGTGCCTCTACGACCCTGCAATAGACACTACCGGCAACACCGACGCCACCCGTCTGGTCAACGCCTTGTTTGCGCCCACTCCAGCCAGTGCTGAAGACCCGGGTCTGGCAATCTATGAGCAACGGCTGGCGGAGATGGACGAAGCCGCACTCGCCACCGAAGCCAAATGCTTCGCCAGCAGCATGCACGATACTGGCCTGGCTTCCGCTTATCACGCGGTTATGCTGCGCTTTTTGCGCAACCGTGAGCGGGATGACCTGATTCCCGACATACTGGGGCTGACCATGACCGGCCTCGATGATTTCTACTGCTACACCGATCTGGTTAACGCTCTGATCGACGAGACTATCTATCCGGAAACCTGCCAGGCCGTATTCGGCCTGACTATGATGTTGGAACGGGGCTCGCTGTTTACGCCCTCGGTAGCCCAGGCCCTGTGGCGCCAAATCAAACTCAGCCTGTCAGCGGAGGCCGCAGACACCCTGCGCGAGGCCTTTGGTGATGCCCAGCCGCCGCGGGTATTTCTGTTGGCCGGGGTCATTAACCTGCTTGGGCAGCCGCTGGGTGTCGGCCAGGGTAATAACCCGACCTGTCAGTCGGCCATTGGGTTGTCGGTGTGGGCGTCAAGCGAGGCCGACTACTTGCTTCAGGTGCTCGCCTGGGCCGCCCGGGACAACGAAGTGTTGTGTCGTTTCGAAGGTCATAGCATCTCTTCCCGGAATCTGAAGCCCGGGCTGGTAACGGGAGTGCCGGTGGATGTGGACCCGGTGTCACTGATCCTGATCCCGCACCTCGATCGCATCTATGGCGATATGTGGCGCCGTTGTGAAGACCGGGATGACGATGCCCACCGCTGGATAAATCCGGAGTTCTACGGCTGGTGGGTCAGCCACGGCTTCCGCGTGGTGGCAGATATCCACACCGGCGAGGTGCGCGACTACGAGGGTTTTATCCGCTGCTTTTATGCCAGCTATCACCCTTATTACAACGGCAACATGCCCATCATCCACGCTCAGCCCGCTGGCATTGCAGTCACGGACAGCGCGGCCCGTTTCGTTGGTCGCCATGCTATTAACATACTGCGAGTCGGGCTCAGCCCGCACAACGACATGCGGGTCTATTTCTTCAACCCCAATAACGACAGCGGACAGGATTGGGGCCAGGGCGTCACCTGCTCCACCCATGGAAATGGTGAGTTTCGCGGTGAAGCGTCACTGCCCATTGCCGAGTTTGCCTCCCGCCTTTACGCCTTCCATTACGATACTCTGGAGCTGGGTGATGTCTCGGCTGTACCCGATGCCGAAGTTGATCGCATTTTGGAGTTTGGCTATACCAGTTGGGCAGCTTCACCCGAGAACTGACTGGCTCTCCATTAACTTCAGGACGTTCCCAACCGAAGTATATTCCGGTGTGCGGGTTAGACTGTTCGATGGGGCCGATTCCTGGGAGTTTATTGATTAGCAGTAGTAAACAAAGGCCGGGTACTTGGCTGACATTCTTGAAGCCTCTGCTGTAACACGGCATAAATATTATGTTAAACATAAAATAATCATTGTAATACGCAATTTTGCCATCTAAGCTACTGCCTCAATGAATAGTTTATTGGAGGCTGTGGGCATGTCGGCTCGTCTTCTGCGTGCTTTGGTGAATCTGCTGCTTGGGTTGGCTCTGAGCTTTCTCGTGGTAGCAGCCGCAATACTGTTGGGCGCCCCGTTGCTTGGGGAGCCTTTGCTGAGCCAGTGGCCGGTGCTTGCGCCCCAGCCCGATTCAGCCTGGAAGGTCTCTGTTGCGGGTACCGACGCCGCTTTGACTCTGGGGGAAGGGGTGTTGAGTGTCGAGCATTCAGGTTATGGCTGGCACTGGGCATTGCGGTTCGTGGATTTTGCCATTTCAGGGGCCTTGCTGATGGTCGGCCTTTGGTTGCTACGGCGCTTTATCGGTGAAGTCGGTGATAGTCTGCCGTTTTCTTCGGGCAGCGCGAAGCGTCTGCGCTGGATAGGGCTGATTCTGGTGGCCTTCCCGCTCTGGCAAGTCGTGCGTGACCTACTCTGGCATACCTTAATCAGAGATGAGTTGTCCCAACAGGGCCTTGCATTGGCATATCCCTTTCAAGCGCCGGCTGCAAACAGCTACCAGTTGCAGTTTTCAGTCGATTGGGGCTTTGCCGTTACGGGCTTGTTGCTGCTCGTTGTGGCCGAGGCGTTTCGGGTGGGCGTTTCGTTGCGGGAAGAAAACGAGGAAATCATCTGATGGCGATTGTGGTTCGGCTCGATGTGATGATGGCGCGCCGGAAGATGTCATTGAATGAACTGTCGGCTCGTGTCGGTGTGTCGGTTACCAACTTGTCGCTGTTGAAAACCGGCAAGGCGAAAGGGGTTCGGTTTTCGACACTGGAGGCCATTTGCCGGGCGTTGGATTGTCAGCCCGGCGACTTGCTGGAACACGAAGCGGGTTCGCAATGAACCCGACCGTGTTGTATTGGGTTACCCAGCCGACTGGGCGAGTGCCTGGTCGATGTCGGCAATCAAATCGTCAACGTGTTCGATGCCGATCGACAGCCGAACCATATCGGCGCTGACACCCGCCGCTTTCAGCTCTTCATCGTTCAACTGACGGTGAGTCGTTGAAGCGGGAATGGCCGCGCAACTTTTGGCATCACCAATGTTTACCAGGCGCAGTATCAGTTGCAATGCATCGTAGAAGCGAGCACCGGCTTCGCGGCCGCCTTCAATGCCGAAGCTGAGAATGCCCGAGGCGGTGCCGTTCATGTATTCCTGAGCCAGGGCGTGATCTTTGTGGTCGGGCAGTCCTGCATAGTTCACCCAGCTGACCCGGGGGTGCTGCTTCAGGTATTCGGCAATTTTCTGCGTGTTTTCGCACACACGTTCAATGCGCAGCGCCAGCGTCTCAAGGCCCTGAAGAATGTTCCAGGCGGCCTGAGCCGACAGGGCGGCACCCATGTTGCGCAGCGGCACAACCCGGGCCCGGGTAATGAAAGCGGCTTCACCCACATCGCGGGTGTAGCTGACGCCGTGGTAAGACACATCGGGCTCGTTCAACAGTGCAAAACGCTTGGGCTGGTCGGCCCAGGGGAACTTGCCGGAATCGACAATCACGCCGCCTACGGTAGTGCCATGGCCGCCCATGTATTTGGTCGCCGAGTGCACAACGATGTCGGCGCCCTGCTCGATCGGCCGCCACAGAAATGGCGTGGCAACGGTGTTATCGACGATCAGCGGAACACCCGCTGCGTGGGCGATGTCAGCAAGGCGTTTGATGTCAACAACGCTGCCCGAGGGGTTACCAACCGATTCGCAATAAACCGCCTTGGTGCGTTCATCGATCAGTTTGGCGATGCCGTCAAAGTCGTCTTTATCGGCGAAGCGGGTTTCAATGCCCTGACGCGGCAGAGTGTGGGCGAGCAGGTTGTAGGTACCGCCATAGAGTTCGCTGATCGAGACGATGTTGTCGCCTGCTTCGGCGATCGTTTGAATCGAGTAGGTTATTGCCGCCATGCCGGAAGCGACCGCGAGCGCGCCGATGCCACCTTCGAGCGCGGCGACCCGTTGTTCGAGTACCGCACAGGTCGGGTTCATGATGCGTGAATAGATGTTACCGGTGACTTTCAGGTCAAACAGATCCGCCCCGTGCTGGGCGTTGTCGAAAGAGAACGAGGTGGTCTGGTGAATGGGTACAGCCACGGCGTGCTGGTCGTCGGCTTCGTAGCCGTGGTGCAAGGCAATGGTTTCGCGTTTCATGAGCAGATCCTTTTTGTAGGTGTTAATGCATGTTACCTCGGAGCCACAGGATAACAAGCCGATATGGAGCCACGCCTGTGGGTGTTCGTACACGTCGACTCAACGGCAAGGCTGGCAGTTTCCCCTCGCGATGACTTGCGTTAATGTGAGCGCTCCAACAATTACGAGCCTGAGCAATGAACCTACCCCTGTTAGCTGGTCTGGCGTTTGCACTCTTTGGCATCTATTTGCTGTTTCATTCAATTGCCAATTACAGGCATGCGAAAGCAAGCCAGGGTTGGCCGAGTGTTGTCGGCCGGCTAGTCGAGGTTCAGCTTTGGAAGAAGCGCTTAATTGATGGGGAAATGAAAGACGCCGAACATTTGAAGGTGGCATTCAGCTATCAGGTTAATGGGCGCGACTACACCGGAAGGTTACCCACTTTTTATACGTTGGTTTACCCGGAGACCGTCGAGTTTGCCGAGCGTCACCCGGTCGGTAGCGAAGTTAAGGTGTATTACAACCCGGCTAACCCTGCCGATGCAGTGCTGGTTCCCGGGCTGAAGAAAGACAAGCCCTACAGCGAGCTGATTCTGGCTGTCATTTGCTTGGGCGTGGGCATCTCAGTAGCCGTACTTGGCTGGCTGGGTGTTATTGGCTAATGTGAGTCGTCAACTGATTCAGTCTTCATACTGTATAGGGAAACCAATAACCATGAGAGCGTTCGGGGTTAATCCGGTAAAAGGAGTTAACAGGTGACCTACGATGAATTCAATGATTTTTGCCAGGCGCTGCCGGCTACCACACACGTTGTTCAGTGGGGTGGCGCCCAGGTTTGGAAAGTAGGTGGAAAGGTATTTGCCATTGGCGGCTGGGGTGACAATGACAGCCCGGCCTATACCTTTAAAACCTCTGATCTGGATTACGATTTGCTGCGTGAGCAGCCCGGTTTTCGACCCGCGCCCTACCTAGCCTCCAGGGGCATGAAGTGGATTCAGCAAGTAGAGACGTCTGCCGGTGCAGATGAAGAGCTCACCTATTACCTTACTGAATCACACAGGCTGGTATCGCTTGGGTTAACAAAGAAAAAACAGAAAGAGCTCGGTCTCAATCAGCATGAGAACCCCCATTGAGGGTCCCCATTTTCCACTGAATCACGCACTTGGATCAACGTCCGATCACAGCCAGACAGCGTGATTAATCAGGCGGTGACTGCGCCGGCTCTCATGCGTTTCAACCAGTAGCGTTCCAGGCAAGCAAACCCCATCACCAGCAAGGCTACATCGGCCAGCAGCAGGTGCCCCCAGAGACTGAGTTGCTGCGCATAAACCAGCATGACGACCGGCGTTGCGATGATCCAGGTCATGTCGAGCGCGAACACCCAGGCTACGCCGGTGGTGTACCCTGAACCCGGCAGAGTGCGCCGTAGCATCAGGACGCCGAGTGCAAACAGCACCAACCCCGCGCCCACCCATTGCAACAACCAGGAAGCAACGCCTCCCATAAAGTCGCCGATGGGGCCCGGTACGGCCAGCAATAATAGGCCGGCAATGCCCGACAAAACGGCATTGGTCAGTAAGGTGGCAGACAAGCTAGGTACTTTCATGGGATCTTCCTCATTAAACGGGTTGAGGGTTTACTGTCCCGGTTTCGATGTCGCCACTCAATTACCCCGAAGGTAATGGTCTTGAGCCTGGTGATGGGTGAGGATAGTCGTATACAACTGGCATAATGGAGCACATCAATGGGATCAGCCGGTCACCTACTTGCCACCTTGCGCCGTGCCAGGCGTTTTTCACAACTTGAGCTCAGTTTGCAGGCCGAGGTGTCCGCGCGGCACATCAGTTTTATCGAAACCGGTCGTACCCAGCCCAGCCGAGAGATGGTGCTGCGGTTGGCCGATGTGATGGGCCTGGCACATCGCGACTGTAACCGCCTGATGAACGCGTGCGGTTATGCACCGGCATACACCGATATTCCGCTTGAAGAGGCCGCGATGGAGCCGGTTCGGCACGCGTTGAAGATGATGCTCGACAAACAAGACCCCTACCCAGCCGCGGTGCTTCACAACACCTGGGACCTGCACCTGGCGAACCAGTCACTGCAGCGATTGCTGAGTGCCCTGCTGCCGGCGTCCAGCCTCCAGGGGCGCATCAACATGCTGGAGATTATCTTCGACCAGCATGGCCTGAGGCCCTACATGACCAACTGGGAAGCCATTGCCGCCCTGCTGTTGCGGCGCCTGGCACTGCAGCTGCAAACCCAACCGAAACCGGAGCTGACCAGTCTGATGGACCGGCTGCTTGCCATGGACCCGCCCGCCAACTGGCAAACCCCGGAGCCGAACACCTGGGAAGGCCCCATGCTGACCTCGGAGCTGCTCATCAATGGCCAGGCGTTGAGTGTGTTTTCAACACTGAGCAGCTTCGGTACCGCCCTGGATGCCGGCGTTCAGGAACTGATGATAGAAAGCTATTTCCCCGCCAACGACACAACGCGTCTGTTTTTTGAAACCCTGGCCGCGCAGGCCGACTAACAGCCCGGTCAGGACAAATCATTCAGCCAGGCTTTGCAGCTTTGTTCGATTAACGCTTTTGGGGTCGCCTTCTTTTTCGGGGGATTGGCGGCCCACAAAACGCCCAGCCCTTCTGTTAACGCCATAGCCTGCACCGCCAATGTGCGGGCCGTGTTGGTTGACACCAATCGCCGTTGAGCCAGGTCCCGCTCGGCCAACTGGGTGAGCCTGTCTTCTATTTTCCGCTGTCGTTCAACGAACGCCTCGCTGTGCTCTGGCATCAGTGACCAGACAAAGCGCTGATACGCCGGCAGCGGAATGTCCTGCGACGTCAGTTCATCGATTAGCTGAGCATATTGCCTGGCACCGTCCAGTACCAGGTCCTCAAAATGCTGGTGGGCGCTTGCGTCCAAATCCGGTAGGAATCGGCCAAAGAAATGCTCAATACAGGCGTTAAGCAGGTCGGCTTTGCGCGGAAAGTAGTGGTGAAATGCGCCCTTGGACAAGCCGCTGGCAGCCACCAGGTCTTGCATGCTGGTCTGTTCATAGCCGTTTTTCAAAAACAGCCGAAAGGCAATCAGCAGGAGGGCATCCCGGTTGGTTTTCATGGCGTTCGGGTTACTCCGGTGGCAGCTGCAGTCGGTAAATACTCAGGGTATCCAGCTTTCGTTCGTCGTGCAGGTGAAAGCCGAGGTGTTGGTACAAGGGGACGTTCGCCGGGTTCTCGGTATCCAGCGCCAGCGTTTCGCCGAGCTGAAGGCATTTGTCTGCCAGGGCCTGGATCAGCTGTTTACCAAACCCCTGGCCTTGCTGGCCGGGTGCGACCCCGATTTTGACCAGAAAATAGCGGAAGGTCGTCGGCAGGCCTTGGCGACTGTGCAAAGCGTAACGGTTCATGCGCGTTACACAAGACCAGGGAACCCGGCCAATCAGTGAGGGCAGCATTGTGAGCACGGCAATGGCTCGTCGCCAGCCCGGGGCTGGTACTTCCAGCAGGGCACAGGCAACCAGCACGCCCTGGCGGGTCACTCCCCAGACTGGCATCCCCGATCGGCAGTGATAACTGACGATAAACCGCACCAGGTGATCGCGGTAGCGTTCCCGGTCAGCCGGCGCGCAGCCATCAAGAAAGTACTGGTAAGCCGGGTCAGCGGCAAAGGCATCACTCAGCAAGGCACTGACGGCGGCTTGATCCGGGGTGGCCAGTGGCCCGATGGTTATCGACTTCACAGGGCAGGAGCCTCCCGTTCCGGGTAATGATTCACCGCAAAGGCGTACAGCACCTTAATCATGAACAGCATGGCCAGCGACAGTTGCCAGGGTGGCAGGGGCAATCTGGTTATCACCAGAACGCCAACACAGACCAGGCTACCCGCCAGAACGGGTTGCCAGGCCCGGCCGAAACAGGCGTTCACCAGACACGCAGTGATCATGGTGTAAGCCCAAACCCACAGCAGTGGCGTTAGGGGTAAACCGAGCAACCAGGCTATTGCCAGCAAGTGAAGGTGAATGGCAATAAACCCCCAGCGCCAGGCCGGGCGTTGTGCATAGAAAGCGTTGGTGCCCGGGGTGAAATTGGCCACGGCCCCAGCGGCGATATCGAGCATCAGCAACCAGGCAAGAACCCATCGCGCCAGCCCAAAGGGCACCCCTTCTGGCCTGGGAACCTGGCTCCAGAAAACCGCTGCCAGTGCAGTAATGAGTGCAATGCACAGCAAGGCGCCCGCACTTTGCCGGGCACCCAGTACCTCCTTGAAGGCGCCGGGAATGGCGTAATCCCGTTCAAATAGCATCATGAAAAAGGTCCTTTTATGATCAAAACATACCGGTCGTCCGGTTTTTACTATGATGCCTTCGAGGTGCGCTGTCAAATGAATTGAGGATGCACAGCGTCGAATAGCAGTGCTTGGACAGCGGTGTCTCTCAGCCTTAAAAGCACCCGTCTGTTGATTCCTGTTACGCTGCGAGGAGATTCGGATGACGAATGGACCGAAAGGCAGTAACACCGCTCTGGTCGTTGTGAACAGGCAGGCGTGCCAAGTCGAGAGACCGTTGTGGTAATGGGCAGAATAATCGGTAGGCTTTTTTCCAGTAGGCTATGCTTAAATTATCTTGGCCCAATCGGCAGGACGATGTAATGGTCTCATTGCGGAAAATACTCCTTGGCCTGGTGTCGCTGGCATGTTGTAGCCCCCTGATAGCCCAGGAAACGGTGCGCATTGCCGTTGGTGAATGGCCCCCTTATTTGTCTAGAACCGCCCAGCATTATGGTGTGGCGGCACACATCGTTGAAGAAGCGTTTCAGGCCAGTGGCATGGAAGTGGAAATCGATTTTCTGCCCTGGGCCAGAGTGCTTGTCTATGTCGAGAGTGGCCAATACGACGCGTCGATTCTGTGGGTAAAAACGGAAGAGCGGCAAGCCAGCCTCCTGTTTTCAGACGTCGTTCTGGAAGGGGAGGCGGTATTTTTCTACCACAAGGATAACCCCCTGATCTGGCAAGAATTCAGGGATCTGGACAACAAACGCTTTGGCGGCCTGCGCAGCGCCAGCTACCCCTGGTTCGACGCCGCCCGGGCGGCGGGGGCGGCTGTGGTGATGGAGCTTGTCTCCACAGAACAGCAAAACTTCTCAAAACTCCTGTCGCAGCGAATAGACGCCTACGCCATGGACAAACTGGTCGGCCTGCACATACTGCAGCAGGATTTCGCCGACCGGCAGAACGACATCAGCTACGACCCCACCCCCATCGAAACCTGGCCTTACCGCCTGATTTTTACCCGAAGCCCCCGAGGCGAAGCGCTGACCGAGGCGTTTAATCAGGGGCTGAAAGCCATTCAGGAACGACAGAAAGTGCAGGTTCATCTGAATAATGTGGCTAATGGTGTGTATCTTCCGGTGGAATAACCTTGTCATAATATCAGTAAGGCTTTTACTTGGTGTATGCAACCTCCGAAATAAGTACCGGCTACCGGGTAGGTGTGACCGGGGTAGTTCGCAGCAGGGACTAAAACGCCCGGAGCGTTTTAGCATGAGCGTAGCGAGCCCGAAGGGTGAATCCCATGGATGGGATTCATATCATGCGATCTAGGCCCCATGGATGGGTCCATGCCGAGCGATGTGTCGCACCACCCGTGCATACCTACCCGGTGGCTGGGACGAACTCTTGCCTGATAGTTTAGCCAACCTGTGTATCCGCACGAAAAGCGTAAATCCTGTCGCCTGTCATACCTCTGCAACAGTTTTGTCATACACTGATCGCATCTGAATCAGAGGTGGGTCATGGCTGAACCGATTACGCACGAGCATTTCATCAACCGCGAACTGTCGTTGCTGGAATTTCACGACCGGGTGCTCTCTCAGGCACTGGACGACACCATCCCACCGCTCGAACGTCTGAGATTTTTGTGCATCTCCAGCACCAATCTGGATGAGTTCTTTGAAATTCGCGTTGGCGGCTTGAAGGAACGCTTTGAAGCCGGCTCCATGGTCACCGGGCCGGAAGGCATTTCACCGCGTACCCAGCTCGACCAGATCGCCGGCCGAGCCCATGATCTGGTTCAACGCCAGTACGATACCCTTAACTCCACCCTGCTACCGTTGCTGGCAGAGCACGACATACGGGTGATTAAGCGCGAAGACTGGAGCGAGCAGCAAACGCAATGGCTGCAGTATTATTTTGAACATGAAGTCTTGCCGCTGCTGAGCCCGATCGGGCTGGATCCGGCGCATCCGTTTCCGCGCATTTTGAACAAAAGCCTTAACTTCATCGTCAAGCTCGATGGCAAAGATGCCTTTGGCCGCAACAGTGGCCAGGCCATCGTGCAGTGCCCGCGTGCCCTGCCGGATATGATCAAATTACCAGCAGAGCAAACGCAATCCGGTTCAAACGATTACGTCTTCATGTCGTCGATCATTCACTATTTTATGGACGAGATTTTCTTCGGCATGACCGTGATTGGTTGCTACCAGTTTCGGGTAACGCGCAATTCCGACTTGTTTGTCGATGAAGAGGAAACCGGTGACCTGCGCCGTGCCATTGAAGGCGAGCTGGTGTATCGCCAGTACGGCGATGAAGTGCGCCTCGAAGTCGCCGCCAACTGCCCGGATGAACTGGTGCAGTTTTTGTTCAAGCAGTTTGAAATCAGCGAAGTCGATTTGTACCGCGCAGACGGCCCAGTCAACCTGAATCGGCTGGTTACACTGATCGACCAGGTTAACCGGCCGGACCTGCTCTATACCCCCTTCGATGCGAGGGTACCGCGGGTGCTGAAACGTAAGGACACCATTTTCGATGCCATTCGCAAGGGCGACATCCTTCTGCATCATCCGTTTGATTCGTTCATGCCGGTGGTGGATCTGATACGCCAGGCCGCGAAAGACCCGCAGGTGCTGACCATCAAGCAAACGCTGTATCGTACCGGCGTCAATTCGATCATCGTTGAGGCGCTGGTGTCCGCCGCCAGGGCGGGCAAGGAAGTCACGGTGATTATTGAGCTGCTGGCCCGGTTTGATGAAGAGGCGAACGTGGCGCTGGCCGAGCGGTTGCAGGAATACGGCATTCACGTGGTCTACGGCATAGTCGGCTACAAGACCCATGCAAAAATGCTGCTTATCGCCCGGCGCGAAGGCGAAAAGCTGCGCCATTATGTGCACCTGGGCACCGGCAACTATCACCCCAAAACCGCGCAGATTTATACCGATTACGGTCTGATGACCTGCAACAAGCAGGTGGGTGACGATGTCTACCGGGTGTTCCTGCAACTGACCAGCCTGGGCAAGGTGAGCAAGCTGGAGTGCTTGTATCAGTCGCCATTCACGCTGCATAAAAACCTGATGCGCAAAATCGATCGTGAGATCGAATTCGCCAAGGCGGGCAAACCCGCCCGGGTGCTCGCGAAAATGAATTCACTGTATGAAGAGCAACTGGTGCGCAAGCTGTATGAAGCCAGCCAGGCCGGTGTGCAAATTGATTTGATCATTCGCGGTATTTGCCAGATTCGCCCTGGCATCAAGGGCATCTCGGAAAACATCCGGGTGCGTTCCATTGTGGGCCGGTTCCTGGAGCATACCCGGGCGTTCTGTTTCCACAACGACAACGACTCGGAGGTCATTCTCGCCAGCGCCGACTGGATGAGCCGCAACATGTTTCACCGCGTCGAATCCGGCTTCCCGTTGCTGACCAAAAAGCTGCGCGACAAGGTCATCAAGGATCTGGAGCTGTACATGACCGACAACCAGCAAGCCTGGGAACTTGATGCCGACGGCCGCTATCATCAGCAAAAACCCAACGGCCACGACCCCTTGTCAGCACAAATGATGCTACTCGAAGAAGCCATCGGCTCAGGCAGCTTGGCGCCCTGAGCCGGTTGGGTTGGATTGGTAGCCAGGCGTTCGTGTCAGTCACCGGGTAGGCTTATCTGGGTGGTGCGACATCTCGCTCGGCGTGAACCCGTCCATGGGGCCTAGACCTCAGCATCCATGCTTCGGACTTCCCCAGATAGGCATACCCGGCACCTGACACTTAGTTGGTTGCAAACTCTTAATTCAGACTGATAACTCAAGTTTCGGAGTTCGCTAGCAAAGGATTAGCCCTACCTGGTGGCCGGTGCGGGCGACTGGCACCATAGCCAACCGCGAACTCCGAAACTTGGGTTTATAAATAGTCGAGTAGTATCCGCCACTGGTCTTTCTTTTGTTCAAAACTGAGGCTGGCGTGTGCCGGGCTGGTTGAGGGTAATTTGTGCAGAGGCAAGGCCTGGTCTGTGGTGCTTAGGGTTGGCAGGACTTTCTTGCAATAGTTATCGTATGCCGCCGTGCCATTGCACAGTATCGCCTGTGTGTTCGGGTGGCGGGCAAACCAGCTGGCAAAATCATTCGGCACGATACTGGTTTTTACGATGTCGGCATCGAGGCTGGACGGCCGTTCGCATTGGTAGAGGGCATCCCATAAACCGATGTGACGTTGGGTCAGGTGAGTCAGCCGTTGCTCGTAGGGCAGCGTTGCGTCAAAGCCAAGCCAGTGTCCGAGTATTGGCCAGAAAGCGTTACGCGGGTGGGCATAATACTGGTGGGCCGTTAACGATGCCTTGCCCGGCATTGAGCCAATAATTAATACTCTGGCCTGTGTCGGCTCAACCGGAGCAAAGCTGTTGATGGTGACACCGATCATTTCAGATCGCTTCGAGTTTGGCGTACTGCATCATCAGCCAGCGTTCGCTGCCGTCGTCGAATGACACTTGCACCCGGGCGTGGGCGCCGCCGCCTTCGGCGTTAATTAACGTGCCCTCGCCGAACATGGGGTGCAGCACGCGCTGGCCCAGGCTGAAGCCGGCATCGTCCATGGCCATGTCCTGTTGCAGGCCGAAATTAACCGGCCGGCTGACGGTTGAACGCAACCGCACTTCGGTGAGTAATTCCTGTGGAATTTCGCGCACAAAACGCGACAGCGAATTGAAGGTTTCCGACCCATAGAGTCGGCGGCTTTCGGCGTAAGTTAGAGTAAGGATTTGGCGCGCTCGCGTGATGCCCACATAGGCCAGTCGTCGTTCTTCCTGCAGGCCTGAAGCATCGTCCATCGACATCTTGTGCGGGAACAGCCCTTCTTCCAGGCCAACCAGAAATACGTGGTCGAATTCCAGGCCTTTGGCACTGTGCAGGGTCATTAAATTCACGCTGTCTTCGAATTCATCAGCCTGACTGTCGCCAGCGTCGAGTGAGGCTTCGCCGAGAAATTGCGCCAGCAAGGCAACCGGGGTGTCGGCTTCGTCATTGCCAGCGAAGCTTTGAGCAGCGGAGACCAGTTCCTGCAAGTTTTCAACGCGAGCCCGGCCTTTCTCGCCCTTTTCCTTTTCATGATGTTCAATCAACCCCGAAGCAGCGGTCACGTCTTTGACCATGTCGCCGAGTTCTTCTTTTTCGGTAACAATGTTTTCAAGGTCGGCAATCAGCAACATGAAGTCTTCGAGGGCGTTGGCAGCGCGCTTGGGCAATACTGAATTTTCCAGTGCCGACAGGCAGGCTTCCCACAATGAAAAGCCCTGATCGCGCGCTAAGACGCGCAAGGTTTCGATGGTTTTATTGCCAATGCCGCGCGTCGGTACGTTAATAATGCGTTCAATTGCGGCATCGTCTTGCCGGTTCAATACCAGGCGCAAATAGGCGACGGCGTTTTTGACTTCCAGCCGTTCGTAAAAACGCTGGCCGCCATAAATGCGGTAGGGAATCTGGCTGTGAATCAGCGCTTCTTCCAATACCCTGCTCTGGGCGTTGGAGCGGTACAGCATGGCGATGGTGTTGGCGTTGGTGCCGTTTTCCATCAGTCGGTTGATTTCGTCGGCAACGTAACGGGCTTCATCCTGTTCGTTGAAAGCGGCATAGAGCCGAATCGGGTCGCCGCGGTCGCCTTCGGTCCAGAGGCTTTTGCCGAGCCGGGCCGGGTTGTTGGCGATGACGGCGTTGGCAGCATCGAGAATGGTGGCAGTAGAACGGTAGTTTTGCTCCAGCCGGACCATGTGAGTACCGGGGAAATCCTGATTGAAGGTCTGAATGGTTTCGACCTTGGCACCGCGCCAGCCGTAAATGGACTGGTCGTCATCACCGACGATGGTGAGGCTGAGTTTGTCGCCGGCCAGCACCCGCAGCCAGGCGTACTGAATGGTGTTGATGTCCTGAAACTCGTCGACCAGCAGGTGGGTAAACCGCTGCTGGTAGTTGGCCAGCAAGTCCGGGTTGTTGAGCCAGAGTTCGTGCGCACGCAACAGCAATTCGCCGAAGTCGACCAGGCCACTGCGCTGGCAGATTTCTTCGTAACGCAGATAGATGTTTTTCAGGGTTTCCTGAAACCAGTCGCCATGGGTCTGGACGTACTCGGCTCGGATGCCTTCGTCTTTCTGGCCGTTGATGAACCACTGCACCTGCTTGGGTTGCACCCGCTCGTCAGTGATGCCCAGATCGACCATCAGGCGTTTAACCAGCCGCAACTGATCATCGCTGTCCATGACCTGAAAGTTATCGGGCAGGTGGGCCAGTTTGTTGTGGTGTTTCAGCAGGCGGTGCGCCAGGCCGTGAAAGGTGCCGATCCACAGGGTATTCGAGGGCGTTTCCAGCAACTCTTCAACCCGGCCGCGCATTTCCCGGGCGGCCTTGTTGGTAAAGGTGACGGCCAGCACGCTGTAGGGCGAGGCCAGACCAGCGGAGATTAACCAGCCAATGCGATGAGTCAGCACCCGGGTCTTGCCGCTGCCGGCACCCGCCAGCACCAGCAAATGCTGGGCATCGCTCTCCACAGCCTGGCGTTGTTCGGGGTTGAGTTGGTCTAGCAGGGCATTCAGGCTCATCGCTCAGTTCACTGTACAAAAAAACAGGGGTAGTGTACCAGAAGGCATTGGCCTTTGTGGATGGCGCGGGGCGTATAAACCTTTAGTCGACATTCCTGACTGTTTGGCTAACTTCGCGCGGCGGACCGCTATGGCTGGTCTATACTCCAGCGGAAACCCGTCAGGATTGAACATGCAGTCGGCCAGTCACTCATTTCGTCAGGAACGCCAGCGCCAGGTGTTGCGCCACAGCAATTTGCTGTGGGTGTCTTCATTGGCCATGGGGCTAGTGTGTGTTGCGGTGCACCCGGCACGGCCCGATATGTGGCTGGTGGGCGGTTCAATCGCACTGCTGGCGTCCGCGGGCCTGGTGTTGTCCCGATTTGGACTGGCCTGGCAGGCGCAGTACCCGGCGTTCAGGGCGATGCCGGCCGTGGTTACTCTGACGGCGCTGCAATCGTTGGTCTGGGGCTACGAGGCACATTACGGCGGGCTCTGCCTGACCCTGTCCATTGCCTATGTCGGTATGGCGGCCATCTCGTTGTATGCCCATTGGCGCGCCTTTTTGGCCGCCTGGGCACCGGTGATGGTGTTGCCCGTCTTTGTCGGCCCGCCGCTACCGACCGAAACCCTGATCGACGTGCATCTTCCACTGATGAGCATGGTGTTGCTGGGCGCCTGGCAGGGGCATTTGATGGCGCGTCGTGCCACGCGTCGTGCGCTGGTGAATAAACGCCTGAATGCGCTGCTGGCGCGCAATCGCGACAGCCTGGAAGCCACGGTTGAAGAACGTACCCGGGCGTTACACCAGAGTAATGAACGTCTGCAGGAAGAGGTTGCGTTGCGCAAGCAGGTTAACCAGTCGCTAATCAAGCATGAAGAGCAAATGAACCTGGCCATGACAGCCAGTGGCATTGGCTTCTGGGACTGGGACATCACCGGCCGCCGCGTATACCATTCCGACCAGCATCGGTTTTTTGGCCAGAGTACGGAAAGCGAGGATTGCATCGACCTGATTGCCCGGGTTCACCCGGATGACCGCTGCCAGGTCAAGCGCGCCCTGTCGGCCCATCTTACCCGGCGCAGCGATTTTTACCACGCCCGCTATCGCCTGGTGACCGATGAGGGCGCCGAGCCGGTGTGGCTGGAAGACAGCGGCAAGGTTATTGAACGCACCGAGTCTGGTCAGGCCGTGCGCATGGTCGGCACCCGGCGCGACATCAGCACCGACATGCGCCAGCGCGAAGAACTCAGTTTGTCGGCCTCCCTGTTCAACAACAGTTCTGATGGTGTGTTTGTACTGGGTCGCGACCAGCGTTTTAAAACGGCCAACCGGATGTTCAGTCAGACCGTGGGCATGCAGAAAAGTCAGCTACTGGGGCGTGATCTGTTTTCAATTCTGCCCACCCATCAATCGAAATGCATTGCCAAGGCGTTGCTCAACAACGGGCGCTGGCATGGAGACCTGGTGATCAGAGTGGGCGGCTCGCGCCGTATTCAGGTGTTGCTGACACTCACGGCGGTGCGCGGTAAAGATCGCACCACGAGCCATTATCTGGGTATCTGTCAGGATTTGTCGCAGCGCTATAATGGCCTGATTCCCACCGATAAAAATGCCTACGATACGCTGACCGGGGTCTACAACCGGCGCTTTTTTCAGGAGTTGCTGGCCGGCTTTCACCAGCACGATCCGCTGCTGCCAGACCACTATGCCATTGCCATTCTGAACCTCGATGACTTTGCGGCGCTGAACCGTCACGTTGGCACCGACACCGGTGACCAGTTGTTGCGTGATGTCGCTGCCAGGCTGACTAACCAGAACGACCCGCTGCGCTGGGTAGCGCGGCTCGGAGGCGACCGGTTTGGTTTGTTCCTGGAATACGAAGGCGACCGGGCAATGCTGAAAGACTGCCTGAAAACCCTGTTGCAGGAAGTAGCGCGGCCGATGCTGGTCGACGATCAGGTGGTGTCGGTGACGGCCAGCATTGGGGTGTGCCGGGTTCAGTCCGATAACATCGACACCCTGCTCACATTGGCGCAACAGGCGATGATTCAGGCCAGCGCCAACGGCGGCAACACCATCAATTACCACGCGGCTTACCCACCCGGGTTGCCGCAGCTGGGGGATGCCTGGGCCCGTGAATTCAGGCAGGCGCTCGACGGACAGGTGCTGCATCTCGATTTCTGGCCGCGTACCCGCCTGGCGAACGGCCGGTTGGAGGGGGTGGACGCACGCGTTAGCTGGTATCACCCGGTCTACGGCCGACTGGAGTCGGACGTGCTGTTGTCGATGGCTCACACAGTCGGCCTGGGCCCGGCCCTGCAGCACTGGTTTTTGCAACGCAGCTGCACTGAGGCAGTGCGCTGGCAGCGCGAAGGTTGTGAAACAGTGCGTCTGTCGCTGCAACTGGCGAGCAACCAGCTCGACGATGAAGGCTTTGTAGACCAGATCAGCGCCGTGCTCTCCAGTACCGGGCTGGCCAGCGATGCACTGGAACTGGTGATCACGGAAAGCCAATTGATGGCCGATGTAGCCCACGTGCGCGGCGTGCTGGACCGCCTGGCAAAGTTGGGGGTGAAGCTGGTATTGGGTGACTTCGGTGCTGGCCAGTCGTCGCTGAGCCACCTGAAACACCTGCCGGTCAATGCGCTGAGCCTGGCACCGGGCCTGGTGCGGGAAGCCGTCTCCAAAGGCCAGCAGCCGGTGCTCAAGGCGGTGATCGAGATGGCGCACAGTCTGAACCTGGCGGTTATCGCCAGCCCGGTCGAGCAACCGGCCCAACTGCGCTTGTTGAAGAAACTGGCGTGTGACATCGCCCAGGGTGGGCTGGTTAGCCAGTCGATGAACGCCGACACCTTGCTGGCGCTGGTGAAGCAACGCCACCAGATGCACCTGGCGGCCTCGCCCATTCAGGTGCATTGAGCCTTTCAGCCCAATGCGATCTTTTGGGCTTAAAACACCATACCAATATAGGCATACAAACTGCATAGGCAAGGCTCGGTAGCGGGTCGTCCCCTGTTCGATGAAGACATTGACTGGCGTCACTGAATTGCCATACGAAGCGGATAATATGGCGCCCGATTCGGTGTCATCAGGCCTTTCCCGAAACGGACGCTACCCGAAACCACACCCTTGTTTCTATAACGATCAACAATAAGAAAACGGCAGTCGCCCTAAGGAGTTCAATTTATGTCGGTCAATCTGTTCGATCTTGAACTGGCTAATATTGAAGACGATCAGTTGCATAAGCCCACTGAATCCAGCGAGAACAAACGTTCCAATAATCATCGCCGCTTGGCCGCACGCCGCGCCATCGAAGATCATATGGAACAGCAGCGGCTGCGCAAAGACCTGGACGATCTGGAACTGGAGTTGTTCTGAGCGATCTGGGTTCACACCGGCAACACCGGTCTGAAACAGTCGCTGGCAAAAGGCAGACCCGTCACCAGCCTGCTTTTTGCCAGCGGTTATCCTCTTTGGCAGGCTGTTGAAATTCAGTGAATTTCAGCGTCCCACTGACCGGCGAACGCCTGCATCCCGGGGCGGGTGTCCTACCACTTCCTAAAGCCGGGCATGCCAAAACAACCCGGTCTGATGTTACCCAATCCTACACCGCGTGTTACGAACCGTTACCCGGGCGCTCAGGTTGCCCTAATTCCGCTCGAATTGAGCTCAGGGTGGGGGGCGCGATTGACACCTCGGTCAGTTGCTGGCGCAACGCCTGGTCGGCCGCAAGGTTGCTGTCCCGCATGTGCGCATCCAACTGGCTGGCCCAGAGCGTCAACACCCGACGCGCGGCGGCCTGCTGGTCGGCCGTTAACCGGGCCAGGCTGCGTTCGGGCAGAACCAGCATGCCCCAGGTGTACACCACGGGCTGGTCGGTCAAGTAGCCGACCCGGCTGTGCCAGTTCAGTGTCAGGGCGGCACTGGGCGGTGCGACCAGCGTATTGAGTGCCCCGGTTTCCAGGGCCGGCAGCACATCGGCAATGCCCAGTACCTGATAATCCACGCGGATTTGCTGGCTGAGCTCGCGAATGGCATCGGTATTGGGCAGCCAGAGCTTGCTGGCCCTCAGACCGGCCAGGTCCGCCACCGGTTGCTGCGACATGACGTAGGAGAAGCCTCCGTCGAGCGGGCCGAAGCCATACCAGCCGCGCTCGGCCAGTCGCTCGCGCATGGTTGCGTCAAACGTCTGCCGGGCCTGGTGTACGTCACCGAGGTTGTCGAACTGAAACGGCTGGCTGAGATCGCTAAACTCTACCCCCAGCGCTTCCAGCGTGCTGCTGCTGACCAGAGCACCCTGCAATTGCCCGATGCGCAATTTGCGCATCACCGTTGCATCATCCCCCATCACCCCGCCCGGGTAGACCTTTAACGTCACAGCGCCGTTGGTCGCGTTTTCAAGTTCGACAGACAGCTCGGTCAAGCTGCGCACCGGGGCTGAGCCCGGCGGATAGAGCGTCGAGATCTTCAAGGTACCGGCGAGTACCGGCCCGGCCATGAAACCGAGCGCCAGCAAGCCCAGAGCCTGGCTCACATAACGCAGCGCGCCTGCAGTGATCGATGTATTGCCCGACATACCCTTCCCCTGCCTTGATGGATAAAATACGCAGCTTAAGGGCCCATTGTTACGAGCGGATGGCATCGCTGCCGGGTCGCCGCCGAAGACCGGGAAAAACCGTCGCAGCCATGGTAGATTGCAGGAGCACACGAGCCGCCCAGGCAGAGGATGAACGATGAACAGCGATGATTTGCACGACGTGGTGGAATTCCTGGCCCGGACCCTGCCGTTTTCGGCACTCTCGGCCGAAGAGCGTTCAGAAGTCGCCCGACGGCTGAGCATCGACTACGTTCCCCGGGCACAGCAATCAGCGCTTACCCTGACCGGATTCCTGTACCTGATTCGTACCGGCGCCTTCGAACTGCGCACCCAGCACGATGAACTGATCGACCGGTTGGGCGAACACGAGATTTTCGGCGTCAACACTCTGCTCGAAGGCAACACCGGTGGCATTCGGGTGTTCGCCATTGAAGATGCCCTGGTGTTCAAGCTGTCGAGTGACGATTTCACCGCTCTGTGCGAACGCTACCAGCCAATGCGCCAGTTCTTTCAGCAGATCAGCGAGCAGCGCCACCGCCAGAACCGGATGCTGCTCGACCGGGATATTCAGCCCCGCTTCGAGCAACCCCTGAACCAGTCGGTACGGCAGTTTGCACACCTGGGGCCGGTGATCGGCCAGAGCGACATCAGCATCAAAGCCGCCGCCGGCATTATGCGCGAGCACCGGGTTTCGTCTCTGTTGCTGATGAACGGCGACACCCTGGCCGGCATCGTTACCGACCGGGATTTGCGCAACCGCGCCGTGGCCGAAGGCATGGACCTGACCCTGCCGGTGTCGGGCATCGCCACCGACGAACCCTCGACCATCGATGTCGACGCCCCCCTGTTCGATGCCCAGAAACTGATGACACAGCAACAAATCCATCACCTGCCGGTCATGGAAAAAGGCAAGCCGGTCGGCATGATCTCCGCCACCGACCTGGTTCGCGCCCAGCAGGTGTCGCCACTGTATCTGATCAATGACATTCAGCGTCAGTCATCGCTCGACGCCCTGGCCGAATTGCGCCACCGCATCCCGCGGCTTATTCACAACTGGGTACAGGTAGACACCAGCCCCTACGAGATGGGCCACATACTGGCGGCGATCGGCGATGCCTTCGTGCAGCAATGCCTGCGCCTGGCCAAGCTGGAAGTGGGCGAGGCACCGATGCGGTTTGCCTGGCTGGCGTTCGGTTCCCAGGCTCGCATGGACCAGACTTTCGCCTCGGATCAGGATAACGCCCTGATTCTGGCGCGTGAACCGACCCCGGAAGAGGACGACTATTTTGCGGCCCTGTCTGACTGGGTGTGCGTTGCGCTCGACCGCTGCGGCTACGTGCTGTGCCCGGGCGACATCATGGCGCGCAACCCAAAATGGCGGCGCAGCGTCGCCGGCTGGCAAGCCGCCTTCGATGACTGGATCGACCAGCCCACCCCCGAGGCCCTGCTCAACAGCAGTATCTTCTTCGACGTACGCGTCATCGATGGCGATGCCAGCCTGCTCGATCCGATACAGGCGCACCTGGCCAAACGCACCCCCAAGGCCGACATCTTCCTCGCCATGCTCACCCAAACCGCCGTGCGCAGCCGCCCGCCGCTGGGTTTTTTCCGCCAGTTCGTCTTGAAAAGCAGCGGTGAACAGGAAGACGCATTGGACCTGAAGCACCGCGGCGTCGCGCTGGTGAACGACCTGGCCCGGGTCTATGCCCTGGCTTCGGGTGTGACTGTGGCCAACACCCAGGAGCGCCTGCTGGCGGTAAAGGCCGCCGGAACGATCGACAGCGAACTGGCCGAAAGCCTGATCGAAGCCTGGTCTCTGATCGCGCATCTGCGCATTGAAGGGCAGAGCAATGCCCTGGCCAATGGCGAAGAGCCCACCAGCTTTGTCGACCCGGATACCCTCAGTTCACTGACCCGGGCGCACCTGAAAGATGCCTTCGCCACCATCAAACGCGCCCAGTCGCTGGCCCTGCAACGCTTCGCGCGAGGTCAGCTTGGTTAACTGGATCAAACACCTTTTCCGCCCGGGCGAAGCCTGGGAATCTCGCCGCTATTGGGTGCTGGACCTGGAGTTATCCGGGCTGGACCCCGTCGACAGCCACATCCTGAGCGCGGGCTGGGTCTGCATTGAGGATGGCGCCATTCAACTGGACCAGGCAGGCTACTGCCTGTTCAAAAAAAGCGCCCTGATGGGCGACGACGTCAGCGACAGCGCCCACGTTCATCACATCACCGACCAGCAACGCGAACAGGGCGTAGACCTGCGACTCTGGCTGCAACAGCAACTGGCACAACATCATCACGACATTTGGGTGATGCACCATTCGCCGCTCGACCTGCGTTTTCTAAAAATGCACAGCCAGCGTCTCGGCGTGCACTGGCCAAAAGCGGAAACGCTCGACACCATGCTCTACGAAAAACGCCGCATCCCACCAGACCGGCTGGGCACCCATGCAACCCTGAACCTGAATGCCTGCCGCCACCGTTACAGCTTGCCGCACTACCGCTCACATCATGCGTTCAGCGATGCACTGGCAACGGCGGAACTGTTTCTTGCACAGGTGAAATCGCGTCGCGATACCAATCTGACTGATCGGAAATTAAAGCGGTTATTTTAGGGTCAGAGTTTAAAGTTTTCTGCCAGTTAAGCGTCAGGAGCCGGCGTTGTCTATCCGGGGAAGTCCGCAACATGGATGTTGCGGTCTAGGCCCCAGGGATGTGTTCACGCCGACCCCGGATAGACAACGCCGGTGCCGGACGCGGGCGATTAGCAACATAGCAAAACAGACCACCGACGTTAGTGGTTTGAATTGCCTTCTGACTTACCCTCCAGCAATTGCTCCATTCGCTGCATCTGTGCCTGCATCTGGTTCATTTGCTCGGCCAGGTCGTGACGCTCCTGGTGGGCCTGCTCCTGTGAACTGGCGTTTTGCTCGGCCGTCATAACATCGAGAATAGCGCCGACCATCATGTTTAAAAACACAAAGGCTGTCAGAAAAATAAAGGTCAGGTAGTAGACCCAGCTGAGTGGATGAACGGCCATTGTTTCATACATGACGTCGGTCCAGTCTTCGAACGTCGCGATGCGAAACAGCGTCAGCATGGCAATGGAGACATCGCCCCAGAGGTATTCATTGATGTTGGCAAAAAACAGGGAGCCGATGGCACCGTAGATGTAGAAAATAATAAACATCAGCAGCGCGATATAACCCATGCGCGGAATCGCCTTGAGCAACGCATTGATCAGTGAACGCAATTCCGGCACCACCGATACCAGGCGCAGCACCCGGAACACCCGCAACAGCCGGCCAATCAACACCGCGTCCGCATTGTCGAGCGGGATTAAACTGCCCACCACAACCAGCGTATCAAACAGATTCCAGCCATCGCGCAGGAAGCGCTTCTTGTTTTCACAGACCGCAAACCGGAACAGAATCTCGGCCAGAAAAAAATAGGTGATGGCGTAATCCATCACCGACAGCGCGCGGCTAAGCAGTGGTGGCACATCGTAGGTTTTGGCGCCGATGGTAATGGCCGACAAAATGATGATGCTGATGACCACAATTTGAAACAGACGGCTAGACTCGACGCGTTTCAACTGTACCGCCAGTGATTGGGAAGACACACCAGACATAATGCAGGGACTCCATGATTCTCAAGAGGGCGATTATACGGGGGCATGTCGGTGCATCCTATCGTCTTGCTCAATCTCTATGAAAAGATCGCGTCTGCATTGCACCGCACCCCCGCCTTCCCTAAGCTAGGCCACAGCTTAAGGAGACCTCATGAAGCTGGTGTTTACCCACCCCAACCACTTTGCCGTCATCCATATACGCCATTTACTGGAATCCCGTGGGATCGACTGCCAGGTGCGCAATGAATTCGCTGTCGGCGCCATGGGCGAGCTGGCACCGATCGATGTCTGGCCTGAGCTCTGGGTGGCGGAAGACGATGACGAAGCACGCGCCCGCGAGTTGATCGACCAGGCAACGGCTCAGGCTGATGAGGCCGACTGGTTCTGCGCCCAGTGCGGCGAACGCAATGCCGGCAGCTTCGAACTGTGCTGGGCCTGTGGGGCCGAGCCGCCGCAACGATGATAACCGGCCGGTTTGGCCATTAGTGGGCCATGCGGAAAGTTCTGTCACTGTTCACGTTGCCAGCAAGCCCAGAGCTTCGTTGTCAAACCTTGAAATAGCGGTGCTATTCCGGCGGTTCATCTTTTAAGGTTCTGGGCCTCGCTCTGAACTTGCTGGCATCGCTCCTTAGTAACAGAATTTCACACATGGACCACTATGAGGAATCGCCACCATGACCATAGAAGAACTCCTGGAACGGGCCCGCCAGTGCGGCACTGACCAAACAATGACGGTGCCCGACAGCTGGGGCCAGGGCCGTACCGTATTCGGAGGCTTGTCGGCCGGGTTGGCGTATCAGGTCATGCGGGCATCGGTACCTGCAGACCGGGTTTTGCGCTCGATGAGCATCAGCTTTGTCGGGCCTGTCGCGACAGACGCGCCCTTCGGGTTTCAGGTCGAAGTGCTGCGCGAAGGCAAGAATGTCACCCAGGTAGAAGCTCGGGTGGTGCAGGACGGGCAGGTGGGCGTAGCCATTCTGGCCAGCTTTGGTCAGGCACGCACTTCCGTTACCGGCGTCGAGAATACTGAGACACCGCCTTTTACACAGCCGGAGAACCCGGTCTTCCTGCCGTTTATACCCAAGGTAACGCCCCAGTTTTTCCAGCACATCGACGTTAACCTGATCGATGGCAACATTGCCTTTACCGGATCCGATACCTCACACCATGGCGGTTTTATGCGGTTCAGAGCAGCCCCGGCTGCGCTCACCGATGCGCATCTGATCACCCTGATCGACGCCTGGCCACCCACTCTGCTTCAGCAGCTCAAGACGCCAGCACCCGCCAGCACCCTGGCCTGGAATCTGGAATTCCTGCACCCCCATGCCGAGGTGCCGGCCGATGCCTGGTTTGGGTATCGAGCCATCACCCGTCAGGCGGGTGAAGGTTACGGCCACACTGAGGCCAATATCTGGAATGCGCATGGCGACCTAATCGCGATTAGCCGACAAACCATTACGGTGTTTGCGTGAACGAAAACCGGAGTAGTGTCGTATGCTAAAGCGTCATCTGCCGAATCTTCGCTAACCAACCGCCAATGGAGACAGCCACATAATGAGGGCCGCCGAGTCAGGGTTTCGCAGCATCGCCATGCCACCATCCAGTCGTGACCCTCGGGTTTTGGCTGTCGGGGAGGCGGCAGAACGGCTTGCGGACTTCATTGACCGGCACCCCCGGTTGTTCATTCTCACTGGCGCGGGCATCAGTACGGCTTCGGGCATTCCGGATTATCGCGACGATAAAGGCGGCTGGAAGCGCCGGCCCCCGGTTCAACACCAGGCGTTCATGACCCGCCACCCGGTGCGCCAGCGCTACTGGGGGCGCAGCCTGATCGGCTGGCCAGTGATGCAAACTGCCGCCCCGAACGCCGCGCATCAGGCGCTGGTGTCACTGGAGCAAGCCGGGCAAGTGTCGGCGCTAATCACCCAGAACGTCGACCGGCTGCACCAGAAAGCCGGCAGCCAAGAGGTGGTCGATCTGCATGGCCGGGCCGATGAAGTGGTCTGCATGAGCTGCCATTACCGTTGCCCGCGCGATGAAGTCCACGATCGCTCACGCCTCGCCAACCCTGCCTTCAGCGGCTACAGTGCCGAGACCGCCCCCGATGGCGATGCCGACCTAGAGCTGGATTTCAGTCAGTTCGAGGTCATCGATTGCCCACATTGCGGCGGCATTTTAAAGCCAGATGTCGTCTTCTTCGGCGACAATGTCCCCAAAACCCGGGTAGAACACGCCATGGCGGCGCTGGAAGCCAGCGATGCCGTGCTGGTCATCGGCTCCTCCCTAATGGTCTTCTCAGGTTATCGCTTCTGCCGTCACGCCCACCAGTCCAACATCCCCATGGCAACCCTCAACCTCGGCGCCACCCGGGCAGACGCCCTGATGGACCTGACCCTGAACGCCCCCATCGGCGATACGCTGGCCAGTTGGGCGCTGTCCCGGTAGTTCGTCTGGGTGGTTGGTCCAAAAACGTTGAAATGAAATCGGTGGCAGAATTCGTGACCGGCACCGGGTGCGGTCCTCCGGGGTCGTGCGGAATGCCGCCCACTCAATCCGTCCATGGAGCCTAGGCCGCAACATCCCTGTTGCGGACTCCCCCGGATGACCGCACCCGGCACCGGTCACTAACCTTAGTCGTCAAATTTGATTTCAAAGACTCCAAATACTTGCCTGCGCATCGACACTAAATTGTCGGACACTTTCAAGCGGCAAGGCATAGCCGCTAGTTTGACTGCAATCCGTATAGAGGTTCCTTAAAACGCGAGAAAAACGCCTTGTAGCGCGGGTTTCAGCTAACTGGAATAGCCCTTGCAGTGGATCGCTCAGGATTCCAGACAGGATGCAAACGATGGCCATCTCACCTCTAACTCCAGTGTCGCCAACCGGGGTGAACCAGAACGCCAGTGGGCAGGACACAGCGGTTAGCGCCACCACGCTACCTGCCCAAAATGCTCAGGCAGAATCAGCCACGGCAACGAGTGATGACAGTGCCACTTTCAGCTCCCGGGCAGAGCGCCTTGCGGCGTTAAACGAAGAGTTCACCATTACGGGCCCTAGCTTCGAAGTCAGCGCTGCTTTTATCAGTCGTTTGCAAGAACTCGAGTTTATCGACAGCAGTGAAGCAGAGCGTTTGCTGGGTCAGTCACAGGCTGCGAACAACACTGATAAACCGGCCATTAAAGATGCCGGACCACAGGCGATTATCGACCTGCAACAGGACCTCGAAGCACTGGCCAGTAAAGTGCCCGAAGACGGCAATCTGGCACTGTTACTCAACGAGACTTCCGCAGCCCTGACCGAACTTAAAGCGACTTCCCCGCTGTCCAATGCTCCCCAATACAAGGCCCTGCAGCAACGCCTTGAGCAGTCGCTGGCCAACGATTCAGACGCAGCCGCTCTCAGCGACGCTGACCGCTATCGCATGACCCAGGCCATGGACGTTATGCTCATCGCCAGTCGTCTGGCACCCGGCTCCGAAACCAACGCTGGCATTCGCAGTTATCTGGCCAACACTTGATTGTTGCCTTCGGGAGCCCTGAGTGGTTGAACCCTGATGGTTGAGTGCGATCTGGTTGTATAACTCGTGATTGCCACCGGATACGGTCTCCCGGTGCCTACGCGGCCGACTGCCTCCCAGGCCAACGCAACGGCAACCAGGAGCAACCCGTCAACAATCCTCAAATCACCCGCCTGATTAGCAACCAGAAAGACGAGCTGGCGTAACAGCCGTTTATTCTGTGCCCGGCTCGGCCTACACTCGTGGCAAATCCGCTTTGTACAGGTTTTCGAATGTCGACGTTTTCCGGTTCCGATCGTTATATTGCCACGGGTGAGTTACAGCGCGCGGTGAATGCCGCCATCACCTTGCAGCGGCCCTTGCTGGTAAAAGGGGAGCCAGGCACCGGCAAGACTCTGCTGGCCGAAGAGATTGCCGCTGCGCTGGGGATGCCGTTGGTTCAGTGGCACATTAAATCGACCACAAGGGCGCAGCAGGGGTTGTATGAATACGATGCGGTGTCGCGCTTGCGCGACAGCCAGCTCGGCGATGACCGGGTGCATGATATCCGGCATTACATTCGCCCCGGCAAACTTTGGGAGGCCTTTACTGCGGAACAGCGCGTGGTGTTGCTGATCGATGAGATCGACAAGGCCGACATCGAGTTTCCCAATGATTTGCTGGTTGAGCTCGATCGCATGGCGTTTCACGTCTATGAAACGGGCGAAACCATTGAAGCCGTGCAGCGACCAGTGGTGATCATTACCTCAAACAATGAAAAAGAACTGCCCGATGCGTTCCTGCGCCGATGCTTTTTTCATTACATTCAGTTCCCGGATGCGGAGACCTTGCAGGCCATTGTTGATGTTCACTTCCCGGATCTTGAATCCCGATTGGTGCGCGACGCCTTGCAGGTTTTCTTTCAGGTTCGGGAAGTGCCTGGTCTCAAAAAGCGGCCCTCAACGTCTGAGCTGATCGACTGGTTAAAGCTGTTGGTCAGCGACCGGCTGGCCGCCGATGCGCTGAAAGACGGTGACATTCGTCAGGCATTGCCGCCGCTCTACGGTGCCTTGCTGAAAAACGAACAGGACGTGCACTTGCTCGAACGGCTGGCCTTCATGAGCCGGCGCGAGCGCTGAGTTGTCATGCTGATTCGTTTTTTTACCACGGTCCGCCAGCATGGGGTCAGTGCCACGCCCAAAGAATTGCTGACGCTACTGGAGGCTCTCGATGCGGGCTTGGGGTCGGCCGACGCGGATGCGTTCTACGAGCTGGCACGGTTGTGCCTGGTCAAGGATGAAACCCAGTTCGATCGTTTCGACCGGGCGTTCGCCGACTTCTACGACGGTCTTGAAGCACTGCCGAACCCGCTGGAAGTAGACGTCCCCGAAGACTGGCTGCGCCAGCAGCTGATGCGCGATCTGAGTGACGAGGAAAAAGCCGCACTGGAGGCCATGGGCAGCCTTGATGAATTGCTGGCCACGCTGGAAGAGCGGCTCAAAGAGCAGGAAGGCCGGCACGAAGGTGGTAATCGCTGGATCGGCACTGGCGGTACCAGCCCATTCGGGCATGGTGGGTACAACCCCCAGGGCGTTCGCATTGGCGGCCCTGGCAAACACCGCCGTGCGGCCAAGGTGTGGCAACAACGCCAGTACCGCAACCTGGACGATCAGGTTGACATTGGCACCCGCAACATTCAGATGGCGCTGCGCAAGTTGCGTCAGTTTGCCCGCACCGGTGCGCGTGAGGAACTGGCTCTCGACGACACCATTCGCTACACCGCCCGTAACGCGGGCATGCTCGACATTCGCACCCGGCCCGAGCGGCATAATGCGGTTAAGGTGCTGTTGTTTCTGGATGTGGGCGGGTCGATGGACGATCACGTCAGGGTCTGTGAAACGCTGTTTTCGGCCTGTCGCAGCGAGTTCAAGCACCTGGAGCACTTCTATTTCCACAATTTCATCTACGACCATGTCTGGCACGACAACCGCCTCGGGCGGCAGTCGGTTACGCCGCTGAGCGAGGTGTTGCACAAGTACGGACCGGACTACAAAGTGATTTTCGTTGGCGATGCAGCGATGGCGCCTTACGAAATTGCCGCAGCCTACGGCAGCATCGACTTTATGAACGAAGAGCCCGGGGCGGTATCGTTTGAACGCTTGAGGCGCCATTTCAAACGCAGCATCTGGCTTAACCCGATCGGCCGTGAGTACTGGCCGTACACCCAAAGCATCGAGATGGTGCGCCAACTGATAGACGATCGAATGTACCCGCTGACGGTAGAGGGGTTAAGCCAGGGTATCGGAGCACTCAGCGGTAAAACCTGACGGTTTCTTATCTGGCCAGCAGGGGTATACTGAATGTAAAGATCTACGGCAACACACCGAGGTTACGGATGATGAAAAAGGTGTGGGTGTATGCCCTGTTCTGGGCGGCGATGGCGCTCAGCCAGGTGCCCCTGGCCACTGGCGACACCATACGGCTGGTCGCCGACCCCTGGTGCCCCTATAACTGCGAGCCGGAAACCGAGCGCGTGGGTTTCATGGTTGAGATTGCCAGGCGGGTCTTCCAGGCAGCCGGTCATCAGGTTGAGTACCATCAGAGACCTTGGGTGCGGGCATTGCAGGAAACGCGTGATGGCGCCTTTCATGGCGTTATTGGTGCGACCCGGCTGGAAGCGCCTGATTTTGTCTTTCCCGACCTGGCCCAGGGGCAAATGGCGAATGCCTTCTGGACCCTGGCAGAATCCCCCTGGCAATACCACGAAGCCAGCTCGCTTGAAGGGCAACACTTGGCGGTGATCGCCGGTTACAGTTATGGCGATACCATCGAAAACATGCTGCAGGATGAGCAACATCGTCCCTACATCACTGAGCTGCACGGGGTCACTCCACTAAAGAATGGGCTTATGATGCTGGAGCGGGGCCGCATTCAGGTGTTACTTGAAGATGAACACGTGATGCGTTACCAACTGCGCCGTTCCGGACAGTCCGATAAATTCAAACGGGCAGGCTATGTGCCGGCAGAGGCTAATGCTGCGCGTGTATACATCGCCTTCAGCCCCGCCTTCACGGCCTCATCAGGCTATGCCCGCCTGTTGACCGACGGCATTGCCCGGCTGCGGGCCAGCGGCGAGCTGGCGCAGATTCTGGCCGACTACGGTGTTAGCGACTGGCGTTAATAGGAGTAGTATTCCTGTTTTTTCTGGTAGGCTGCAGGCTGGTTGTCTGTTTGGGTGGTCAGGTATGGTTCCGGTTTTTTCTCATCTGGCCCCAGGTGCCAGGGGGAGGGTGTTACTGCTATTAATGCTCGCGATCAGCATTCCCAGTGCGTTTGGCGAGATGGTGGGTGTCGATGATTCGGGCATTGAGAATGCGTCAGAAACAGCCAACGAATCAGAATCGGTAGCAGAGCCGCAGTCGATTGTCCTGACACCCTACGAGCAGTGCATGCTGCAGTTGATAGAGAGTGCGTCCAATGTCATCAGCATCGCGTCATTGCGTAATTACTGCAGTCTTGAAAGCCGGACGGGCAGCGGGGTCAGCGACGATGAGACGCCATTGCGACGGCGCATTGCGCTTGAACAATTTTCGCTGAATAACCCCTTTAGCCTGTTGCCGCACCGGCCCAACTATTTATTGCCCATTGCCTTTTCCACCGATCCGAATCCCAATACCCAGGGTGAAGAGGAACTGCAACCGATTGAAATTGAGTTTCAGCTGAGTCTCAAGGTGGTGATTCTGGAGAGCCTGTACCGGGATTACGGGTCGCTGTCTTTCGCTTACACCACCCGTTCATTCTGGCAGGCCTACAATTTCGACCTGTCGTCCCCGTTTCGCGAAACCAATCATGAACCCGAACTGATTCTGGCAATGGGCAGCCGCATTGAGCTGGGCGGTCTGCGCAACATCGGTAACGCTATTTCACTGAATCATCAGTCCAATGGACTGGCCGGAGATGATTCCCGAAGCTGGAACCGGGTGATCTTTCAGACCATCTGGGAACGCGATCGCTGGGCGTTTGCATTCCGGCCATGGCTGCGCATACCGGCACCTGAAGAGCGTTACCCGGGCGACCCTCTGGGTGATGACAACCCCGATATCCTCGATTACATGGGACACTTTGACCTGAACATCGTCTACGGTGGCGATACCCACCAGTTTGCCCTGATGGTGCGGAACAATTTACAGGCCGACCCCAACCGCGGCGCCGCGGAGCTGAGCTGGTCGTTTCCGGTCAACGACCGGGTGAGGGGGCGTCTGCAGTATTTTCATGGCTATGGCGAAAACCTGATCGATTACGATCGCTTCAACCAAACCCTGGGCCTGGGCTTTGAACTGAACGGCTGGCTCTAAAGCCCTTTGAGCAAAGTGACCCCTGACCGTGCTTTAGGCACGGCGCACCGAAAGGTAAAGCCCGGTAAAACACCCTGCATCACTTGCCACATACTGATATTCATTTACACTTGCTAGTGAGAATCTGAATAGATCAGCACTGGGGGTGCGGTGAATTCGTTGTTGAATATCGACAGTCTGGCATGCCAGTACGGCCCGGTCCCGGTGTTGCAGGATATCGGGCTGCAGGTGAACGAAGGCGATATCTGCTGTTTGCTGGGCCCCAGTGGCTGCGGTAAAACCACCCTGTTGCAAGCCATTGCCGGCTTCACCCCCCTGGTCGCCGGCCAAATCGAGCTCGATGACACCTGCATAGCCAAGCCTGGCGCTGGCGTCGCCCCGGAAGCCCGGGGCATCGGCATGGTGTTTCAGGATTATGCCCTGTTCCCGCATTTGACCGTGCGTGAAAACATCGGCTTTGGGCTCAAGTCGGTTGGCCGACCTGAACGCGAAACCCGCATCCGCGAAGCACTGGATCTGGTCAAAATGGATGCTCTGGCCGACCGTTACCCCCATGAACTGTCGGGTGGCCAGCAACAACGCGTCGCGCTTGCCCGTGCCCTGGCGCCAAAGCCGCGCTTGCTGTTAATGGACGAACCCTTCTCGAACCTCGATACCGAACTGCGCCGCACTCTATCGCGCGAAGTTCGCCACATCCTGAAAACCGCCGGCATTACCGCCATCATGGTCACTCACGACCGCGATGAAGCCTTTGTGGTCAGCGACCGTCTGGGCATTATGGATCAGGGCCGCCTAATGCAATGGGGCACGCCGGCCGAGGTCTATCACCAGCCAGCCACACCGCTGGTGGCCAGTTTCGTCGGCGATGGCAACTGGATTGAAGGCCGGGTACTGGACAGCCAAACGCTGGAAACCGAACTGGGCCGGGTTCACCAACCAGGCCACCCCTGGGCTGCGGGCACCAGCCTGGATATTTTCGTACGGCCGCATGAAGTCAACGTCACCGACGCCTTCGACGCCGTTCAGGTAGAAACACTCAGTGGCGAGTTTCTGGGCACCCAGACGCTCTACCGCTTCACATTGCACAGCGGCCGGGAACTCGAAGCCCAGTTTGGCTCCCAGGCCGTGTTTCAGCCTGGCTCAACCCTGGGACTGGCACTCACTTCCGCCAACCTTGTGGCGTTTCCCACCAGCAACCACTACGACCCCGCTGACTGGCATAGCCCCACTACACCGATGGCCAGCCAAAGTCAGCCAGCCGCCATGTTCGGCGCAGCGGCCCGGTAGCTTACGAAAAGGGTTATGGACGAAGCACCTTATTAAGTGACAGCTATCCGGCAGTTGGCACGGACTCGAGGCACTAAAGTAATTTCAACCTGGGAATCCGTAGTAACCCGCTACCCCTGTTCAGCCACCGGCAATACAGGAGCCGCCTTACGCCCGCCTTTGATCGACCGACTCAGCATGATGACCGGCAACAAGCCCACCAGCACAATCATAAGCGCGCCCATGGCGGCGACTTCGATTTGTTCATCTGAGGCGTACTGGTACACATAGGTTGCCAGGGTGTCGAAATTGAAGGGGCGCAGCATCAGGGTGGCCGGTAACTCCTTCATGGTATCGACGAAGACGACCAGGGCACCGGTGAGCAGACCCGGGCGGATCAGCGGCAGATGGACCCGGCGCAACGTCTCCAGACTGTTCATGCCGAGCGAGCGGGCGGCCTTGTCCATCGATGGGGTGACCTTGTCGAGACTCGACTCAACAGCCCCGGCAGCGACGGCTAGAAAGCGCACGCTGTAGGCGAAGATCAGTGCGAATACCGTTCCGCTGAGCAATAAACCGCTGGATACATTGAACCGGGCACGCAAGAACGCATCGATGCTGTTGTCGAATGCCGCCAGTGGGATCAGAACGCCTATCGCCAGGACCGTTCCCGGCATCGCGTAACCCAGTTTCGACAGACTGACAAACAACCGGACACTCCGGTTGGGGTGCAAGCGCCGGCCATATGCCAGCAGGGTGCCAATAACGACGGTCACCAGCGCAGCGGCACTTGCCAAAAACAGGCTGTTCCAGGAAATCGCGACGAAATCTTCAGTCCAGTAGGCGGAAAAATTTCCCAGAGCGTAGCTGGCCAACTGAAACGCCGGTACCGCGAACCCAAGCACCAGCGGCAGGGCGCAGGCCAGAAAAGCCAGCCAGGCTTTCAGACCGGTGAGGGTATAGAGTGCTGAATCCTGGTTGGGTTTGCCTTGTCCGAAGTGGCGTTGCCGGGCGCGTCCAATGCGCTCCAGTGTCACCAGCACCACCACAAACACCAGCATCATGCTGGCGATCTGGGCGGCACCGCCCAGGTTGCCCATGTTCAGCCAGGTATCGTAAACGCCAAGGCTTAGAGTGCGAATCGCAAAGTAGTCGACTGTGCCGAAGTCGTTGAGGGTTTCCATTAGCGTCAGCGCCAGGCCGACGGCTATGGCCGGTCGAGCCAGGGGCAACGACACCCGGTAAAAGCTTTGCCAGGGCGTGCAGCCCAGGGTTCGGCTGGCGGCCAGCACGTTGCTGCCCTGCTCCATAAAGGCTGCACGGGCCATCAGATAGATATAGGGGAAGAGCACCAGTGACATCAGCACAATGGCCCCGCCCAGGCTGCGAATCTCCGGGAACCAGTAGTCCCGGCGGGTCTGCCAGCCAAAGAGATCGCGCAGCGCGCCTTGCAGCGGACCTGCGAATTCAAGCATATCGGTGTAAATAAAGGCGATGACGTAAGCCGGTACCGCAAAAGGCAGCAGCAGTGCCCATTCAAACACCCGTCGCCCCGGAAATCGGCACAGGGTAACCAGCCAGGCCGTGGTGACCCCGATAGTAAAACTCAGCAGGCCGACGCCGGCCAGCAACAGCAGCGTGGTTTCAATGTAACGAAACAGAACCGTGTTGTAGAGGTGACGCCAGATGTTGTCGGTCGGGAACAGGGCCAGGTAAAACACCGACAGAACCGGCAACACCACCAGCCCGGCGATGATGAACACCGTGGCCGGCCAGGCACGCAGATGCCTGAAAAACGGAATACCCGGTCGGGTGCCCAGTGCTGGCTGGTTGGCCATTAATGCCTCTGTTACAGATAAAAGGAGTGGTCGGGTAGCGGACAAACAAAAACGGCAGCCGAAGCTGCCGTTTGCCAGTTTACTGCAAGGCTGGGGCGCTTAGAAGTCGTAACCGACTTCATCGACCAGACGAGAGGCTTCATCGACGTGGTCAACGATGGCCGTCAGGCTGACGTCATCGGCCACAAAGTCGCCCATGTACTGGTTCAGCAAGGCTGAGTAAGGCGTTCCGGGCTTGACCGGGAATTCGAAGTTTTCCTGAGCGTACATGTATTGCGCCAGATCCTGGCTCATGAATTCCAGCAGTTGTACCGCTTCGTCACGGTTTGGCGCGTGCTTGGCAACGGCAGCACCGGAGATGAACATGTGCGTGCCCCGGTCTTCCTGGTTCGGGAAAACAATGTTGACCGAGTTGGCCCATTCAACCTGTTCCGGCTCTGCGGTGTTGGTGATCATCTTGCCGAAGTAGTAGGTGTTGCCCAGAGACAGGTCGCATTCACCTTCCATTATGGCCTTCACCTGGCCACGGTCGTTACCCTGAGGAGTGCGCGCCAGGTTGTTCTTAACACCTTCCAGCCAGGTTTTGGTGTATTCCTCGCCGTGGTGTTCGATCATAGAGGCGAACAACGACAGGTTGTAATTGTGCTTGCCACTGCGCGTGCAGATGCGGCCTTCCCACTGAGGGTCTGCCAGTTCTTCATAGGTGGTAATCTCGCCTGGCTCGACGCGGTCTTTCGAGGCGTAGATCACGCGGCCACGGGTGGTCAGTCCAAACCAGTGGTTGTCGTCGGCGCGGTATTGGGCCGGGATGTTGCTGGTTAGGATGTCGCTTTCGACTGCCTGGGTCAGGCCTTTGTCGTAGGCATCGACCAGAATGGTGGTGTTCGGCGTCAGGATAATATCGGCCGGGCTGTTGCGGCCTTCCTGTTCGATGCGCTCGTTAAGGCCAGAGCTGGCGTAGATAACATTAGTTTCAATGCCGGTTTGCTGGGTAAAGGCGTTCAGCAGGGGTTCAATCAGAAATGCCTGGCGGTAGGAGTAAATGTTCACTTCCTCTGCCTGGGCAGCGGTAACGGTCAGGCTGGCGGCCAGTGGCAGGGCTGCCAGCGTCAGGTGCTTCACTGTGCGTTTGATACTTGTTGTCATTCTTGATCTCCGTTGCGAAAAGCTTTCAATATGATAAGTATTCTCAGTTGTGGGCCTGCCGCTGTCAATAGACACACCCCCCGAAAGACACTAATAAAGGAACGTAAGGGGTGTTCGGGCACGTGTGTGATGGCATGATGAAACTCAGGCAGGCTGCTAGACTGGCTGTTGTGCTGCCTCAGCCCGATCAGCAAGCCCATTGCGGGCAGGAGTGACCGATGATCCGACACGCCACCAATACCGATTTCCACGAGCTGGCCGAGCTGTACCAGGATGCCAGTCTGATCGCCCACCCTTTTATCGACCCCGACTACATCGCCCGGGATATGCGGCACCTGCGCGAGCACCGGCTACCGCTGGAGCAGGCGTTTCTGTGGGAGCGGCAGGGAGACATCGCTGGCTACATTGCGCTGGAGGGCAAACGGATTAATGGTTTGTTCATCAAGGTGGAGCATCAGCGTAAGGGCATCGGCCGGGAGCTGGTCGAGCACGTGAAGCAGTTGCACGACGAGTTGCGGGTCAAGGTGTTTCAGGAGAACTATCAGGCGCAGCGGTTCTATTTCGCGATGGGGTTCGAGATTGTTCCCGAAGCGGACGCTCCGGAAGACGGGCCACACGCCCAATACTGCATGCGCTGGCCCGTTTAACACTTTTAGTCACCCGGTTCCCAGGTTTGCGCAATGTGAGCGGCGGGTGCCGGTGATGCTTCTGCGGGGAAGTCCGCAACATGGATGTTGCGGTCTAGGCCCCATGGACGGGTTCACGCCGACCCCGCAGAAGCATCACCGGTAACCGACGCGGGCCAAGGCCACAAAGTGAAATTTGGCACCTGGCTCAGTTACTGCTGTTGAACCTGATACACGCTCAATGTGCCGCTAACTTCGTTGGCAACCAGCAACAGGGCAACGCCCGATGGGCTCTGGCTGGCGGGTATGAATTGCATACCTTCCGGGGCCAGGTCGCCGGCTTGGGGGGTCAGGTCACCGTCTTCGGTTGCCGCCACCGCTGCGTCGTAGTTTCGGTGATTGGTGTAAGCTACAAACTCAACCGCTTCCGGGTCGGTGATGTCGAAGGTCATGAAGCCGCCCATGCGCTCCAGGCCAACAAAGGCCAGGGTGCGATTGCCGAGTTGGCCCAGGGTAAGGGCTTCGGGTTCGGGGCCTTTGTTGTCGCTGCGGTCATCGATGGCCAGTTCGTTGTCGGTGGTGTTGAAATACTCGGGAAAACGATCAGCCGTGATGCGCTCGATCAGATCGCCGGAGTCGTACAACAGGGCGCCGATGTCGTCGAAAATCGCGAAGGACCGGGCGCCGTAGGCGTAAGCGGCTTCGTACACGCCGTCCCCATCGCTGTCGCCCAGAGCTTTATTGATTTTCAGATCCGCGATGTCGTCGAAGCCGGTCAGCGAGGCGTCGAGTTGAACGTCGCCGATTTCAGTTTCGTCGGTGTACACCAGGCAGCCGTCGTCTTCATCCCAGTCATACTGACCCAGGGGCAAGGGGCCCTTGCATTGCGCTTCGCTCTCGGCGTCGGAGAAGTATTCCCGCGCATCCCCTTCGTTGGCCGTGACCAGGTAATTGCTGCCATTGACGCTGTAACTGGCGATGGTGTCTGGGTGGTAGGTGCCAAACAGGCCGGCGTAGGTGGACAGTGCGGCCAGTTCATCGTCCTTGTTGGCATCGAGGCTGTTTTCAGTGACGCCGTGATCTTTGAAGCCCAGTGGGAACAGTCCGGTGATACTGGGGGTGTCGTTCAGGCTGATTCGTGCCAGGGCGTTGTTTTCCTGCAGCGAAACAAAGGCGGTGCGGCTATCGGGCGTGACGGTGATGTATTCCGGCTCCAGGTCTTGCGACAGGCGCGTGTAGTCCGGGTCCGGGTTGTTGCCGGTGATGATATCGGGGTGGTAGTTGTCATCAAAGCCATTGAAGTTCAGTTGAATCGCCAGGTCATCCGGTATGCCCCGGGTAACCGGGATGACGGAGACACTGCCTTCCGGGTCGATCAGGTAGTCGCCGCTGGGTTCGCCTTCATTGGCGACCAGTACGTAGCGGCCATCGGGTGAAAAGGTCACCATGTCGGGCAGGGCACCGGCCATTACGCCTTTTACGAAGGCGGTGTCGCCCTGGTCGTTGAGGCGGTAAAACAGAATCGCGCCCTTATCGACCTTGTTTTCGTTCTCGACAGCTATCGCCAGCAAGTCGCCGTGCACGGCCAGGCTGTTGGCACCGCCGATCATGATCTTGCGCTGGCCCATATAGGGGTCGGCCACCCACACCTGTTCCGGTACGGCATCGCTGCGATCGGCCAGGTTGCTCAGGGTGTAGGGGTTAACCGCAGGCTCCGACAGCAGATTGCTGATGCGCACAGCATTCACGCGACCCGTTGCGCCGTTGGTCAGATAGGCATAGCCCGACGCCCGGTGGTAGGCGACAATTTCGGCGGCGCTTTCATCGAAAATGCCGCTGGTGTAACGGCCTACCATATCGATTTGTACGCTGGGGTCGCCGGCGGGCAAGGCACGGTCGGCAGACTGGGTCGGGTTGGTGCTGCAGGCGCTGAGCGTCAGGCCGGCAGCCAGGCTAAGCGCAAGAGGTTTTAGGGTCATTTCGGCATCCTGTCGTTGGTCGGTGAGTGTTGTTATACCCACTCACGCTACGGAGCCTGTGTGACAGCCTGACGACAAAATGGTGACAGCAAAACGACAGCTGGCTTTCATGCGGATGACAATGGTTCTGGCTTTGGTTAGTCTTGCCCGGTCCAGGTCGATGGCTGTCTGACTTGGACCCCAATACACACGACGATCAAGACACGATTCTTCAGAGGTGAACTGTGACCTGGGCAACCTGGCTGGCGGTGGTAAGTATTTGCATGTTGGGCGCCATGTCGCCTGGCCCTTCACTGGCGGTGGTGCTCAAGCAAACCCTGGCGGGCGGGCGCTCCAACGGCATTGTTGTGGCGCTGACACACGGCCTGGGCATTGGCCTCTACGCGCTGCTGAGTATTTTTGGCCTGGCAGCCTTAATCACGGCCTCACCCGTCGCCTTTACCGCCCTGCAATGGAGCGGTGCGCTCTACCTGGCCTGGCTCGGCGTTAAGGGGCTGCGCGCGCGGGCCAACCCCGAAGCCGAGTTACCGGATGTACCCACCACCGCCAGCGCCGCCCGGGATGGTTTTCTGGTGGTGTTCCTGAACCCCAAGGTTGCGGTGTTCTTTATTGCCCTGTTCAGTCAGGTCGTCGGTGCCGATACCTCGGTGCTGGCCAAGCTGGGTTACGCCGCAACCGCCATGGTGATTGACGGCGGCTGGTATCTGGTCGTGGCCTGGTTGTTCTCGACGCCCGCCTGGCTGGAGCGTCTTAAGCGCCATTCAGTCTGGTTCGAGCGGGTATTCGGGGTCATTCTGGTGGCGCTGGCTGGCCGGCTGGTCGTGTCGATTCTGAAGTAGCCGGAGCGCTGTTTCAGTACCAGGCTTCCCGGGTCAGTCAGGCTGCCCCGGCTGTGACGCCCGCCATCAAACGGCCGCGGTCTCGTCGGACACGGAAAACTTTCCTTTTTCATCCTTAACCACCCGGCCCGCGGCAATGCTGGGGTCGTGGGTGAAGAACAGCCGTCCATTGCGTCTGGCCAGGTCGGATAGCAGGCGGCGTTTCTCGTCAATCAGCGCCTCCGGAAAACGGTCGTAGCCCATGGTGATCGGCAGGTGCACCCAGGCTTTACCGGGAATCAGGTCGGCGGCAAACACCAGTGGGCCGTCATCGGTCTGAATTTCGGTCAGTAACATGCCCGGTGTGTGGCCATCGCTATAATGAAAGCGATAAGCATCGCCCAGGCGTTTCGACCGGGTGCCATTAATGCGCTCAAGCCGGCCCGAGGCTTCCAGCAGGGCGGGTAACTCGGGAATGAACGACGCTTTGTCTCGCGGGTGTGGCTGAATCGCCCGCTGCCACGCCTGTTCACCCACAATAAACCAGGCGTTTTTGAACACCAGCTGCGGCGTCTTCCCTTCCTGCCAGGCACTAAGCAGCCCCCCGGCGTGATCGAAATGCAGATGAGACAACACCACGATGTCGATGTCATCGGGCCCCAGACCAAGGTCGGCCAGGGAGTCCAGCAGGCAATGCTGCGCTTCCTGCACCCCATAGCGCTCACGCAGAGCTGGCGGGAAGAACGCGCCGACACCAGTTTCAAACAGGATGTTTCGATCAGGCTCCTGCACCAGCAGGCAGCGACAGCTGAGATCGATCCGGTTCTGGTCATCGCTCGGGAGCCAGCGCTCCCACAAAGCCTTGGGGGCGTTGCCAAACATGGCACCGCCATCCAGTTTCTGGGAGTTTCCGAGCAGGGCATGCAGTTTCATTCTGGTCTCCTGTGGCAGGCATGAGCTTACCTTAGGCCTTCAACGGCCCGCTTCACAGGCCAGCGACCACAGAGACCCGCGTTTGTAATGTCACGACGGCGTTACGAGGCGAGCGACCCCAGTGACCCGGGCGTTTTGATGGAGGAAGGTGCAGGTAGAAGGATTGCAAAACAGACAGGCACAGCAAAATCGCCCGGAGGGGGCGACTCGATCAATAGAGTGAATCGATGCAGGTAATACACGTGATGATCACGTAGGTTAGCTAATTAGCTAAGCTGGCCCTGTTGTTGTTTTTAGGAGGCCTTAAATAAAAACTGTGCCCTTGTTATTGTTTTTGGGCAGGCACGTATCGCTCTTATATCACCCTGTTTTTGTTTTTGTTTGTGGGTGTCTTTATCGTTGTGCGTAGATGATTGCAGTCTGCGTGCCAGTTTTAAAAAATGCTTTAAAAACAATAACTTAAAAAATACTGTTCAATATGTAACCAGTGGGTCCTCTGGCTAACATCGCTTTACACCATGCTGACGTGTGTATAGGTAACACTTAGGGAGTGTCAGTAACACTTTTAGAATCCCGTTCGATCACTTTGCCCGAGTCAGTTACCTAACATTACAGTTCACGCAGTGAATTTGACGCCATGGCTGCAGGAAGGCGGTACAATCTTGGCTTGCGGTGGCTGGGTTTGCTGGTTGGCCATGAGGTCTAGCTGGCCACCGGGCTGACCTATCTAGGGTCGGCGTGAACCCGTCCGTGGGGCCTAGATCGCAGGATATGAATCCCATCCGTGGGATTCACCCATCGGGCTCGCTCTGCTCGTGCTAAAACGCTCCTGGCGTTTTAGTCCCTGCTGCGAACCACCCCGGATAGGTCTACCCGGCAGCCAGCACTCGGCTCGAAGCGGCGTCGGTTGAAATTTATAGCCAAAATAGAACGTGCACTACTGCACTAGCAGTAAGGAAAAATGATGTTTGGATGGTTAAAGAAAGCAATGGCCGGTGGGCCGGCAAGTCCGCGGGAAGTGAAGGGTGAAACGATTGAGTACAAGGGGTACCAGGTGACACCAACGCCGATTCCCGAAGGCGGTCAGTTCCGGGTGAGCGGCATCATCGTGAAGCCGGGAGAGCCGGAACAGCGGCATACCTTTATTCGGTCTGACCTGGTGGCCGGTGAAGACGAGGCGTGCAACTTCACGCTGGTGAAGGCGCGGCTGATGATTGACCAGTTGGGTGATCGGATCTTTGATTAAAGATCGTCAGCCCCGGCGCAGTGATCGGGGCTGAATACTCAGTTCAACTGTTGCTTGTATGACTCGAACAGTTCGGTAACGTCGTCGGGCCCGAACTGGTAGTGCTGGTGGCAGAACTGGCAGTCGCTGCGTATCTCCCCCTGCTCGGCTACAACAGTCTGGGCTTCCTCTTCACCCAGCATCAGAATCGCATTGGCGCAGCGTTCGCGAGTGCAGGTGCACTCAAACTCCAGCGGACGGGCATCGTAGACGCGTACCTCTTCTTCGTGAAACAAGCGCTGCAGCACCGTAGTGTTGTCGAGCGACAGCATTTCGTCGGCCGTTAACGTTTCGGCCAGATGAACCACCCGGTTCCAGGCGTCGTCGTCCACTTCCAGGCTGCCTTCGCTGGCTGAATGGGGCATGGCCTGTAGCAGCAGGCCGGTCGCGATCTGCTGGTCAGCGAACAGCCAGACCCGGGTGCGAATCTGCTCGGACTGGCGGAAGTAATCTTCCAGCGCGTGGCCCAGGCTGTGGTCTCCGTCGTTGATCGACACGATGCCCTGGTAGCGCTTGCCGTTTTTCGGCTCAATGGTAATTGCCAACTGCCCGTTGCCAAGCAGTGCCTGGTCGGCGCTGAAATCATCGTTGTACTGGGCGATGGCCCGCAGAGCCCGGTTATCCCGGCATTCAGCCATCAGCATCCGTACCTGACCGGCGCCCCGAACCTGCAGGCTCAGGGTGCCATCGAATTTCAGGGTGTCGCTCAGTAACGCCACCGCCGCCATGAACTCACCCAGCAACAGGCGCACCGGCTCGGGGTAGTTGTGCTTGGCCAGCACCTCCTGATAACTGCGCTGCAAGCCGGTAATTTCACCGCGAATGTGAGTATGGTCGAACAAAAAGCGTTGGGTCAGATCGGGGTTGCTCATGCAGGCCTCGTGATAGGCCAGGGCGTTTTAGACACTGCCCTAGGCGTTAAAGGAATCTTTCATTTTACGGATATCGCGCCGGTCTTTCTTGCTCGGCTTGTGATCGGGCGCCGCCTGGCCCGCATTCTGTGCTTTACGCTGCGCCGCCATGGCCAGCCGCTTCTCGACCGACTCTTCTGTCTCCCGATACAGCAACTGCGCTTCCGGAGCGCCACGCCGCTTGTCACTGAGCGCCAGCACTTCAACGGTTTTCTCATCGAAACCCAGCCGCATACGCAGCATGGCACCCACCTCTACATTGCGGCTCGGCTTGGCACGGGCGCCATCGTAATGCACCTTGCCGCCTTCAATGGCGTCTTTCGCCAGGCCGCGCGTTTTGAAGAAGCGCGCCGCCCAGAGCCATTTGTCGAGTCGTACGGGAGTATCGGTCATAACCTCTCTCAGTATCGCTAGCCAGCTAATCGCTGCTAACTCTAGTTTAGTAGATAAGGCCAGCTGGGTGGCATGGGTCCGCGCCGGATACCAGGGCTGCCCCTGTGGGGACGGATTCACGCCGACCCCGGAGAGGTACATCCGGTGGCTGGCACGGGCTTATGCCACGAAATACAACCAAGCCACCAGGGCATCCGTTAATAAGGGTTGGGCCTGCGAGTTACAAGGGGGCCTTCAGGTTCATGGTAGACTGGGCGGTGTTGAATTCAAAACCGTTATCGCGATGAGGGCATTCCATGAGAGGTGATTCATGATCCCCCGGCCTGAGCTGTCGAACCCACAGATCAGCAGCCTGTTTCAGCTGATGAAGCAAGCCGGTGACGATATTCTGGCTGTGTATCACGACCGGTCGCGCTGGCAGACGGACCACAAGGCCGATGACTCCCCGGTGACCGCGGCAGATCTTGCCGCATCGCTCCGGTTAGTGGCCGGGTTGCCCACCATTCTTGACTGCCCGGTGCTGTCCGAAGAAGCATTGGTGCCTTATACGGATCGGCAGAGCTGGCAGACTTACTGGCTGGTTGACCCCCTGGACGGTACGCGTGAGTTTCTGCACAAAAGTGATGAGTTTGTGATTAATGTCGCCCTGATGCACGAAGATCAGCCGATTTTCGGCATGCTTTTTCAACCGGTGACGGGTATTGGCTGGTGGGGTGGGCAGGATGTAGCCGCACAACAGGGTACCCCTGGTAACGCCACGGCCATCCGGGCCGAGGCGGTGACCGGGCCGGTTCAGGTGCTAGGCAGCCGACGTTCCGTCTGGCAGGGTGCCTGGCGCGATCGGCTTGAAACCGCCGGTTATGACGTTGAAACCCGCTCGATTGGCAGCGCGCTTAAATTCATGATGCTGGCCAATGGCAGTGCGCATTGTTACCCCCGGCTGGGGCCAACCAGCGAATGGGATACCGCCGCGCCCCAGGCCATTCTTACGGCAGCCGGGGGCCGACTGGTGCAATGGAGCGGCGAGCCGCTGCGCTACGGAAAAGCCTCGACGCTCAACCCGGAATTTGTCGCCGTATCCGATCCGGACTTACTGGCTGTCCTCTGTCTCCAGGGGTGACCCTAGCTGACTAACTTGGTCGGCCAGTCCGGTGACTGCAGCCACTGCCTGTTGCCAGGCTTCTGCTTCCGGATCACCGGCCGGTGCGTTTTCCGGCAGAGCAGTCACGGCATCAACCGCTGCCGTAAGCTGGTTGCCCAGTGTTTCAGCAGTGACAGGTCCGCCGCGGCGCTCCAGCCAGGATTCCAGTGCGCTGACGCCCTCGTCCGGGCTATCCAGCAGCGCTTCCAACCCCGCTAGCCGAGCAAGCAGGTGGCGTTTTCCCTGGCCCGCCACTACGCTTGGGTGATGCCAGTCCGGCTCTTGCGGTGCGTCGTCGGCAAAGGCCAGCTGAAGTAGGTCTTGGCGGATCTGCTGGTCGAGACTGGTCAGCACAATGCGTTGCTGTGCAGGTTCTGGCAGGCCGGTAAAGCCGATTTGCCCGGACCAGCGCTGGCGAGCCTGTTCCAGTTGCTGCAGCAGATGCTCCGTCGCCAGTGTCATATACTGGTATCGGCGTGTGATGGTCAGGTCGCCATCTTCACCGGAAATCAGCCAATAGGTATTCAGGTCGGTTTGCCAGAGCAGTGTTTCGACCACAGGGAACCCCAGGGCGGGTGACTCCAGATCCAACAGCTGATGCTGTTCCAGCAGGTTGTTCAGCGTCAAATCCATACCGGTTTCATGCACCAGGCCGCTGTACGGGTAGTCTGGCAGGGCATCGACGTAACCGGGCAGAAAAGGGCGTACATTAATCAGCCGGCGGGAGCGATTCAGCGCTTCCTGAGCAGCCGGATTAAACGCGACCCGGTGAAACAGCGAGAAGGCCTGCCAGCCTTCGTAACACGCGTGCCAGGCAGACTGAGCGTCACTCTGCAGGCCGGTTTCCGGGTTATCCAGAAACGCCTGGACGGCTGAGCCCAGTGGCTGGCAGGCCGACTGCATGGCCTCGCCGGCGGTTTCGGCCTGGGCCTGGAACGCCCGGGCCAGACCGGCGAATTGAACATCGGGTTCAGGCCCGGCTTGCTCGGGCTGGGTGGACGGGTCTTGGGCTTCGGCCTCGGTTGCCGGTTCGTTCGACGAAGAACACCCCATTAACACCAGAGTGAGCAGGGCAAGCAGTGCGTGGGCAGGTGTCACAAGGCGCATGAGTTAGTCCCTCAGGCTGATGATGGGCCAGTTCTGGCGCTGGGCCTCGGCCGCCAGAGTGGCGTCCGGGTCGACGGCGACCGGGTTGTCGACCAGACGCAGCAACGGCAGGTCGTTCAGTGAATCGCTGTAAAACCAGGCGCCGTCGAGTGACTCGCCGTGTTCATCGAGCCAGGTTTGCAGGCGCACCACCTTGCCTTCCTGATAGCTGGGAATGCCCGTTGGCAGGCCGGTATAGGCGCCGTTTTGCTGTTCAGCCTCGCAGGCGATCAGGTTCGGGATGCCCAGGTGCTCGGCGATGGGCCCGGTCACAAAGCGGTTGGTCGCGGTGATGATCATTAGCGTATCGCCCCGGTCGCGGTGGTGCTGCAACAAAGCCTGGGTGCCCGGAGCGATCATCGGTTCGATTACCAACTCCATAAAAAGACGGTGCAGGCTGGCCAGTTCATCCAGCGGCTTGTTGGCCAGAAACGACAGCGAAAAGCGCAAATAGCGGTCTATATCGAGCTCACCGGCCTGGTATTGCTGGTAAAAAGCTTCATTGGCGGCTTTTACGACGGTGGCGTCGACCAGGCCCTGATCGATCAGGAACTGGCCCCAGGCGTGGTCTGAGTCGCCGGCCAGCAGGGTGTTGTCCAGGTCAAAGATAGCGAGGGTCAAGGCGGGGCTCCTTAGTGGCCAAACGACTCGCATGGCAGGGTAGACTCGAAGGTCGCCAGGCGGAGGCTTTATTGGCCGCCAAGAATACGGGCATGGCCGGTCAGGTACAAGCGACAGGCTGCACGACAAGCCTGGCAGCCCGGGTTGCTGCCTTGAATGTGACCTGTTTGGTGTTTTCGGGCCGATGTGGAACAATGCAGTCAGAACAGACGGACTCTGTGCCTTACTCTTAACCGGTTTTTCGTGGGAGTGGGAAGAGGGTCGTGCACGCCGGCAGGCCAAGCTGCGGCGGTCACCAACATTCATTGATTCGCACGCTGTGCGAATCCGGTCACAGGGGGATGCTGGCGATCATGATCGATTCCGATGGCTATCGCCCCAACGTGGGCATTATTCTCACCAACTCGCGCGGCCAGGTGCTCTGGGCCCGGCGCATTGGCCAGGATGCCTGGCAATTCCCGCAGGGCGGCATTCGTGCCCACGAGACCCCGACCGACGCCCTTTACCGCGAATTGCAGGAAGAAGTCGGCCTGCAGCCAGAGAGCGTCGAGATACTCGCTTGCACCCGTGGCTGGCTGCGCTACCGGCTACCCAAGCGGATGATCCGCTACAACGCCTTGCCGATCTGCATTGGTCAGAAGCAGAAATGGTTTCTGCTGCGCATGACCGGGCAGGACCACAACATCATTCTCAACGACTGCGACGACCCCGAATTCGATGGCTGGGAATGGGTATCTTACTGGTATCCGCTGGCCCGGGTGGTCTCGTTCAAACGGGACGTTTATCGCCAGGCTCTTGCCGAGCTGGCGCCCAGGGTGCACAAGGAGCTGAGACGACGTGGTTGATATGTTGCATTTACTCCGCCAGGTGGTGGAGGAAGTAAACAGTACCCGGGACCTGCAAGCCTCTCTGCGCACCGTGGTCGGCCGCATTCGTGAGGGAATGAACGTTCAGGTCTGTTCCGTCTTTCTGTGGGACGCCCATGTAAACCGCTATGTGCTGATGGCCACTGATGGTCTGAGTGCCGATGCCATCGGCAAGGTGACACTGACCCAAAACGAGGGCCTCATCGCCCTGGTCGGCAAGCGCGAAGAGCCACTCAACCTCAGCGACGCCACTCGCCACCCCAACTATCACCACGTGCCCGGCCTGGGCGAAGAACCGTTCAAGAGCTTGCTGGCCGTGCCCATTATCCACCACCGCAAGGTGCTGGGTGTGATGACCATTCAACGCACCGAACCAGGCCGGTTTGGGGATTCCGAAGAAGCCTTTATGGTGACGCTGTCGGCCCAGTTGGCCGGGGTGATTGCCCATGCCGAAGCCACCGGGGCGCTGTCGGGTCTGAACCTTATGGGCGGCGAACAGCTGGATGTTCGCTTTGCCGGTGTGGCCGGGTCGCAGGGCGTTGCCATTGGCAAGGCCCATGTGCTGGTGCCGCCTTCTGATCTTAACTCGGTTCGTTACCGGCCTGCGCGCGATATAGCCGCTGAACTGGCGCTGTTTGAAAACGCTCTGACCAAAGTCCGGTCCGAACTCACCGCCACCCGGGAGCGGTTGCGCAGCGAGTTGCGTCCGGAAGAGCTGGCGCTGTTCAACGTCTACGTCGGCATCCTGGAAGACCGGGCCCTGGGCGATGCAGTGGTTGAGCTGATCAACAAGGGCGAGTGGGCTCAGAGTGCCCTGGCAACGGTGATGCGCCGCTACATCGACCACTTTGAAAGCATTGAAGACGACTATTTACGCGAGCGTGCCGCCGACATGCGCGATTTGGGGCGCCGGGTATTGTCGCATTTGCAGGCCTCGGTGCCCGACGTTGCCATTCCCGACCACGCCATTCTGGTTGGCGAGGAAATTTCACCCACCGTCTTTGGTGACCTGGCCGCCGGGCGCATCGCGGCCATTGTCTGCACCACCGGCTCGGCCAACTCGCACGTCGCCATTCTGGCCCGCGCCCTGGCCATACCTACCATCATGGGCGTGCAGGAATTGCCCTGGCAGGGCTTGCAGGGTGAAGAGCTGGTGGTCGATGGCTACCGCGGCCATGTGTATTACCGGCTGTCGGCCGAAAAACGCCATTATTTCGAATCCATCTGCAAGGAAGAAGCCGAACGTGAGGCAGATCTTGAAAGCCTGACTGACGTCGCCAGTGAAACCAGCGATGGCGTTGCCATCAGCCTGATGGTCAATACCGGTTTGCAAACCGATGTGGTGCGCTCGCAGAACAAGGGCGCCGACGGAGTTGGGCTGTTTCGAACCGAAGTGCCGTTCATGATGCGCGATCGCTTTCCTTCGGAAGACGAACAAGCCAAGATCTACCGCGCCCAGTTGGAAGCCTTTGCCCCTTTGCCGGTCACCATGCGAATGCTCGATGTGGGCGGTGACAAAAGCCTCGATTACTTTCCGATTGTCGAGGATAACCCGTTCCTGGGCTGGCGCGGCATCCGGGTCATGCTCGACCACCCGGAGCTCTTTATGGTGCAGATTCGTGCCATGCTGCGCGCCAGCTTGAACCTGAACAACCTGAAAGTCATGTTGCCCATGGTCACCAGCGTCAGCGAGGTGGAAGAAGCCCTGGCGATCATTCACCGGGCGGTTCTGGAGCTGAATGAGGAAGGGGTGGCGGTCAATCTGCCGGAAGTTGGGGTGATGGTTGAAGTGCCCTCGGCAGTCTACCTAGTGAAGGAATTTGCCACCCAGATCGATTTTATTTCTGTGGGGTCCAACGACCTGACGCAGTATTTGCTGGCGGTCGATCGCAACAATCCGCGCGTTGCCAATATCTACGACTCACTGCACCCTGCGGTGCTCAAGGCACTCAAGATGGTCATCGATGCGGCCAATGAAGGTGGCATCCCGGTCAGCCTGTGCGGTGAGCTGGCGGGTGATCCGCTGGGCGCCGTGACGCTGGTGGGGCTGGGTTACCGCAATTTGTCGATGAGCAGCTCTAACCTGTTGCGCGTTAAATCGGTGTTGCGCCAAATCGATAGCGGCTGGGCACACACCATTGCCTCGGGCCTGTTGCATCTGGACGACCCCAAAGTGGTGCGCTCCACCCTGCGACTGGCGTTGCGTAAAGCCGGCATCCCACTCACTGACATTGGCATTTTGCCATCCTGACCAGGGCATTTTGCCGATCCTGATCAGCTGGTTAGCGCTCAGTTGTTGCCGAGCAGCCATTTGCTCAGAATAAGCTCCAGGGATCGGCGGCGCAGTGGTTTGGTCAGGTAGTCATCCATGCCGGCCGTCAGTGCTTTTTCCTGCTGTTCCATCATTGCGTGGGCGCTGAGCCCAATAATCGGAATGCGCCGAACCCGCTCGTTTGCCGAATGGCGAATGGCATGGGTTGCGGCGTAGCCATCCAATACCGGCATTTCGCAATCCATAAGTACCAGGTCGACGCTGGAAGGCACGTGACCACCTTGGTCGATGGTTTCTGCTCGCTCATCGTCCAGCTCGTTCTCCGGCACGTTGTTTTCCAGATAATCCAGCGCCTGTTGACCGTTGCTGGTGACTGTTACCGTCAGCCCGAGCCGTTTGAGCATGCCTTCGGCAACGCGCTGATTGATGTGGTTGTCTTCGACCAACAACACATGGGCGGGTGGAAATTCTGGCGACTGCAGCCCGACGTCTTCACTCGACAAGCCTGCAGCGTTGGGCCGCCGGTCTTCACTCAGGTTAAGCAGGCTGCGTGGCAGCGACAGCGGCTTTTCCATCAGGCGCTTGAACTGGTGGCCGGTCAGGGTTTGCCAGTCAGGCGACGCCATGCGACTGGCAATTAAGGCGAGTAGGGCCTCGGGTTGGGCGTCAGCCAGTCTGGGTCCGAGCGTTAGCCCGGTATCGTGATCTACGGTGGCGTCCACCAGAATGACATTGAACTGTTGCTGGGCGCACAGCGCCAGCGCCTCAACGCCGCTAGAGGCGCAGTTAAGCGTCAGCGCCGTGCCATCGGCGTGGTGACAGAACAGGCGCTGCAGGGTCAGGTTGCTGGTCACCAGTAGGGCATTGCCGCTCAGGCCACTGGGCTCGGTCGCGGAAAAGGGCAGGGTCGGGCCCAGATCGGTGGTGGTGGCGTCGAGGGGGATCTCGATCCAAAAGGTTGAGCCTTTGCCGGGTTCGCTATTGACGCCAATCTCCCCTTTCATGAGTTCAACCAGACGTTTGCAGATGGCGAGCCCCAGCCCGGTACCGCCGCGCTCGCGGTGCGTGCTTTTGTGCGCCTGGAAGAACGCATCGAACAACACGACCAGTTTGTCCGGTTCGATACCCAGCCCGGTATCGCTGACCGCGAGCCCCAGACGCTGACGGTCCGCATGCCATTGAAGATGAACGACGATTTCCCCGTCATCGGTAAACTTGAACGCATTACCGAGCAGGTTCAGCAGCAGCTGTTGCATGCGAATGGGGTCGCCGACCATTGTCTCCGGTGTGCCCCGGTCAATATCGGCAACCAGCAATAACCCTTTCTCCTCCGAGGGTTTTATAAACAGGGCCAGGGTTTCCTCGACCAGCTCTGGCAAATTGAAACGAATGGCCTCCAGCTCCAGTCGCCCGGCTTCTATTTTTGAGAGATCCAGAATGTCGTTGATGATGGTGGTCAGGGTGTGGCCGGAATTGAGAATGGTGGTCAGGTAGTCGCGTTGGCGCTGATCCAGCCGGGTATCCTGCAGCAGCTCGGCCATGCCGATGATGCCGTTCATGGGCGTGCGTATTTCATGGCTCATGTTGGCCAGAAACTGGTTCTTGTGGTCGGTGCTGATTTGCAGCGCCTCGAGGGTTTCTTCCAGTTCGTGCGTGCGCGCCTGAATCTTTTGTTCCAGGTTGCTCTGGTGCTGGCGAATGCGCTGTGATTTTTCCGCCAGTTGCACCTGCAATTCGTTCAGGGTGTCGCACAGCGTCGCGATCTCGTCGCGCTCACGGCTGATCCAGTCCGGAATCAGGCGAGCCCGAAAGACATCGTCTTCCGGTTCGATGGTCGCCAGTACCTGTTCGACTACGTTGAGACGACGAGCAACGAGCCGGTGCACCGACCAGGCGGTGACGGCCACGACCAATACGCACAGCAGCACCGAGCTGGTCAGGGTAAACACGAAGTTTAACAGGCTCTGATTCAGGATCAGGCGCACATTGGAATAGACGGTTACCTTGCCTACCGGGTAGAGGCCATCGCCGGTATTGAATTCGATGGGCTCGGTAAACTGGAGGGCTTTCTGCAACAGACGGCCCTGGCTGGCAATATCGATATCGGGATAGCCGGGGTCCAGATCGGTTGCGGGCAGATAGCCCGAAGAGTCGGGCAGTTCACCGCGAACCTGGTTCAGCGACGGATCTTCCGATTCGATTAATACGGCTTCGATCAGCGGGTGAGCAATCAGCAAGTCGGCGGTGGCGCTTAACTGAATCGGGTCGAAACTCCAGAGGGCATTGGCCAGCACATCGCGCGAGCCGAACAGGGCGAAGCCAATTTGTTGGGCGCCGGAGTCTTCTTCAAGCGAGTATTCGAGGCTGAGTTGCAGGGCGGTCGTGAGGCTGACGAGAGCAATAAAGATACCGGCTATCCATACCAGCAAGCGGCGCGATAATGACAGCGGGTGCCGGTTAGGCAAGACAGGTGTGCTCAAGGACGCTCTTCCGCTAAGCTTTTGGGCAGTGTAGCTCAGTTTCCGGAAAAACGTCACCCTTCCAGAAAGCACCAATGGCGCGATCTGGAAGGGTGGTTAGGCAGGCTTGGAGACGGGCCTTACTTGGGGCCGCGACCGGCGCGCTTGCGCTCGTTTTCGGTCAGCAGTTTTTTACGGATGCGGATCGACAGCGGTGTTACTTCAACCAGCTCATCGTCTTCGATGAACTCCAGCGCCTGCTCCAGCGTGTGCTGAATGGGCGGCGACAGCGTCAGTGCTTCATCGGTACCGGCAGCACGAATGTTGGTCAACTGCTTGGCCTTGGTCGGGTTAACCACCAGGTCGTTGTCACGCGAGTGAATGCCGATGACCTGACCTTCGTAGATATCCACACCATGACCGAGGAAGAGACGACCGCGACTCTGCAGTGTGAACAGGCTGTACGCCAGGGTTTTACCCTTGGCCATGCTAACCAGCACGCCGTTCTGGCGGCCAGACATGTCACCGCCCTTCACCGGACCATAGTGATCAAAAATGCTGGTCATGATGCCGGAGCCTGAAGTCAGCGTCAGGAACTGACCGCGGAAACCGATCAGGCCGCGAGAAGGCACCATGAACTCGAGTTTCATGCGGCCCTGGCCGTCGTTTTCCATGTTGGTCATTTCGGCTTTGCGCAGACCCAGCTCTTCCATCACGCCGCCCTGGTGTTGCTCTTCCAGGTCGATCACCACTTGTTCGTAGGGCTCCTGAATTTCGCCATCGATCAAGCGCTGAATAACCTCGGGACGAGAAACCGCCAGCTCGAAGCCTTCACGGCGCATGTTTTCGATCAGGACCGACAGGTGCAGTTCACCCCGGCCGGATACTTTGAATTTATCCGGAGTGTCGCCCTGCTCAACACGCAGCGCCACGTTGTGAATCAACTCCTGGTCGAGGCGGTCTTTCAGGTTGCGCGAAGTGATGTACTTGCCTTCGCGACCGGCGAACGGGGAATCGTTCACCAGAAAGTTCATGCTCACGGTCGGTTCATCAACCGTCAGTGGCTTCAGTGCTTCCGGGTGGTTCGGGTCGCACAGGGTATCGGAGATGTTCAGGCCTTCGATGCCGGTGACGCAGACGATATCGCCGGCTTCGGCTTCGGGCACTTCAATGCGCTCGAGGCCGTGGTAACCCATGACTTGCAGAATACGGCCTTTTTTCTTGCTGCCGTCTTTACCGACCACTACCACCTGCTCGTTGGTCTTCAGGCGACCGCGCGTGATGCGGCCCACACCGATAACGCCAACATAGCTGTTATAGTCGAGGGCGGAAATCTGCATTTGCAAGGGACCGTCACGCTCTACTTCCGGCGGTTGTACCTGGTTGACGATCATCTCGAACAGCGGCGTCATGTCTTCAGCCATGTTCTGCGGGTCGTCACCGGCGACGCCATTGAGGGCTGAGGCGTAAATGACGGGGAAGTCGAGTTGTTTGTCGGTGGCGCCGAGGCGGTCGAACAGGTCAAAGACCTGGTCCATCACCCAGTCTGGCCGGGCGCCGGGGCGGTCGACCTTGTTGATGACAACAATGGGGTGCAGACCCTGTTCGAAGGCCTTGGAGGTCACAAAACGCGTTTGCGGCATGGGGCCGTCTACAGCGTCGACCAGCAGCAACACGGAATCGACCATCGACAGTACCCGTTCAACTTCGCCACCGAAGTCGGCGTGTCCTGGGGTATCTACGATGTTGATGTGGTAATCCTGCCAGTTAATGGCCGTGTTTTTGGCCAAAATCGTAATACCGCGCTCACGCTCCTGGTCGTTGGAGTCCATGATGCGTTCAGTGCCCTGGTCTTTACGGCCCAGAGTGCCGGATTGTCGAAGCAGTTTGTCGACCAGTGTGGTTTTACCATGGTCAACGTGGGCAATAATGGCGATATTACGAAGTTTCTCGATCACAAGCAGGGTGTCCGGCTTTAAATTAGGGCGCGCATTATACCTGTTAAAGCTGAATAAAAAAGAGACAACTGGGTTACAGACCGTGACCCGCTTAAAAAGCCGCTGATTTACTGAAAATAAGCGCCAAAACGGTGCAAAATGCCCATTTTACCCTAGCTGGAGTCTGATCATGATCAAGCTGTACTACTGGACAACCCCGAACGGTCACAAAATCACGCTCTGTCTCGAAGAAATGGGCCTTTCATACGAGGTTATTCCGGTCAATATCGGCAAAGGCGACCAGTTTCAGCCAGAATTCCTGCGATTTTCGCCGAATAACAAAATACCGGCAATTATTGATACCGAGCCTGGCGATGGCGGTGAACCGGTCCCGGTGTTTGAATCCGGTGCCATTCTCACCTACTTGGCGGAGAAAACCGGCCGGTTTTATGGTGAATCACCCCGGCAGCGGCTGGAGGTCACGCAATGGCTGTTCTGGCAAATGGGTGGCCTGGGGCCCATGGCGGGCCAGAATCACCATTTTAACGTTTATGCCCCCGAGCCCGTGCCTTATGCAATAGACCGCTATGTGAAAGAAACGGCCCGCCTTTATGCCGTGATGGACCGGCAACTGGCGGACCAGCCGTTTCTGGCAGGTAACTATTCCATCGCCGATATGGCCAGTTACCCCTGGGTGGTTTCCCACGAACGTCAGAAACAGGATTTGAACGATTTCCCCAATGTTAAGCGCTGGCATGCCGCCATCAGTGAACGGCTGGCGACAAAGCGCGCTTATGCGGTGGTTGACCAGATCAGAGAGGCCAAGCAGGGCTTTACTGACGACGAAAAGAACATTCTCTTCGGCCAGGATGCCTCGCGCGTTTCCCGCAATTAATCAGGTTTGCCTCTATAAGAAAGTCGGTCCGGTTATTTCAGGACTTCTGGCCCATAGCGCTAACGGTTAACTGGCCTAAGCTGGAGCACCACCTGCTGATAGGAGGCAAGGATGAACACCACAGCCAAGTTCTGGGATAAACTGGCTCCGCGCTATGCCACCATGCCAATTGCGGATGAAGCGGCCTATCAGGAAAAACTTGAGATAACGCGTCAGTATTTGCAGCCAAACAGCGACGTGCTTGAACTCGGTTGCGGTACTGGCTCGACCGCAGTGCTGCATGCCCCAACGGTGAAACACTATCTGGCGGTAGACTGCTCCTCCGCCATGCTGGACCTGGCGCGCACGAAAGCAAAGGATTCCGGAGTTGGCAACCTTGCCTTCGAACAAGCAACGGTCGACGAATTTACCTCGCCAGGCGTTCGTTTCGACGTGGTGCTGGCACTCAGCTTGTTACATTTGCTGGAAGACAAAGAAGCCGTTCTTTCGAGGATTCATGGTTTTCTGAAACCCGGTGGCGTGTTTATTTCCAGCACGGCCTGTTTGGGTGACCGTCTGGCGTATATAAAATACATAGCACCCATTGGACGTTTTTTTGGCAAGATGCCCCTGGTAAAAGTGTTCACCGTAGCCGAACTGGAATACAGCATGATAGAGGCAGGTTTTGCCATTGAATACCAGTGGCAGCCCGACCCCAAAAAAGCGGTGTTTATGGTTGCTAGAAAACGTTAGCTAGCAAACTGAGCTCTGGGATTAATAAAACACCGCCGAATAACACCGAATAAAACACAGGGACTTATGCTCACCTTCGGATTGTTCTACTCAACCGCACTCATCCTCATCGGCCTGAGCAATCGCGCCCAACTGCGTTACGGCGGTGCTGCCCTCATTGTGCTGGCCGCAGCCACCATTGGCTACACGACCTGGGTATTCGCCGCAGTGGCACTCGCCTACATTGGCCTGACCGCCTGGATGGTAGAGCAAGCCGTACTCACTGCCGTGCGCTGGGTGCGATATGGCCTGTGGTTCCTGGCCAGCGCAGCCCTGGTCATTCATGCCATGCCAGGTTACGAAGGCATGGTAGTGGCCGATTACGTACTGCTAAAAGCCGGCAGCACCTACACCAATCTTTATTTCAACCACGACAAAGTGCTCGTCGCCTGGTCCCTGCTGAACTTCATTCCCTTATTCCGGCAAAGCGTTACACCCAAACCGTTAACCCCCATTTGGCTGATGCCCATGGCCTTAACCCTGGGTATTGCAGCAACCCTAACCCTGGCCGTTACCCTTGGCCTAATAAACTGGCAATCCGGCTGGACCCCCTGGTTCTGGATATTCGCGGCCGGCAATCTGCTGAACACCTGCATCGCGGAAGAACTGCTCTTCCGTGGCCTATTGCAACGTCAACTGCAACAACGCCTGGCGCCATTGTTGGCATTGACTGTGGCCTCTGTACTGTTCGGGTTTGCCCACCTGGCCGGTGGCTGGGCTTATGTGGGCGTAGCTACCCTGGCTGGCGTGGTATATGGCCTGGCGTATTACTTCACCGGCAGGGTAGCCTGGGCCGTACTCGTCCACTGGTTACTAAACCTCAGTCACCTCGTGTTGTTCACCTACCCTGTTGTAGAGGGGTACATATAACTGGCAAAAAACCCGACCAGTGTGAGGCCAGCCCTCTGGGCGGCAGGAAGTAGAAACAAGCCACAGACCCATACGACTCTCGCTCCCCCGCACCTGCCAAATGGCCTTGAAGGAACGGGGGAAAAGAGGCGCAAACGACACCTCTGACACATAAATACTTGCCAACTTTTCCATATAGTGCCAAGGTACCAACACAACATATCTCCCCTTGGTGTGCCCTGTAACCGGCTGGGCGGTAGCGAATTTAAACGATCTTCCCAGGCTCAATATTCCAATCTCACCTAACCCCACAATGACTGTAAACAACAGCTTCGCTCAGCAGAGCTATACCCGCTACTGCCTGACTTATGGTCTTGATAAACTCAGGCTGCTACTCCTTGGTTTTCAGTTACTGTGCTTTTGTTATAAGCAGTCTTAGACTTTGAAGGGAATAGCCGTGTCAAACCCCAGGATCGACCACATAATTGCATTCATTATTGGGGCCGTAGCCTTGTACTCTGGATATATAACTCTGCCAGGACTGCCAGAGGTCTATGCTAGTTGGCAGTCGTTTTTCGATCAGGGTAGGTCAGTTTATCCAATATTAATTACTGGCCTGTATTCTACGGTTCCCCTTGGCTTTCTCATGATTGCCATTTTGGTCTTTCTTAATAAGCGCAGCTACTTTATCTTCCCGGTGCTGTTAATTGGTTGGTTTGTCTTTATCAGTTTTACGGTGTATTTAGTATTAATATTGGTGCTTTTCTGGTGGCTCAAGCTTGATACTAGGCTTCATTTAACAAGGCCCTCAAGCAAGGATGCAGCATAGCTTTGCGTTTGATGCCACAAGGAACCTAATGAATCTACTCTTTGTTTGTAGTGAAAATAGACTGAGAAGTCCTACCGGAGAGGAAGTATTCTCTGAATACCCGGGTGTAACCGCTATCGGTGCAGGCACGAATTCAGACGCTGAAACGCCCGTTAGTGGCGATCTTATCGAGTGGGCTGATGTCATCCTTGTTATGGAAAAGAGCCATAGAAACAAAGTTTCCAGAAAATTCAAAGATCTTCTTAAGGGGAAAAAGCTGGTTTGTTTAGACATACCGGACAACTACGGCAGAATGCAACCAGAGTTAATTAGGCTTTTAGAATCAAGGGTGGCAAGGCATGTTCGGTTTAATTAAGCGTGTAGCAAGTGTCAGGGGTATCAGCCCTTCGGGCCTGGACTCGCTCCCTCGTTGGTGTTCCAAGCGATAGATGGCTTCTCTTACGCGAGGAAGCAGATGTTGATCATTGAGACCAAGCGCATAGTACTGCGCGACTTAGAACAATTCGATGTGATTGCCTAAGACCGAATGGTCCCGTCGTAGTTATAATGAACAAACGCATGGAATAGTGAACACACGTGCGGAAGTTTCATACCAAATTGCTCACCATTTATGTGAATTAGGTAACTTAAAGGTGCACTGTGTATAAGCAACCCGTTGATGATGAAATCGCTCTATGTTTACCGGACAGGAGGTATTTACCTGCTTTGTGGAAGATTGTCCAAGTAGACTTTGAGTATCTAAGTGAGTGGCTTGAGTGGCCGAGACTTGTGAAGAGTGAGTCCGATCTCGATAAATTCGTTGAATCATCGCTAACCAAAATTGCGACTGGCTCGGCTATGACGAACATTGTTGAGTATAAAGGAGAAGTGGCTGGGGTTGCTGGTTTCAATTCAATTGAAAATGAATTGAAACGAGTAGAAATTGGGTACTGGCTAGCATCAAGATTTCAAAGGCAAGGCATAATGACTCGTGTTTGCCAGTATTTAATCGATTATGCTTTTACTGAACTCCTTATGGACAAGGTTCATATATCGGTTGCCGAAGATAATGTTCCTAGCCGACAGCTTTGCAAGCGTTTGGGTATGTATGAAGAGGGTAGGATAACAAATGAAGAAAGAATTGGTGATCGGATCTTGAATCACGTAATTTATGGGCTGCACAAGAATACTATGTGATAAGGCCGTGAACGTCAGTCCAAGCCACCACGCGCCGCAAGTGGGCCTAGGGCACATGGTAGCGGCGTTAAAATTCTCTGGTCACAGAATTGTAAGGCAGAGAAATGAACAGAAGTGAACAGATAAAAGAATGGATATCAGAAGACGCTATGCGAATGCAGGCACTTTTCATTGCAAGTTCACTGGGCTTGAGCGATTGGTGCCTTGCCGCTGGTTTTGTTCGCAACCTTATTTGGGATAAAGTGCATGGGTATAGCTGCGCGACAGCTCTGAATGACATCGACCTCATCTATTTTAATCCAGACGATACAAGCGAGAAAGCGGATAAAGCCTTAGAAATTCGTCTCAAAGCGATCTCAGACTTTCCATGGTCGGTCAAGAACCAGGCCAGGATGCATACACGGAATTTAGATCGTCCGTATGCGTCAACTGAAGACGCTATGAGTTATTGGGTGGAAGTTGAAACAGCGGTTGGCGCGACATTAAGTGAAGGTCAGGATATAGACATCATCGCTCCTTTCGGCGTTGATGTGCTCTTCGAGTATACAATTACGCCGAATTCAAAGAGGCTGAAGCCAGAGGCATTCGCTCAGCGCATGCAAGAAAAAAGGTGGCTCGACATTTGGCCGAAATTGATGGTAAATGCCTGGCCGTCAAGGCAAAGAGACGTCTTATGAGAGAGGCAGAGGTTCTAACCCGTTACAAGGCTTGGGCAGACGATCTGTTCTTAGCCGCACTGTCTTCGCTTCCTGATACAGAGCTTACCGCACCTCGATCAATCGTCTTTGGCAGTCTGCTACGCACGCTTAACCACTCCTATCAAATGGACTGTGTCTGGAAATGTCACTTGCTGGGCAAACCTCACGGCCTAACCACCCGCAACCCTGATGATTGTCCGGAGTTGGAAGAATTAATTGTAAGGCAGCGAAGCATAGACGAGTGGTATGTTAACTACGCGAACACAATAGCAGAGAATGAACTGAAGGAGATTGTTGAGTTTGAGTTTATAGGGGGAGAAACCGGAAGAATGAATCGTCGGGATATCCTATTGCACGTTGTAAACCATACTACTTACCATCGCGGGCAAGCGGCAGGCATTCTGTACCAGATCAATGTTACTCCGCCAGCCACTGACTTCCCGGTGTTCCTGCGGGAAACTAAGGCTGGCACTTGGTAAGCGCAATCACGGCGACCAATTTTCCGCCGCTTCGCGACTCCAGGCCAGTGCGTATGCTGGGAACTATAGGGTAGCCGCTGAGCTCAGCGTTTTTTACAACCTGAAGTCTGAGGAAGAGAATCTTATGGCCAAGCACGTTGGATCTTGCCTGTGTGGAGCAGTCAAATTTGAGGTTAACGGAGAGTTCGACCGTTTTTACCTGTGTCATTGTGAGTATTGCCAAAAAGACACCGGCTCGTCTCATGCGGCGAATCTATTCTCGGCTTCCGCAACGTTGAATTGGCAGTCAGGTGCAGATACTGTGACGTCTTTTATGCTGCCTGGTACTCGTCATAACAAAAGCTTTTGTCGCTTGTGTGGTTCAGCATTGCCAAACACTCAGGTCGCAGGGATGCTTGTCGTGCCTGCAGGGTGTTTGGACACTGAAAATTCCATGGTGCCCACTGCGCATATTTTCACATCCAGCAAAGCAGGCTGGGATGAGGATCTAGGGGAAATACCAGCGTTTGTGGGGCTGCCCGGTTAAGGTACCATAACCTGTTGCGTGGACGTTTTTGGCCGCAGTGATAGGGTGAGCCGTCACGTTGTATCACTTGCCACGGCGAGGCGTTGAAGCCAGAGATAGATGCGCATACAGGGCTCATTATTTGGTTGAACTTTTATTCCCCACCCGGGGGCAAAAAAAGAGCGACCCGGAGGTCGCCAAAGAGTGCTACGAGGTTGCACTGAAACAGATTAACCTTGGGTGGGTGCGTCGGTCAGCTTGCGAATTAGTTCAACCTCTGCGTCGAGGTAAGGCGTCCCGTCTTTACGAAAGATATCGTGGAACCACAGTGGCGGTTCATCTTGTCCGGGTTGCGCTTCCCAGGGGAATTGGGTTTGAATTTTACCGGCCACCAAGCCCCAGTTTAGCGCACCAATGTTCTGCTCTTTAAAATAGGGCAGGTGCGTATCGAAACGGCATCCGGCCGGGCGGGCCATGTACTCGGTGCACAGTAAGGGCCGGCCAAATTCAGTGAGTGTATTGACGATGCCTTGTGTCACCTCAAGCACTTCATAGTTGTGAAAGCTGATAATGTCGGCATTGGCCAGGTGACAGTCGTTGATCGCCTTGAACCCGTCTGTCCAGCGAAAGGGTCCGGTGGTTAAGGGTTGCGAAGGATTTACCTCGCGTGCCCATTGGTACACGGCTTCCAGTAAACCGAGTGAGTTACCAAGCAGGCCTTCATTGCCCGGTTCGTTGTATAAGTCCCAGCCATAGATCCGGCGATCGTCCCTGAAGTGTTGCATCACACCCTGGACGTAGTTTTGTAATTGGGGCCAAACGTCAGCGTTAATCACATGGCGAGCGCCGGGCGACTGCAGCCATTGAGAATTATGGATGCCCGGGCGCGGCTGTGGTTGCGCACCCGGGAAGGCGTAGTTGCTCCAGCAGTCGTCGAAGAACACGAATAGTATGGCAATGTTGCGTTCGTCGGCCAGTGCCAGAAACTGATCAATACGATCGAGCAAGCCTGTTGCATCGCTCTTCCAGAGCAAATCGTGCAAGTAGACGCGCAGCAGGTTGAACCCGAGGCTTTCAGCCAGATCGAGTTCTCGCGCTATCGTCGGCGTATCGAACGTCTCCGCTTGCCAGAATTCGAGCTGGTTGCAAGCCGAGCTCGGCGTAAAGTTGCAGCCAACGGGCCAGCCATGCTGTTCGGTCCAGTGCCAGGCGGCTTCCGGGCTCCATCTGTGTGACATGATAGTGTTCCTGTGATTGTACTGAATGCGAAGGCGGAGCCGGTTTGGCTCCGCCCAGAGGTTTACAGCAGGCGGTTAATTTCACGCTCTGCGTCAGCCAGGGCCTCTTCTATGCCCTTACCCTGCAGCCAGATCGATTGCAATTCGCGGTTGAGCACGTCCTGGATGGCGCTGTATCGAGCGGCGGGCGGGTTATCCCGGGCGATGTTGACGGTGTTGCTATACTCGTCGCGGTGGGCCAGGTTCTGGTACTCAGCCGAGTCCAGTACCGATTGACGCACAGCCAGGTGGCCGGTGCGTGCCCAGTCGACATTGTGGTCGTTCAACCAGGCCAGAAAGCCGAGGGCGGCTTCGTATTTTTCCGGATCGCTTTGCAGAGTAACCGGCAATGCCCAGGTGTGACTGTCGGCCCAGGTAGCGGCTTCATCGAACAACTGCGGGTAATCGGCGACGTAGTAGGACGCCAGTGCAGAGTCGCTGTTACGGGTCTCACTGTCGTAGATGTCGACCATCCAGGTGCCGTTAATCTGAATGGCAGCGTCGCCTTCCAGAAACGCCTGCTGTGAATCGCTGTAGTTCAGGTTCGGGTCGGCATAGCCGGCATCAAACAGGCCGACAATGGTTTCAACGGCGCGCTGTGCTTCCGGTGTATTGACCGTCGCTTCGTCACCGCTGAATACATTGCTGTCCTGTTGCCACAACATGGCAAGTACCATCCGTACCCCGATCGGGAACTGGGCAAAATCGGCGGTGAGATAATTCTTGCCGGTGGCGTCTTTCACTTGTTTGGCATGGGCCATCAGTTCTTCTGGCGAGCTGGGTAAAATGGGTTCGCCAGCATCATTCACCAGACCCGCTTCGGCCATAATATCCAGATTGATGTGCCAGAGGTTGGCGTGAATGTCCATGGGAATGGCGTACATTTGGCCATCGTAGGTAACGGCATCTCGCGCGCGGTCGACCCAGTCGTCCGGGTTGATGCCGGCGGCACGCAGGTCGTCTTCCTGCAGGGGCATCAGCGCGCCCAGCGAGGCAAATTCAGCAATGGATGACTTGTGGATAACGTGAACATCCGGTGCGCTGTTACCCGCATACATGGCCTTCAACTGGTCATAGTAATTGCCCCAGTCTGTTGGCAGCGTCTCAATAGTGACGCCATTATCTTCAGCCGAATAGGCGTTGATGATGGTCTGAATAATACAGGCTTCACCGACGGCCGCGCTCACATCGGTTCCCGCATCGTCGCACGAACCAAAGAAACGGGCCAGCTCCAGTTCGGTTTCCGCTTGAACGCCGGTGGCAGTTACGCACAGAGCCAATGCGCTGGCGGTGAGTGTTTTGGTCAGTCTCATGTTGTTCTCCTGCTGTTGTTGTTTTTTCGACCCGGTCAGAGTCGATTTTGAACACTGCGTGTTTATGTGTGGGTCGTTCTGGTCTGAGGCCACTGTCGCGGGCCCCGGTTTGTTTCGGTAGTAATGCGTTGCTATTTGTCCGTCGACAAAGCAATGCCGCGCAGAATGTATTTCTGAAACATCAGAAACAGAATGATCACTGGCAGCGATGCCAGCACACCGGAGGCCATTAACTGTCCGAGCCCTTGCGACTGGGCAAAGTTGCCCTGTATTTTTGCCAGGCCGACGGTGATGGTGAAAAAGTCGGTACGCTGTGCCGAGACCAGGGGCCACAGATAGTCGTTCCAGGAATACAGAAAGGTAATGATCGCCAGCGTCATCATCATCGGCGTGGCCAGTGGCAGCATGATCGACCAGAAAATACGGGCATGACCACAGCCTTCCAGGCGCGCCGCTTCTTCCAGTGAATCCGGAATGTCTTTGAAAAACTGCGTCATCAGAAACACACCGATCGGCAGGGCAACCCGGGGCAGGGCCAGCGTAGGCAGGCTGTTGTGTGCATTCCAGTCTGCGAACATGACATAGAGTGGGATGAACACCACCTGTTCCGGTACCATCAAGCCGGCGAGTACCAGCGGGTAGACAATGCTGCGGCCGGTAAAGCGAATGCGGGCAAAGGCGTAGCCGGCCAGTGTCGAGGTAGCAAGAACCAGCAATGTTGAGGTTCCGGCAACCAGCATGGAGTTCATGAACCAGCGCGGTGTATCACCGATGGAAAGAATGGCGCGAAAATTATCGAGCGTGAACGGTACCGGTACCAACCCCAGAAAGGTGTTGGCGGTGGTGCGGCTCAGCAGTTCGTTCGGCTGCAGCGAGAGCGACAACATCCAGACTACCGGTATCAGCCAGACGACGGCCGCGGCGGTGACGACGATGAACACCCAGCGGGGCAAGGCACGTTGATTCATGTTAAGACTCCTGCCGCTTGGTGACCCAGAACTGGATCAGTGAAAAAATCATCATGAAGGCGAACAGCACGGTGGCCATGGCTGACGCGTAGCCCACCTCCGAATCGCGAAAAGCCGTTTGATAGATGTATCGGACCCAGACATTGGTGGCATCTCCGGGGCCGCCCTGAGTCATCAGTTGCGACTGGCCGAATACCTGAAAGTGCAGAACGATCTGCATGATCATCACAAACTGAACGGTGCGAATGATCGAGGGCACAATAATCTGCACGATCTTGCGCCAGCCTTCGGCACCATCAAGCGTGGCCGCTTCGAGGCGTTCACCGGGTATTTGTTGCAGGCCTGCCAGAAACAAAATCAGCGCGAACCCAACCGACCACCAGACCGTGGCGGCAACAATGGCGCCCATGGCGAGCTGGTCGTCGGTCAGCCAGTTGGGCGAATCAATCCCGAACGGCGCCAGCACATTGGCAATAAAGCCGTTGCGCACGCCATAAACCAGTTGCCAGATCAGCGTGACAACGGTGACCGACAGAATCTGTGAAAAGAAAAACACACTGCGCAAGGTGGCGGCCCAACGACCTTCGCGGTTCAGGGCAATGGCCAGTAACAGGGCAATGATGGTGGTAACGGGCACAACCCAGGCGACAAACACCAGGGTGTTGCGCACGACGATCCAGAACCGCGTGTCGTACCAGTCACCGGTGAGACCGAGCAGAATAACAGTCGTGAAAAGCGTGAGCCCAGCCATCAGGTGGTGGCTGTACCCGACCGCGCGTCGGCGAACCGATCGCACATACAACGCAACCACCAATGCCGAGACCACCAACCTGAACGGCCACATCGGTTGCAGCGACCAGCCAATGTCATCGCCACCCATCAGGCGAATGTAGTTGCCCAGCCCAATGAATTCCTTGGCTCCCGGGTTGAACGTTACCGCCAGCAGGTTCCACTCGTGCAGGCTCATCCAGAACCCCTGAATGAACGGCCACAGTAGCAGCGGCACAAAGGCTATTAGGTAGGGCAGGATGAATGCCCAGCCAGAAAAGTTGTCACTGTGTAGAAACGAAGTCAGACGCATCGCGCTTGCCTTTGTTGTTGTTGTTTTTAAAATAATGCGCTTCAATGCGAGTTCAGGCAAGACGCATCAGGAAACCGAATAGGTATCTTAAGTTATTGAAATATAACGATTTAAATACAATAAAACTTACCGGAAACTGGTTGGCGCGATTATTAAAGGTATTGAAATAGTGGAACTAAAGACGAAACGCCTGACCGACCCGACCCATGTCTCGCCGACGCTGGTGTTGAAATCGGACGACCGGCGTGACCTGAACACCATTAAAGCGCTGGCCAGCGAACCCCGGGTGCGCATTCTCAGCGAGCTGGCAGAAGGTCTGCACAGCGTGGGTGATTTGTCCCGCTCACTGGGGCTACCGTTGTCGACGGTGTCTCAGCACGTTAAAAAGCTCGAGTCCTGCGGCCTGGTGCACATTGAGGAAAAACCGGGCGAGCGCGGCTTGCAGCGTATTTGCCAGCGCGTCTACGATCGCATCGTTATTGATATGCCCACCCATTCCGAACCCAGCCACGAGCATCCGATCTGGGAGTTCAGCTGGCCGGTGGGTGCCTATTCGGACGCCAGTGTCACCCCAACCTGTGGCCTGACCAGCGAAATCGGCCTGATTGGCCTGACCGATGATCCAAGTTCCTTTTACGAACCGAATCATCCCAGTGCTCAGCTGATCTGGTTCAAATCCGGGTATCTGGAATACCGCATCCCCAATCGGCTACCGCACTCGGTACGACCGCGTAATCTCTGGCTGACCATGGAAATCTGTTCCGAAGCGCCGATGTATCACCCGGACTGGCCCTCGGATATCACCCTGTGGATCAACGACGTTGAGCTGGGCAGTTGGACTTCACCGGCCGATTTCGGTGACCAGCGCGGTTTGCTTAACCCCAGTTGGTGGGAAGACCGCAACACCCAACACGGCCTGCTTAAAGGCTGGCGCGTGACTGAGCGAGGCAGCTTCATCGACGGTATTCGGCTCTCCGATGTAACTTGTGACGATCTGCAGTTAATGAAGAACCGTTTCATTAGTGTGCGCATAGGGGTTAAGGACGATGCGCGTCACGTCGGTGGTATCAATCTCTTTGGTCAGAAGTTTGGCAACTATGAACAGGACATTGTGCTGCGGGTAGAATACATCTAAACGATTTGGTTGGAGGTTCCAGGCTACTGTACTGTTCCCTCATCTGCGCGCAGAAGACGCCATCGCTGTACCCGCCAATACCAGTGGTAATGCCAGAAAAAAACGAGGCCCAAACCAGTACCGAACCAGAGCACATCGATCATTCCCACCGTTCCCAGGCTTGACCGGGCCCGGTGCCCTAACGGTCTTTTGGAGTATAGGCCGCGTGGAAAATGACCCGGTAGAAATAGAAATATGGCCAGGGGAATCAGCGCAAGGGCTGGGCGAGAGAAGACGATTTTCCCAAGGGGTATGGTGTTACGGGTCAGTTTGATGCACAGCCCCATGGCGGTGAACAAAAACCCGGAAAGTATGCGCAACTGAATGCCCCGTCGGTTTTGGTTGAGCTGGGTCAGAACCTCAGGAGTGGTCACGCAGTCGGTCTCCGGGTAGGTTAAAGGGCACCGCTGCTTGAATATCAGGGCATGATATAACATATCACTGAAAGCAGGCAGTGTTGCAGATCGGTATTGGTTAGCGAGGCTTATGATCGCAGCAATGACACCCGGTGTTCGGGTGGAATATGATGAGAGAGACGAACGAAAAAAATGGGCAGCGAGGTAGGTCTTTTATTGTGCTAATTCCGTCTGAGGTGGTGGTTACACTGGTAACGGCGCTGGTCGTAGGGCTAGTGGTTGTCTTCCACTATGAATTTATTCAGTTATTGAACCGCTGGGTGGTGCGCCGGCAACACCGGTTGCATGAGTCTGTCCGGGATAGACCCATTGTCCTGACGGTGATGTTTGCACTGCTGTTCGCTCATGTGGTCGAGATATGGTTGTTTGGTGGCGCCACTTATCTGTTGCTGAGCCAGGATGGCTATGGGGCCATTACCGGGTATTCAGACGTTACCTTTCTCGATTGTGTGTACTTCTCGGCGGCCAACTACACAACTGTAGGCTGGGGCGACCTGGCAGCGACCGGCGATATCCGGTTTCTGGCCGGCACCGAAGCGCTGGTCGGGTTTATGATGATCACCTGGTCGGCCTCGTTCGGGTATCTGGTTATGGCCAGAACCTTCCGGTATGACCCGGGTGAATGATGATGGGTGATTAGACCTTGCACAGCACAGTGTCGATACGGCCGTTCGAACCCGGCGACTTTAGCGCGATTGAAGCCATTTATGCCCATTCCAAGTTGGACGAACTTCGATTTGAGCAAGGTCCGTTCGAGCTGCTACCGCTAAAGCAGGATGAACAGAGGTTTCGGAATTTGATGGCCGCCCACATCATTGTGAGCGGCCAGCCAGATGTTCAAGGCTTTGGGGCTGTTTTCGAGAGTGAGATCAGGGCAATTTTCGTGCACCCGAGTTACCGTGGGAAGGGCGTTGGAAAGGCATTGTTGCAACACCTTATTTCAGTTGCGGGGAAGCCTGCCAGATTGTCGGTTGCCAAAAGCAACGCGCCTGCTGTTGAGTTGTATCGGCGTTATGGCTTTTTCACTGTTCGTGAGTTTGAAGCCAACTACAATGGAGTGCCCGTACAGGCAATTGAAATGGAACGATCATAACCGGCATTCATAGGTCCTATTGTTGTAGGCCAATGAACGGCAATAATTTATCCTAGGGAGCAACAGAGTGCGCCAGACGTTAAGGGAAAGAGTGATTGATGTGTGTGATAAAAAGCTGCAAACCAAAGGCGATACTGTGGGAGTTTCGTTCTATGCGTTCTTCGCCAATAAGAATGATGACCCGGAGCTGCTGATGGAAGCGGCGACCTGGTGGATTCAAACTCACAAACTGGACCACTTTGAAAAAGCCAGTAAGATCAGGGCCATGGTGGAAGCGGGGCTGTAATTCCCGCGACCTTAAGGCTGACCATTATCGGGAGTGACGACCAATGAGCACGAAGAACCCGGCAGTAGATGACTACATGGCAGAGGGTTGTGGCCGGTGCGATAAAGTCGGTACTCCCGAGTGCAAGGTTAACACCTGGCGCGACGGTCTGGTTGAGTTGCGCAAAGTATTGCTCGGTACGCCGCTGACTGAGGAGCGTAAATGGGGCGCTCCCTGTTACACCTTTAATGGCCAGAACGTGGTGATGATTGGCGCATTCAAAACCAACTACGTGTTGAGCTTTATGAAAGGCGCCTTGTTAAAGGACGAGCATAAACTGCTGGTTGCTCCCGGCGAGAACACGCAGTCTGGCCGGGTCATTCGCTTTACCGATGCAGAGCGGGTGGTCGAGTTGGCTCCCGTGCTTGATTCTTACATACTGGAAGCCATTGAGATTGAAAAGGCGGGTCTGAGCGTCGATTTTAAGAAAATGGAAGATTACGCCCTGCCCATTGAACTTCAGCAGGCAATGGATGCGGACGCTGCCCTGAAAGATGCCTTCGAGGCGCTCACGCCCGGTCGCCAGCGTAGCTACATTTTGCACATCGGCAGTGCAAAGCAGGCTAAGACCCGTGAAGCACGAGTGGAGAAATGCCGCGACAAGATTTTCGATGGCAAAGGGTTTAACGAATACTGATTTGGCTGCCATCGTTCTTTGTTATTCAACACATGGTACGAGCCAGGCAGAGAAGTCCGGCTCACCAGGGAGGAGACGGACCCATGACAACTCAGTCAACGGCATTGTCCTGTCGGTGCGGTGAAGTGACGCTTGAGGTTCAGGGCAAGCCGATTATGAGCGCAGAATGTCTGTGCTCAGACTGCCAGGCAGCCGGTGCAGTTTTGCAGGCATTACCCGGTGCCCCTGCCACTGTGGATGCAAAGGGCGCCACCCGCTTTGTGATGTACCGGAAAGACCGGGTGCAGTGTACCCAGGGTCAGCACCGGTTGCGTGAGCATCGTTTGTCGGAAGGCGCGCCAACGCGGCGTATCGTGGCCATCTGTTGCAATACCCCGATGTTTCTGGAGTTTAGCCATGGGCATTGGCTCAGTGTTTACGGGGGGCTCTGGCCAGCGGCCAGTTTACCGCCGCTTGAGATCAGAACCATGACCCGCAGCCGTCCCGAGGGTATCGAACTGCCAGACGATGTACCCAACCCCAAAACCCATACGCTCACCTTTTTCGGCAAGTTATTGGGTGCCTGGGTTGCTATGGGTTTCAGAACGCCCAAGGTCGATTATGTGGCAGGGCCTCTGGAAACCGGTAGCGTTGAAACAAGCTGAGATTACTCCCTTCGGTCGACATCTTATTTTCAGGCCGTCGGTTCCAGTCAGGCATCGCGCATCCCCTGATCTGAGCTAAACTTGGGGATTGTTTAGCGAGGAAAGTTGTGATGACGATTACCGGTGGTTGCCTGTGTCAGGCTGTTCGTTACCGTATTTCGGCCGATGCTATCGATGCTGGCTATTGCCATTGTCGTCTATGCCAGCGCTCAGCCGGTGCGCCAGTTTTGGCCTGGGGCACCTTCCCGCGAACAGATCTCGAGTACACCCGCGGCGCACCGGGGGTGTATGCCTCCAGCGAGCAAGGGCAGCGCGAGTATTGCGCCGGGTGCGGTACGCAACTGGTGTTTCGACATGCCCGGGAGCCGGAGACGCTGGATGTCACTTTGGCCTCTCTGGACGAGCACTCGACAATTCAGCCGCGGTATCATATTTGGGTGGCAAGTAAAGTTGACTGGTTGCAGATATCCGACAACCTTCCACAATATCAGGGCGCCGGGCCGGACCATCCGAATGCCCATTAATTGACCTCTGTTTTTTTACCCGCCAGAGTCGGCCGGCTAGAGGTCGCGTTAGGAAATGCCCCGGAGTTCTCTGAGGCTTAGTGGGCCCCTATTAACGAATGCTAATTTGGAAGCACCTTAATGCCTTGTTTCAAGTTTTCACAGGTTAACGTCTTTTCAGCCGACCCGTTTCTTGGCAACCCACTTGCGGTCGTGCATGACGCCGATTCGCTCAGTACCGAGCAGATGTCAGCCATCGCTCGGTGGACAAATCTGTCTGAGACTGTGTTTCTGGTAGAACCAACCAACCCGGAGGCAGACTACGCAGTACGGATATTCTCGCCGCAAGTAGAACTGCCGTTTGCCGGCCACCCCACCCTGGGCGCCTGTCATGCCTGGCTGGCAGCGGGAGGCAGGCCCAAAAATGTTGGACGGGTTATGCAGCAGTGTGAGGTGGGTCTGGTCACCATCGGCAACAACGAAGGCGGGCTCGAGTTCGCTGCACCGCCCCTGATACGGACAGGTCCACTGGAACCGGACGTACTGAACCAGATAATGAAGGCGCTTTCATTGTCGCCATCGGACATTGCCCATCATCAATGGGTGGATAACGGCCCCGGCTGGTGTGCCATCATGTTGCATTCAGCCCGCGATGTGCTGGCGCTCGAAACCGAATGGGCAACACTGGCCCCGCTTAACCTTGGTGTTATCGGGCTGCACGATGCAAATGCTGATGCGACGGTTGAGGTTCGCGCCCTCATCGGCGATGGCGGCTATGAAGACCCGGTGACTGGCAGCCTGAACGCGAGCCTGGCGCAATGGTTGATACCGGCCGGTCTGGTACCCTCGCCTTACCTCGCCTCTCAGGGCACCCGCCTCAAGCGCGCAGGTAACGTACAATTGCGCGAAGCAGATGGCGATATCTGGGTGGGTGGCGACGTGGTGGATGTGATCAGTGGCAAGATCTCGGTTTAATACCCCGTTGTCATGAAATTGGTCAGTCGTCTAAGGTTGGGGCTCTCGCCGTGATTTACCTACAAACAGGAGTACCGCGCCAACCATGATTTTCTGGCAACAAGAGATTCAACTGACCGCCAAGCCTCGCGGGTTTCATCTGATTACAGACGAGATTGATGAGGCGTTGCGCATCGCACCTCCGACCTCGGTCGGCTTGCTCCACATTCTGGTCAAGCACACGTCGGCCAGTCTAACGCTGAATGAAAATGCAGACCCAGCCGTGCGCCGGGATTTTGAACGGTACTTTCAAACCCTCGCACCCGATACCGATCGAAACGCACCCTATGAACACACCTACGAAGGCCCGGATGACTTGCCGGCGCATTTCAAAGCCAGCCTGCTGGGCAGCAACCTGACGCTGCCGGTAACGGACGGACGCCTGAACCTGGGCACCTGGCAGGGCGTCTACCTAGGCGAGCATCGAACGCAGGCCTCTGGCCGTCAGCTAGTTTTGACGCTACAAGGTCAACCATAGACCAGAAAGTAGACTGCGCTTATAAGTAGACTGGCAGTTTATACGTCCAGGAAAAGGTTGAACTGCGTAGAAGAGATTCAGTCAGTCTACTCTGGAGATCCCCATGAAAGCGATCTGGAATGGAACGGTTGTCGCGCAAAGTGACGATACCGTTGTCGTTGAGTCAAATCACTACTTCCCTCGTGAGTCGATTGTAAGCGAGTATTTCAGCGACAGTAGCAAGAGTACACAGTGCCCCTGGAAGGGGGAGGCGCGTTACTTGTCCATCACCGTTAGCGGAAAAACCAACGAAGATGCTGCCTGGTACTATCCCAACCCAAAAGAGGCAGCAAAGACTATTGAAGGGCGTATCGCTTTCTGGCGGGGTGTTGCTGTTACGGAATAAGGTCTACAGGTGTCGCGACCTTTTGAGTTAGGTCAAAACAAGCGTTCAGTGGTCGAGTAGAGTGACAGACTGACCACCCCGGCGGGGCTAGCCTGGCCACAACAATAAACGCGACAGGGGTAACTTGGTTCACGAGGACAAGCCCTTCCCATGCTATTAAAAACAACCTTGCTGCTGACACTTTTGCTGGTCACCATCGTACTGGTGGTGCATTTTGTTGGTCAGTCAAGCTGGCGCTCTTCCATACAGTTGCTTCAGACAGAGTTAACCACGGGGGCAGTGGCCCCAAGAGTCAGCGCTTATTCAATTCAGGAACTTGAGGGACTACCAGCCCCGGTACAGCGATATTTCCAGGCTGTATTGGCAGATGGTCAGCGCCTGGTTCGAAATGCCCGGGTAAGGCACAGCGGGTCTTTTAACATGGGTCAGGTTGAGGATAACTGGCAGCCGTTCAGATCAGACCAACTGGTCGTCACCAACCCCCGGGGTTTTATCTGGGATGCGAGCATTCGCATGGTGCCCGGAATTCAAGTCTCTGTTGTCGATGCGTATGTGGCCGGACGTGGCGTATTAGAAGCCAAACTCTTTGGGTTGTTTACCGTCATGAAGCAACCAGAGTCACCACAGCTTAACCAGGGTGAGCTGCTGCGGTTTTTTGCAGAGGCCGCCTGGTATCCTACAGCGCTGCTACCGAGTCAGGGAGTCGAATGGCAGGCGGTTGATCCCAACCGGGCCATTGCCACACTCGCGGATGGCGGCACGACCGTTTCACTGATGTTTACCTTTAATGAACAGGGGTTAATTGAATCAGTGCGTTCTGAACACAGGTTTCGGGAGATCAATGGCGAACAGGTAGCTACGCCCTGGAAAGGTCGGTTCTGGGGTTACCAGGAACGGGAGGGAATGCTGGTTCCAAGCGCCGGAGAAGTAGCCTGGCTAATGCCTGAGGGTCCCAAACCATACTGGCGCGGTGAAATAACTGACATTCACTATGGCTATGTCCAATAACAGGCCCGCAGGCCCGACGATACATCGAGCGACGGGCGAATTCGGGTCCACAGTCTGGTGCTGGCAACGTTAAGGCAAGCACGCTGTCTGAATGGTCTTACTTAAGCGCTGTCAGCATCAGATGCGCCACTTCGGCAGAAGACTGCGGGTTTTGCCCGGTGATGAGCTTGCCATCCTGAACGGCGTGGGGTTGCCAGTCTGGCCCTGCTTCATGTTCTGCCCCCAGCGCTTTGAGGCGCGATTCAAGCAAGAATGGAACCTTTTCGGTGCCACCGGCGGCGGCTTCTTCGGCGTCGGTGAAGGCGGCAATTTTACGGCCCTTGATAAAGGGCGTGCCATGTTCATCGTACATACCGGCGAAGACGGCGGGTGCGTGGCACACGCTGGCGATCAGTCGGCCAGTGCGGTGAAAGTCGAACAGGGTGTCGTGCAGGGCCAGGTTGTAGGGCATGTCGAACACCGTACCGTGCCCCCCAGGCAGATAGATCGCGTCGTATTCTCTGGCATTGATGCTGTTGAACGCCGGCGTTGATTTTAACTTGGCCATGGCCGGCTTCCAGGCGTTGGCCTGGTCTTCCGTGGGCGTGCTGTTGGGGTCGATGGGTACGTCACCGCCGGTGACCGAAGTGACCTCAACCTCATGGCCAGCGTCGGTCAGCGCCAGGTAGGGTACGGCGAATTCTTCCAGCCACAACCCCGTGGGCTCGCCGTTTAGCAGGTATTTGTAGTTAGTGAGTACGAATAAGATCTTGCTCATCTGAATCGTCCTTTTTCTTGCGGATTCACACACAGGGTGGGGACGATTTTGCCAAAGCGGCGATTTATTTACTTAATCGCCGCGTTCAGGTCGATCAAAACAGGGTGAGCGTTAATCTTTCAGCACGTCTCGCCATGAATGCCGGGGTGAAAACCCGACGAGGCGTTTGGCTTTGTCGTTTGCATAGAAGGTTTCAGTCGGTGCCATTTCGCGGTTTTGGTGCACGCCCTTATAGAAGCGTTCAATGACTTCCTGGCTGGTAATGCCGACCGAGAGATCATCGTTGGCGACGTTGAATACTTCATAGCCCAGGCCATCGGTTTTCAGGCAGCAGTCGACCATGTGGCCGAGGTCGCGTGCGTCGATGTAGGCAAAGATATTGCGACGGCGCAGGGCCGGGTTGTCCATAAATGCCGGGAAATTGGTCGCGTATTCGTGCGGCTCAATCACGTTATTGATGCGCAAGCCGTAAATATCGAAGCCGGTGCGGGCCTGAAAAGACCGGGCCGTCGCCTCGTTGACCACCTTGGACATGGCGTAGCTGTCCTGTGGGATGGTCGGGTGATCTTCGTCGATCGGAATGTACTCCGGCTTCATTTCGCCATCGGCAAAGCAAATGCCGTAAGTCGTCTCCGAGGAGGCAAATATGACCTTGCGAATCCCCAGTTTGGTGGCCGCATCCAGCACGTTGTACGTGCTCATGGTATTGATGCGATAGGTTTCGTTATCGGGCCGCAGCAGAATGCAGGGAATGGCCGCAAAATGAACCACGGCGTCGTAGGCGGGAACTCCGGTCCCGGGCTCAAGTTCATCAAAACCGGCATAGGCGTGCAAGGCATTGAATACCTGGCCTGCGTCAGTCAGATCCACTTGCAGTGAATCAACGCCGGGCATGTTAAGTGGTACCAGGTCAGCATTGGTCACGCGGTGACCCTGTTCAATCAGGTGTGCAATGGCATGGCGGCCCGCTTTGCCACTGCCGCCGGTGAATAGAATACGCATAGTCTGGTCCTCTGATTGACATCAAATTGGTTTCGTCCCGAGCATAGCGGGCCGGGTACAGTCAGGCTACCTCTGTGATTCTATGCACAGAGAACACTCAACCGCTGGCTTGGCAGGTTAGTGCTAATCTGAAGGGGCCCTAAAGGATACAAAGTTGGAGGTGCGGATGCTCTACCTGTTTGAAGTACACATTAAGCCCGGCTACACCGCCGAGGATTACGCCGACGCCTGGGTACGCGCCAGTGAACTGATTCAACAAGCGCCGGGCGCGCGTGGCACCCGGTTGCATCGTAAGCTGGATGATCCTTCGGTGTTGATTGCCATTGCCGAGTGGGACAGCAAGGTGGAGCGCGATGCAATGGAACAACACCACAACCCTGAGGTGGCCGCCATTATTCGCAGTGCAGCGCCGTTCTGTGAGATTCGCCCGATTGGTGAGTTCGATGCAGCTGAGTGGGTGGTGTTGCCACCGGATCGCGGCGCTTGACCTGTCGGCAGCGCTACGATCAGTTACTAATTCATTTAAAAGTTATTATTGACATGCATGACAACGACAGTATGCTTTGGATGATCAAGGTTGAAACGGCAACTGTTGTCGATAAATGATGGCCTTGACCCCATCAGTACGTCTGGAGGTAGAGCCCGACAGCTCTATCTAGGTAATTACTTACTGATGAATTAATAAATAGGGTTACAACAACAACTGTCCCGGAGGATAACCATGTCGACTTCCCTCAAGGCCGCAGCAGCGGTATTGCTGGTCACAGGTGCCATTGCAGGCCAGGCCCAGGCAGGTGCGCATACGCCATCGGCCAGCGCCTGTCTGATCACGAAAACGGATACCAACCCCTTCTTTGTCAAGATGAGAGAGGGGGCAGAAGCAAAGGCAGAAGAATTGGGTATGGAGCTCAAGTCGTTCGCCGGAAGGATTGACGGGGATCATGAAACCCAGGTTCAGGCCATCGAAACCTGCATCGCAGATGGTGCGGATGGCATTCTGCTGACCGCGTCTGACACCTCGTCAATCGTCTCTGCCGTTGAGCAGGCACGTGATGCGGGCGTACTCGTCATTGCGCTGGATACCCCGCTTGACCCGGCCTCGGCGGCTGATGCGACCTTCGCTACAGACAATTTCGTGGCCGGCGAGCTGATCGGTGCCTGGGCGGCCGCTCAGTTGGGCGATGAGGCCGAGAATGCTCGCATTGCGCTGCTGAACATCAACGTGAGCCAGCCGTCGGTGGGCGTTCTGCGTAACCAGGGGTTTCTGACTGGCTTTGGTATCGATACGGGCGACATCAATCGCTGGGGCGATGAGACCGACCCTCGCATTGTTGGCCACGATGTGTCGGACGGCAATGAGGAAGGCGGTCGCCGCGCGATGGAGAACCTGCTGGTTGAAGACCCCAGCATCAATGTCGTTTATACCATCAACGAACCTGCTGCAGCAGGGGCTTATCAGGCGCTGGCGTCCATGAATCGCCAGGACGATGTGCTCATTGTTTCAGTCGATGGCAGTTGCTCGGGCGTGGCGGATATTCAGGACGGCGTGATTGGTGCCACGGCGCAACAATATCCGTTGCAAATGGCCGCGTTGGGTATGGAGGCTATTCTGGAGTGGGCTGAGAACGGCACCAAGCCAGAGCCGACTGAAGGCAAGGATTTCTTTGATACCGGTGTCTCACTGGTGACGGGTGATCCGGTCGATGGCGTGGAATCCATTTCGATTGAGGAAGGCATGAACCGCTGCTGGGGCTAATCAGGGTAGTGTGAATTCCTTCGGGCGGGAAAGCATGGAAGCACCCGCCCAACCCTGAAGCGAGAAGACTGTATTGTGACGCAGGGTGCTGCCCTGCCTACCCTGTTACGTAGAATTTCTGGAGAGGTCCAATGGCCAAATCCGATGCCAACAGTCCGGTGTATGAATCGTCAGTAAGCAGTGCACCGGATGCGGTCGCTACTTTTGACGATGACCGGGCTGGTTTTATCAAGAAACTGCAGCATACGCTGCACCTGAACCCGTCCATGGTTCCATTGATTGTTTTGCTGTTATCAATCGCCGTTTTTGGATTGTTGCTGGGAACCCGCTTTTTTTCGCCCTTTGCACTGACCCTGATTCTTCAACAGGTTCAAATAGTTGGCATCATCGCCGCCGCACAGAGCCTGATCATTCTGACCGCGGGCATTGACCTCTCAGTGGGCGCAACCATGGTGTTGTCTTCTGTCGTGATGGGCCAGTTTACCTTTCGCTATGGCATTCCCGTTCCCATCAGTATTTTCTGTGGCCTGTTGTGCGGCATGCTATGCGGAATGATCAGCGGCTTGTTGGTCTCCCGTGTTCGCTTGCCGCCGTTTATTGTCACGCTGGGCATGTGGCAAATTGTACTGGCCACAAATTTTCTCTATTCAAAGAATGAAACTATACGTGCGCAGGATATTGAAACCCAGGCATCGTTGCTTCAGTTCTTTGGCACAAAAATCACAATCGGTGGGGCTGTTTTCACCTACGGTGTTGTTTTCATGGTGCTACTGGCCTTGGTGCTTGCCTATGCCCTCAAACACACGGCCTGGGGGCGCCATGTGTATGCTGTTGGCGATGACAAAGAAGCCGCAGAGCTTTCCGGTGTGAAAACCGGGCGAATCATTTTGTCGGTATACATGCTCTCCGGGCTGATCTGTGCCTTTGCGGGCTGGGCGCTGATTGGTCGACTGGGGTCCGTTTCACCCACGGCGGGACAGTTATCCAATATTGAATCGATCACCGCCGTTGTTATTGGGGGGATCTCACTGTTCGGTGGGCGTGGCTCTATTCTCGGTACGCTCTATGGTGCACTGATTGTAGGTGTATTCACCCTTGGCTTGCGCTTGATGGGTGCTGATGCCCAGTGGACGTATCTGTTGATTGGTGTGCTGATTATCGGTGCGGTTGCTGTGGACCAATGGATCAGGAGGGCGACCGTATGATGCAACCACAAACCCAATCGTCGGAGAATGCGGTAGCCCCGATCCTCCATGCCAGCAACCTGGTCAAGCGCTTTGGCCGGGTTACCGCACTCGACCATTGCGACTTCGAATTGTACCCGGGAGAGATTCTGGCGGTCATTGGCGACAACGGTGCAGGCAAGTCCACGCTGATCAAAGCCATCTCTGGTGCTCTGGTTCCCGATCAAGGCAAGGTTTATCTGGACGGCCAGGAGGTGCGGTTTACCTCGCCACTGGATGCACGAAAACAGGGTATAGAGACGGTATATCAACAGTTGGCCATGTCGCCAGCGTTGTCGATTGCCGACAATATGTTTATGGGCCGTGAACTCAGAAAACCGGGCTTCATGGGGCAGGTGTTGCGCCAATTGGATCGCCCGGCGATGGAAACCTTCGCGCGGGAAAAACTCAATGAACTGGGGCTGATGACCATTCAGAACATTCGCCAGCCGGTTGAAACGTTGTCGGGTGGCCAGCGCCAGGGTGTGGCCGTTGCGCGTGCAGCCGCCTTTGGTTCCAGAGTGATCATACTCGATGAGCCAACCGCCGCGCTGGGCGTCAAGGAAAGCCGTCGGGTGCTGGAGTTGATCAGTGAAGTGAAGGCACGGGGCATTCCCATTGTGCTGATCAGTCACAACATGCCGCATGTGTTTGAAGTCGCCGACCGGATACATGTGCACCGTCTGGGCAAGCGCTTGTGTGTGTTGAACCCGGCTGATTACACCATGAGCGATGCGGTTGCTTTTATGACCGGGGCCAAAGAGCCCGACGTTGAAGCTGTCGGGGTTTAGCCATGGCGAGTATTGCAACTCAAGCGAACGCCGTAGTCGAATTCATTGATCGCGCTGCCCGAAGCGACCGGCGAACTTTGATCGGTATAGCCGGGCCTCCCGGGTCGGGAAAATCGACCCTGGCCGAGGCGGTGGTTCAACAATTGAACCGTCGTGCAGGGGATAGTGATCATGCCGCCTTGTTGCCAATGGATGGTTTTCATCTCGACAACGAGCTGTTGCTGCAAAGGGATTTGCTGAAACGCAAAGGCGCACCTGAAACCTTCGACGTCGGGGGGTTGTATGAACTCGTTGTCAGTGCCCGAACCGATGTCGGTGATATCCATTATCCGCTGTTTGACCGTGCTCTGGACCGGGCTTTGGTTGATGCCGGTTTGCTCAGGTCAACAACGTCTATTGTGGTGTTCGAAGGCAATTACCTGTTGCTAGACGCGCCGATATGGGATGGGTTGACGGAGTTGTTTGATGCAACTGTTTTTTTGAAGCCGAGCCTGGAAACCCTCGAAAAGCGTTTGATGAAGCGCTGGCTGGGATTTGGCTTTACGCCTGAACAAGCTGCGCTGAAGGTCCATGATAACGATTTGAAAAACGCCAGGCTGGTGCTGGAGCACAGCGGGGTTGCTGACCTGACATTGGGCGAAAAATTGTGACTAGCCGATCAGGCCGGGCCTCTTGTTCGTTCCAAAAAATCCAAATAACGGCACGAAAGCGCCGGACCGGTTAGACCAGGTGTTGACTGCCTCAATCTGGGAATCTTATGAATTCATTACTGGATCAACTCAAACAATACAGCACGGTTGTCGCCGATACCGGAGACCTGGAGGCCATTGGCCGATTCCAGCCGCAGGACGCTACCACCAATCCCTCGCTGATCCTAAAGGCGGTTCAATCGGGTCATTACGATGACATGATGGATCGGCTCATCGACACCGTCGATCAACAAAACCTGAATGCCGACCAGGCTGTAACAGAGGTTGCCGACCGGCTCATTGTTGACATGGGTCAGCTGATCTTGCGTCAGGTGCCAGGGCGAGTGTCGACGGAAGTGGACGCCCGGTTGTCATTTGATGTTGAAGGCAGCCTCGACAAGGCTCGGCGATTAATTGCCTTGTATCATGAGGCAGGCGTTTCAACGGATCGGGTGCTGATCAAACTGGCCGCGACCTGGGAAGGCATTTGTGCTGCCCGGGTGCTCGAACAGGAGGGCGTACAGTGCAACCTGACCCTGATCTTTAATTTTGCCCAGGCCCGGGCGTGCGCAGAGGCAGGTGCCTATCTGATTTCGCCCTTTGTAGGTCGCATACTGGACTGGTATCGACAGGCTGAGCCTGAGGTGGCCTTTGAGTCTGAAGCGGAGCCTGGGGTTCAGTCGGTACGCGCCATCTACCAGTATTTCTGTGAGCTGGATTACCCAACCATTGTCATGGGCGCGAGTTTTCGCAATGTCGGTGAGATTCTGGCACTGAGCGGTTGTGACCGTTTGACGATCAGCCCGGCGTTACTGGACACACTGGACCAAACCGGGGGAACGCTGGAGCGCATGTTGGTCCGTTCATCACAGCGAACACCCCGGCCGAGCCCGTTAACCGAACCCGAATTTCGCTGGCTCATGAATGAAGATGCCATGGCGACAGAGAAACTGGCCGAGGGGATTCGCGGTTTCAACGCGGACCAGCAAACCCTGGAGTGCATGATTCGTGAACGAATGTGCTGACCGGGCGCAGTGTTCGGCCAGTGCCAGCCGATTCAGGTTTTGAAAATAGTCGTGGGTGTTTCCCGCAGCAGGGTGTTCTGGTCGATCATGTACTCTGTCGAAATCTGATAGGAGGCGGCACCAATGGCCCGGGCGAGATAGGAAAAGTGACCCGGCCGCACTGCGGGTCGCACCACGCCTTGCAAGTCCAACTCGTCCAGGCTGTTTTCCACCTTTCTGACCAGGCGGTTGCGCACCGCTACGGGTAACGCACCGTCGATCACCACGGTTTCGAAATCGATAACGGACAGGGCGGAAACAATGGCATGCGCGAGGCTGCGGCCAGCCCGGGCAAGCCAATGGCTCAGTTCCGGCTCGAACCGCGACCAGTCTGCATCCTGGTTGTAGAGCTGGCGTGCCAGCTGTGCATCGCGTGCAGCCAGCATATGTTCGAGCACCACCAGTGAGGCATGGTCTACCAGCCTTTCACCGCCGGGCTCATCCGGTACTCGCATTGGGCCGAAGCCCCCGGAACTGCCCCGGCGTCCCGGGAAGACGCCACCGTTCAGAACAATGCCACCGCCAATAAAAGTGCCGACGAACAAATAGACAAAATCCTGTTCCTCCAGTGGTGGACCAAAAATCAACTCGGCCCGGCACGCAGCGGTACCGTCATTTTGCAGTGTTACCGGCCAGGGGACGCGACGTTTCATTTCGGTTTCAAGGTCGAAGGTACGCCATTCATTCATTTCCCGGACCGGTGCATCGAAATCGGAGGTCCAGCTCCACAGTTCGAACGGCATGGCGATATTCAGCGCCGATACAGAATCCAGTGTGATCTCGGCAGAGGTCAGTAAAGGGGTGAGGTTATCTTCAAGAAACTGCAGGGTATTGGCGGGTGTGGGGTAATCGTGCACGGCGCTTGCCTGAGCCAGAACGTCACCGACAAAATTGACCACGACCAGATCGAAGGTGCGCCGACCGATTTTATAACCCAGATAATAACGGGCATCCGGGTTCAGTCTCATCGGCACGGATGGCTGGCCGATTCGGCCACGAACAGGATTGCCCCTTAGCAAGAGCCCTTCTTTTTCCAGCGCCCGAAAAATGACCGAGACGGCGTTGGCCGACAAACCCGTCATGCGAGTTGCCTCGGCTTTGCTCAGCGCGCCGTGCATCCGCAGCAGATGCAGTACCAAGCGTTCGTTGATACCCCGTACGGTCGTTAAATTGGAACCCTTGAGCGGTTGTGAGCGCATCCGTTACTCTTTGACGTTTGGTTCGGTTGCCCTGTCGATACACTGCGCCAGAGCCATGCCAGTCACACACTGATTGTCGGCAGGCCAAGCGTTGTTTAGGTGTAGGGATCTGAGCTTCTGACCAGGTAAAAATCCAGCCAGCCTTGTGTTTGGCTCTCATGATACCACAGCCATCCAGGCTGTCCGCTACCTGCGAGGTTGGGTGGTGAGGATGCTTTGGTCTCTGAGTTCAGGGTGAATTCGAAGGGAGACAGGTGCGGGCCTGTCGACAGGCCCGACATCGCCGGCTTATTTTGCGTTCAGCGGTAACCGGGGTACAGACAACCCCGCCTGCTGTTTTTCCTGAACGGGTTCGCCCCAGCGTTTTTCCAGAGGCATAACGCCGGCCCAGACCGGCCAGTCTTCGTCGGCTGCCTCGTCGTTTACGCCTTCCGCTCTCACTTTGCACGAAGCCTCGCTGATCAGAATGCGCGACAGGCCGGTGGCTTTCAGTTCGTTGTCGGTCATCGGGCGCAGGGTGTCCCAGCGACCCGGTGAGATCTTGTCGAGGAAGATGTGCAATTGCCGGGCTTTCTCGTCCGGGTCGGTAACGGCTTCGGCGGTGCCGAAGAGGGTGGCCGAACGGTAGTTCACCGAGTGGTGAAACGCCGAACGGGCCAGCACCAGGCCATCCATCTGCATGATGTTGATGCACACTGGCTGCCCGGTGGCCAGGTTGCGTGCCTTGGCGTGGCCGTGCCAGTAAAGGTAGTCGCCTTCACGCCAGTGGCAGGTTGGCGTCGCGAAGGGTTGGCCATCGATGCTTTGGGCGACGGTACACAGCAGCGAGTCATCGATTATGCGGGTCAAGTGGTCGCGATCGTAACTGGCCCGGCCCGGGCCACGTTTTACATGGCTGGTTTGGGTGTGCAGAGGGTTTTGCGGGTCTGGCAGTCGGGTACTCACGTTGTTGTCCTTAAAGTCGGTCTTCAGGGGTGACATTTGGGTGTGATTGCGGTCTTGATTGATGACTTTAGCCGCCGTCTTTGCCAGCATAGGGTGAACTGGTTTGCTCAAAAATAGCCAGATTGAAAATAATTTTGCAGGCCAGATGACTGTCCATATGATCATGAAGCACGCTTTAGCCAGCCTGACCTTCCACCTGACGGACTCTGCAGACCCCTATTACCTGCAGTTGATCGATCAGGTGAAGGGTGGTATTCGCCAGCAGCGGCTGAATTCTGGAGACAAGCTGCCCTCGTCCCGCCAGTTGGCAGCTACGCTCGGGGTGTCGCGCAGTACCGTGGCGCGGGCCTACGATGCCTTGTTGGCCGAGGGGTTTCTGGTCAGCGAAGCCAAGCGCGGGCTCTTTGTCGCTACGAGTGCCCGAGTGCTGCTGTCCCCGACGACGCCGGTTCACAGTGTGGCACCGGTCAAACTACCCCCGATGCTAGCGTGTGACTCCGGAGCCGACGTGGCTGCCTTTCCGGCGAAGGACTGGGCCGCCAGCATGAGGCGCAGCTGGCTCAAGCCCGACTTGGACGTGCTGGAAGGCGTTTATTCAGGGGGTTTCCCACCGCTCAAGGCGGCCATCGCCGATTACCTGTTCCGGGTTCGGGGGGTAACCTGTTCGGCGGAGCAGATATTTGTGACCTCGGGCAACCGCGACGCCCTGAGCATTCTGCAACATACCCTGGATGCACAAACCACCGATGCCCACTGGCTGCTCGAAAATCCGTGCTATAGGCCAATGCGAGCGTTGCTCAGCAACCGGGCCACGGGCCTTGGTGCCCTGGAGGTCGACGCCGAAGGTGCCATGCTGCCACTGCATAATGACACACCGCAGGTGGCCATCATCACTCCGAATCGGCAGTACCCGCTGGGCATTGGTATGAGCCCGGCTCGACGACAAGGCTGGTTGCAAGCCGTGCAGCAGCATCCGTCGCTGTGGTTGATCGAAGACGACTACGACAATGAATACCACTACCAGGGACGCATGAACGTGCCGCTGATGCAGGCCGATACCCAGGGCCGGTCATTTCTGGTCGGCAGTTTTTCCAAAGTGTTGTTTCGCGGGTTGCGGCTGGGGTTTGTGGTGGTACCGCCAGGACAGATCGAACAGTTTGGGGCCAGCCAGCAGGCACTAGGCGCTTCGGCCTCATTGCCCGTTCAGCCGGTGCTGACCGATTTTATGCGCCATGGCAGCTTCGACCGGCACCTGAACCGAATGCGGCGACTTTACCGGTTAAAGCGAGACCGGTTGCTGGCGCTGTTGGCTGAGCATTTGACGCCCTGGTTAACCTGGCAGGCGCCCCAGGGCGGCATGCACATTCGGGTGATGTTGAAGCAAGCGTGGCTGGCCGCCCGGAAGCCAGCCCGATGGGACCGCCAGATTGCCAACGACGTGCTGGAACAGAACATCCGGCTGGAGGTGTTGTCGGACCACTACGCTGACCCGGAAATGGGCGAGCAGGGCTTTCTGCTGGGGTTCAGTAACCCCGATGAGGCAACCATGGGGCAGGTGGTTCGAGCTCTGGCTGTCTGGTTCGAGCGTCAGTCGGGGTAAAGCCGCAAAATATCGCTGTCGTTCGACAGGTTGGTCACCATCCAGATCTGTTCAAACGGGTGGTCTTTGGGCACGGTGAAATGGTGGCGCAGAGCCAACATGTCTTGGTTGTGCCACAGCGGGTTGGCATTGCGGATCACCAGCCAGACGCGCCGGGTCTGGTACCGCTTTTGCGCTTTGACCATCAGAATGCGATTGAGCGCGTGCAGCAGACGCTGATGCACATCGTCCTGCATCAGTTCCAGTAACGCCTGGTGGGTGGCGGGGCTGAGGTCGCGCCCGAGAATGGCCATTGCCTCGACTTCAGAGCCATAGAGATGGGCGATTTCAAGGTCGAGGCGCTGGCCGTTCAGGTAACAGGAAACGTCGGGTTTGCTGGGTTTGTTGTGCCAGATGTGGCGCAACGGTTGCCCATGCTGCCGCTCCCAGGCGCGCATGAAGACGCGTGCGGCCTGGTGTTCGAGATCAACCTTTTCCTGCTCGGTCGGGTTCATACTGGCGGCTCATGTCGACGACAACCGGTTCAGCCCAGAAACGCCGCATACACCGGGTTGCTGGTTTCTTCCCAGTAAGGATACCCCAGTTCTTCCAGTTTCTGGCGGAAGGCTTTCATGTCTTCGCGCGGCACCTGAATACCGGTCAGTACCCGTCCGTAGGCAGCACCGTGGTTGCGGTAGTGAAACAGCGAAATGTTCCAGTGGCCGCCCAGGGTGTTGAGAAACTTGCCCAGCGCCCCCGGCCGTTCCGGAAACTCGAACCGGAACAGGTGCTCGTTGGTAATAGTCGGTGCATGACCACCCACCATGTGGCGAACGTGAGACTTGGCGACTTCGTTGTCGGTCAAGTCGAGGACCGGGTGATCAGCCTCACGCAGTTCGCTGATCAGTTGCTCGCGCTCTTCCAGACTGGTGATCTTAACGCCGACAAAAATGTGAGCCTTGCTTGGGTCATCGTACCGGTAGTTAAACTCGGTGATCGACCGCTTGCCGATGATGGACACGAACTTCTTGAACGCCCCGGGTTTCTCGGGAATCGTCACTGACAGTATGGCTTCGCGATGCTCACCCACTTCGGCTCGCTCGGCCACGTACCGTAACCGGTCGAAATTCGTATTGGCGCCGCTGGAAACGGTGATCAGAGTTTTGCCGGTGCAGCCCTCGCGCTCCACGAACTTTTTCATGCCTGCAACGCTGACAGCGCCAGCCGGTTCGGTGATTGAGCGGGTATCGTCGAAGATGTCTTTTACGGCTGCGCAGATTTCATCCGAGGTCACGGTGATGACTTCGTCGACGTGGTCCTTGCAAATCTTCCAGGGTTCCTTGCCGATCTGAGCCACGGCAATGCCGTCGGCAAAAATGCCAACCTGGCTCAGCGTCACCCGGCGTTTGGCTTTCAGTGCTGCTGCCAGGCAGGCACTTTCTTCAAACTCGACCCCGATCACCTTGATGTTGGGCTGCAGGTATTTGAAATACGCCGCCATACCGGAGATCAACCCGCCACCACCAACCGGGATAAACACCGCATGGATATCATCGCCACGGTGCTGGTGCAGGATCTCACGGGCAACGGTGCCCTGGCCGGCAATGATGTCCGGGTCGTCGTAAGGGTGAATGAAGGTCAGACCACGTTCGGCTTCGAGCTTGCGCGCATGCTCCAGCGCCTCGTCGAAGGCATCGCCATACAACACGGCTTTGCCACCGCGCGCGCGCACGTTCGCCACTTTGATGTCCGGCGTTGTCTTGGGCATGACGATGGTGGCTTTCACGCCCATCAGCCGTGCGGCTTCAGCCAGGCCCTGGGCATGGTTACCGGCTGAGGCGCAGATGACGCCTTTGTCCAGTTGCGCCTGGGTCAGGGTGGTCATCTTGTTGTAGGCACCGCGCAGCTTGAACGAGAACACCGGTTGCAGGTCTTCGCGCTTAATCAAAATAATGTTGTTCATCCGACGACTGAGAAAGGCGGCTTTTTCCAGAGGCGTCTCGATCGCCGCCTCATAGACCCGGGCATTGAGTATCTTCTTAACAGTCTGTTCCAGCATGGAAGTTTCCTGGTTAACGGATGAATGTCAGTCGTCTTCTGCGCATGTCAGGCATTTCGCGGCGCAGCACCGTAGTGTAAGGGTTTTGGGCGGATGCGGAAACGCAGACGTACGGCAAATCGCGGCATACTGTTTTGCAACGGCGCCGAAGCAGCGCTGGCCTGTGTTACTGAGCGCCACAGCAGCTATAATGCGGCTAAGCAATCGATATCCCAGAACAGTCACCGACGCCCACTGATTACAGGAAAGTCCCATGACCCAAGACGAACTGAAGCAAGCCGTCGCCCAGGCGGCGCTCGATTTCATCAAGCCCGACCTGAAACCGGAAGCCATCATCGGCATCGGCACCGGCTCTACCGCCAATCTGTTCATCGATGCGCTGGCAACCGTGAAAGACCGCTTTCGCGGCACCGTTGCCTCCAGTGACGCCAGCGCCAAGCGCCTGCGCGACCACGGCATTGACGTGTTCGACATGAACGAAGTGGAAAAGCTGGCGGTCTACGTCGACGGTTGTGACGAAGCCAATCGCAAGCTGCACCTGATCAAAGGCGGCGGCGCTGCCCTGACCCAGGAGAAGATCGTCGCCTCTATCGCCAAGACGTTCGTGTGTATTGCCGACGAGTCCAAGGCCGTACAAAAGTTAGGTGCCTTCCCGCTGCCGATCGAAGTCATACCGATGGCGCGCAGTGCCGTAGCCCGCAAGCTGCTGAAAATGGGCGGCAACCCGGTCTATCGCGAAGGCGTGGTTACCGATAACGGCAACCAGATTCTGGATGTCTACGAACTGGACATCAAAGACCCGGAAGCGATGGAAACCGCCATCAACAACATTCCCGGCGTCGTCACCAACGGGTTGTTTGCACATCGGCCAGCGGACGTGTTGTTGCTGGGCACCAAAGACGGCGTGAAGAAACTGTCTGTGATTAACACCATGGCTGAGGATGGTGAGTTTTACTGAGTTGGACAGTTTGGAGGTTGGTAACTCAAGTTCCGGAGTTCGGGGGTGTTTTTAGGTGACGGTGGTCCGCGACGATCACCTGGGGCATCCCTGTGGGGTCGGGCGGAATGCCGCCCACTCAACCCATCCATGGGGCCTAGACCGCAACATCCGTGTTGCGGACTTCCCCACAGGAATGCCCCAGGTAATCGCCGCTGGTCATTTCAGCGAACTCCAAAACTTGAGTTAATTTAGCCCACGCCTCCCAGCCAAGTGACAGTTACCGGGTTTACCTATCCGGGGGAGTCCACAGCATGGATGCTGTGGTCTAGGCCCCAGGGATGGGTTGAGTGGGCGGCATTCCGCCCGACCCCGGATAGGTAAACCCGGTGGCTGGCACGGACTAGTGGCACTGATTAGAGCACAACCACCATTGCCCAGAGTGAGAGGGCCAATAGCAGCAGCCCGAGGCTTCGGTTTAGTCGGGTTTGGCCGGTTTGCGAGGCGATCAGGCGGGTGCCCCAGGGTTGGCTGGCGAGGATGGCGAGCCAGATGGCATCGATGGCAACCCAGATCAGCGACAGCAGGATGATGGTTTCGAGGGCGGGTTCATCGACCCAGGCCTGCAACAGAGCCTGAAAGGTGAAGGCTTCGAACCAGAGCGTGGCGGAGAGAGCACCGGTTAGGATGACGCTGACGATGGTGATCGGCCGGGTTGGGTGATCGGGCTCGGCGATGTAGGTTTTGATCCAGTACCACATCCATAGCCAGGCAGCCATCATGGCGCCGGCGAATACCAGTAACGTTGGCCCCAGCGGCCCTGAATTGGCCCAGACCGTCACCGCCGTTGCCATTAAACCGGCCTGGGTAAGGGTGATCAGCATGCGCCCTGCGATTAACCGCCACACTGGGCTTGCGCGTTCGTGCCGGGCACGCACAAATTCATAGGTGTAGCCATCGGCCGGGAGTACCAGCAGCAGGCCGAGGGTGATGGCAATCAAAAGTGTTACAGGGTCGGTACCGGTCATTGGGGCGGTCAGCGGTTAACAGGGAAAGGCAGCATAACGGGGTAAGGCAGGTAGGGAAAGCACGGGCTCAGCAGAGAGCCCGTGCAATGTGTCGTTATTCCACGCGTTCCCAGACCTGAGTCCGGCCGATCAGTGCAAAGCCGAGAAAACCACGGACTTCCAGCTTGGTACCGTTCTCGATGACCTTGGCTTTGGCACTGTATTCTTTGCCATTGGAGGGATCCAGAATGCGACCACCGTCCCACTCATCGCCGTCTCGTTCCAGGCCCCAGAGAAACGTCATGCCTTCAATCGGCTGATCTTTGCGGCTGCCTTTGCATTCGGAACAGACCGGGTTGGGCTCGGACGGGTTCAGCAGTTCAACGATCTGGCCCTGCAGTTCGCCGTCTTCAACCCAGACGCGCACCAGACTTTTGGCTTCGCCGGTTTCATCATCGATGGTGCGCCACTGGCCTTCGGCCGACATGGATTCAGCCTGGGCCGGGGTGATGGCCAGCGCCAGCAAAAGGGTAGTGACGACAGTCAGTAAAGATTTCATTGTTATTTTTCGCTCCTGATTAATAGCCTGCGATTGAAGTGAAGGCTTGGGTCAAACATAGCAAAACGCCAGCCAGTAACAAGCGAGCAGTGGCGGTTAATGATTCAGATTCACCAAAGCCCTCGCAGATAGGGCTGGAGTATGGGGCTTCGGCAACAGTTGCCACTTAAACCGCCGGACTCAGCTCAGGTTCAGGCTTCGTCGGTAACGCACAGTGGCGCAAAGCGGGCGCGCGCCAGTTGCAGCAGATCGGCTGGAGCCAGAGCGATGTCGAGCCCACGCTTGCCACCGCTGACGAAAAAGATGTCCATCGACTCGGCGCTTTGGTCCACCACCGTAGGCAGGGCTTTTTTTTGTCCCAGCGGGCTAATGCCGCCGACCACATAGCCGGTGGTTTTCTCGGCAATGGCCGGCTCGGCCATCTGCGCCGATTTCTGGCCATGTGCTTTGGCGGCGCGTTTCAGGCTCAGGTTGTGAGTGACCGGCAGAATACATACGCCCAGTGCTTTGGGGTCGCCATTGAAGCTGACCAGCAAGGTTTTGAACACTTGCTCTGGCGGCACACCCAGCGCTCTGGCAGCGGCGAGGCCATAGCCTTCGTCACTGTCGCCCACGCTGAAGGTGTGCAGTTCGAACGGTACCTTCTGACGTTTGAGCAACTGAACGGCCGGTGTCATCAGGCGCGCTCCAGCATCCGGGCCATGGCGTGCAGTGATTCGCCGGTGACGCGCTTGGTCAGCCAGCCGTCCAGCGCGCTGGCGCCGAGTGAGCGGTAAAATTGCCGGGCCGGTTCGTTCCAGTCGAGCACCATCCACTCTAGGCGGCCACAGCCCCGCTCCACGGCCAGGTGCGCCAGGCTGGTAATCAGCGCCTTGCCAACACCGGAGCCGCGCTGGTCCGGTTGCACATAAAGGTCTTCCAGGTGGATGCCAGGCTGGGCGAGAAAGGTGCTGTAGTTCGGGAAAAATAAGGCCATGCCAACGGGTTGGCCATCGCGCTCGGCGATCAGAACTTCAGCCGCTGGCTGGTCGGTAAACAGTGTCTCGGTGAGTTTGGCTTCAGTGGCGACGACTTCATGCGAAAGTTTTTCGTAGTCGGCCAGTTCCTTAATAAACCGCAGAATGTGAGGAACATCGCCGGGTTCAGCCAGACGGATGACAGCGCCGGAAGTGGTGGTGATGGGTGACATGACAGGCCTCGTGAATGAGTGATTGGCCTGAGTTTATAAGATCAACGGGTAAGTTGTCGCGTTTTAGGGTGGCCGGGTCGTGTGAGAGGAAATCGGCTCCCCGAGGCCCTTCGACAGGCACAAAGAAACCTGAGTGGTGTGAATTACCACCGTTTGCCATTTGGTTCGGGGGGCATTTGTCGAACCCCCGTGGAGATGTCACATCAGCTCTGACGCAAGCGCCCGTGCTGGTTCAGTGGCAATCGAATGCGCACGCACAAGCCACCTTCGGGGCGGTTGTAGGCCCGAATATCTCCCTTGTGCGCGGTGACGGCGTGCCGGGCAATATTCAGGCCCAGCCCAGCACCGGAATTGGATTGGTCGAGCCGGTAGAAGGGGTCGAACAGCCGCTCCAGTTTATCTTCCGGTACGCCGGGGCCCTGGTCGCAGATTTCGATTTGGGCTTCACCCTTGTGGGTGGTCAGGTGAACGCTCAGTTCACCGTCTTCCGGTGAAAAACGAAGAGCGTTTCGAATCACGTTGTCGATGGCGGAATGCAGCAGTTGCGGGTCGCCCCAGAGGCTGACAGCGCTTTCAATCTGGTCGGTGATCAGAATGTTGTGTGATTTCGATTCAAAGCGGGCGTCTTCAACCACCTGGCGTACCAGGTCGTCGAGCTGCAATTGCGCCGGCTCCAGATGTTGCATTTCATTTTCAAAACGCGACAGCTTCAGCACCTGAGCGATCAGGCTTTCAAGCCGGTCGCTTTCGCGTTCAATGCGGCTGAGCGCGGTTTCGAGTCCCGTGGGTGCTTTCTGGCGAACGATGCCCAGCGCTACCTGCAGGCGCGTCAGAGGTGAGCGTAACTCGTGGCTGACGTTGCTGAGCAACCGTTGCTGAGCGGAAACCAGCTGTTGCAGGCGCTCTGCCATTTCGTCGAAGTCGCGACCAAGGTCACCCAGTTCGTCGGCGCGTTTGTTGACCGCGCCGCCAACCCGGGCATCCAGACTACCGCCCGCCAATTGCCGTGAAACGCGCCGCAGGCGGGCGATAGGACGGGTGATCGACCAGGCCAGCACCAGCGCCATGCCGCCAGAGACGAACAAGGCGAAAATGGCGCGCAACCACTGACTATCGAGCCAGAGTGGCAGGTTGGGCGGCGGCAGGGCGGGCACGCCGCGCAGAAACAGGCGGTACATATCGCCACCGACCGACATGGTGATCGGCCCCATCCAGGTTTCCTGGCGCCACTGGCCGACTTTCACGCCTTCCAGCTCCATCATTTCAGACAGCATGACCAGAATGCGCCGAGGGGGTTTGGGGGTACCGAGCAGGTGATAGGTGTCGTCGACCAGGTACCACTGAAAGCGCGACTCGCTGTTAAAGCGGTCGAGCTCGTCGATGATTTCCTGGCGGTCACTGGCGAGACGATCGATATTGGGCAGCTTGACCCGGTTGAGCAGGCCAATGTGCGACGCGTTGGGCGCACCGATCTGGTATACCTGCGCCACCTGATGCGAGACAAAAGCCACAGCCAGCACAATCAGCAACAGGGTAACCCAGAAGCTCAGCCAGATCTTGCCGAACACCGAGCCGAGCGGATTGATTTTTCGCCAGTTAACTGAAAATTTCATGGCTACAGCCGGTGTCCGGAAGGGCGGGAAGCGGTTCGGTTATTTCGGATCGACAAACAGATAGCCAATACCGCGAATGGTCTGAATTTTGGGTGTCTCGGTAACCGCTTGAAGCTTGCGCCGCACATTGGAGACGTGCATGTCGATCGATCGGTCGTACGCCATGATTTCGCGGCCGAGCACTTCACGGTAAAGGTCTTCCTTGGGAACGGCCTTGCCCACGCGGGACATCAGCACGCGCAATACCTTGAATTCACTGGTGGTCATGGGTACATGCTCGCCTTCGCACTCGACTTCGTAGGTGTCGAAGTTCAGGGTCACGCCGTTGCATTCCAGAGTGCCGCTGTCGCTTTCCTGTTGCACCTTGTCGAGTTCGATCCGGCGCAGCAGCGCTTTGATGCGGGCCAGCAACTCACGGTGGCTGTAGGGCTTGGCCAGGTAATCATCGGCGCCCAGCTCCAGGCCCAGTACCCGGTCCATTTCCTCACCTTTGGCGGTGAGCATTAACACGGGAACGGAGGAGTGGTTGCGAATTTGGCGCAGGGTTTCAAAGCCATCGATGCCGGGCATCATGACATCGAGCAGGACCAGATCGTAGTTGTGCTCGCGCAATTGAACGATGCCATCCTCACCGCTGTGAGCGGCACTGAGTTTGTAGCCTTCGGCATCGAGGTATTCGCCGAGCAGTTCGGCCAGATCGCGATCATCGTCAATCAGTAAAATATGAGATTCATTCATAGCATTCAGTGTCCTCTATCGTTGCAGCGCTGACGATCCATTTTACCGCTCTTTTACAACGAGCCCGTTATAGTGCTCTCTCCCGCCGTGCCGAGCACCGGTACATGCTGTTAGAATACGGTTAAATTGCACAGGTGTCTTATGGAAGACGACGACGAATTCAAAATTTTCCGTCAAGAAATGAAAGGCGTACGCCGTATTCGCACCACACAGAGGGTCGAGACGGCCAAACCCGAGGTACCCGAACCCAGTTTGCTGCATCGGCGGCAAATGGCAGTGAAGGTTGAGCAGGGTGACCCGAACCACCTGACGGAAGAAATCATCGACCTGGTGCACCCGCTCGACATCCTGGAGTACCGCACCGATGGCGTTGCTCACGGTGTCTACCGGAAGCTCAAGCGTGGCCAGTACCCGATCGATGCCCGTCTGGATTTGCACCGTAAATCCATGGCCGAAGCACGTGCCGAGGTGTATGGCTTCATCGCCGACTGCCTGCGCTACGATGTGCGCTCAGCGATGATTCTGCACGGTAAGGGGGAGCGCGGAGAGCCGAAGGCTTTCCTGAAAAGCTGTGTGAACACCTGGCTGAAACAAATGCCAGAGGTACTGGCGTTTCACTCGGCGCAAAAGCATCATGGCGGTGTGGGTGCGCTGTATATCCTGCTGCGCAAAAGTGATCGCAAGAAAGAAGAAAACCGGGAACGTTTTATGAAAGGTCGCACGGAATGATGGGCGGACAGAACGCAACGTGGCGAACGTTATTAACCTGGGTTGCTGGTGTGTCGCTGGGGTTTAGCACAGCCGGGTACGCCGATGATCGCTGGACGCAGGCGGGTGAGGTATTGCTCTACGCCCTGCCACTGACGGCAGCCACCGCTACTTATACGCTGGATGACCCGGAAGGGCGGTCGCAGCTGGTGATGGCTTATGGCGTTACGATGAGCACCAGTTATGTGCTGAAAGGCCTGGTTGAGCGGGAGCGGCCAGACGGATCCGATGATCTCAGTTTCCCCAGTTTCAGCGCCGCTTCGGCCTTTACCAGCGCCGCTTTTATTCAGCGCCGTTATGGGTGGGATGCCGGCTTGCCCGCCTATTTGGCAGCCAGCTACGTTGGCTGGAGCAAGGTGTATTCAGACCGGCATCACACGACGGATGTGCTCGCGGGCGCAGCGCTGGCCTGGGGGGTGAATCAGTGGCTGGTTAAACCGGGCTTGGCGTCGCAGTTTGCCGTGGTACCGACCGAAGGCGGCATGGCATTGGCGTTTGAAGTGAACTTCTGAGGGCCGGGTGGGCCTTGCATTTAACGCGGGCTCATGACAATAAAGCTGACTTTTATGCCGGCCGGTGTATTCAATTCTGGGAGTCTTGTCTTGCGGGAGAAGCCATTTCGGTGCGAGTGCGTTGTCATCGTCGAAATGGTGCCTGGGAGAGGATTTGAACCTCCACGGGGTTGCCCCCACTAGCACCTGAAGCTAGCGTGTCTACCAATTTCACCACCCAGGCTGAGCGGTTACGGTGTTATAGCATCATCCGGTGAAATTTTGGTGCCTGGGAGAGGATTTGAACCTCCACGGGGTTGCCCCCACTAGCACCTGAAGCTAGCGTGTCTACCAATTTCACCACCCAGGCAGTACCGGATGTGCCTACCGTCGGCAAGCAGGCGCGCATACTAATGAGCGGGCCCGGCTCTGTCAACAGTTTTTGTGGTCTTGCGTCGTCTCCCTGTTCAGAAAAAAGGGAGGTAAAACAAGCGGTTGAGTCACGACCCAACCGCATCGCGCGCCTGGTTAAACGGTCAGGTTCGACATCACCCGCTCGGCGGCCGCGAGGGTATCGTCGATGTCCTGCTCGCTATGCGCCAGCGACATAAAGCCTGCTTCAAAGGCCGAGGGTGCCAGATAGACCCCTTCGTTCAACATGCCGTGGAAGAACTGGTTGAAACGCGGCACGTTGCTGGTCATCACATCGCTGAACCGGCGCACGCGCTCAAGGTCGGTGAAAAAGAATCCGAACATGCTACCGGCGGAATTCGTGGTCAGCGGAATGCCCGCGGCCTGGGCTTTGGCTTTCAAACCCTCAGTCAGGGCGGTGGTCCGTTCGCTCAGTTGCTCGTAGACGCCGGGCTTGCTGATTTGCTCCAGTACGGCCAGGCCCGCGGCCATTGCCACCGGGTTGCCCGAGAGCGTTCCTGCCTGGTACACCGGGCCATTGGGTGCCAGAAAGTCCATGATGTCGGCCCGGCCGCCAAAGGCACCGACCGGCAAGCCGCCACCGATAACCTTGCCCAGGGTGGTCAGGTCCGGTTTTACGTTGTATAGCGCCTGAGCGCCGCCCAGTGCGACCCGGAAGCCGCTCATCACTTCATCGAAAATCAGTACCGCACCGTTGTCGGTACATTCGCTGCGCAGCGTCTCCAGAAACTCGGGCTCGGGCAGTACGCAGTTCATGTTACCGGCCACCGGCTCGACGATCACACAGGCGATGCGATCGCCGTATTCCTTGAAGCAGTCGCGCACGGCCTGGGGGTCGTTGTAATCGAGTGTCAGGGTGTTGGCTGCTACCGCCGCCGGAACGCCTGGCGAGGTGGGCACACCCAGTGTCAGCATGCCGGAGCCCGCTTTCACCAGCAGGCTATCAGCGTGGCCGTGATAGTTGCCTTCGAATTTCACCAGCAGGTCCCGGCCGGTGAAGCCACGGGCCAATCGAATCGCCGACATGGTCGCCTCGGTACCGGAATTGACCATGCGGACTTTATCCATCGACGGCACGATGGCACAGACCGCCTCGGCCATGGTGACTTCCTGCTCGGTCGGAGCGCCAAAGGTCAGCGCCAGGTCGACCTGGCGGTGTATGGCCTCGCGCACTTCTTCGAAGCCGTGGCCCAGAATCTGCGGGCCAAAAGACAGCACGTAGTCGATGTAGGACTTGTCGTTAATGTCGAACAGCCGTGATCCCTGGGCGCGCTTGAAAAAAATCGGCGTGCCACCGACCCCTTTAAAAGCGCGAACCGGAGAGTTGACGCCCCCGGGGATGGTTTTCTGGGCGCGTTCAAACAGAGCAGCGAGTTGGTCGGTCATGGTGTGGGCCTGTGTAATGAATGTCTGGCAACTATTGTCGTGGTAACCGGCTGCTTAGGCAAACCCGGCCGGTCCGCGGCCGTGCTTATTTGATCGTAACCGGACGAGCTGGGTATGATTGGGTCACTTAAGCCTGACACAACGGACAACGCCGATGACCGATTCGGTTCCACAGCACTTTCTGGTTCCGTCGAAGTTATCGGTGCCACACCTGCCCCCCAATGCCATTCGCCGCCCGCGCGTTGACCAGAGCTTTGTCGATGCCTGTCGGCTGCCGGTCGTGGTGCTCTGTGCACCGGCCGGTTTCGGCAAAACTGTGGCCACCTTGCATGGGGTTGATGCCTTGCGCGAAAAGGTGCCCTCAGCCCGGCTCGCCTGGTTGTCGCTGGACCCGGAAGATTCGGACCCGGTGGTATTTGCGGCCTATTTCATCTCAGCCATTGCCAAGCAGGTACCGCTCAGCGAAGCCCTGTGCCACGCTGGTGTGCACGATCGCAAGACCCGATTGAAATCCCTGTTCGGGCAATTGCTGTTCGAGCTCGACCGGATCGATCAGCGGCTGGTGCTGGTACTGGACGATTACCACTGCGTTGAAAACGACCAGGTCCACGCCGCACTTGCCTATCTGGCGCGGCATCTGCCACCGCACATCACCCTGGTGCTGACGACCCGCTCCGATCCCCCTGCGAGCATCATGTCGTTGCGCCTGCAGGGGCTGGTGGCCGATATCCAAAATGATGTATTGGGGTTCAATGTCTGCGAAACCCAGCATTTCTTTCAGAGCCTGGGCGGCTATCAGCTTGAAGATCACGATGTTGAGCAACTGCTCGATCATGTCGAGGGCTGGGCGGTCGGGCTGCAGTTGATTGTTCTGGGGCTGAAATCGAAACCGTCTTTTGATGAATTGAAAACCCGGCTGCAACAGAAAAACCTGAATGCAATCGACTATTTCGATTCCGAAGTCTTCGATGCGCTGCCGGCCGATGTACAGCATTTTATGATCCACACCAGCCTGGTGCGACGGTTCAACACCGAAGTCGCCGAGGCGCTGACCAAAGACATCAATGTTCACGAAGTGCTGGAATACCTGCAGCGACAACACCTGTTCATCATTCAGTTCAACGAGCCCCGGCAATGGTTTCGCTACCATCACCTGTTGCGGGAGTTCCTGCAGCACAAGCTGACCCTGCTGCACAGTGGTAATCTCAGTGATCTGCACTTTCGGGCCAGTCAGGCGTTTTTGAAGCTGGGCTACATTGTCGGCGCGGTCGATCATGCCATTAAATCCGGCGATCAGGAGCAGATTGTCAGAATTCTCAAGCTCTACGGCGATGACCTGATTCACAAGGCCCATTACGAGCTGGTACAGCGGTGTCTGACCGAACTGCCGATGGAGCGGATTGTCCGTGAACCCAAGCTGGTGCTGGTGAACTGCTGGGTGGAAGCCATCTTTGGGGATGCGCGTCAGGTGGAAGGCTGTCTCAACCGAGCCCGCGGCCTGATCGATGATAGCGACACCGGGCGCCTGCTTTCCGCTGAGTTTGAGACGGTGCGCTCCCAGGCTAGCTATTCACTGGGTCAGTTGGACATCGCCGAGCAGGCGGCGCTGCGTGCCCTGAATCTCTTCGCCGAAGACAATACCCGTCGGCAAAGTGCACTGCTGACCTACGCCAATATCCGATTCGACCTGGGCGACATGGCGCGCGCACTCGATATCTACGAGCAAAGCGAGCTGCTCAGCCGCCAGGAGGGGAATCACGATGCAGTGCTGTGGAGCCTGAATCAGCAGGCGCAGATCTGGAAGCAGCGATGCGAGTTTGACCGCTCGCTGGAGCTGTGCCGTGAAGTACAGCGCTACAGCGACGCCCAGGGCGTGGCCAATGGCTTTAACGTCTGTTTTTCCCTGTTGTATCAGGCCGAATTGGCGCTGGAATCCTACCGGTTGCGCGAAGCCCGGATGCTGATCAACGAAGCCGGGGTGGTGTGCCAGAACTGGGATGAATTCTGGTCGCGGCATCTCTTTGGCTGGTTGCTGAAAATGGAACTGCTGAAGGGCAAGCCAACGACCGCGCGCGAACTGTCGGGCTTGCATGAAGGCATCCTGTCGATGGACAGCGTCGCCGAGCAGTTGATTGGCTATTCGCTCGAAGTACAGCTGCTGTACTGGTGGCAAACAGACGATACCCAGAAAATTCTCACCTGGCTCAAGGTGCACCCACCAGTAACCGGCTGCCGGAACCTGCACGACTTTGGAGAGCTGAGAGCTCAGTTGTACGGACAACTGGCGCTGGGTGAGGTCGGACCGGCGCATCAGCGGGTCCAGGCAGAACTGGCTCGTTTCGACGACCGGCCGGCATCGGAGTTCCGGCTAGAGCGTTTCCGGCTGCTGTTGCTCAACATCGCCATTCTGATGATTCAGGGCGATGAAGAGGGTGCCAGAATGGCGCTGCTCGATATTCTGGCCGATCTGCAGACCTATCAGATCGTCGCCAGTCTATTGTATCTGCGCCAGTGGATCATGCCGCTGTTTGAACAATTGCCGCTGGCGTCATTGCCGGAAGATCAGGCCCGGTATGTCGAGCAAGTGCTGATTCTGTACAAGCAACGTAATACCTCCAGCCGGCGTGGGGAGCAGGAAGTACCGGATGGTCTGCTGGCGCTGGGCATTTCCAGAAAGGAATGGCGAGTGCTGCAATTTATTATGGATGGCAAGAACAATGATGACATCGCACAGAGCATGTTCATCGCTGTCAGCACGGTGAAAACACACATCAACAACCTCTACAAGAAGTTGGCCGTGACGCATCGCAAGGCGGCCATCGCCCGGGGCCGGGCCCTGAGCGGCGATGCAGACAGCGAGTAAAGGCCAGTTGATTAGCGCCGTTGCGGGCTGGAGTCCGGGCGCGGAAATGACTAGACTGGGGGCTTCCTTGGATTGAATGTCCGGGGATTGTCTAGTTGATAGGTAGTTATTGGCCAACGGCCTTTTTGGCCGTTGGTCTTTTTTTTGCCCGATCAGAAGGGCTTGATAACGACCAGCAGAACAATACCCACCAATACCAGAGTCGGGGCTTCGTTGAACCAGCGATACCACTTGTGGCTGTGGCGGTTGTCGTCCGCTGCAAAGCGTTTCAGCAGGCGACCACAGGCGTGGTGATAGCCGAGCAGTAACACCACCAGAAACAGCTTGGCGTGCATCCAGCCCATCGACAGCCAGGCCGGGGTGACCACCAGCATGGCAATGCCGAGTGTTACGGTAACCACTGCACTGGGTGTCATGATGCCCCGGTAGAGTTTGCGCTCCATGATCTTGAAACGCTCCTGGCTAATCGTGTCCTCCGCCATGGCGTGGTAGACGAACAGGCGCGGCAGATAGAACAGGGCTGCGAACCAGGTAATAACGGCAATAATGTGAAAGGCTTTGAGCCAGAGGTACAGCATCAGCGAAGGTCTCCTTCGGTGGTAAGAACGGTGGCCAGTTGGGCACGAGTGATCAGAACGGTTGAGGTAATATCCGGTGAATACAGGAAGCCAGCAGTGTCTTCGCGTTGCAACAGACGCACCGCCTCCAGCAGGTTGATGTCCTGGTTTACCTCAACCAGGCGGCTGAATGGCGGGATCACGGCTTTTAGTGCATCGGCCATTGCCGGACGGGTCTCAGCTGGCAGTTGCACCCAGTCTTGCACAGCCTGGCTGAGCGGGGTCTTGTCGATCAGATAGCTGGCCTCCGTCAATTGCAGCACCACCCAACGCTGGGCGTCTTTGACGGTGCGCAGCGCCTGATCGTCACTCTGGGTCAGGTCCAGGCGGGTGAACTGGCCGGTAGCCAGTTCCGACAGACTGCGCTGAGCCAGCGCCGTTCGTACCGGGTTGGTCTCAATCGTCAGCCCCTTGAACGCCAGCAGGCTGTGGTAAATCGACGGAATGCGCAGGCCGTGCTGACACACCAGGTTGGCGCCGAGCACCACAATCATCGCCGGAAAGACGGCATGGGCGTTGAGCGATAGCTCCAGCACAGCAATCAGTGCGGCCAGCGGTGCATGCAGCACGGCACTCATCATCGCCGCCATACCCAGCAAGGCATAAAAGGCCGGACTGCCATCGCCGGGCAGCAGGCTGCCCATCAGTCCGCCGGCGCTGGCGCCAATCAGCAGGGTCGGGCCGATCAGCCCCGCAGGAACGCCCAGGCCCACCGCTGTCGAAGTGGCAATGAACTTGGCGATGAGCACAACCAGCAAGACCGACCAGACCAGTTCGCCGTTAATGGCCTGATTAATGGTGTCGTGACCCAGTCCCAGTACTTCGGGTACGCCCAGCGCCAGCGTACCGGTGATCAGGCCAGCCAGCAGTAACCGGGCTGGACGCTGATGCAACCGCAATTGCATGAACAGCCTTACACTGCGGTTAAACCCGGCCGCCAGCAGTCCAATCAGCAAGCCCGCGATCAGCAGGAAGGGCAGATCGGTAAGGCTACCCTGATAGGCCAGGTCGGTCACAAAGGCCGGGTGTTCGCCAAACAGGAAGCGGGTCATGGCGGCTGAGGTCACGGAGGCGGCGATGATGGGCGTAAAGCCGAGCAGGCTGTACTCCATCAGGATAACTTCCATGGCAAAGAGCACACCCGCCAGCGGCGTGTCGAACGCCGATGAAATGGCAGCGGCGGTACCGCAGCCAATCAGCAGTCTTAGCTGGCTTGGTACCCGGTTGGCCTTTTGCCCCAGTTGGTTGGCTATGCCCGCACCCACATGCACGGCCGGACCTTCCTGGCCGACGCTGTGGCCGGAGCCTAGCGATATCAGCGCCGCGAAGAACTGGAAGACGGCATTGCTGGCCGGTAAACGGCTGCGACCGCGCTGCAGCCGGTCGAGCACATGGGTAATGCCGATGGCGTGACTGTGCGTCGGCGTGAACCGGAACAGCAGAATCAGGGCCAGACTGCCGAGAATAGGCAGGGCAAAGCGGGTTGGAGCCGACAGCGATTCGAAATCGTCCCGGTAGGCACCGTTCAGTTGCTGCAGGATCAGATCCAGGCCCAGCATGAACAGCGCCATCACCAGGCTCGTGGCAATGCCGGTGATGCAGCCAAGTATGATCAGCGACAACAACCCGTCCGGTTTACCGAGTAAACGGCGCCACTGACGGATGGAAGGTAAGGGCATAGGCGGATTGGCTTGTAACCGAATTGGCTGCGACCTTATCATAGGCGGTCATGGCGTTGCAGTGATTCATCGCCCGGCTGGCTTTCAGACACCGTCTGGGGGCGTAAGACCGGGAGTCAGGGCCGGCTCATGCCGGTTGCTGGCAGGCGCCCCTATCCCGTCGGAGTTGGCATGGCGAAAGTAAAAGTAGCACCCGTACGGCAGATGGTTGTCGTTCCGTACCGGCCCTGGCGACGCTGGCTGGTTCGGATTGTTGGAATTGTGATCATTGCCCTGGCAGTCTACGCTGCCTATCTGTATGGTTTTCAATCAGGTGGCAGTCAATACGAGACCTTGCTTAACCAGCGCGCTGAATTGCGCCAGAACCTGCGCGAAGCCGAACAACGCCAGGAAGCCCTGCGCTTGCGTGTGGCGCAACTGGAGCGTGGCTCCGAGGTCGACCGCCAGGCGAACGAAAATGCCCGGCAAACACAGCTGGAACTGAGCGGTCGTATTGCCGAGCTCGAAGAGGAAGTCGCCCTCTATCAGGGGATCATGTCGCCCTCCCTCGATAACGAAGGGCTGCGCATTCAGGAAGTCACACTGGAACCGACCAGTTCCAGCGACCGTTACCGGTACAGCCTGATGCTGACCCAGGCGGGCAACAATTCTCAGTATCTGCAAGGGTTTGTGGGTGTCAACATTGTAGGGACGCAAAACGGGGAGCGCGTTGCGCTGCCATTAAAAGATGTGTCCGAAGCAGTGGATGATGTGGATATTCGATTCCGTTATCGCTACTTTCAGGATATCAAGGGCGACCTGGTGTTGCCTGAAGGGTTCATACCCGACCAAATACAGGTGATAGCCCAGGCCGTCGGTGATCGTGCCGCTCGGGTAGAGGCAGCCTACAGCTGGTTGGATTTGGAGAACGGAAACAATGTGGGGCAGTAAACAAACCGTGGCTAACGACGTAACGCTTATATCAGTAAAGGCCGAGATCAGCGGCGATATCCGGGTGTCGGGCGGCTTGCACGTCGACGGCCGCATCAAGGGCAACATTCTGGCCGACCCCGACAGCGGAGCCGCCGTGCGCATCAGCGACAAAGGCTATGTGGAGGGCGAGATTCGTGCGCCGAACATCGTCATCAATGGCGAGGTGAAAGGCGATGTGTACTCGTCCGAACACATTGAATTGGCCAAAAAAGCCGTCGTCACCGGTGACGTGCATTACGTCATGATGGAGATGGTGATGGGCGCCAAGGTGAATGGCAAACTGCTGCACGTAGCGGCCGAGAAAGGCAAGAAGGTCAGCAAGCCAGAGCCTGTCGAGCCCAAACCGGTTGCCGATACCCCGATGCTGGATGCCGGCAAGCCTGCCAATAAATCCTCCTGACATCGACCGGGATCTACGCCGGGTCCTTGAATCTGGCCTTGTCCGCCCCTATCACTGTGGTGCCCTGCCACTGCGGGCAGGGGCGGATCGAATCGCCTGGCAACCCTGAGAGTAGCTCTATGAATTTGGAACCACTATGACTGTGAATGCAGACGTCCAGGAAGCCCTGCTGATTACCGAGGCAGCGGCGCATAAAGTGCGGCAATTGGTCGAGGAAGAAGGCAACGACCGCCTGATGTTGCGCGTTTTTGTGACCGGGGGCGGTTGTGCCGGGTTTCAGTACGGTTTCACCTTCGACGACGACGTAGCTGAGGACGACACCGTTATCGAGCAGGCTGGTAGCACCTTCCTGATCGATTCGTTGAGCGTCCAGTACCTGGCGGGCTCTACCGTTAACTATACTGAAGGGCTTGAAGGTAGTCGGTTTTCCATTGAGAACCCGGCGGCTGAGACAACCTGCGGGTGTGGCTCGTCATTCTCGATGTGACCGCTCAGTGACTGGCGCACAGGCATAAAAAAACCGGGATTACCCGGTTTTTTTATGCCTGTGCGCCAGCGGCGTTCTGTGTTCAGTCGGCCGCGACGTAGGTTTCCTCGAATACCTGCAGCTGCCCCATCATGTTTGACGCAAACTCTTCAAATTGCGGCAGGAACTGACGGTCCAGTGGCTGGGCAGTGGGCAAATCAACAGTTTGCGGGTTCTTGTGCACACCATGGACCAGAAATTCGTAATGCAAGTGCGGTCCGGTCACCTGACCGGTAGCGCCGACATAGCCGATAATCTGACCCTGGCGAACCCGGTTGCCGGCACGGGCGTTCTTGGAGAACTGACTCATATGAGCGTACAGGGTGCGAATGCCGCCGCCATGTTGAACCACCACGACATTGCCATAACCGCCATTGCGACCCGCTGAAACGACTTTGCCATCACCCGTTACCTTGATGGGGGTGCCGGTGGGTGCCGCATAGTCCGTACCCTTGTGCGCCCGAATGGTGTTCAGAACCGGGTGGCGGCGGTTCGGGTTAAAGCTGGAGGAAATGCGGAATACGTCCATCGGTGTACGCAGGAAGGCCTTGCGCATACTATCGCCGTTCGGCGAGTAGTAGTCTGTCCGGCCGCCTTCATCGGTGTAGCGCAAGGCATTGACTTCACGGCCCTGGTTGACGAAGCGCGCCACCAGAATGGGGCCATCGCCCAGCTTTTCACCATCTAGGTACTCTTCCTGGTAGATCAGTGAGAACGTATCGCCAGCGCGGATGTCCAGTGCAAAGTCGATGTCCCAGCCATAGAGGGTGGCCATCTGCATGATCATGTTATCGCTGAGGCCCGCTTCCTTGGCAGAGAGGTACAGCGATGAATCGATGGTCGCTTCAGCAAAGCGGGTGTGAATCTCGGGCTCCCGGACGATTTTCTCGATGTCGAAGCCATCGTCCGTCAGGCTGATGCGGTGTTTGACCAGGATAGACTCGCTAAAGGTAACGCCGCGAAGCAGGTTGTCGGCATCAAATTCAAACTCAAAGGACTGGCCAGGGTAGATACGTTCCAGAGGGGTGCTGATTTCTTCAATGGCCAGCATGCGGTACAGGACACGCACACCGGCATTGGCCCGTTCGAACACAGTCGACAGCGTATCGCCCGGCTGAACTTCCTCGGCAACGCGAGTAAATTCGGGCTCTTCTGGCACTTCAGGGCTGGGCGTTGGCATGACTACCTGGGGGGGTAGCTCGACAATGACAGATTGGCTGGGTGCCGGCCACATTGCCACGGACAGCATGACAAAGGTCAGGGCGGCGACGCCAATGGCGTGCCAGCGCGGGAATCGTTTCATGATCGTAAACAGATGAATCACCATGTTAAAACAGTCAGTTGGCTTAAGATGTTAATGCATTATATTAACAGGCTGCGTGATATGTGCTAACTGATATCACATCCTGATATAATTAGTCCCTTATTTATATGTAAATTTATTTTGAGGAGACTCCATGTCCCTGGAGCAGACACTGGCAGAAATCCGTCGCGGCACGGAAGAGATACTGCTCGAAGAAGAACTGGTTAAAAAGCTCGAAAGTGGCCGTCCCCTGCGTATCAAGGCCGGTTTTGACCCCACCGCGCCCGATTTGCACCTGGGTCATACGGTCCTGATGAACAAGATGCGGCAGTTCCAGGACCGGGGTCATACCGTCATTTTTCTGATTGGTGACTTTACCGGCCTGATCGGCGACCCGTCTGGCAAGAACTCGACTCGCCCGCCGCTGACACCTGAGCAAATCGCCCAGAACGCCGAAACCTATAAAGAGCAGGTGTTCAAGATTCTGGACCCGGAGAAGACCGAAATCCGGTTCAACTCTGAATGGTTCAACCAGCTGGGCGCCGCCGGCATGATCAAGCTGGCCGCGCGCCACAGTGTGGCACGCATGCTGGAACGGGACGACTTTAAAAAGCGCTATAAAGCCAACGAGTCCATCGCTATCCACGAATTTCTGTATCCTCTGGTACAGGGTTACGACTCGGTGGCGCTGGAAGCAGACGTCGAACTGGGCGGCACCGACCAGAAGTTCAACCTGCTGGTCGGCCGGGAACTGCAGAAGAGCGAAGGGCAAGAGCCCCAGGTCGTCATCATGACACCCCTGCTGGAAGGGCTCGACGGCGAGAAGAAGATGTCCAAGTCACTGGGCAACTACGTCGGTATCACCGAAGCCCCGGGTGCCATGTTCCAGAAGATCGTCTCGATTCCCGATTCGCTGATGTGGCGCTGGTATGAACTGCTGTCGTTCAAGACGCTGGAGCAGATCGAGGCGCTCAAAGCCCAGGTCGAGCAGGGCGCCAACCCCCGAGACATCAAAATCGAGCTGGCCCGCGAGCTGGTGGCCCGCTTTCACGGCGAGGATGCTGCTGCCAATGCCCATAAAGGCGCAGGCAATCTGGTTCAGGAAGGCGAGGTTCCTGAAGACACGCCACACGTCACCCTCGAACTGGCCGACCAGACCGAATTGCCCATCGCTGCCATCGTGAACCGGGCTGGGCTGGCCGCCAATGCTGCCCAAACCCGGGATATGCTCAAGAATGGCCGGGTCAAGGTTGACTGGGAAGTGGCCGGCGCTGACCTGCGCCTGCCCGCCGGTGAGTACCTGGTGCAGGCCGGTAAGAAGAAGCTGGCGCGGGTTACTCTGAGCTGAGCCACTTTTAGTCTTCCTGCTTCTATATACTCAAATTAGGGTTTCGCTAAGGAGACTAGCGGTGGGTGCCGGGTATGCCCCTGAGGGGTAGTCCGCAGCAGGGACTAAAACGCCAGGAGCGTTTTTAGCATGAGCGAAGCGAGCCCGAAGGGTGAATCCCAGGGAAGGGATTCATATCCTGCGGTCTAGGCTCCATGGAGGGATTCACGCCGACCCCTCAGGGGCATACCCGGTATCCAGTGCGGGCCAATACCACCCATTCCAGACGTTGCCCTGGATCCTGCAGTTTCATCTTTTTACCTAGCTGTCATCGAATAGACAACTTTCTGTGAATCACCTCTTGACCCTCCCTCAGAAAAGACTATTATACGCCTCCCTCGCCGCACAGCGGTGACGGGAAGCCTCTTTCCAGCAGTACGATTGAGCCTTTTTAGACCAAGCCTAAGTGGTTGATTTAAAAAGGAAAAATGCAGAAAAGAGGTTGACAGCGCGGCGCAGATCATTAAGATACGCACCACGTTGAACGAAGCAGCCAATAGCGCCAAGCTTCGAGTTCCTTAACATTGTCAGAAGTAATTCGTGTGGGCGCTTGTA
>NZ_JBDWXV010000012.1:0-163163 GCF_039982735.1 Saccharospirillum sp. | reverse complement strand
TCAGCAGTTCAGCCAACCCAAGCCCAAGGGTTCGCTGATAGCTAAACTTTTGAAAGGTAGCTCTGATCGATATTGCGGTACCGACCAGGCCTTTAAACTGGCTTTCAAAGTGCCGGGTGTTGTAGATCCAGTGCTCAGTGTAGATGCCGAGACGTTCGAGAATGGGCGGGATGTTGTGATCAATGCTGCCGCGTTTGTCACTTCGAATCTGGCGGCCGGTCCAGTCTACCAGTTCCAGATAGTCTTGCAGTCGAAAGGGTAGGCCAGCGGGCATGTCTTTCCTTGGGTATCCGACAAACGGAAAGAGTAGCTTTGGCTGGTTTGGTTCCGGTGACGTCAGATCTTCTTTGGCAGTCTCTACTCGTTCTTTAACGGATGTAAAATCGGAAGTCTCGGGTGTATCGGCCATCTGTGCACGGATGGGGTTCAAGTCCACGTAGGCCAGGCAGGTTACCAGGGCTTTTTCATCCAGTAATGCCTGTGATTTGAACCTGGCTTCCCAGAACCTGCCGGTGCAATTGTCTTCTGCGTTTGCTTGCCGTGCGATGTCTTCATTCAAGGCCCGCATGAACCAACTGATCGACATCAGACGTTCGCGCCATTCGGTGGCCGTTTCGGAGATGACTTTGAGTTGTTCTTCGTACAGGTCTTTCCCGGCCAAGTAGGCTTGGGTTAGGAAGTTGCCGGAATACAGCTTGTGCCATCGTTCAATGACTTCGGCTTCTGTCCAGGCGTTGGCTTTGCCAGCGTTGATGTGCAGCACGATGTGGTAATGGTTCGACATCACTGCGTAGCCACACACATCCAGCGCGTAGACCTCAGCTAACTGGAGAATACGCTGCTCTATCCACCCGCGCCGGTGTTCGTAGTCGTTGCCGGAATGCTCGTCACGGCCGCACAGGAAGGCACGGCGCACGCACCGGGAGGTGCAGTGGTAGTATGGTGTCGCCTCCAGGGCGAGCTGGCTTTTTCTTGAACGTGGCATAGTGTCTAACCCTGACGGCCCGTTTATGATGCTGTATAAACTACTGGATGGCTATTTTGGGGTCAAGTGTTAATGTGGATGTCCAGATTGCCCCTCTCGATAGCCGTTACTAATGAAATGTGGCCCTGAGCCCTTTATAAATTTCGGTTTGCTCCGGGTTCTGCCTGCTTCCAGCGCAAAGTATGCAGCTTCGATACCAGAGGTTTCACGAATTCAAGCTGGTGGTGTGCTGTAGGATGGAAGGCTACACCAACTTCTCGATTTAGATCGGCTAGTATGGGCGGGCGTCGCACAAGGACATCCTGCCTGCTGGCAGCGACACTTTCCGGTACGATGGCAACCCCCATGCCGCAGGCCACCAGTGTTAGCGCCCAGTCATCGTTGTCAGTGCTCGCGCGCAGATCAGCATTCAGCTGGTACTCTTGCTCCAGACGCTGCTGCACTCTGTCTTTGAGTTCGCAGTGCACCCGGCCAATTAGAGGCATGCCTGACAGATCATCAGCCGTCAGCTCATCATGCAGTGCCAGATGTGAGCTTTCAGGCAATGCCAGTACGTAATCCTCGCGCCATAACGACTGGAACTGCCAATCGACGGGTACATACTCCCGTATGGTAAAACACAAATCACACTCTTCTTGCGAATTGACCAGATAGATTGCTGCACCCGGTGCGGTGCAACGTATCTCGTGCACGATCTGTTCTACGCGCCGCACGGGCAAGGTAGGTAGGATGCCCAGGCGTATAGCCGGTGTCGTCGAACGTCGAAAATGCTCGCCTATCGCGTCGGCTTCTGCCAGCAGCCGCCTGACCAGCGGATACAGGTCATGTCCTTCCTGCGTGGCCCGCACGCCTTTTTTATGACGAATGAAAAGACGGGTACCCAGGCTCTCCTCAAGTTGCAGGATGGCATTAGAGATCGATGGTTGAGCGATAAAGCAGCGCTTTGCAGCGGCGGTAATTGAGCCTTCTTCGTAGGTGGCAACGAAGTATCGCATATTTCGCATATCAAGCATGGATAATCCATAGTCTAATTATTGCATAAGGAGAGTTATAACATATTTTAACTAATCTATGATCTGCTTTACATTGAGCACTCCCTACATATGAATGGAGCAGCATCATGCAGCAAGAGTCCTCAATTGAAACCATCGAAAACCTCCTGCAGGCGTTTGCAGGCGGAGATGGCGAAGCGTTACTTTCCCGCGTTGATGACACAATCGATTTCCGCATTGATCACTATCAGGACGAGACCGATGTCGGTTGGCAATGCGCGCACAACAAAACTGAATTGATGTCTGTCTTGCAACGTCTTGAGCACGAGGTCTTTCCCCGTGGCACACAAATTGAAACGATACAGAGTCACGATCTTGGCGATGGTTGGGTGCTGACTGAATTCAGTCAGAAATTTTATTATGCGGTGCGCCAACAAATGGTTCGAACTCGTAACATGCTTCTTTCTCACAGCAACGCAGGTCGAATGGACTATTTTCGGGAGACGGTCGCATCAATAGACAACCAGTGAAGGCAAGTTGCTTTGAAGCCGAAGATGTCGCTGGTGTTCAACGTGGGCTATCGAGACACTCATACTAGGCGGCTTAGAGCGTTTGCCAGCGTTGAGTGACTTCGGTATCCGACCAGGCATTGGCTTTCTCGGCTTTGATATGCAGCACTTTGTGATAGTGGTTAGACATGACGGCGTAGGCGCAGAGTTTTAGCGCATACACCTTTGGGTAAGTTTGCTTGCCAATCAATTACAAGCGAGGCTGTGCAATTCTCAGAAGGGTGATTGACAGCGGGAGGTCATAAGTTGACCGGTTAGGGGGTGTTCAAACGTCAGAGAGGTCGCGTGGAGCATTAGCCGGGTTGCCAGCGAATAGGCTGCATCACTGGCGTACAGGTCACACCCCAATATGGGGTGACCCAGCTCGCGGCTGTGAATGCGCAGCTGGTGGGTGCGGCCGGTTCTGGGCTTGAACAACACTCGGCTACAGGTAACCTGATGCCCCGTTTCACTGGTTATCTGCACGTGCCCGATCAGCTCGTAATCAGTAGTCGCTGACTTCCCTGTATCCTCACAAATCTTTTGCAATGGAAACTCACCCCTGGCAATCGGGGCGCTGATGGTGCCGTGTTCGGGCGTCACATGCCCCAGCAACAGTGCGGTGTAAGTCTTTGCAATGGTTTTCGCCTGAAACTGCCGGGTGAGTATTCCATTAATGTGTTTGTTAAGCGCGACCAGCATGATACCCGAGGTGCCGAAATCCAGCCGGTGCAGCAGGCGGGCATCGGGAAAGTCCTGAACCAGGCGAAAGTGCACCGAGTCTTTATTCAGGGGATGCTTGCCCGACAAACTGAGCAAACCGGAGGGTTTGTTAATCAGCAGGATCGACTCGTCCTGATACAGAATCTCGATCGATTCTTTACACCTAGGGGCAATGAATGGATCAACCTGGGGTTGCATGATGTGAGCATCGCATACTTTGAATGGAGAAATGGAGTCTATCAATGCCAGAGTAATTAGGACAGATCGCATGCTAATCGGACATGCACATTAAGCGGCTATTGTGGACGCTATCATTATTGGCTTGGTTCTATCGCAGTGGTGGGTGTCTCAACAATCGGCCTTAAGAGCATAGGGCACCTATGACCACCTGGATAAAAGTGTCAATTATCTGTCATTTAGTGAAACTCACCTTACAAACCTCACACACTAAAGTGCGGATATAAATTCCATTAATTTGTGGATTGTTTAGAATACCCCGTCCTGACCAGTGCTAGGTCCCTCTAGTATTTCCCTACCTCTAACGAAGAGAACATATATGCAAATTGACAAGCTTAAGATGCTAACGGCTGCATCTCTGTCTGTTTTATTGCTGGCTGCTTGTATACCTGAAACCACCGATGATGAGGATGATGCTTCAACGGGTGGGGATACTGATACTAACACTGAAGAAAATTTCTGCAGAACAGAAACTGTTACGACCACCATCGTTCCAGAGGTGACGTTGACGGACGTTGATGATACCGAACCGAACGATACAAGTGCTCAAGCTCAGGTTATCTCAATTAATTCTACTATATCTGGCTACCTATCCGGGAACGCAGTTGGGGTACCCGGGACTGACTTTGATGATTATTACATACTGAGCGTAGTAGAAGGTCAGGTTATCGATATCCAGTTTGAGTTTAATCAGGGAACCACTAATCACATTTATTTGAAAAACGGTGATGACTTCGTGGTGGATGATACCAGCGGCGATAATGTCAAGAAGATCAATTTCACTGTTCCAGCAGGTATGACCGAATTAACTATCTTCTTGACGGCTGATTATGGCTCCGGTGACTATACGTTAACCGTTAAGACTCCCGCAGAACCAGTTGAAGTTACGAACACTCAGACGTTGGAGTGCTACGGCGACATGACTGGTCATGTGTCTGATGCCATTTCAGGTGCTCGCCTGGCGAATACCACGATTAATCTGCGCGCTGGCCTTGATGTAAAAGTGGGTGATATCGCAGAAACAGGTAGCACGAACGCCCAGGGAGAGTATGTATTCTCCAATGTCGAAGCCGGTGACTATACCGTCGAAGTCGTACTGGCAGGGTATTCAACCGCCTACAAGAATGTTTCAATTGAAGGTTTGAGTACACTGTCTCAATACCTTGCCATTGCGCCGGCGTTGCCAGAAGGCCAGATGAGACTGGTACTGACCTGGGGAGCATCGCCTCGGGACCTGGACTCTCATTTGCTGGTACCCAATGGTGCAAGCACTGAGCATCTTTACTATGCGAATAAATCCGTAGATGGCGCCTCGCTGGATCTCGATGACGCATCAGCGTACGGGCCTGAAACGATCACAATCACCAATGTAAAAACCGGTACCTACACTTATTACATTTACGCGTATTCTGGAGGCAGTAACTTCCGCTTCAGTAACTCTGATGTAGAAGTCTCGCTTTACGATGATACTGGACTGATAGCGCAAATGACTCCACCGGAAGGTGTGGGTTACCAGTGGAACGTATTGACCTATAACGGAACATTGACTGTTGTTAACACCATCGAGTAATTCAGTGGGTTAGTTTGATATAATCCCGTTGGATACTCAGAAAGGCAGCCTTTTAGTGGCTGCCTTTTTTTTGGAACCAGGGACAGGTTAGGCATGATAAGCAGGTGTTAGACTGAATCATGCACTCTAAGCTTGTGCGGAGATGGTCTTACATAGTCACTTAAGGGAATTTTTTCGGGTCTGTAGTTGGTATTTGGGCCAGTCAGTGGCTTAGATGTAGCTGGCGAGCACCCGCTTACCTGCTCAGCCGAAGACCATTTGATTTCGACCCTGGTTTTTGGCTGTGTAGAGCAACTCGTCGCCCCGCTTCCATGCGGACTCGATACTGTCACCATCGGTAACGAGCGTTGCACCTATGGATAGCGTAGTACTCACTTGCTCTCCGTTTGCCGATGTTACGGTGATTTCGGCAAAGCGTTCGAGTAACCGGGCTGTAAAGGCGTCCAGCTTGTCCAGAGGGCATCCTACCAAAAGCAGTCCAAACTCCTCTCCGCCCAGGCGCCCGACAATATCATCATTTCGGGAGCAGTCTTTCAACGTGGCACCAAACGCTCTGAGCAGTTTATCGCCGGATAGGTGGCCATGGGTATCATTGAATCGTTTGAAATGATCGATATCCATGCCCAGCCATATCAGTGACTCTGAAGGGTTATGAGCAAAGACTCGTTCCGCTGCCTCCAAAAAACCTCGTCGATTCAAAACCCCGGTCAGTTCATCGGTCAGGCTAAGCGTTTTGTAGCGGTTCTTGTCGGCACCTAGCAATTCCACCTTTCTCTTAAGGCTATTGAAGCGTAAACCCAACACCATCGACAGCAGGGCGACCTCGATCAAGGCTCCCGCAAAAAACAAAAAGATGAGCCACTCACCTGGCTGGACGAGCCCGAGCCACATCCACCCCCACAGCCCCGCAGAAATGATATAAAAGATCCAAGCCACGAAAAAATAGGTGGCTAGCGGGTGACCTTGACGTATTGAAAAGGCCACCACAGCCATAATCAGAAGCGGCCCTGCAATGCCTACGGATATTGCGAGCACATACCCATAGAGGTCAGACATAAAGGGAATCAATACCAGCAATACGGTAACAGCCGCTATTGACACACGCAGAAAGCGGTCGATTTGCGGTAAGTGCTTGCGAGTATTCAAAAGTTCACGCGCGAATACCCAGGACGCCATGACCGTCATCGTGCTGGTAAAGTTCGCCAAATAAGAACCACTACCAATAGCTGGGAAGACCAAGCGAATTAACCCGGACATGTCGAGCAGGTAAACGAGATTACCAAACACAAAGACGTTGTAGGTCAGGTAAAGGCGCTCGCGCGCTCGTAACCCAATGGCAAGGTTATAGCAGAACGCGAGAACAAACATGCCAATAACCGTACCGAAATAGAACTGGGTTTTAACGGCTTTCCATAGCAGTTCGTCCTGGGGTGTGACATTGATGCTGAATTGAAATACCTGGTCGGTCGTTAAACGAAGATACGCGGTTTTTTCTGCAACGGTGGTGTCGAAAACAAAGGTCAAATATCGGGCAGGTTGAGCGGCATCCTGGCTCGAAGAGCTGCCTGCAGCGTCAATCCACCGCCACTCATCTTGCTTGAGTTGAATTGCCTCGCCATTAAGACCGGTGTTGGGTAACAACTCCACCCACAATAGTTCGGACTTCGAGTCCACAGGAAGCTCCAGGCGCAACCACATTACACCACCCCGCAAACCACTCCAGTAATCCGGGTTCCAAACAGGAACGCCCACCCCTCTCTGTTGTACTTTTGCCCAGTTGCTTTCGGGTAGTGCTCTTAACTGGTCAAATGACAACTCACCCTGACGATCCAGGATAAACGCCGCGTCTAACTGAACGGGGTATTGTGCATAGGCTCCGGAACTGAGCAATAGAGTTGTCAGGACGAATGCCCTGATCAGGGCTAGGAGCCACGGGTATTGCATGTTGTTTGAAGCCTGTCTGGACATTGTCGAATTGCGGGCACTGCGTTTTATTTCCAAACCGGTATAGAGGCTGACCGTGGATGCAGCCAGTTCCTCTGCTCTGGATTGGTCCGCAGGTTCACCTGAGCGGTAGTCTAGCAAAGTCTGGGAAGAGTATAGGGGATTAACGTCAGTCGCGGTGAGCCAGGTCAAGTTCTGCGAGACCCTGCTGCATTTAGGGGGCTATAAGACCGTTCTGTCTCTGCTAGGGAGTGGAGTACACGACAGTGAGTGTTCGGACACAACGAGCAGCCTCTGAGTCCCGTATGCTTCGCTGTTGTTTTACGAGCAGTCGGGCGCTTGAACCCAGAGGCGGCAGCGGTGGATTAATAGCCTAAAACGGCTGACCAATTCGCTCAGTTCCCGTGAAATGCGGTTCAGGTCGTTCGCATTGACCGAGGTTGACTGCATGGCCTGGCTGGTTTCATCGACCATCATCGAAACCTGTTCAACTTTCTCGGCAATGGCCGTGCTGGCCAGGCTTTGCTCACGGGTGGCGTTGGCCACTTCCCGAACGCGCTCCAGCGCCTGGTCGGCGCCCTGCCTCAGTTGTTCAAGCAACTCGGCCGCTTCCTTCGTTGACTGTGACCCTGACTCAACCTGGGGCAGCGCCGCATCAATCGTCATGACAACGTCTTTGGTATCGGCTTGAATCCCGCTGATCATTTCATCGATTTCCGTCGTGGCTGTCTGGGTACGAGCAGCCAGGGTACGCACCTCAGATGCCACCACGGCAAATCCACGGCCCTGCCCGTCACGCAACTGAACCGCCGTGTTTAAAGTGTGGGTCACTTATTAAAATAACGCATCAGCCAGGGCATTAAATACCAGATTTACGCCCGGGTTAGTACGCAGTTCGCGGTGACACACCAGCCAGACCGGGATCTCCATCACTGGCTGGTCTTTGGGAAATAACGAGGTTAATTCCGGAATTCGACTGCCAATATCCGTCGGCAAAAAAATAAGGCCCTGGTCCAGTTTTGCCAGTTCAATGTGCAGCAATTGGAATTCAGTGATAATCGGGAAACGGTAGGTATCGCTGTCACCACCCAGGCTACGAAGATGGTCTCTTATGCTGTTGCTGAGGTCGTAACCAATAAAGTCTGCATGTCGGAGGTCATTAAGTTCCCTAACCCCGGGGAATCTCTCGGCGTATTGGGGTGAGCAGAATAAGCCTATGGGTTCATTGGCAATTTTACGAGCGATCAGATCACTCTGCTCAGGTCTGAAACTGCGAACAGCGATATCGGCTTCCCGTCTTTTTAGGTCGGCAACCTCGTTGGATACGTCGATCCGCAGTTCGATGTCGGGTGCAACCTGGCGGATCGTCCGAATAACCGGCGGTAGTCTATAAAGAGCGTCCAACTGACTGACAGAGACCGTGACCAGACCCGACAAATCAGTTCGTTGCCCGAGCGCCATTAGCGACAGTTGATTCGCCGCTTCCGCCATTTGCTTCACATAACCCACCAATTTCTGACCGCTTTGGGTCAGTACCTGGCGCTTGCCGACCTGCTCAAACAGGGTGACATTCAGTTCCTGTTCCAGGGCCGTAATCTGGCGGCCGAGAGTGGGTTGGGACATGTTCAGCGACCGGGCAGCAGCCGAAAGAGACCCTTCTTCGGCCACAATCAGAAACGCCCGTGTTCTGTTCCAGTCAAACTGTATCGAACTCCAATCCATACGTTAACGCATACCTCATAGTATTTTTTGGGTAATTTGACTGCCTTTATGTATGGGTATACTGGCTCTAAATCGTCCTTCGGTCAACGTTGTTAACCGACTACGACGTTTCCGACATTTGGACAATAGAGGCAGATGCTATGAAATTCTTTATCGCAGGAGCAACTGGAGCAACCGGACGGCATGTCGCAACGCTGTTGTTGCAGCAGGGGCATCATGTTGTCACTGTGGCGCGCAACCCCGCAGCTCTCCAGAGCGAAGTGAGCCTTTACCCGAACTTGGAAGTGACCGCCGGCAGTCTGCTGGACATGGCGGAAAGCGAGCTGGATACCCTGATTTCTGGCTGCGACGGTGCGATTTCCTGCCTGGGCCATAACCTGACGCTCAAAGGGTTGTATGGCGCGCCCAGGCTGTTGTGCCGTGAAGCCGTCGAACGGATGGTGCAGTCGATCATTCGCACCCGTCGTGAGCGGGCCGAACAACGGCCTCCAACCAGGTTCATATTGATGAACACCAATGGCAACGCCAACCGTGATCTGGATGAGAAGCTGAGTATTGGGGATCGACTGGTGATAAGTATTGTTCGTCTACTGTTGCCTCCTCACCGGGATAATGAATTGGCCGCAGAGTTGCTGAGAAAGGATATTGGTCAGAATCATCCGGACATCCATTGGGTCACGGTGAGGCCCGACGGCCTGGTGAACCAAGACCTGGTAAGCAGTTATGAGTGTTTTCCTTCGCCGGTTAGAGGGGTGGTGTTCAACTCCGGCCAGGTTAGCCGCATCAATGTGGCCCATTTTATGACTAGACTGGCCTGTGAAGCGAACGAGTGGCAGAAGTGGGTGGGCCAGATGCCCGTCGTGTATAACGCCGAATGAACTTGGCTGTTAACCCATTTCCGATAAGGAGACTTTGTGTGAAATATGCTCCGTACTCATTATTATTGCTGATGAGCGTACCTATCGGCTTGCTGGTTATGCTGCTTGTGTGGCCACCAAAAGAAACGCCATCAGTAGAGACGCCCCGTAAGTTTTACAGTCACCATGCCAGTATCGCCGATACCGTTGATGATGACATTCACGATAGTAGTTCAATGACCGTAAAGGGCGAGCCTGGCGCCAGTGGTTTGTCGCTGCCTTATCGGCTGAGCTGAAGGTTACCTGCGTCCCGGCGTTGGCACTTGTTCACGGCCAACTGACTGATCATCTTCAATATCATCCGCGAACTCTTTGTCTTCTTTGTCTGCGTCGATGCCTTCCTGATCGCCATTGTGTTGTGGTGTAAACAGCAGGCGCGTATACAGCGGGAAATGATCAGACCCTATAGTCGGAAGCCGTTCAATATGAACGATTGAGAAATGCTCACTGTGAAAAATGTGATCCAGTGGCCAGCGGAGAAAGGGCCATTTCGCATGAAAGGTGTTGAACATGCCACGGCCTATTCTAGGGTCCAGCAAGTGACTCAGTTTTCTGAAAAGGCGGGTTGTTCGGGACCACGCCACATCATTCAAGTCGCCAGTTACTATGACCGGCTGTCTGCGTTTGGCCACACTGCGTGCGACAATCACCAGTTCGGCATCACGTTCCGCGGATTCTTCATTTTCTGTGGGACTTGGTGGCGAAGGGTGTAAAAAATGCACGCGGATTCCTTCTCCAGATCGGAGCCGAACCAGCCCATGCATGGAAGGGATACTGTCTTCAACCAGATAAGATATTTCGGTATCTTCGAGTGGCAGTCTGGAGTAGACGTGCATGCCGTACAAATTATCGAGGGGACATTTAAGGGTATGAGGCATCTCTGACTCAAGGATGTCGAGCTGGTCCTGCCACCATTGATCAGATTCCAGGGTCACCAGAATGTCGGGCTTCCGTTCTTTTACCAGGTGTATAAGGCGCTCTGCTTTTCTATTGGGAGTAAGAACGTTCGACGTAATGATGCTTAAACAGCGGTCTTCCTGAATATCGCGTGCTGCTCTGACTTCAATTTTCCAGAGTCTCGTATAGGGTGCAATCCAACGGGCCTGCCATACCAGGCAAAATAGACTGCTAGCGATAAGCAGGGTACTGAATGGTGTGATGGGCAACCAGTAGAGCTCTGCTAATCCCAGCAACAAAGCCAGTATCGCGAGTTGCAGTCGTGGGAAGTCCAGTACCCGCACAACCCAGTGCGGGTGTTTCCATAATGGCAGAAGCGTCAGAGCCAAAAGGATGGCGCTGAGTACGGCAAACAAAGCAATCATACTGTTCCCGGGTTGAATGCGATTAACGCCTCATGATGCCACAGGTTGTGGCTTTGGGTCTCGTATAGCCCCAGGGCCGCTCAATAGCCAGCAAGGAAGCCAGGAAATCATGGCTGGTTGTAACTGAACAATGACAGTGTTGAATAGCCATAACCACTTAACCAGGAGTGTTTACGGTTAGGCGAGGCTGCTCTATCGGGAGACGGAACAACATGGAATGCCGTTTTCTCGGGTTCGATGGATGCATGGGTCGCTTGGGTCATAATAGTCGCCCACTGAACATATGCCCGCTTTACCCAATGGCCGAAGCTATCGAATTCAAAGACATGCGTAGCGCCCAGATAGGTTTCCGGGAGAGTGGGCGAGTGATCGTCTTCAGCCAGGGTCAGTGTGCGACCGCCATGACTTAGATGAGCAATAAAGCCCAGGCTCTCGGCAGTACTGGACGGTCGACGCAGTACGCTGATGAGTTGGTCACCCACATGTACCGAGTTGGAATCGATGGAGCCGTCGTAGTGAGAGGCTCGCAGTATGTACCTCGCATTGAGGCGGCTGTGTAACGGGATTGTCCAGGTCAAGCCACGCGTTCCGGGTTTTTTGGGTCGACCAATGGGTTGATACCCTGAGAAGTCGTCTGTTTTTTCCAACAGTTGATATTGGTATGCGCCAACAACACCTGTCCACTCAAATTCCAGGTTTCGTGCAGAGCTGAATTTGAGCCGCAGTGTCGGTATTTTGGCCATTGGCTGACTTGCTTTGCGGCTTGAAAGCGCACGAGGCTTTCTGACCGTGAGCTTGAGCGTAACCAATAATACAATGAATAGCCCTGCGCATTTAGCGGACAGGACGATAAAGCTAAGGAAATCCATAAACATATCTCTCTACAAAAAAACATAAAAGGGTTTGGCGTTTATCGAAAGTAAGTGCCAGCCTAGTAAGCAGCACTCAGTTGGTTTCTCATGAAGTGTGTTGCCGATGGGTAGTCAGTCATTTTAACCACCGGCCAGCTTCGTTACCGCACGAGACGAACCAAACCTATGTTTTGGATGCAGAGATTACACGGTATTCTCGGTCCTGTTTTCTAGGTTCAGTCAACTTTTCGAACGGAACTGTATGGCGCTATCGTTTGTAAAATCGTTTGAAAGTGAAAAATGATTGCTGCGGTTTTGGAATGACTGTTGTTTTTGTTCGCTGCCGTGGAAGGCTCATGCTTCGGGTTGAGTGATTTTATTGCGTACAGACGATGGGATGCACCATCTCGGTGCGTGCGAACGGAAATGTAAGCCCTTGGCGTCAAGAAGAGTAGGGAACCACAAGCAATTGATGTTTGTGTGGGTGATCTGCCAGCACCACACAGGAAGCGGAAGAAACCTGTCAGATTTTTGTATTCAGTGTCAAATCGATGTCTGAGTATTGTAAATCGACCAGGTAAGTTAGTCCGTATTTTCTGAGTATCCGATATCAATCGCTTTACCTAGAAAATTCTGGTTATTTTCTTTGCCCACAGAAAGCCTTGTTTCACGGGCGTATAGCGTTCTATTCAATCAGTGGATGCATTCTGGAATGCATTTCGTAAGTATGTACGCGCCTGACAATCGCTGTTGACGGTTTTGACCTGTCGATGGGCTTCGACTAGGGTGGTTTTCATAGAAAATTACGTTGTCTGAATGCTTGTAAGAGTACGTAGCTTGCAAGCTAATGTTGTTAACGAAAAGGAGCGTATTATGCTGTCTTGGGCGGTTACATTTTTTGTCATTGCGATTGTAGCGGCTGTGCTGGGGTTTGGTGGTATTGCTGGCACGGCTGCTGGCATTGCAAAAATTCTGTTTATGGTCTTTTTAGTGTTCTTTGTTATCTCAATGATCATGCACGTGTCCAAAGGGCGGGGGCCATAACATCACTTGCGGAGTATTGTGCAATACCTGGCAGAGAGGTTGAATAGCTTAGTGGTGCCTCTCTGGTTTAAGGGGCTGTTTTCCTGTGTCCACTCGTGTGCAATAACCGACTCTGGGGTGGAAAGGGGCTCATGGCATGTGCAAGACGGAATATCTGTTGTTAAGCGAAGGTTATAGCTCAGGGTTATGGTAATATGCCGGTCTATTCCGGAACCCTACCTATGATCTTTGTGTTCCCAAACTCAGGAACTGTATTGTGACCAATAATGATATTCTAAGACGCGTACGTTATACCTTCGATCTGAAAGACCGAACAATGATCGATATCTTCGCCCTGGCCGACTTCGAGGTGACCGCGGAGCAGGTGGTTGGCTGGCTGAGAAAGGAAGAAGACAGTGAGTTTCTTAAAATGACGGACAGAGAACTGGCTGTGTTTCTTAATGGTTTCATCAATTTCAAGCGGGGCAAACGTGATGGTCAGCAGCCAGAGCCAGAAAGCCAGCTTAACAATAATAAGGTATTCCAGAAACTCCGAATTGCGTTGAACCTGAAAGCTGACGACATCCTGGACATTCTAAAGTTGGTCGATCTCGACCTTAGCCAGCATGAACTTAGCGCTTTTTTCCGTAAACCAGAAAGCTCGAATTACCGGGAATGCAAAGATCAGGTGCTGCGTAATTTTTTGCTCGGAGTACAGCTGCAGCTAAGGCCAGGGGATGCCAGTTCGGAACCGATTGCCAGGTGAGGTGTCTAGGTGCACAATTGATTATGGTTTCAGTAAGTGTAGGCGCAAGCGGCTGTTTGTTATCACAGGTGCAAGGCCTACTCTCATGAATTACTGAACGTTGCTGCGTTCCTGGCTGGCATCGGTTGGTACGAGGGCGCGTACCAGTCGTTTCATACTGAGCATGCCGACCGGCTCGCCACCCTGCATGACCCGATAGGTAAAAGAGGTGTCGCCTTCCGACCGTGCGATAACCGATTCAAGGTTGTCGTCAGCGTCTACCTCCCCGGCGCAGTCACCGGAAGCGGTTTGCGTGGTGTCCATGACCGAACGAACACGAAGCACTCGAGCCCGGTTGATGTCGCTGATGAAATCCATAATGTACGGGTCGTTCGGCTGCATCAGGATCTCCTGGGGTTCACCCTGCTGGACAACATAGCCTTCTTTCAGGATCACCAGGTGATCAGCAAGTTTCAGCGCTTCGTCCAGGTCGTGCGTAATGAACACGATGGTTTTCTTCAATTCGCGCTGCAGTTCAATAAGCAGATCTTGCATATCAGTCCGGATCAGCGGGTCAAGCGCTGAAAAGGCCTCGTCCATCAGCATAATGGGCGCATTGGAGGTCAGTGCCCGGGCGATTCCCACGCGCTGTTGCATACCGCCGGATAACTCGTGCGGGTATTGGTTTTCATTGCCCTCCAGCCCCACACGGGCGAGCCACTTCGTTGCTTCTTCTTCGTAATCACCGCGTTCGAAACCTCGGGTGGCGAGTGCCATACCGGCGTTGTCGAGTACGGTCCAGTGCGGTAACAGCGCAAAATTCTGAAAGACCATGGTCATGTGCTGGCGTCGCAATTCACGCAGTTGCTGGTCGCTATAGTGAAGCACGTCTTCGCCATCGACATCGATACGGCCGGCGGTCGGCTCAATCAACCGGTTAAGGTGCCTGATCAGGGTTGACTTGCCGGACCCCGAGAGTCCCATGATGACGGTTATCTCGCCTTCGCGCATGTCGACATTGATGTCTTGTAAGCCGAGCACATGACCATGCTCCTCCAACAGCTCGGCCTTACTCATCCCAGCTTTCACATGGTCCAACGCCTTCTGAGGGTCATCGCCGAATATCTTGTAGAGTTCGCGAATCGAAATTCTGATTGGATGATCATTCATGCGGTTACCCTCAGTCCTTTCTCGATGAATCGATGCGTGCCAGTGATGCCTTGGTGACCCGGTCGAGAATGACCGCAAGCACGACAATCCCCAATCCCGCCACGAGACCGACGCCGAGCTCCAGGTTACGAATGCCACGCAACACAAGCACGCCGAGCCCCGGCGCACTGACCAGTGAGGCGATCACCACCATGGCCAGGCTCATCATGATGGTCTGGTTCACCCCGGCCATGATGTTGGGCAGGGCGAGTGGAATCTGTACTTTGTAGAGCTTTTGCCGGTCTGTCATGCCAAACGCATTTGCCGCCTCGATGATGTCTTTGTCGACCAGGCGTATGCCTAGGTTGGTCAGACGAATCACTGGAACGATCGCATACAGGATAATCGCGATGCCGTAGAGCTTGGATTCTGTCACGCTGAACAGGAAGATCAGCGGTATCAGATACACAAAGGGAGGCAGTGTCTGCAGCATGTCGAGCACTGGGACGGTTAGGCGTTGCATGGTGTCGCTTCGGGACATGGCGATGCCAATGGGCACCCCAAGCAGGACGCAAATAAAGGCGCACACGAAGATGATAGACAAGGTTTGCATCGCGTATTCGTAGTGATCTATAAACGCCAGGCCGCCCAGGCAGACGCCAACAAAGGCGACCAGTTTCCAGGACTGAGTCACCAGTTTCACCACAAACAGGAGCAATGGAATTACAATCCACCAGGGTGTAGACAGCATCGTGTAAAGCGTCCCGTCGAGCATCCAGCTCAGCGGTTGCGTTAACGGGTCGAGCACTATGCTCATTGAATCTTTCGCGCCCAGAAAGCCCTCTTCGAGCCCCTGCGTCAAATCTCTGGATTGTGGAAAAGACCCACAGGCGTCGTTGAGTGCGTCCATTGAGGGGAAGGGGAAATCCCAGGCGGAGACAGGTGCATCGTCTTCTGCGCCCGCGTTCTGATTCATCAAATCAGCCATGGACATGGGGCCATCTTGCCCGCTGCTGTCGCACCAGTCTTTCAGGCCCAGGCTGGAAAATACAGAGTCGTATACTGCCATAGTGTTGATCGATCCATTGAGTGTCTGGCAGGCAGACCTGTCTGAAAACCGAAAAGGCAGGGTGCCTGCTATCGGTTTTCAGTCAGCCCCGCTTGCCATTGATAAGAAAAGGGGCGACGCCTGGTCGCCCCGTAAATAAGAGGCAGGTACCTGAACGATCAGTTGATCAGGTTAGCCAGATTCGACCGTGCATCGTCATTCAACCACTGTGACCAGTCGTCGGAGTAGTTTTGCAGGTAATAAACGGTCGCTTCCTCACCAGAGGCGTTGTTTTCATCCATCCAGGCGAGGATGGAGCTCATCACGCTGGTGTCGAAGCTCAGGTGGCTGAGCATGTCGGCCACTTCAGGTTCGCGTTCCTGAAAGTCTGTTGTGATGGCGGTTAGAATGGGTGCGGCCGGGAAGTCTGATACGCCTGGGTTGTCCGCATTCTGGTTCTGGTTACGAGCGTGAATGTCTTCGTCTATCTCACCGAGTTCAACGCGGGTCATGTCGTATTTGCCAAGCGGTACAGTCGGGCCCCAATAGTAGCCAAACCAGGGTTCACCGTCTTCTACGGCTGATGCCATAGATGAGGCCAGGGTTTGGCCAGAACCGTGGTTGAACACCTCAATACCGCTGCTTTCCAGTTCCAGTGCGCGTACGAGGTTGTCACTCACGACCCGGCAGCCCCAGCCGTCCGGGCAGTTATTGAACATGCCACCGACGAGTTCCGGGTTGTTCATTACCCCTTCAATGGTGGTCAGCTCAGGGTGTTCTTCGGCCAGATAGGTGGGAATCCACCAGCCTTCCACACCGCCGGGCTCCAGCACCCGCCCAAGACGTTGAATACGGCCTTCTTCTTCCAGGCGGTTGTAGACTTCGCCGGTCGAGTTAAGCCATAACTCGGTGACAATGTCGGGCTCGCCGTTTTCCGCGACCGACGTTACGGCGGGGACTGTGTCGGAAGGAACAACGGTGACGTCACATCCGTATCCATTTTCCATCAGGAATGTTGCGACACCGGTAACCACTTCGTTGGAAGCCCAGCCCATTTCAGTAATCGACACTTCGCCACAATCGGCAAATGCCGCAGATGACATTGACAGCGCGCTCGCCGCCATTACCAGGGTTGTTTTACGCATACAGAGTACTCCAGTGTTGCAGAAAAATTTGAATCAGCGTTTGAGTAACGCTGTTGCTCAGTGACCGCTCACCGGCGGCGCCAGGAATCGGGCGATACTGCGACCGTCGCGAATACCCGCGCGGATACTGGGGGCAGGGTGCCGCGTGCTGAGCGGAAAGAGAGAGGGGTGGCCGGTGGCCGATTGCAGTCGGATACTGAGGGGGCGTATGCGTGCCAAAGTGAGAGTACAGAGCGCTCCAGCAATCACAGGCGCAGTGGCAGCGAGTGACAGGGTGCTTCTGATTGTCGATTTCGTGGCAGCTCGCAAACGGTAAACCTCTTCAGCGTCGAGGCGGCGTACCCTAGTGCATTTGTGACGTGATTCCAAATTTCTAACGCACTTTTTGGTTTTCAGAATGTAATGACAACACTCAGCAAGCCTGTTGAAAAACCGCTTGTCGCGCAGCATCAGCGCCTAAGAGAGATGTGTAGAATTATTTTACGAAATGGAACCATATTTATGTCAACGCTAAGTGGGCACTGTTTAGTCCGGTGGTAATTGACTCGGGTGATAGCATTGTTCTGGGCATTGCGGCGATTCCGTCGATCCATGTTGTGGTGAGAACCGGATTATCCCCGGCACATCAAACGGTCAGTCGTCGTGTCGATATGCGCACGATGCGCACGGCCCTAATGCTCGACAGTGCATCCGAGACGGCCCTCTCTGGCCTTTCGATGATGAACCTCCCACGTCTGACGATCGTTTTCTAGACGGTTCGCAACCCAGTAGAGTGCGATTTTTCACCCCCTTTCAGCATCCAGTATCAGGTTTGAGGAGTACCCATGGGTTAGATCGTCAATCCGTTGCACAAGAGATACGCTATGAGACTTCAAGCCCCCAGAGCCATAATCGACTTTTCCACGAAAGATGTTTTCGGTGAGCCCATTCAGCTGAGCGCCTTTAAAGGCAAAAAGGTGATGCTGTGCTTCTTTCGGGACGCTGCCTGTCCGTTCTGTAATTTCCGGGTGTATGAATTGACCCATCGTTATAAAGAGTGGCAAAAGGACAATGTTGAGGTTATCGCGGTTTTCAGTTCTACGAACGATGAAGTTCGCAACTACGTAGCCCGGCACCCAAGGCCTTTCCGGCTGGTGGCAGACCCAGATCTTGAGATCTACAACCGTTACGGGGTTGAGCATTCCAGTTTTGCCTTGTTCAAGGCGCTGCTGTTTAAATTGCCGCGCATCTTCATGGGCATGAAAAAGGGCGGCTACCCCTCCAAGAACCCGAATGTGAAGCTGGTACCCGCCGACTTTCTGATCAACGAAAAGGGCCACATCGTAGACTGCTGGTATGGCCGCGATACCAGTGATCACATGCCCATGAAACAGGTTCAACGCTTTATTCAGGCTCCGGGGGCGAAAAACCATACCGTGAAACGCGTGGCTTGAGCCCGCTTTCACTACCCTCGCTCGGCGATTTTCAGAGCGACTAACGGTATACAGGCACTAGGCGGGTAAGGGTTCCCGCCACCGGATTCAGAGATGCCACCGGCAAACCGAGGCACATTCACCCAAAACAGGCAGCCAGGTCACATAGACTGCTGCAGAGCCCCTTCGACCGTCAGGTTGACATTGGTCACTCGGTCCTCCCAGTCATAATTCTCAACGTTCAGCAGGGTTGCTTCGCCATTGTCGGTGCTGCGCCGAATACGGTCGGATGGTTGATCCTGTTTCGAGATTGAATCGAGCGGCACCGCTGGCCCAGCGGTGATGTTGTATTGGCTGGCATCAATGGCTGTGAATTTTCCGTTCATCGGTGCACCGTACGCCCGCTTGGTGATGTTGCCCAGGGCCCATTGAATGGAGCCCGCCCCGTATTCATTGATCATCCAGTTCCAATCCCATTGGCTGTAACCGTTGATCTGCCGGTGCAGGTACTGATCGAGCACATCCTCGGCTGCGCTGTATCCGTTGCGATCACCAAAGGTATAAACCTCCCAGGGCCGGTTGGTCGGATGATCTGTCCGGGCGTTGCCACCCCAACGCAGGAAGTTCTCGTAGGTCAGGTCGTAGTCCATGTACATCTGCGAGGTGTACGGGATGTCTGCAGTTTGCTTGAAGAACGTAATGGTGATTTCGCGTTTGGTGCGCGGTGGCATCTCAGCCCGATACTGCGCACTTTGAGATACGGTGTTGGTTTCACCATTGGTTTCGCTCCACCCCTGAGTGGCGCTGAATTCAGCGCTGATCTCTGTTGAGTTACCCATTACACCCAAATCGAATTCATAGGTGTTGGTGATGCCGATGGTCTCGGAGAACGAGAAGTTTTCTTCTTTGGACCAGCTCTCTGTTTCATCGTAGGTCAGTGTCGCGACTTTGGTGTCTGTTGTATTGCCTTCGTTGCGTATTTCATAGGTGACGGTTTTGATCGGCACCCGGTTGTACACCTGTGGTTCACCCAATTCGAGGTCGGATGGGTTGGTGACGAAGCGGATGTTTTTAAGCTGCATCTTCAGGCGCTCACTGGCGCGATACCCTCCCGAGTAGGGGTCGTTGCTGTTGTAGCGGGCCTGCAGAGTGTACTGGCTGCTGTTATCCTGGTAGATGCTGAGGTCTTCGCCAACGTATTGTGAACCGGTACCGCCTGTCCAGGCATAACCCAGATAGTGGGCCAGGTAGGCAAGTGGCCTGTGGAACTCGGTATCGGAAATGATGGTGTATTTTAAGCTGGCGGCATCCTGCTGGCCATACAGCTTATCCGGGTAATTCGGTATGTCGTCGTTGATTTCAGCCTGTACAGCTAGAGGAAAAGACAGCGCGCCGGTCAGCGCGACGGCCAGGGTGGCCTTAGAGCTGGGTAGAGTCATGTTGTTATCCTTTGTTTTTGTGTTCGGCAGTCGTTCGCAGCGCTGCCTTCAAGTCAGTTTGGCGGCAACGCCCCATCGACCGGCTGCTGCCAGCCGGTCGACGTACTGCGGCAACTCCAGCTCCTTTTGGAATTGTCTTACAACGTAAACATTGTTACGGAAGATTCGTTCAGTGTGCAAAGACGAAGTCGTGTTTTGTGCGATGGTCGTCGTTTTGATGGGTGCGGTGCTAACGACAAACTCACACCGTGCATCTATCGGGGAAGCTCATCTAATAGGTATGGTCTATGACCTTCTGGTGGGTATTCTCGCAATTCCATAGCACCGCACTAGCTCGAATGGCTAGTGGACGCGCTGGCTAATAGAGCACGCATCATCGCTTAGACCTATCAGCTGGAGTGTCGGCTGATTAAAATGCAATTGTGGTGCATCGGCGACATGACACTATTAAAAGCTTATGCTCATCACACGCCTATCTAATCAAGGAGTTGCTTTTATGAGTCTGGCTATCGCGCTGCATGTTCTTTCTGCCGTGATCTGGGTTGGCGGCATGTTCTTCGCCTATATGGCCATGAGACCGGCCGTGGTCGAGGTGGTTAATGAGTCGCAGAGGGGTATGCTCTGGTGTCACACCCTGTCCCGCTTTTTCCGGTGGGTATGGGTAGCCGTGATTCTGTTGCTGGTAACAGGCTATTGGATGCTCTTTAGCGTGTTCGGTGGCATGGCTGGTGCCGGCTGGCATATCCATGTCATGCAGGGGCTGGGGATTGTCATGATGCTGCTTTATTTGCACGTCTATTTTGCCCCCTTCCGCAGGCTAAAGCTGGCCGTTGCCAATCAGGACCCAAAGGAGGCCGGACGGCAGGTCGGACAGATTCGCAAGCTCGTGGGCACCAATCTGATTCTTGGGATTATCGTAGTGGTAATCGGGGCCGGAGGTGGTTATCTGTAGGACCGTTTATGCGTATATTAATTCGGTGTATGTCGACGTGTGCAGTTGGGAATTACAGTTGAGATTGGTATTGACCACCCACTAAAATATGGAGTTTTTACAATGAGCGCATTTCTAATCGTAGATACCAAGATAAAAGATCACACGGCTTATGAGGAATACAAGACACTGGCTAAGCCGATCGCCGAAAAGTTCGGAGGTGTTTATCGGGCAAGAGGGGGTTTGATGGATGTCAGAGAAACTGAGCTCTGGTCTCCCTCCCGGATTGTCATCATCGAATTCCCGGACATGAAAAGCGCGCAGGCATTTGTGGATTCAGAAGAATACGCTCCGGTGAAACCCAAACGTACCGATAACGCAGAATGTACGTTGTTCATTGTAGAGGGAAGCTAGGGCTATATGTATCGATTAATATATGATCAAAGTCAAAGACCGTCGTTAAAGGTTGTACAGTGAACGGCCGAAAAAAGTGAGTCGTCCGAGAGGCCATTGACTGATGTGACCTACCCAGTCATAAAACGTGTTCCGGAGCTTAAAAGTATGCATCAGAAACAACTCACACACGCCCAGTTATGTGTTCAGGCCGCTACTCTGTTAGAGACCGGTTACCGATAGCAGGATTGGCAGGAGTTACAAGATGAATAAGCTTTCTTTTTTTACAGCAGTACTTATAGCAGTGACTTTAGGGCTGGGGTTAGCATCCTGTGCGAAATCCGATGATGATGTCGTCACGGCGCAAGATGTCGAACAAGAGACCAGGGAGCTGATAAACACGCTGAGTCAATACACCGCCAACCAGCGTGACGAGGCCGTGGAAAAAGCTGGTCAGGCACTGGAAAGACTCGATGGTAAGATCAACGAGCTCGAAGCCCGTATCGACAATAACTGGGAGTCAATGAGCCAGCAAGCTCGCCAGGATGCCAGGGCCAACCTGAATCGACTGCGCGAGCAGAGAAGCGAATTGGCAGGCTGGTACGACAACTTCAGAAACAGCTCGGCCGGTGCCTGGGATGAAATGAAAAAGGGCTTCACGGACGCCTACCAGGTAATGAGTGACTCCTGGGTAAATGCCAGGCGTGAATTCGAAGACGACGAGTAAACGATAAATGCAATGGTTTACCGATGATCAACTTCGGTTGCTTCGCGATAGCTTCTAGGGGAGCGCCCCGTCTTGGCTTTAAAAAAACGGGAAAAGGCGGAGTGCGAAGAAAAAGCCAACCAGTCGCTAACTTCCTGTATCGTTAACCTTTCTTCGGTCAGTAATTTTATTGACACCTGAAGCTTGACTTCAGAAAGTAGCAAGCTGAAGTGCGTATCTTCAGAACTCAGCCTTCTGTTTAATGTCCAGCGACTTACTTGCAGCGCATTGCATAGAATTTTCAAAACCTCATTCTGCTCTGATATTCTCTTTGAATAGATGGAATTAAAGATTATTTCGGCGACAGAGCTGGATAGATTTCCTGCTGAGAAAAGGTTCCTTTTGATCCTATTTATTTGTTCTTTTTGCAATATATGGAGGGTTTTGTTAAATGAACTTTGAGATTTTTCCAGGTCGCTATTATTAATGATAATTGCGTTTTCATTCTGGTCTAGCACGCAACTGGTCTCAAACTTTTCATCAAAATGTCGCTTTTTGATCAGGTTCTTGGCGGTCAAACTAATAGCCAATGGTGCCTTGGGTGAATAAAGGTGGATAATATCCGACAGTAATGCAATATTCCCCAGGGCATTAATAGGATGTGCTGTTCCGGAATTGGATGTTAAGTAGGATATTTTGGTTCTATCACTGTTTTGGCTGATAGTGAAGTAATCGCAGTTGCCAATGATGCACGCGTTTTTGATAAAGGTGCTAATGGCTTGTTCTGTACTCTCTTGATTGACGCAGTAGCTGATCAGCTCTGGAAATAGACAGTGATAGGTTGGTATGGTGTTCTCAAGCAGCGTGGTTATAACATAATGTTCACTCTCCTGGTCATGGCATAGCTGATTTAACAGGTAATTGTGCTTCTTTTGTACTATTCGCCCATAGGGCCTTTCCATTTCATATGGCGTGATGTCACATGTGTCAAATACCGCTTTCAGCTTTTTGCTGCTCTTGGATTTTTCATAAGTGCCTTGATAGATAATATTGGAAACACTTTTATTGTTCATTTAACGTGCCTTGACCAATAGTGCTATTGCTGGCAGCTATTTCTAACATAAAGTTGTTAGCTGATAAGGCGGTTTTCTGTATCATAGAGTAACAATTGTTACCGTCTGTGACTGCTCCTGTCCCAAGCCCTATTGGTCTTCTATTGGCTATGCTCAGAAGGCAAAAGCGTTGATCATTGGCGGAAAACTTCGCCTAGAACTCACCCTTGCTCCAAAGTGGTAACTATCTGCTCTGTATTGGATAGTTTGCTTTAGTTCCCCGCATATAATGTGGGTGCGTTCATGCATCTACAATAATAAATACGGGAATTCGTTAATGAACAAAATTACGTTGATGGCTACGGCTATCGGATCTGTGTTCGTTCTTGCTGGCTGTGAAACAGGAACAACGTCTGGTGACACGTCCCCCCTTTCGGGTGCCGGTAGTGAGACATTCAGGGAAAAGGCAGAGTCGCTGGTCGCCCGCATGTCAGCCTATGAGCAGATGAATATGCTGGTTGGGCCAGGTTACGCACTTCAACCAGATTTTTCGTTTGGAACCAATTATGAAGCGCTCACTAATGTCAAAAACGACATACCGGGTACAGTCGGGTATATCAATGGTGTCTATAATGAGAGTACCGGCCTCGATATTGCCGCTGTAAAGCTAGCAGATGGTGCCGCAGGAGTTCGAATAGACTCTGTTCGAGACGGCGATAGTAATACCTACTATGGAACAGCATTTCCAGTCAGTACGTTGCTTGCATCAACCTGGAACCTCGATATACAAGCAGCCGTCGGTAGGGCAATAGGTGCTGAGATTAAAGAGTATGGTCTGGATTTCTGGTTGGCCCCCGGCCTTAACATTCAACGTAACCCTCTGAATGGGCGGAACTTTGAGTATTACTCTGAAGACCCATTGCTTTCTGGGATGATGGCCGCGTCTGCCGTCAATGGTGCTCAGTCGGTTGGTGTAGGTGCCACCATTAAGCATTTTGTTGCCAATAATGCAGAGACCTCGCGTAACTTCGTGAACAATATAATTTCACCAAGAGCGTTGCGTGAAATATATATGCGTGGGTTTGAGTACGCAGTTGCTGAGTCCAACCCGTGGGCAGTGATGACAGCGATGAATCAGGTTAATGGCCATTATTCGGGTCAATGGAGAGATCTTAATACAACAGTATTGAGAGATGAGTGGGGTTTTGACGGGCTCGTTATGAGTGACTGGTGGGCCGGAGATGGGAACTACCCCGAGATGATTCGTTCAGGTAATGATCTGATTGAGTCAGGCGGGGTAGCGCTGGCCTATCGGTACGGCGAAGTGGACGCGCTTCAGCAACTTGAAAATGCTTATGAGTCTGGTGAGCTGGATGAAGAGACGATTAAATCCAGTGCAGTTCGGGTGCTGACGCAGTCGTTGAAAACACCGTCTAATCAGGGCTACGAGTTTTCAAGTCGCCCTGATCTGGTCGCCCATGCCGCGTTGTCGAGAACATCGGCCAGTGAAGGTATTATCCTGCTGAAGAATGATTCGGATGTATTGCCAATTGACCGTTCTTCCCGCATCGCTTCTTTTGGAATTAATCAGGTTAATACGCTAAAAGGAGGGTATGGCAGTGGGGATGTTAACGCAGCCTATACGGTTAATATCCTGGACGGACTGGCCGCTCAGTTTACCGTAGATTCTGAGCTTAGCGCGCTTTACCAGGATCACTTTTCTGCCAATAAGTCAGAAACGGATTTTAATGGCTTGTCTACCATTATAGAGTGCAGCGAGCCTCCGCTTACCCCGTTGGAAATTGAAGACTATGTTACTGGCAATGACGTGGCTGTTATCAGCATCGGTCGATACTCAATGCAAGGCAGGGATCGAGCGAATGCGGAAGGGGATTTCCTGCTGTCTGCTGATGAATCCAACCTGATTGAAGATGTGGCTACTGCGGCGCATGCACAGGGTAAAAAAGTCATCGTTGTATTAAACGTGGCAAGCATTATTGAAATGGAATCTTGGCAAGATAACGTTGATGCAATCGTGTTGGCCTACTTGCCCGGGCAAGAAGCCGGGAATGTGATTGCCGATGTTCTGTCTGGTGAGGTTAACCCTAGCGGAAAGCTCACACAATCGATCCCGGTTGCTTACGCAGACATCCCTTCAGCCAGCAGTTTTCCAGGGGTGGATACCGATGCAGATGGAAAGGTAGATACCCATTATTACAATGAGGGCATCTACGTTGGATACCGTTACTACGATACCTTTGATCAACCGGTGAGCTACCCGTTTGGGTTCGGCCTTTCCTATACAGACTTCGAGTACGGTTCTCCCCTTTTGGTAGATAATACCCTTAATTCTGAAGGGGCTCAGGGCAAGGTTTCGTTCTCGGTTGATGTGACCAACATTGGTGATGTTGCCGGTAAAGACATCGTTCAAGTATACATAGCGGCTCCTTCCGGTCGCCTGGATAAGCCGGCGGCCGAGCTTAAGGCTTTCGCCAAGACAGCCTTGTTGGCACCGGCCGAGGACCAGACTTTGGTCTTTGATGTTACCGCAAAATGGTTGTCCAGTTTCGACCCTGCTAGAAACCAATGGGTGGTTGAGCCTGGGTTGTATAGAGCCTACATCAGCAAGTCATCAGAGACGGACGGTGTCTATCCGGTGACCTTTTCGGTCACTAGTGAGATCGTTGTGGATGAAACCACTCCGGGTGCTTTGTCACTGCCGGATACGGTAGGTGATTTCGAGACCGTTCATAATGACTGATGTGATATAGGCGCACCTGCCAAGGCGCCAAGCCGGTAAGTTCAGGAGATGCTGTAAAACCCGGGGTAGCTCTGCTATCCCGAGTTGAACCATTCTGCCATGGGCTTGCCGACCAGTCTTGGGTCTGCGATTAGGCTATCAAGTTCATGCCTGCGTACGGCTCTGGTATCCAGTGCCCGGAGCGTTACGGGTTTTGCCCTGGGTGCCAGGTGTTGTTCAATGCAGAGTCTCTCTAGTGCTACGGGGTAGCGCAGCCACTGTCCAGAATGGCATTGGATTGTTAACGAATGGGACAAGGTGAATGCACTGCTGCCCGGTGTGTTCTGAAGTGTCATGCCTTAGACTGTATAGGTAGGATCATCAGGCACTGACCATTAGACCCATGCAGCTGTTTAACGACATTCGGTTCGATAACTTAAAAGGTGACATTTTCGGTGGCCTGACGGCTGCGGTGGTGTCTTTGCCCATGGCGCTGGCGTTCGGCGTCGCGTCCGGTGCCGGTGCCGAGGCCGGGCTCTACGGGGCAGTGCTGGTTGGGTTGTTTGCGGCCCTGTTTGGTGGCACGTCCACGCTCATTTCCGAGCCCACCGGCCCGATGACGGTCGTGATGACGGCCGTACTCACCACCCTGATTGCCGATAACCCGGAAAACGGCAGGGCCATGGCGTTTACCGTGGTCATGATGGCCGGGTTGTTTCAGATCGCGCTGGGGGCACTCAAGCTCGGCAAATACATTACGTTAATGCCCTACAGTGTGGTCTCCGGCTTTATGTCCGGTATTGGTATTATTCTGATCATTCTGCAGCTGGCTCCTTTCCTCGGTCACCCGAGCCCGCCGGGCGGTGTGACGGGCACTCTGGCGGCCTTGCCTGGGCTGTTAACCTCGACCAGGCCGGTCGAATTCATATTGGGTGCTTTCACCATTGGCATTCTGTTTTTCGCGCCCAAGCAGTGGACCCGCTACGTTCCCGCCCAACTGATCGCCCTGGTCGCAGGCACACTGTTCTCCCTGACGATTCTTGGTTTTTTTGAGGTGCGCCGCATCGGCGAGATCGATTTGGGTCTGCCCTCCATGGTTGTGCCCACTTTCAGTTGGGGCCAATGGAGCGAGATGATCGTAGACGCCCTGGTGCTGGGCACGTTGGGTTGTATTGATGCGCTCTTGACCGCGGTCATCGCCGACAGCCTTACCCGTCAGGAGCATAAATCCGATAAAGAACTGGTCGGGCAGGGCATAGGTAATTTCGTCTCGGGCCTGTTTGGTGGTTTGCCCGGTGCCGGTGCCACTATGGGCACGGTGGTGAACATTCAAACCGGGGCGCGGTCGGCGTTGTCGGGCATTGTGCGGGCAGTCGTGTTAATGGTCGTCATCCTGTGGGCCGCGAAACTGACCGAGAGCATTCCACTGGCGGTATTGGCTGGTATTGCCGTGCGGGTGGGCATCAACATTCTGGACTGGAGTTTCGTGAAGCGTGCACACCGCGTTTCCTGGAACGCCACCTTCATCATGTATGGCGTGATGTTTTTAACCGTTTTCTTCGACCTCATCGTGGCGGTGGGGTTGGGGGTTTTCATCGCCAATATCATCACCATTGAACGGCTCAGCCGCGAACAAACCCGAAACATCAAAACCATTACCGATTCTGACGACGCCATTGCGCTGAACAATGAAGAAAAGCAGTTGCTCGATGAAGCCCAGGGCAAGCTGCTCTTGCTGTACCTGAGCGGGCCGATGATTTTTGGGGTGTCCAAGGCTATTGCACGGGAGCACAATGCCGTCATGAGTTGCACCGCCATGGTGGTGGATATCAGCGACGTGCCACTGGTCGATGCCACCGTCTCCCTGGCTATTGAAAACGCGCTCAAGGATGCTCTGGACGCCGGCAAGGAGGTGTTTATAGTTCGCCCTGCTCAGGAGACATCGCGGTTTCTGGAGGGCGTTGGGCTGTTTGATATGGTCCCGGCCCATCACGTCTGTTCATCGCGGTTAGAGGCCTTGCGCCTGGCGGGCGAGGCCATTCGTTCACATCCGCAGTAACCTGCTCCGGGGCTGCAGCCAGCCCCTCCCCATTCTGTCAGCCCCCTAAAACCCTCTCAAAGCTGAATCTCCGTTCGTGCGTGCAACGAACGAGTCGCGCCAGTCCGAGCTGTTTGACTTTTTTAACGGCCAATCACCCTCTGTTCCGGGAAACAACCCCTAACCCCGAATGGTGATCGATTTAACTCGACACTCGAAAATATTTTGACAGTATCAGCGTCCTGTGTTTAATTTAGTTTGAGAGGTGAAATTAAAGGCCGCCCTGACTCATTCAGGGGAAAAACAAAAAACCATCACAACCAGAGGAAGGCCCCATGCTCAAGCTCAAACACTTAGTCGTATCTACCTGCGTCGGCACCTTGCTGGCCGTGTGCAGTACGCAACTGGTCGCTGAAGAAACAGTGACTGTCCTGCATAACCAGCAGGATCAGTTCATCCGCGATACCTGGGATGAAATCCGTGTCGATTTCGAAGCCCAAAACCCGAACATCACCGTGCAACTGGATTTTATGGACGACGATGCCATGAAGGCTCGCTTGCCCACGCTGCTGCAATCGAACGCCAAACCCGATCTCTACTGGAGCTTCGGTGGCGGCAATTACCGGGTACGCGCTGAAGCGGGCCTGCTTGCAGACATCACTGACAAGGCGGACCGCCTGAGAGCCAATATTGGCTCGGGCGCCATGTCAGCGTTTGAGGTCAACGGCCGGCTCTATGGGGCACCCTACCGATTGGCACAGGTCGGCTTCTGGTACAACAAGTCGTTGTTCGAACAGGCCGGTGTCAATGCAGATACCATTGAAACCTGGGATGACTTTCTGGATGCAGTCAGTACGCTCAAGGAGGCCGGTATCACCCCCATCGCCGCTGGCGGTGCTGAACGCTGGCCGCTGCATTTTTACTGGACCTACCTGGCCATGCGCATTGGCGGGCAGGATCTGTTCCAGTCGATACTGGCCGATGAAGCCAGCTTCGATAACGAGCATTACGTACGCGCAGGTGAAGAGCTGCGCCGCCTGGCAGAGCTCGACCCTTTTCAGCCCGGTTATCGGGGCATGGCCTATAACGAAGCCGCCGGTGTGTTCGGGAACGGGCAGGCCGCTATCCACCTGATGGGTGAATGGGATATCGGTGTGCAAACCTCCGAATCCGAGAGCGGCGAGGGTGTCTCTGGTGACAACCTGGGCTACTTCAATTTCCCCATGGTGGACGGTGGCATGGGTGACCCTTCCGCGACGCTGGGCGGTGTCGATGGCTGGGCCTTTACCTCGGGCAATGGCAGTGATGCAGCCGTGCGCTGGCTGGAGTTCTTCCTGGCGCCAGAACAACAACGCAAACTCGCTGCAGCGGGCATCATCATTCCGGTGGCCAATGGTGCGGCTGAAGCCGTTGAAGACCCGCACATGAAGCAAATTGCTGAGAATATTGCCAACTCCTCCTGGCATCAGGTGTTTTGGGATCAGGCGCTGGGCGCCGATGTGGGCGGTGTGATCAATGATGTGTCGGCTGAGCTGTTTGCCGGTGAAATTTCACCGGAAGAAGCGGTCGATCGGGTACAGCAGGCCTGGGATTTCCGATAATTCTGCCGAAGCGTTCCCTGGGCTCATTGCTGCACAGTCAATGAGCCTTTCTTCGATCAACGCCGTTCGAGACTGTCATGAAATCTGTTGATATTGCGCTCGAAGCGCAGCGTACCAGCCGGTTGTCGGCTGTGAAAGATTGGCTGTACCGCCATAACACCGGCGGGCGGCTATCCACTCTGTTATTGTTTATTCCTCCGGCGCTGATGGTGTTCACCCTGCTGGTGATTCTGCCGATTGCTGAATCCGGTGTGTACAGTTTCTATCGCTGGAATGGTTTTACCGCACTGTCTGACAGCGGGCGCTGGGTTGGCTGGCGCAATTTTCAGTTTATTCTGCAGGATCCGGTTTTCCATCAGGCTGTTTGGAATACGGCGAAGATTGTGCTGATTTCCCTGCTGATCCAATTGCCGCTGGCCATGATGCTGGCGCTGAGCATTGCCAGCAAAGGCAGCCTCAATACCCTGTTCCGGCTGGTGTACTTTCTGCCTTTTATTCTGGCCGATGTCGTCGCCGGTTTGATATGGCGGTTTATTTATGACGGTAACTTTGGCCTGGTTGCGGCCTTTACCCAGTTGTTTGGCATGGAGTCTTTTTACCCGCTGGCAGACCGGGACTGGGCCTTCAATGCCATTCTGGTTGTGGTGGTCTGGAAGTATTTTGGCTACCACATGATGATCTACATCGCCGGCCTGCAAAGTGTGCCAAATGATCTGGTAGAAGCCGCCAGGCTCGACGGCGCCAGTCGGCTGCAAATCATCTTCCGCATCAAGCTGCCGCTGATTATGCCCGCCATCCGGTTGTCGATATTCTTCAGTGTGATTGGCGCGTTGCAGTTTTTTGAAATGGCGATGCCATTGGTCACCTCAGGTGGCCCCAGCGGCTCGGCGCATACCATTGTGACCTACCTTTACGAGTTCGGCATTGTGCGTTCGCGCATCGGCTTTGGCAGCGCCGTGGCCGTATTGCTCTTTGTGATGTGTGCGATCTTTGCCTTTATCTATCAACGGTTTGTGATGGCGAGGAATACCGCATGAAGGAGATGACCGATCGACGCAGTGTTTCTGCCAGCGTGGCGCGCTGGGGTTTACTGCTGCTAGCAGCCCTGTTTGTTTTATTGCCGTTCTGGATGACGACACTCGGTGGGTTTAAGAGCCTCGGGGAATTGAGGGTTAGCCCACTGGGCTTGCCCCGTCAGTGGGATGCCACTGCTTATCTCGATATTCTGACCAGTAGCATGACCTGGCAGATGATGCTCAATTCCGTTGTCATTACCGGGTTTACCGTTGCCCTGGTGCTGATCATTGCTTCCATGCTGGCGTTTACCTTTTCACACATTCGGTTTGCCGGTAAACAGTACCTGTATTCGTATGTGATTCTGGGCATGATGTTTCCCGGCGCTACCGCGATTCTGCCGCTGTTCATTAAAATTCGGGACATCGGTTTGCTCGATACCTATGCGGGCGTCATTCTGCCTCAGGTTGCTTTTGGCCTGGCCATGAGCGTGCTGTTGTTCCGAACCTTCTTTGAGCAATTGCCGAAGGAACTGTTCGAGGCAGCCCTGGTCGATGGCTGTAGCTATGGCCGGTTTTTCTGGACCATCGTGATGCCGCTGTCGAAACCCATTCTGGCCACCGTGGGTGTGTTCATTCTGGTGGGTAGCTGGAACAATTACATTTTCCCGCTAATCATGCTGAACGACCAAAGCGTTTACCCCTGGCCCCTGGGGCTGATGGAATTTCGTGGCCAGTACGGGTCGGAGTGGAACCGCATTCTGGCCTACATTACCGTCACCATTTTGCCGGCTGTGGCCTTCTTTCTGTATGCACAAAAGTACATTGTCGCCGGGCTGACCGGCGGTGCGGTTAAAGGGTAATTCTTCATGAGTGCAACCATTAAAAACCCGATTCTTCCCGGCTTTAATCCGGACCCGTCGATCTGCCGGGTAGGGGACGATTATTACATCGCTACGTCCACCTTTGAGTGGTACCCGGGCGTGCAGATACATCACTCGACCGATCTGATTAACTGGCAGTTGGTTAGTCGGCCCCTGAATCGCCCCGACCTGCTGGATATGCGTGGCAACCCGGATTCCTGTGGTGTCTGGGCGCCTTGTCTGACATACAGCGAGGGCGTTTTTTATCTGGTCTATACCGATGTTAAACGCCACAGTGGCGATGCCAAGGATGCCCACAATTATATCACCCGCTGCGCCACGATCGATGGTGACTGGCAGGCGCCGGTATACGTCAACAGTAGCGGTTTCGACCCGTCGCTGTTTCACGACGACGATGGCCGCCGCTGGTTTCTGAACATGCTCTGGGATTACCGGCCAGACAAACCCTCTTTTGGTGGCATTGTGCTGCAAGAGCTCGACCGGGATGAGCTGTCCCCGATTGGTCCGGTGCACAATATCTTTGCCGGCAGTGACCTTGGCATGGTGGAAGGGCCGCACCTCTATAAACGCAATGGTTACTATTACCTGCTGACCGCAGAAGGGGGAACCGAATACGACCACGCCTGCACACTGGCCCGTTCTCGCCAATTAACCGGCCCCTATGAGTTGCACCCGAAGCACCACCTGATCACCGCGCGGTTTGACCCGCGATGCCCCTTGCAACGAGCCGGCCATGGCGACCTGGTTGAAACCCCGGAAGGGGAAACCTATCTGGTGCATCTGTGCAGCCGTCCACTGGCTAACCGGGGGCGTAGTCCCCTGGGTCGGGAAACCGCTATTCAGAAGGTGACCTGGGGGGATGACGATTGGCTATGGCCAGAGGCAGACTCCCTGTCGCCCCAGGTTCAGGTACCGGGGCCAGAGACTCGAAACCACACACCAACGGCGGCCCGGGAGACCGACATTGACTACCGGTTCACGGCCAGACAATTGCCGGGGGATTTTCAGTGGTTGCGTACGCCATACCCGGAGACCCTGTTCAGTCTGAGCGAGCGCCCGGGCTATTTGCGCTTGTACGGAAGGGAGTCGCTTGGGAGTTTGTTCAATAGTTCACTGGTGGCCAGGCGTCAGCAAAACCATCGGTTTACGGCCTCGACTATTGTGGATTTTCAGCCCAGTCATTTTCAACAGATGGCAGGGTTGGTGTGTTACTACAACAGTCGAAAATACCATTACTTGTTCATCAGTCATGATGAAACCATTGGCCGCTGTCTGGATGTCATGAGCTGTCTCGCGGACGCCAGCGGCCATGGCCACTACCCGTTGAAGGGCCAGCGCATTCCACTGCCAGCGGAGGGGCCAGTCCGGTTACGGGCCGAGGTGGACTTTGAGTATGTGTATTTTTCCTGGGCGAGCCAGGGGGAAAACTGGCAGCGGCTGCCAGTGAAGCTGGATTACTCCGTGCTCAGTGACGAAGCCGGTACCGGCGCGGGCAATAATTTTACGGGGGCGTTTGTCGGCATGGCGGCTCAGGATCTTTCCGGGACAGGAATGCCAGCGGATTTCTCCGGGTTCGAATACCGGGAAGAGGGCTGATTCGGGGTGATCTTCCCTGCAGGCTGCTGCCTTATCTCTGCGACTGGAAACACGCGATCTCCAAGAGCAGGGTGATTAGTGACGACCGCACCCAAGTTAAACGCCCGATAGTATGAGTGACAGTGTCGCTAGGCTTGTGCTTGCCTGGTTTGCGTTTACGAAAAGCCGGCAGGGTCTATAGAAAACTGGTGAGCACCAGCATGATGGTCGCCGCTGTAGTGACAAAGGCGATCAGGGCGAGCAGACCGTCCCGGGCGATCAATGCCAGGCCGAACGCGGTTAACGCTATGCCTGCACCATTGGCACTGAAGGGTACGACTTCCATCAATGGCATGGCCACAGCGATGATCAGACAGACGATGGCAATGGCATAATTGGCCGGGCCTCTGGCAAAGGCGACGAGTCGCTGGCGCAGTAAGCGGTCGACAAACCGGGCGGGCTTTCGACACCAGTTCGTGACGTTGCTTAGCGTTTCGTTCGATATCGACCGTCTGAGCAACCAGTTGGGAAACCAGAAATAGTCGCGCCTCAGCAATAATTGTACGGCCGTTAGCAAGACGATGATGGCCATCAGCGTCGGCACACCCGGTATGTCGCCTACCAGCGGTGCCATGGTAATCAGCCCCACCAACAACAAAACAGGCCCGAAAGAACGACGCCCTATTTGAGACAGAACGTCTTCCAGGGAAACCTGATGCCCACTTTGCTGCTCAGCGTCGGCAATTTGGTCTATCAGCTGTTCAAGATTCATCCTGTAACCGCCTGTAGGGTTGCTCAAGTCGAGAGTGGCTGTAAGTGGCCAGAGTAAACGCACGGAAGCCTGACCATCAAGCCAGTTGGTCAGTCGACTGAGGCTTCTGCGAAAGCCGTCACAGGGCTGGTCTTGAAGTTACGGGGTTATGTCACGCTTCGATAACCAGCAAGGAAATCACGTGGGTGGAATCTTTGCCGGTCCCTGTCGATTTCGGAGGCTCTGGCACGACACCTTCTTAAAGAATGCCGGACTGCCGTGGAACTGTCGTAAGAAAGCGTTACCATAGCTGGCTTTCAGCTCTCCATCTTTTTTAAATCAACACCCAAGGAATCTTCCGTGAACACCGAAATGATTAAAATGGCCCTGGTACTTGGCCTGCTCAGTTGGATTGGCCCTTTCGCCATCGATATGTATCTGCCGGCCATGCCGGCCATCAGCGACGACCTGGGGGCCTCGGTATCGGCTGCCCAATGGACACTGATGTCTTTTTTTATGGCATTTGGTATCTGTCAGCTGTTTTACGGGCCGGCCTCCGACGTGTTCGGCCGCAAGCCACCGCTGTACTTTGGGCTGGGCATTTTTGGCGTCGCGTCGATTGGCTGTGCACTAGCGCCCACCATTGAGTGGCTGATCGCACTGCGCTTCTTCCAGGGCGTCGGGGCCGCGGCGGTGATGTCCATTCCACGCGCTGTGATTCGCGATCGCTATACAGGTACCGAAGCGACCCGGCTGATGTCGACCATCATGCTGGTTATCGCCATTTCGCCGATGCTGGCCCCCTTGATGGGTACCGCCATCATCGTGCCGTTCGGTTGGCGCGCAGTCTTCCTGGCCGTTGCCGTTGCGTCGGTGTTGGGGCTGTTGCTGACGGTGTTATCGTTGAAGGAAACGCTGGCACCAGCAGACCGGGCACCGTTCCGGTTCAACGCCATGATGAAGGCCTTTGGCGTGTTGTTCCGTGACCCGGGCTATATGGGGCTGACGTTGATCGGTGGTATGGGTATGGCCAGCTTCTTCGCCTTTTTGGCGACGGCCTCATTTTTGTATACCGGTTATTACGGCCTCACTCCATTCCAGTTCAGCCTCGCCTTTGCGTTGAACGCTCTGGGCTTTTTCACCACCAGCCAGGTGGCTGCCAACCTCGGCGTCCGCTTCGGCTCCATTACCGTGGTTAAATGGGCCGTGGCCGGGTACGCCCTGTCGGCCTGCCTGATGTTTGTGCTGGTTGCCCTGGGTAATGACAGCTTTCCATTACTGGTCACCTTGCTGATTATTACCTACGCCTTTCTGGGGTTGGTGGTCCCCACTTCCATGGTGTTGTCGCTGGAAGAGCACGGTCCCATTGCGGGCACGGCCGCTGCCCTGGGCGGCACCTTGCAAATGATGCTCGGTGCGCTGGCCATCGCTGTGGTCAGTCTGGTGTTCGACGGCACTCCGCTGATGCTGACAGCGGCCATTGCCCTGTGCTCAGTGGTAGCAGCGGGTTTGTCACTGCTGACTTTGCGCGCTGCGCCACAGGGTGTGGCCGTCTGAAGGCACAGGGAGTGTCGGGTTTAAAAGGTCAGGGTGAAGCAGTTGCTTCATCCTGTGCTTCACGCTCGGCTTCTGCATGCTCAGCTGCCCAAACCCCGGCGGCCTCTACCGCTACGGGTGAGGCGGTAGGCACAACACCGAGGTAGTGCTCGGTTGCCTCAACGGGCGTCACCGCGCGCTGGGTCATGCGGTAGAGCGCATAGAGCGTAATACAGGTGAAGGTAGCGCCGAGCACGGGCCAGAAGGCGTAAGGCCCCAACCCTTCCATCGCCCAACCCGTAACCAATGGGCCGGTAATGGCGCCAAGTCCGAAAGTGAACACCAGCCCGCCAGAGGCCGACGCCATATCTTCGGCAGACAAAGAATCGTTGGTATAGGCCAGAAACAGCGCATAAAGTGGCGTCGTGACGCCACCGGCGAAAAAAGCCGCCATCATTAACGGCCAGAGGCTGCCACCGGTGACCCAGCCAACAACACTGGACACAGCGCCGAGCGTGGCGGCACCGAAGATCAGCTTGCGCCGGTCCATTCTGTCTGACAACCAGCCAATCGGGTACTGCAACAGCAAAGCACCGGCAAACAGCATCGCCACGAACAGGGCGATCTGGCTTGGCGTCAGCCCGATCTGGCTACCATAGACGGCGCCCATGCCAGTTTGAGTTGCGTAGACGCTGCCGAGCAGAAAAATTCCGACGGTACCAAGCGGCGAGCCGGAGAAAAGGCCACGCAGAGACATTGGCCTCGCCACTTCAACCGCTGGCACGTGCGTCACGGTTAACAGAATGGGGGCAAAGGAAATGGAAACCAGAATCGAGGCGCCGATGAACAATGCGGAGGTGCCCGCATCGCCCAGCGTCAGCAGCCCCTGAGCGCCAATGATGCCGAGCGTCTGCGCGATCATGTAGGCTGAGAGCACCTTGCCGCGGGTTTCATTGGTGGCGGCATCGTTCAGCCAGCTTTCGGCGGTGACGTAGATGCCCGACATGCAAAAGCCGACTAGCAGTCTCAGCGGTGCCCAGGCCCAGGGCTCGGTCAGCAACGGAAAGGCAATAAGCCCCGCCGACATGAAGCTGCCCAGTGCCGCGAAGACGCGAACGTGGCCCACCCGGCGGATCAATTGGGGGCTGTAGCGGGCACCGGACAAAAAACCCAGGAAATAACTCGAGGTAACGATGGCCAGTTCAGCGGCCGAAAACCCTTCAATACCGCCGCGCAGGCCGATCAGGGTGAAATGCATGCCATTGCCCAGCATAATGAGCACAATGCCCAGCAAAAGCGGCCAAACACCGGACAACACCCTGATCATAAACTGCCCTCTTACGCTTGGGTCTTTGCAAACTGGCAGATCGTTACACGGCTGAGTCAACGCCGTGGTCATCACAACGTCCAATTCATGTCTGTTTGCGACAGGGCTTGGTAATATGTGCAGACCAACGGTCTTTTGTGGCTACTGCCTCTGGTATAGAGGGCCGACCCAATAAGACGCTGTGTCTTGTCGGAAGCATTACAACGGCATGGGTTATCGTAAGTGGCGACAGCACAATAGTGACCGGTTAACAGGGGAAGGCCTGCATCGTGAAAACAACTTCATGGTTATTGGTTCCGTTTATGGTGGTGTTGGCAGGGTGCCAGGAATCCGCTTCGTCGGTGGCCGACCTTAACAGTCCGTTGCCGGTGAATGTGGCACCGGTTACCGGCGAGAGCTGGTACCAACCGTCAGTGGGCGTTACCTGGCAGTGGCAACTGCTGGTGCCAGATGGCTCCTCACTGAACGACAGCTATGACGTTGCGATCTACGACGTCGATCTGTTCGATACCTCTGAAGCAACCATTCAAAAACTGAACGTTTCTGATGGTCGCAAAGTCATCTGCTATTTCTCTGCCGGCTCCTATGAGAACTGGCGCGATGACGAAGCCAGCTTCAGCGGCAATGAACTGGGCAATACCCTTGATGGCTGGCCCGATGAGCGCTGGCTGGATATCCGCTCATCCAATGTGCACCGCATTATGCAGGAACGGCTCGATCTGGCCCGTGACAAAGGCTGTGATGGCGTCGAGCCAGACAATATGGATGGTTATCTCAATGACCCCGGGTTCAACTTCACCGCCGGTGATCAGCTGGCATACAACCGCTTTATTGCCAATGAGGCACACAAGCGCGGCCTGTCAGTTGGTCTGAAAAATGATCTCGATCACGTCGAGGCACTGGTCGACTATTTCGATTTTGCCGTGAATGAGCAGTGCTTTGAGTACGATGAATGTGGCCTGCTAGAACCCTTTATCGAAGCCGGAAAACCAGTGCTGAACGCCGAGTACCCGGCAGACGACTGGCTGGATGATGCAAATGAGATCGATCAGTTGTGCAACCAGGCCGGCACGCTGCAATTCAGTACCCTGGTACTGCCGCTGGATCTGGACGACAGTTCGCGTCATAGCTGCCTGAGTGAGGGGTAGTCCGGCTTACTGAGATCTCTGGGGCAGGGGGCCTATCGAAACGTGCCGCACTGGCTACTGTGTTGCATGCGAAACTCAGTGGGGCTGATGCCGGCCTCTGCACGAAAGCGGTTGCTGAAGTGACTGCTTGATCCAAATCCACAACGCAGTGCAATCTCGGTCATCGTCAGCGATGTCCGGGCGAGCAGGTGACGGGCCTGGCTAAGGCGACGGTGCAACAGGTAGCGGTGAGGCGGGTAGCCTGTGGCCTGTTTGAACATGCGCGCAAAGTGAAAGTCACTCAGCCCGGTTACCCCGGCCATGTCAGCCAGGGTGATGGGCTGTTTCAGGTGCTGTTCGATGTATTCCACGACACGCTTCAACTGCCAGGGCGGTAACCCGCCGGTTGGGCGCAGGGTTGGCAGGCGGCGCTGACTGTAGTGGCGTAGGGTGTGTATCAGCGCCGTTTGTGTGGCGGAATCCAGCGCCAGCTGGTCCAATGGGTCTTGCCAGTTACTCTGGCTGAGGGTGGTGCAGAACAGTTGGGTGAGCAGGGCATCCTGGGCGAAGTCGATTTCATCGAGCTGCACACTTCGGCCATCCTTATCCCATACCTGCTCGATCAACTGGCTCAGATGAGCGTCGCTGAAATAAAAGTGCAGTAGTGAAATAGGCCCGAGCACGTCCCAGTTGGTGGTCAGGCTGGCAGGCATCAGGCACACACTGTTGCTGCTCTGGCTGCTTACCGTGCGCGACCCTTGCCGGCGCAGTGAATTCTCTGCGCCGTTCAGGTAAACGCTCAATGTGTGGTGATTGGACTGAATGTTCTCTATTCGGTCGTCCTGATTGCTCCAGCGCGCCAGAGCCATGCCGTTTTTCAGCTGGGTACTGCCCACCAGACAGGCTTGCGTCTGTTTCATTCTGGGGTAATGGGTCAGTGTATCGGCAGACATGGCGTGGCTCCTCGGAACTGGGCTAACAGTACTCAGGCCCAGTGGGAATTTCAATCTGACAACTCACATAACCGCAAGAACAGGCAAAGTAGCGCAAGTGCGTGCAAGCCAACGATTACCGCTGCGGTGATACTGTGGCTAACGCTTATTACTGTGAGAACGGCCCACCATGAATAGCCTTTTGTACATCTCGACGGTTCTGATCTGGGGGTCGACCTGGCTGGCCATCGCCTGGCAAGTGGGCGATGTGGCTGTGCCGGTCTCCGTCTTCTACCGCTTCCTTATTGCCGCGCTGGTGTTGTTGACCGGGCTTACGGTGTTTCGCCGCCGCCAGGCGCTGGGTGGCAGTGACCATCTGTATTGTCTGCTGCAGGGTGGCTGCGTTTTTGGGTTGAATTTCTATTGTTTCTACACTGCTGCGGCCTATCTGCCCAGCGGGCTGATCGCCATTCTGTTTTCGATGTCGACCCTGTTTAATGCGATTAACGGTTACCTGTTTTTTCGCACTCCGGTACCCCGGGTGTTCTATTGGGCGCTGGCGCTGGGTCTGCCGGGCATGGTGTTGATTTTCTGGCAGGACCTGATTGCCGTTGAGGCCACCTGGACCTTGCTGGGTGCTGTTGGGCTCTCTTTGCTGGGTACCTTCGGGTTTTCACTCGGCAACATGGTATCGGTTCGGCATCAGCGGCGCGGGCTGCAAATCAACACGACCAATGCCTTTGCCATGTTATACGGGGCCTTGTTCATGGGGTTGATCGCCGTGGTGCAGGGGGCGAGTTTTAGCCTGCCAGAGGAACCCAGGTACCTGGGTGCACTGGTCTACCTGGCTGTTATCGGGTCTATCGGGGGGTTTGGTGCCTACTTTATGCTGGTTGGGCGCATTGGAGCCGGTAAAGCGGCTTATGCCACCGTGTTGTTTCCCCTGGTGGCGCTGGTGTTGTCAACGATATACGAAGGCTACCAGTGGCATGCCAGTGCACTGGTTGGGCTGGCGATGATTGTGAGCGGTAATCTGCTGATGTTTAACGCGCATCGTTCGCTCTGGCGGTGGCTGAAGCCAGCGTTAACGGCGAACGCGCGATGATTCAACAGCGCAGGCCATCGGAACAACGGTCGTTTGGGGTGTACACACTGAAGCTATAACAGCATGATCTCGATCGATGCTCGGTTTGCAACATGATGTGCAGTACTGCAATTGGCACACAAAGTGTGCGCTACCCTGTCACTCGAATGTCGTCTATTCTAACAGCCTGAACCGGATCGTATGTTGGCCCATGATAGTTTGGCGTTGAGGTTGTATGGGTGGTAGTGGCGTGTGGAAGTTGAGAACCTTCGCTAAGGCTCTGATGGCGTTTACTGTTACCAGTGTGTCATTGGTGGCCAGTGCATCTGATCATCAGGTTATCTCAGTGACGGTGAATGCACCGGGGTCTTTCCCTTACCTGTACTTTGACCGCACTCGTCAAACCTATGAGGGTCTGGTACCCGATTTTCTTACACACGTTAGCGAACAGGCCGGTTACTCAATAGTGTATCTTGATGCTAGCCAGTTTCGCAGTGAAGAAAACATAGTGTCGGGTAGGGCCGATTTGTATCTGGCCAATCCTGAATGGTTGCAGAACCCCTCCCGGTTTATTGCGTCATCCCCTCTTATTGCTCACCCAACCTATCTCTATAGTACGCAGCCTTTTGGCACTGGATTCACCGCCGACCGCCTGTCAGGTGTTACCATTTGCGCGCACAGAAACTATGTATATACCGGATTGGAGTCTGGTTTCGAAGAGGGACGATTGACTCGAGTGGATTCACCCGACCACACATCAATGGCTCATATGCTTGCCCGGGGGCGTTGTGATTTTGCTGTGTATAACCCCTATAATGCTATGGATGCATTTTATCAGAAATCGTTGTGCCACCTTGATGTCTTTCAGTCTCCAGTTCCGACCAGTGTCGTCGAGTTGCCATTTGTCATGCGGGCGGACGCCGTGGCGTTGAAGGCACTGATTGATCGACACATCGAGGGCTTTGCGGTCAGTGGTGAATTGGAGGCCTCCCTCGCTCATCATCTGACTGGGCGCGACTTTCCAAAGCGAGGCAAATGCGAGTGAGCGACGTCTAATGAAGGTATTGTTTGCAGCCCCGGAAGATGCGTGGGGAGGAATATTGCACCGGTTTCGAACCGTACTTCCTGATATTACATTCACGGCGGGAGGCCTGAACCCGTTGAGTTTGGCAGGCTATGATGTGGTTATCCCGACCATGAGCCGGATCGATGAACCGCTGTTGCAAACGGCCGATCGACTGCGACTGATTCAACAGATTGGTGCTGGTCTGGAAGGAGTGGATGTGGAAGCTGCCCGGCAGAAAGGTATTGCCGTGGCTAATGTACCGACCGACGTCTCTGGAAATGCAGATTCCGTAGCGGAAATGGTGATCTATTTCATTCTGGCACTGATGCGCCGTACGGCTGAGCATTCCGAGCAACGCCGGACAAAACAACTGGGCTTGCCGGTTGGGCGCAGCCTGACAGGGGCGACGGTGGGTATCGTTGGGTTTGGTGCCATCGGTAAAGCCGTCAGTCGCCGGCTTGGGGGGTTTGGGGTTAGGCAGGTGGCGATTAAAAGCGATGTGGACCTCGCCCTCGTGCCTGAATATGGATTGGCCTGGTTGGGTGGCCTGGCAGAATTGCCACGCCTGCTGGAGGAGGCCGATGTTGTTGTACTGACTCTGCCAGACACGGACCAGACACACCATCTATTTGATGACAGGCGATTCAGCCAAATGAAACCGGGTAGCTATCTGGTCAATGTCGGTCGTGGCGGTCTGGTTTCACACGACGCTTTACAGACCGCCTTGAGCCAGGGGCGGTTGGCCGGTGCGGCTCTGGATGTGTTCTGGCAGGAACCCCCGGATCCCACTGACCCGATTTTCGACTTGAATATTCTGACGTCTCCCCACGTTGCCGGTTTGAGTGACCGGTCTGTATCCGGGATTATGCAAGGGGCTGCAGATAACATTGATCGCTTGATGAAAGGCGCACCCTTGCAGTACAGGCGAGTCTAGCAGGCACGAGACAAACGTAGAGTTTGGGCGGCCTGCTGCCTTGTTTGAAAAGCATCCAGTGGGCCATACGGATAGGTCTGTGACTGTTCGCTATGCCAGCAAGCCCTGAAGTGTGTTTTTTAAATGAAGTGGCGTTGACCAGCCGGCATTGGGGTTGGCGCATCTGGAGTAAGCCTTCGCGTGTAACGCCTGTGTCATTGTGAATAGGTTCGCTACACTGAAGCGGTGTTTTGTGGGAGATCCCCAATGTCAACAATGTTAGATCGGTGATCAGATGGCTCCGACATTCAAACAAGTAGCCAGCAGTCGCGGGGTTATAATCGCCGCCGGGATTGCCGCTTTCGTGGTTTATCTCACAGCAGTGGTTACCTGGCTTTCATCCTCTGTGCATCAAGAACAGTCTGAGGTTCTGGCCCGGGCACTTGGTCAGTTGGATGACATCATCGTTGAAGGGCGGTCAATATTGGTTGAGTTGAACGCGTTTGACGATGAGTCCTGCACCCCGGCATTGATCAGGCGTATGCGACAGACTGAGTTCTTGTCGCTGGCGATTCGCGACATCGGGTTTATTCAGGATGGCTCCCTGGTGTGTACCACCGGCGTTGGGGTACTTGCCGAGCCCCGGCCATTAGAGCGGTGGGATTACATCGCTGAAGACGGTTCATATTTTGTGGCCAATGCGGATATTCTGTTATTTGATGGCACCGTCAATGCCCCAGCCGTTTGGCGTGGTCGGTACTCACTTGTGTTCGAAGAAAGACTGCTGGGCTTTGTGATTCCCGATCATTACCAGTTCGAAATCGTTCAGCGCGTTGACGGAGTGGCGCGCCATACTCTCGGTCTGCGGGGGTTGTACAGAGGTCTTGATCAGTCTGAGCTGAGGACCTTGACTGACCATTTCTACGAAGGGTGCAGTTTGCAAACCCCTCAATGCATTGCTCTGAGAATCAGCAACTGGGAATTCCTGTCCCGGAACGTCGCTTTGTTGAGGCTGTTGCTCGTGTTCGGTGTACTGTTTAGCCTGCTGGCAGCCGGGTTAACCTGGCTGATCATGCAACGGCAGTTGTCGGTGCAACACCGACTGCAACGCGGGCTCCGTACAGGCGCGTTTTATCCGGTATTTCAGCCTATCGTCGACTTAAACTCAGGCGAAGTGATTGGGTGCGAAATTCTGGCCAGATTCAAGGATCGATTTGGACCTTTGTCGCCGGCTGAGTTCATCCCCATGATTGGGATAATGCAGCGCACGCTAGATTTCACCAATGCTATTTACAACAGAGCAATGACTGAACTGGTAAGGGCAGATGTGCGTGCGACCGAGTTCAAGGTCGCCCTGAATATTTTTGCGGCCGACATGGTACTGGACTCGCTGGATGAGCTGGACGTGTTTACAAAAAGCGTAGACAGTCGTTTCGTCGTGGGTATCGAACTGACTGAACACGAAGATATGGACAGCGATCTGATCGGTGAGTTTGTCCGGGCCGTCAGGTCCAGGGGCATTGAAATATCCATTGATGACTTTGGCACGGGTTACTCTAACCTGAACCGCATTCAGGATTTCAAGAGTGACGTGATAAAAATTGATCGCAGCTTCGTTCAGGGGCTGGACGAGATCAGCCGGGATGAATCGCTGATACCCTTTATCATCCGGTTGGCACAGCATCATGGGATGAAGGTTTTGGCAGAGGGAATCGAGACGGAGCAACAACACTCAATATTGAAAAACTTCGGCATTGCCTATGGACAGGGTTATTTGCTGGGCCGCCCAATGTCTGCCAACGGGCTGAGTAAACAGGTGGATGACTCAAACATAGAGACTATACCAGCGAGTCACGGAACCTGATTAAACCGGATGGTGAATCAGGCATAGTGATTCTTGTGGTCGTGCTCCGCTTCCCGCATCGCAATGACAACACAACCAACGCGTTGTTCTGTTTCCACTCGCAGATGAGCTTGTGGTGCCTGGTTCATCGGGTAGATACGATCGATGAGTGGGCAGATGGAGCCCGCTTCAATCATCGTCGCCAGCGTTTCCAGCTCCGACTGTTTTTCGCCCGCAAACGCCGTAACGACCCGTTTGTTAGTAAAGTGGTTGGTTAAGGGGGCTCTGAGTAAATCCAGGAGTCTGGGGTTACCCAGCAGATAACGTCCCTTTGGCTTGAGCTGGCGAAGACTGGCAGTGAAGCCGTTCCTGGCGACCATGTTTAAAATGACATCATAAATCGGGCCACCTTGGGCGACGTTGTCTCGGGTGTAGTCTATAAAATGATCTGCCCCAATCTCTCGAAGACGAGCTTCCTTGTGCCCCGCATCAATAGCGGTGACCTCTGCCCCCATGGCCTTAGCGATTTGCACGGCAAAGCTGCCAATGCTACCGCCCGCGCCATTAATGAGTACCGTTTCACCCGGCGTAATGCCGGCGCTGTTCATAAAGTGTAAGGCGTTCAATCCACCCAGGGGCACTGCGGCGGCTTCTTCTGATGTCAGGGTGTCCGGTATACGAACCAGGGTGTAGTGTTCAGGAAGACAGACATACTCACCGTAGGCTCCCAGCCGGAACTGTGTGGAACCAAACAGGCGATCGCCGGGTGCAAATCGGGTAACGCCGGCACCGGCCGCAGTCACTTCGCCTGCGAAATAGCCACCCAGTATCGGTTTTCTGGGTTTGAACATACCCATCGCCAGGCGTAAGGGTAACCAGAACCAGCTCACCGGAAAACGAAAGCTGCGCAGCTCACAATCACTCTTGGTGGCTTCAGCAGCGTGAATCTTAATGCACACCTCATCGTCTTTGGGTGTCGGGGTTGGAACTTCCTCGACCTGCAGCACATCGGGCGTACCGTAGCGGCGGTAAGTTATGGCTTTCATCGCTATCCTTGCATGGGGCCTGGTCCAGGGCGGGCCAGTTCAGGGGCTGAGTGGAGCATTGGCCGTTTTCTCCGCCTTCACCATCGGATTCCACGTACCAGAATAGCACTAAAAGTTGAGCGTTAGAGAACGGTTTGGTCGCCAGGCAGGGTCAGCCCGGTGTTCAGGGTTGAACGGGTCTTGTTCGATGTTCGGCTGGCTGGCTTTGTAGCTGGGTTCACTATAAAGCGCTGGTTTGGTTCATACAGGTTGAATGGGTCTGCGGGTGTATTTGAGCACGTCAATTGAATGCTGTATAAAATACTGGTTGACAGGGTAGGGTGTCCGTGATTTTCTAGCGCACAGATCCTGTTGCAGAGAACCGGGGAGCGACCATGAACCAGAATGGAAAGATCAACTACGTCGAAATACCCTCACGCGATATAGCAGCAACCAAACGCTTTTTTGAAGCGGCCTTTGAGTGGTCTTTTGTGGATTATGGCCCCGATTATGTCGCCCTGGAAAACGCCGGGCTCGATGGCGGTTTTTTCAAGTCTGACCAGGTAGCGACGCCGGCGAACGGCAGTGTTTTGGTGGTGCTGTACAGTGCCGAGTTGACGGACACACTGGCGCGAGTTGAAGCGGCCGGTGGCACCATAGTGCAGGATATTTTCGAGTTCCCCGGTGGTCGGCGCTTTCATTTCACCGACCCCAGTGGCAATGAATTTGCGGTGTGGTCAGAGCCCCTTTAAGCCATCAATGACCGCAGGCCCCTTTCCTGCGTGAATAGGCCGGAAAAGGGGCCGGGCGGAATCAGATCGCGCTGTAGGGAATGGATTCGGATGTCAGCTCGACCCCCTGATCATCAACAGCCTCGATAAGAATGAAGAACAAATCATCCTCAATAGCCATTAGTTCGCTGATTAAAGTGCCGCTTGTAATGCCTGGCTCCAATTCCGCGAGCAGAGTGGGCTGCTGTGCATTGAGCATGTCTTCCCAACTGATATAGGACATCTGCAGTTGAACGTTGTCTGCATCGCCAGTGAATGCCACGTTAACCCTAAAGCTGTAGCTTTCCCCGCCTACCAGAGGCAGGTCTGCAACCGGGCTAACGTCGCTCAGTTGAAGGTCGCCCTCGTCGCCATCCGTCCAGCGCGGGAAGGTGCCTGCCTGGTTGATGATGCGGATTTCATCAACCAGCCAACCACGAAAGCCATTGTAGAGTTCATCGACTGTATCGAATTCCAGCCTGAGTCGTATCTGTTCACCAGCGAACTCACTGATGTCGATGGGCTCCTGCCATAACCAGGCCGGGGCTTTGTTGTAACCGCGATTACTGTAGGGCAGGGGTGCGCGGTCGGCCTGGCCGATTGGGTCGGACAGCGGGTTGAGTCTGGCCAGGGTGGTCCAGGTATCGCCATTGTCAGTGCTGATCTGAACGGACATCAGATCAAACCCTTCGTTGTTGGGGTTAACCGATTCTATCTCCCACCAGTTACGGAAGGTCACTGACAATGGACCGCTGGCTGAGGTCAGATCAATCCGGGGTGAAACGATGGCTCCTGCATTGGGTTCGTCTGAAGTACCGCCATCGAGGGTGACTCCGCCTCCGGTTTCTTCGGCGGTTCCGATGAAATTGCCTTGCCCGGTCGCCGGGGCATTGCCCGGCTGACCATACCAGCAAGCCCGGTTCGACCCAGGGTTGGGAATCGCGCCCAGGCTCTGATCGTCGGGTGCCAGCTTGACCAGATTATCGTCCAGAGCCTGGTTGCGAAGGCCTTGGTTTGCGGCATGGTTGTGCCACAAATTAAGCGCCCCGCCGTTAACCGCATCGCTGGTCCAGGCGCCACATGTGGCACTGGATGCAGTTTGGCTAAACGTTTCCCGGTAGAGAACGTTGGCCGAGGCATTGCCCTGAACCAGTCCGTGGTTGAAGCCGGTGACTGCGCCGGTTCCTAGGACATCCAGGTTGGTAATGACCAGCGGTGAGAAGTCATCGTGCGTCACGCGCCAGACGGCGTTGTTGAGTGATGGCATGATGGCTGAGCCAACGTTTACGATCAGGCTGTAATGGCCATCTTCGTCACTGATGGCCGTTGCGATGGCTCCATTGGACGCAGCGCCTGCAGAGAGTTCTATCTGGGCACCTTCAACCGGGCCTGTGCGGTCGTAAATGATGCCGTTGAAGGAGGCGAAAAACCCCTTGCCTTCGACCGACGTGAGGGTGTTGTCTGCTCCCAGCAATACAGGCATCGCGATGGTCACCACCGAGCTGGTGTTTTGAACGCCTACGTTCATCTTGAGCGCCGCTTCCGCCCCCTCAATGTCGATCGAAAGGTCATAGTTGCCAGCGCTCATGCCAGGAACGGTCGCCTGCCCGGCACCGTCGGTAGTAAAGAAACCACTCGGTGCGGTCGCATTGCTGCGTTCCAACGTACCTGATTCGATTGAAAACACGACGTTTGTCAGTGGCTGTCCAGTGACGTCCAGCAACTTTACGCGTTCAAGTGCAACGATTTCCGGCTCGAACGAATCTTGAGGGGTATTACCGGAGGAATTTGAGCTGCTGTTACAGCCAAACAGGGCCAGGCTAAGAATTAGCAGAGGGACGAGTCTTTTCACGTTACGAGCTCCATGTACGTCAGGCGATCCTTGACAGGTGCGCGATTCTATAAATCAGACAACTATAAAGGGAAGGTATTTAGTGTGTTTATATGATGGAGTTCACGGTATTACGGGCGACTGATAGAAGCGATGTAGACATACAGTCTGGTGTTCTGGCCAGGCTGGTATGTAGCGGCTGGTCTCCCGATTGGTGGAATTCCAGGGAAGCTCAATGACCAATGGATCCCTCGCCAACGATATAAGTGCACTACACCCGGCTATCGTTGCGCTGTTAATGTGGGGTGTCGCGTTTATGATGCAGGCGCGCTCATGGCGCTAGAGCCCTGTAAAATATCGGTGCCACTGAAATTATTCAGTCTGCCTTTCTGGTCGACTCGCGAAGTTCCCAATGACACGAGAGTTGACAGCAATGATAATGCGCTTTATCTTAACTTTGACTTGAAGCACCAATATCCTAAAACAACACTGAAATGGGCTGCTGTCTGCCATGAGTAACGGTCGCAAACGCACCACACAATCGGATGTCGCACGCCTGGCCGGGGTTTCTCCGGCAGTAGTGTCGGCCGTGATTCGTGGCAAGGGCAGTCACAACATTCGTGTGGGCGATGACACTCGCTTACGGGTGTTGGAAGCGATGAAACAGTTGAACTATGTTCCGGACGTAGTCGCTCAGACGCTCGCCGGTGGCAAGCGCCGCATCATTGGCCTGTTCAGCTTCGAGCCGGTGTTTCCCAAAGAGCAGAACGACTTTTTCCGCCCCTTTCTGTTAGGCGTCGAGAAAGCTGCCGAAGCTAATGGCTACGACCTGATGTTGTTCACCTCCGTTCCCGTCAGTGGGGGCCGCAAACGTATTTATCAGCAAGGCATCAACCGCCTCGGTCTGGCCGATGGCGTGATCCTGCTGGGTCGGAACCCGCCCATCGACGATCTGGTGCGGCTGGAGGATGAAGGCTTTCCGTTTGTCTACATCGGTCGAAAGGACGCACCGGACCGGACCTTAAGTTATGTCGCGGCCGACTACCGACGCGCCACACTTGAAGTCATCGAACATTTGCACCAGCTCGGCCACCGCCGTATTGCCTACCTTGGTGAACCTCAGCCAATTGAACGGCACCGGGATCGCGAGGCCGGGTACAGCAATGCACTGCAACAGGGTCTGGTCGAAGCAAACGCCGAGTTTCGGCTGCGGCTGGCCGCCAGTGATATCACGGACGATGTGGTCAGTGAGTTGCTGGAACGCAGTATCAGTGCGGTCGTTGTTGAAGACATTGAGCAAGCCGAAGCCCTATACGCACAGCTGGCAAACCGGGGAATAGCAGTTCCGACCGACTTTTCTATTGGTTTGCTGGGCGAACCGGACGCACCAAGCCAGCTGAATTTGGACTGGAGCGGCTTCACCATCCCGCGTGAGGAAATGGGCTACCAGGCCTTTATTTCCCTGCTGGCCCGGCTTGAGCGCAAAATCGCGCACTCGGCCACCCAGATCACCCTGCCCTGCAGTTTCCGCACGGGCGCAACTGTCGGCCCTGAACGGGTTACGGCGACACCAACATACCAATCAGGCGTTTAACCACAAACCAACCCGGCCACGCAAAGTGCGCCGGAACAACAAAAAGAGGCTTAAATGATAATGCGCTTAATCAAACAGTCACTACTCACCCTAACCATCGGCGTCACCGCTACAACGGCCCTGGCCGAAGACCTGCGCTTTACGGTCTGGACAGGCAGTGCAGAGCATTTGGCGATGTTGAATGGCTTTGCCGACGGTTTTAAGCAAAACCACCCGGACGTTAACGTGGATTTTGAAACCATCGCCTTTGGCGACTACATCCAGAAACTGACGCTGCAAATCGGCGGCGGCAACCCACCGGACATGGGCTGGATGCTCGAAGGTGCAGCCCCAACTTTTATTAGCGCCGATGTACTTCACGACATTGGCCCGGCGCTGACAACCACTGCTGACTACCAACTGGACGATTTTGCAGATTCAGCCATGGGCCTGTGGCGCGATGGCAGTGAACTCTACGGCGTACCATTCTCGACTTCGCCCTTTGTAATGTTCTACAACGCGGACCTGTTTGAGGCCGCCGGCTTACAAACACCGGCTGAATTGGCCGTAGAAGGCAACTGGACCTGGGAAGCACTGCGCGATGCATCGCGCCAGTTGGCCGCATTGGATCAGGTTCGTTTCGGCTTCGAATCGATGGATGGTCAGGGCTACGACGCCCGCGTCTGGGATACGCTGGTGCCACTGGTCAGAGCCTACGGCGAGGATGTCTGGCAAGGCAGCACTTGCCGACTCGACTCTCCTGCTGCGATTGAAGCGGTATCGCTCTATCACTCTATGATCTTTGACGATGGCTCGGCTGTTCCGCCGGGGGAGAATGGCGACTTCTTTAACGGCCAGTCTGCGATGACCTATACCCAGATCTCACGTGTCTCGAAATTAGCCGATGCCAGCTTCAGTTGGGGCATCGCTCCCATGCCAACGGGCCCGGCCGGTGACAGCCCAATTATTGGTCAGGCCGCTATTGTCGTGTTCAAAGACAGCCCGAACCGGGAACTGGCTACGGAATTTCTGGCCTACATGACCGACCGGGTCGGTGTAGAGCGCATGGCCGAGTACTTCCCACCGGCGCGCAGCAGCGTATTGGCTTCGGATGTGTTCCTGACATCCAACCCAAACCTCAGCGCCGATATGATGCAGATCGTCGGCACTGAAATCGCCAATGGATCGGTGCTGCCAGCGCACGAGAAATTGCCAATGATTCGGTCGGCCACGCGCGGCACACTGGACCAACTGTGGCGTGAAGATGCCGATATCAGCGGCATTCTAAACCAGGCTTGCGCTCAGATTGAACGAGAGCTTTAAGCAAGGTCGAACTCCCGCTGAACCCCGGGCTGACCGCAGCCAAAAAGATACTGCGCTCAGCCCCTCTTATGACGGCGAGGTTCACTCAATTTCCTACAAGGGTTGGTTATGACAACGGCTGCTTCACAACGCTCTATGCAGTTTCAGGAAACACTCTCAGGCTGGGCTTTTATCAGCCCACTGTTGCTGGGATTTGGTTTATTCTTTGTCGGTCCACTGATTGCAATCTTTGGCTATTCGCTGACCGAATGGAACATTCTTTCGCAGCGCTCAACCTATGTTGGCCTCAAAAACTATCACAATATTCTGTTCGATAATCCTGAGTTCTGGCAGGTGCTTAGGAGCTCGCTGATTTTCGCCGGCGGCCTGGTGCCACTGAATGTGGCTTTGTCGCTGGCGTTGGCGCTGGCTTTGAACAAGGCATTTCGTGGCGTCATTGTATTTCGCACCCTGTTCTTTGCTCCTGTGGTAACGGCCGGTGCTGCCTGGGCGATTGTCTGGACTTTCCTATTGCAGAAGGAATCCGGCGGCGTAAATCAGATGCTGGCACTGATCGGCATTGAAGGCCCCAATTGGTTGCGCGAACCCGACTGGGCCATGGTCAGCGTTATTGTGACCCGGGTGCTGAAAAATGTGGGCCTGAACATGATTCTCTATTTGGCAGCGCTGCAGACCATCTCCAGGGATTACCGCGAAGCGGCCGTACTCGACGGCGCCAATCGCTGGCAAATATTCCGCAACATTACCTGGCCACTGCTGGCGCCAACCACTCTGGTTATCACAATTGTGACCGTAGTCGGATCGCTCAAGGTCTTTGATCATATTTACCTGATGACCAACGGCGGCCCGGAAAATGCCACCCTGGTTCTGGCCTACTACATCTATGAGCGTGCCTTTGAATTCTTTGAAGTCGGCTATGCCAGCTCTCTGGCCGTGGTGCTGTTCTTCATTACGCTTGGGCTCACATTGGCGCAATGGCTTATGAAACGGGAGACAGACTGAAATGGATCATGCCATACAATCGAGCACCGGTTCACAACGGGAGTCCTGGCTGATGCGGTCGGTTCGCTTGCCGGTAAAGAAAATACTCTGGTACCTGGCTTTGTTCGGTGCCAGCATTCCATTCGTTTTCCCGTTTATCTGGATGGTTTCTGGCTCGCTGAAAAATCAGAATGAGATTACGGCCTTTCCGCCAACACTCATTCCCAGTGAATTCGCCTGGAATAACTACGTTGAAATTTTCAGCTATCAGCCTTTTGCCCAGCAGTATTTTAACTCACTCTACATTGCGGCCCTGGTCACCCTGTTGATTCTGATTTTATCATCTTTGGCCGGTTTTGCTTTTGCCCGGATGAGATTTCGCGGTCGCAATGTCATCTTCCTGCTGTTATTGATGGGCCTGATGATGCCCGATGAAGTGACCATTATTCCGAACTTCTTTCTGATGAAATGGCTTGGATTAATGAACACGCACTGGCCACTGATACTGCTGCCGGTCTTCGGCTCTCAGGGCATTATCGCGACTTTTCTGATGCGGCAGTTTTTTGCATCACTTCCAAAGGAGCTGGAAGAAGCAGCCACACTCGATGGGCTGAGCCGTTTTGGCATGTACTGGCGCATAGCCTTGCCGCTGTCACGGCCGGCACTCGCCGCCGTGGCGATCATTTCGTTTCTTCATTCGTGGAACCTGTTGCTGGAGCCTTTGGTTTTTCTGAGCGATCAGGAAATGTTTACCGTGCCGCTGGCTCTGACTAATTTCTCGGACGCTTATGGCTTGCCACTTTGGCACCTCCAATTGGCGGCGACAACGCTCTCTGTCATTCCGGTTCTACTTGTATACATCATTGCCCAGAGACAAATCGTTGAAAGCTTTGCGATGTCGGGCGTTAAGGGGTAACTATGACAATCAAGACTTCACCATCTGTACAGTCTACAACCACAGCGAAACCCGTTCATGACTACCAGTTAGTGGTTATGGGTGGCGGACCATCCGGTGTTATGGCTGCCACCATGGCCGCGCGCATGGGCGTAAAAACATTGTTAGTCGAGCGCGGCGGTTTTCTCGGAGGTACCCTCACCATGATGGGTGTGAGTCCGATGATGAGTTTTCACAACCCAGCGGGCGAACAGGTAGTCTGGGGCTTGGCCGATGAAATGGTCGAGCGTCTCAAGGCCGCCGGTGCATCGCCCGGCCATGTGCTGGACTCGATAACTTACTGCTCAACCGTTACTCCATTCGATGCTGAAGCACTCAAGCGTGTGCTGGAAGAAATGGTGGTCGAAGCGGGTGCAGATATTCTATATCACACCATGCTTGCGGATGTGACCCGAGAAGACGACCGCATTACCGGCCTGGTGGTCTGCAACAAAGCTGGCTTGTCTACGTTGACGGCAGATCACTATGTAGACGCCACCGGTGATGGTGATGTTGCAACCAGGGCTGGCTTACCCTTCCTGCAAGGTCGCGACAGCGACAACGCCACCCAGCCTATGACAATGAACGTGAAAATTGGTGGTGTGGATATAGAACGTATTAAACAGGATGTTCAGCAAAACCCAGGCAACTACGAGTTTGACCTGGGTCCGGAAGAAGGGGTGCGACGAGCACTGACGTCAGACCGGCTCAGCCTGAAAGCCTATGGTCCACAATGGATGGCTTACCGGGAACGTAACCAGGTGACTATTCCCCGCCAATACATCCTGTTCTTTGAAACCAACGAACGTGGCACTGTCGTGGTTAACTCGTCACGCCTGCAAGGGTACGACGGTACCAACCCCTGGGACGTAACCCGAGCCGAAATAGAGGGCCGCCGGCAGTGTTATCAAATATTTGATTTCCTTAAATCAGAGGCACTCGGGTTTGAGAATAGTGTGTTGTTGTCGACGCCCTATCACGTTGGTATTCGCGATACCCGACGCATTCAGGGGGATTACACCCTGACTGCGGATGACATCATCAATCAAACCAGACACCCGGATACCATTGCTCAGGGTGCCTATCCAATCGATGTGCATTCACCCGACAAGGAGGCGACAGACTCAATCCACCTGTCACCCGACCACACCTATTACATCCCGTTGCGTAGCCTTTACTCTCAACAATGCAACAATCTGATCATTGCCGGTCGCTGCATCAGTGCCGATCACGATGCATTTTCTGCCATTCGGGTAACGCCCATCGCCATGTCGATTGGTCAGGCGGCCGGTGCTGCGGCCGCAACGGCCATTCAATCCGGGTCACCCATTCATAAGGTGAACGTCACCGCCGTCCAGGGTGCGTTGCAAGCACAGGATGCCCGGCTTCAGTTAGCCTGAATTCTCGCCCGAGTGGTTGGTCCCAGCCAGCCACTCGACCTTCCAATCACAACACAGGCGCTATTTAACTCCACCATAAACAGCACTCATTAAAATACACTTCGAGGAAACAACAATGATAAATCGTTCGAAGAGAACCCTGCTCTTATGGGTAACACTGTGTCTCACCGGGTGGGCCTATGCTCAGCCGAACCTGAGTCACCAGACTTTACTGCTCGACCCCAACGACCTTAGTTACAACCCAACCGGTGAAATCATTTTTCCGAGTTTGATCAAAGTATCTGAGAATGCGAACAATACACTGGGTAATTACTACCTGTACTACGCACCACATGATTCGCCGGGTGGCATTTCCGTGGCCTATGCCGATAATATTGAGGGGCCTTACACCGAATACAGTGGCAACCCGATTATCGACAATCAGGGGCAAGGGAAATTCTCGGTTTCTCATGTCTCTGGCCCCAATGTCCGCTGGATGCCTGAGTATCAGAAATTCTTCATGTACTATCATGGCGAAAATAGCGTCACCCGCTGGGCCTGGTCAACGGACGGACTGAACTGGACGATTACTAATGACAACGTCTCGTTGACAGCATCTGACTTTTCCCAGGCTGGCCTGGGGAGCGGATACAGCGAATCATCCTATGCCCGGGTATTCGATTATGAAATCCCGCACTGGGGTGACAAGTACACCATGTTGTTAATGGTTAACCGGAATGGGACGCGCAGTATTGCTCTGGCAACGTCCGACGATGGCAAGCAGTTTACGCCCAGGGATGGCGCCCTGGTTTCATCAGCACCCGACGGTCTCAGCAATATTTCCGGTCCATTTTTGTGGCAGGACAATGGCCAGCAATTTGTGTTGTATCACGGCGCATCCAATATTTACTATACAGAAGTAGGGGCCGACTTCTCCCTGGAAAATCACCTGGGTATTTTTTACAACCCGGAATCGGTTGGACCTGAGTACAACAAAGCTGCGGAGCCCTTCCTACACTATGAGAACGGTCAATGGCATATGTTCTATTCAGTAGGCCCCAGGCTCAGTCAGAAGATTGGCTATGCCAATGAAAGCGACCCGGGCTCTACGACAGGTATGGACATCGTTGTTGATAATACCAGCAATAGCTTTTTGAAAAGCACTGGCTGGAACCCAAGCACATCAGTCGGTGGGTACTGGGCAACTGATTATCTGGCCGACAGCAGCAGTAATGCCAACCAGGGAGCTTGGGCTGTTTGGGAGCCAACTCTACCGGAATCAGGGGCCTATCAAGTGTTTGCTCGCTGGACATCAGCAAGCAACCGGCCCGATAACATTTTGTACCGGGTGTACCATCAGGGGCAAGTGACCGACGTTCGCAAGAACCAGACCCAGAATGGCGGCAGCTGGCAGTCACTGGGAACGTTTACCTTTGATGCAGGTAATCCCGGACAGAATCGGGTTAGTCTGGATGCCGGCAGCGATTCCGGCTATAGCATCGCCGACGCCATTCGGTTTGTTAAGCAATAGTTAGCTGGTCTGTTCTACTATCGGGCTACGGAAGGCTCGTTTTTTGGGTCCATCTTCGGGTGGTCCTGTTAAGCGATGACTGAACTGGTCCGCATCGGAATAAAGTTGAACTGTGGCTGGTCGTGCGCGAAGACCTGCGTTTCGGATTTTTGCAGACCCGGGTACTATGGATAGACCGCAACCGATCGGAGGTTCTTCATGGCCACTAAAACCGTGTCTCTAAAGGAGTGGCAGCTGTTCCGCGAGGACGCGCCAGAGCAATGCTATGATGTACACGTTCCGGTGGATGTGCATCATGTCCTGTTAGCGTCCGGCGACATTCCCGACCCTTTCTATCGGGACAACGAAGGCCGGGTACAATGGGTGCATCAGCACAACTGGGTGCTTGAGCGAGCGTTCGAGTTGTCGGAGCAGGATCTGCTCCGCGATATCACCCTGCAACTGGAGTATCTGGATACTCACGCATCGGTCACGTTGAACGACGAACCCGTTGCTGAACTGTCGAACCTGTTCCGGCGGTTTTATCTGAACATTAAATCCCAGGCCCGGGTTGGCGAAAACCGCCTGCGCATCACCATGCACGATGCCGCCAAACTGGGTTCGGATCGGGCTGCGCAACTGCCATTCCCGGTGCCTTACAGTGAATCGAACAACCAGATACCGCACATGAACACGGTGCGCAAAACTCAGTGCGACGCAGGCTGGGACTGGGGCATTTGTCTGATGTCGACGGGCCTCTATACAGCACCGCTGATTCAGGTGCATTCCGATCGCCTGCTCGATACCGTTCGTGTCACCCAGCAGCACCAGCCCGGTGAAGCACGCTTGCAGGTCACGGTCGATACAATGGGTGCCGCTCAAACCGAACAGCGCCTTCATCTCGGGCTGCCCGGCTCGCAGCCGGTTGAATTGACCCTGATGCCCGGGCAGAACCAGGGCCAGGCCGAACTGGTGGTGACCGATCCGTCGCTCTGGTGGCCCAATGGCTATGGCGACCAACCTCTATACCGGCTGGCGGTCGAGATGGACGGCCAGCTCTGGCAACGCGACATCGGTCTGCGCGATCTGCATTGGGAATTGAGTGCCGATGAGGCCGGTAACCGAATGTTGGTTGTGGTCAATGGCGTCGAAATTTTTGCCAAGGGTGCAAACTGGATACCGGCCGATGCCTTTCCAGCACGCCACACACCCGAGCACTATCACCACCTGCTCGAAGCTTCGGCCGCGGCGCATTTCAACATGATCCGGGTCTGGGGCGGCGGCCTGTACGAACACGATGCCTTCTATGAAACCTGTGAACGGCTGGGCCTGCTGGTATGGCAGGACCTGATGTTTGCCTGTTCACTCTACCCAAGTACCCCGGCGTTTCTGGACGATGTGACTCTCGAAGTCGACTGGCAGGTGCGGCGCCTGCAAAGCCACGGCTGCATTGCGATCTGGTGTGGCGACAACGAAGTGATCGGCGCCATCAACTGGTATGAAACGTCACGCAACAACCGCGAAAAGTATCTGGTTAATTACGATCGGCTTAACCGGGTGTTGGACGACACAGTGCAGCACGCCGACCCGAGTCGGGTGTTCTGGCCCAGTTCGCCGTGCAACGGCGAACTGGATTTTGGCGACGCCTGGCACGATGACAACAAAGGCGACATCCATTATTGGGACGTCTGGCATTCGGGCAAATCCTTTTCCGCCTACTATGACATTAAACCGCGTTTCTGCAGCGAATTTGGCTATCAGTCGTTCCCGTCGAAAGGCGTTATTGAATCGTTTACCGAACCCGATGACCACAATGTCACCAGCCCGGTCATGGAGGTCCATCAGAAAAACCCGGCCGGGAACGCCAAAATCGTTGAGATGTTCACCCGCTATTTTCGCTTCCCGATGGGCTTCGACCAGTTCCTGTATTTAAGCCAGGTGCAACAGGCCATTGCGATGAAAACCGCCATCGAATACTGGCGCACGTTGCGCCCGCATTGCATGGGTACCCTCTACTGGCAGCTAAACGACAACTGGCCAGTGGCCTCCTGGAGCAGCCTGGAATACGGCGGCGGCTGGAAGCAGATGCACTACCACGCCCGGCGTTTTTACCAGCCGGTGCAATGGTTCTGGATCGGCGAAGGTGCGACGCAGCAACTGATTGCCGTGAACGACTTGCCCGTACCGGCCCAACTGAGTGGCCAGTGGCAAATCATCGGGCTGGACGGGAAAGTCGTGCAAACAACGCCGATCAACCAGCGACTGGAAGCCGGGGAGAGCCTGTGCCTGATAGAGGTAACCGCGGAAAACCCAACTGAAACCTTTGCCGTTGCCCGCGGCGATTATGAACTTGAGCAAACAACCGGCACAACGACGATTCCCGTTACAAAAGGCGAATGCGACGCCACTGCTTACTTTGCTGTGTGGAAGCAACTGGAATTGCCGCAGGCAGCACTGACCATCGCGACAGGTGAAGACACGGAAAGCCTCTGGGCAACCCTGAGCACCGACGTCCCCGCGCACTTCGTCACACTGGACAGCCCGGGCACCGGTCGCTGGAGCGACAACAGTTTTACATTACTGCCCGGCGAAGCCAAAACCCTGCGCTGGCAAGGCCAGCCCTTTGGCCGGGACGTGTTGTCGGTTTACGATTTGGCCGCCTGTTACCGGAAAACCCAAGGCGTTGTGGTGAGTTTGAAATGAGGGGGGTGAGTCAGGAGAAGGAAGGGAACATGATGCCCGATACGCCGAGAGCAACGCTCAAGACCCTGGCCCGGCACCCCCTGCTGGTCTCCTGAGCAAACTCCGACATTAGAGATACCCAAAAAAGAGGACCGCTCTGTGAATTTTTACGATCGTGATTTTTTGAACCAGCATTGTCAGTCGATACTGGCGTTTTACGACCCGCGAGTCGACGACCCGAGCGGTGGCTTTTTTCACAATTACTATGACAATGGCGATGTTTTCGACCCTGGCTTTCGTCAGCTGGTTAGCAGCACCCGCCTAGTGGTGAACTACGCTCTGGCCGGCCTGCACTTTGACCTCGAAGAATATCGAATTCGTGCCCGGCGCGGCCTCGACTATGTCGAGCAGGTCCATTGGCGTGACGAAGAAGCATTGTATGCCTGGACCCTGCGCGACCATGAACCCGAAGACCTCACCCAGCAAGCCTACGGTTATGCGTTCGTCCTGCTCGCTTATTCCGCCTGTCTGAAAGCGGGCGTTATCCACAATGCGGACCCATTGCACCGCACCTATGATTTGCTGGAACAGCGCTTCTGGCAAGCCGACTATGGACTCTATGCCGATGAGCTCAGCGCCCACGGCGTGCTCAGCGACTACCGCGGCCAGAACTCAAACATGCACCTCTGCGAAGCCATGATCGCGGCTTATGAAGCCAGCCAGGACAACCGCTTTCTCGAACGCGCCAAAACCCTCGCCGACAACATCGCTTTTCGTCAGGCCGACCTCACCGACGGACTGGTCTGGGAGCATTACACAACCGAATTCAACATCGACTGGGACTACAACAAAGAGGACCCGAAAAACCTCTACCGCCCCTGGGGCTTCCAGCCCGGCCACCAGACCGAGTGGACCAAACTGCTGCTGATGCTGCACCGCCATGACCCGCAACCGCGCTATATTGAACGCGCAAAAAGCCTGTTCGACCGGGCCTGGCAAAGCAGTTGGGATGCCGAACACGGCGGCCTGGTCTACGGCTTCGACCCCGAAGGCACATGGTGCGATGACGACAAATACTTCTGGGTGCAGGCCGAAAGCTTTGCCGCCGCCGCGCTGTTATTGCAGGCCACCGATGACGAACGCTACCGCGACTGCTACCAGCAGCTGTGGCAATACAGTTGGGACCACTTTGTCGACCACGACTACGGTGCCTGGTTCAGAGTGCTGTACCGGGATAACCGCAAAGTCTCCAACGAGAAGAGCGCCGCCGGTGCCAAGTGTGATTACCATACGCTGTGTGCGTGTCTGGAAGTTTTGCGGGTTATTGAAAATTGATCGACTGAGGCGGGACCTTGTGGACCAGATCCAGTAAAGTGAGGGTTTACCCACGTTATGGAATCGACACTATGCGTCAGCAATGGTTAAGTCTGGGTGGCCTGGTTGCCACCGCCTTTATACTCAGCGGTTGTGCCGGTTTTGGGGTGGACGATGCCTATCGCCAGCCCAGCTTTGATCACCAGTCCACCCGGCTGACCGGCATCACCTGGACCGGCGTCAACGGCTCCAGCCAGGTTAAACTGACCAACCCCAACGCCTATCGCCTGCCGATCACCGAATTTGCCGCCCAGCTCTGGCTCGACGGCGAACCCTGGATCGACCTGGGCACCCCGACACTAAACGGCCTGGCGGCCCGCTCATCCACCACCCTGGAATTCGACTGGACCGTCACTGCTGCCGGTCTGTTGCAGCGCGCGCGTGATGCCTATGCCGCTGGAGAAGCCAACCTGGAACTGAAACTGCAGCCGACGCTGTCGGTGCCTGTGCTGGGCGCGCGCCAGCTCGACTGGTCACACGACTTTACCGTGCCGGTACCGAAGTCGCCTCAGGTTAGCCTGGCTGACTGGCGGGTAGAAGACATCGGCTTCACCAGCCTGACGCTGGCACTGGACCTGGTGGTCACCAACCCGAACCGCTTTGACCTGGCAACCGGCCCCTTCGATGTGGGCATCGAAGCCAACGGGCGCAGTCTCTCAAGAATGTCACTGTCGGAAATGGACATCGGCGCTGGCGTTACCCAGCGCCAGACGACCGAGGTGTCACTGGGGTTTGGGGGGCTGGGCGTTTCTTTGCTTGAAGCCCTGCGCAGCGGCGAATGGCCGTCGAGCCTCGGTATGAACTGGTCCGGCAATATGCGCAGCCCGGATCTGGGGCTCGATCTGCCCTCCTTGACCGGATCGGTTAGCCGGTAAATGATAGGCGGTGGTCAGGCTGCTACTATCAGTCTGTATCGGTGTTAGTACCGATGCCTTTACCGATGAATAGTGACCGGACAACCGAAGGGCCGTGTTAACCAGGCTCACACCCGATGCCACCGGGCTCGGGTAGCGACAGCAGGGGTTCAGAATGGGCAGCAATGCAGTAGCGTCCGCAGGGCGTCGAATGATGGGGGTTTTGGCGGGGCTGACACTGTTGGCAACCGCTTCGCAGGCCTCAACACTCAGTGATGTGCGCAGCAAAAACTACCTCGATTGCGGTGTCTCGACCGGGATACCCGGCTTCTCGAACCCCGATGCCGAAGGCCGATGGAGCGGTCTCGATGTGGATGTCTGCCGGGCAGTCGCTGCAGCAGTGCTGGGCGATGCCAGCAAAGTACGCTACACGCCCTTGCCGCCGAGCGACCGGTTCAACGCCCTGGGCTCCGGCGAAGTGGACATGCTGTCGCGCAACACCACCTGGACCCACGCCCGGGACACCACCCTGGGCATGATCTTCGCGGGCATTGTGTTCTACGATGGCCAGGGTTTTATGGTTACCCAGTCTTCAGGGATCAGCGGGCTACAGGAACTGGATGGCGCGGCGATCTGCATTCAGGGCGGCACCACCAGTGAATTGAATGTGGCTGATTACTTCCGGGAAACCGGCATGAACTATCAGCCCGTGGTCTTCGCCACTTCCGACCAGACGCTGCGCGGCTTCGAGGCTGGCCGGTGCAACGTATTAACCTCCGATCTGTCGCAGCTGTATGCCCAGCGTACCCGGCTGAAAAGCCCGGAAGCCGTCACCATTCTGTCTGAGGTTATTTCCAAGGAGCCGCTGGGTCCGGCGGTTCGCCAGGACGACATGGAGTGGTACAACATCGTCAAATGGACGGTCTACGCCATGGTCAATGCTGAGGAATACGGCGTTAACCAGAGCAATGTCGACGCCATGCGGGAATCCCCGAAACCCGTGATTCAGCGCATGCTTGGCGTGAACGCAGATACGGGCCGAGCCATGGGCCTGTCAGCCGACTGGGCCTATCAGATCATTCGCCAGGTGGGCAATTACGGCGAGGTGTTCGAGCGCAATGTTGGTGTGGATTCAACCCTGGGCTTCGAGCGGGGGCTGAATCAGCTGTGGAACAAAGGCGGCTTACTGTACGCGCCGCCACTGAGGTAGCTGTTTAGGCATCGGAGTTTGGGTTCCCATCGGTGACCATCGCCCGCGGCGGCCACCGGTGCTACCTCAGTAGCATATTCCGAAACCCAATTTATCAAAGAAAACGTCTCGCCTGTGAATACCGTTGTTGCCAGTAGGCATTGCCCAGCGATGACTCGGTTACCCCGACCGACGTAGCCGAATGGATAAAGCGATTATCCCCCAGGTAAATGCCTGCGTGTTGTTCCTTGCCGCCGATGCGAAAGAAGACGATGTCCCCCTCGCGCAGTTGATCTCGCCGTACGAACTGTCCTTCACTCAGCATCATGTCAGTGGTGCGGGGCACGGTGCGGTTCAAGCCTTCACGGTACGCTGTCACAATAAACCCCGAGCAGTCGAAGCCGGCGGGTGTGGTGCCGCCATAACGATAGGGCGTGCCCTGATACCGCTGGTAAACCCGTTGTAACTGACTTGTAACGGCGGATTGGCCGGTTGGGTCGGTGGTGTTGCCGGGTCTGGATGCATGGGTACCGGTTGCCGCCGGCTGCTGGCTGACCGTGCCGGCTTCATAGCTCTGGTAGCCAGCGCAGCCAGCCAGAAGCAGGCTGGCCGTGGTGATCAGCATCAGGTTGCGCAGGTGGCAGGTGGGCGTTAGGCCGTCGGCTGGGAACATCGATTTTGTGGGCATCGTCAGCGGTCTGTCAAAACTCTGTAAGGCAACCTTACCTCGCGATGCCAGCCCGGGCCAGTCGGCGCGCGTAAAGATGCCGACCCGGGTTCAGCGGGCAGTCAGGTTGGGCGGCCCTGTTGCCAGTGTAGCAGGCGCTCTACCAGCATCGGTCGGGAGAAGGGTTTGGGGATCAGGTCATCCATGCCCGCCGAGAAGGCTTCGTCGCGATCGCGTTCCATGGTGTTGGCAGTGATGGCCAGAATGGGGGTGTTGGCGTTGGGGCCATCGCTCTTGCGGATCTGGCGGGTGGCTTCGAAGCCGTCCATCTTCGGCATCTGACAGTCCATCAAAATGAAATCGTATTGAACCGCAGCGGCTTGCTCCACCGCGCCCAGTCCGTCGTAGGCGACTTCCAGTTCACACCGCTCCCGCTCCAGAATGGCGGTCAGCAGTTTCAGGTTAAGCAGATTGTCTTCGACGATCAGGACTTTGCTGCCAGCCAATGGCGCCGCTTCAGTGGTCATGCCTTCCTGCTCGGGAGCGCTGGTGCAAGGCAGGCTCAGCCGGGTAAGGGTGTGGTCGGCATGCTGCTCTCGCGTCAGTTCGGCGCCCAGAATGTCGGCAAAGGCCTGGCTGAGATAGAGGCTGAGTGTCGGGCCCGAAAGAGGCGTCTTGTCAGCTGGGTTTTCAGGGTTGGCCAGGTCGGTCACCGGTGGCGTATGAATGGTATCAATGGGGTTGGGCTGGCGCAGGGTCAGGTTTAGCCGCTGGGCAGTGGCGTCGAAATGTGCGCTCATTTCTATATCGCCGGACTGGCTGTGCTGCAGAGCATTGTCGAGCAAGTGATCCAGAATATGCTGGGTGTTGTGCCAGTCGAGTGACAAGGCGCCGGGCAAGGTGTCGGCTCCGATCAGGGTGCAGGCCCTGCCGTGGGTCGAGAAAGCCGCTGACAGCCGGTTTTTGCAATCCCCCAGTCGGCTGCGCACGTCAACCACCGCCGGGCGGCTGACCACCGGGTAGGCCAGTAGTTCGGCATAGGAAAGTAGGCTTTCGACCTGGTGGTGAGTGGTGTGAGTCGCGTTTTGCAGCAAATACAGAAGTTCCTGCTGCCGGGCTTTCAGAGGGCTGCTGGCCAGTTCGGCCAGTGCACCCAATGCGTGGGTGATGGGGGTGCGCAATTCGTGGCTGACCAGACGCAGAAATTCATCCTTACTGCGGCTGGCGTCACGGGCATCCTGCAAGGCCTGGTCGAGCCGGGCCAGTGTCTGCAGGGCTTCCTCTTTGGCTTCTGCCTCACGCTCTTCGCGCGCGCGGTGGTCGTTACGCAGGTAATTGGCCTGGGCAACTGACATCAGCAATGACTCGTATGCCACCCCAAACAACAGTGCACGCTGCACAAAGAAATTGGATGGCAACGCACCCTGCACATAGAGATTGTACAGAAGGGTGCAAATCACCAGGCCCGACCAACTGACCAGAAACAGCGGGGCTGAATTCAGGCCTTTGTACGTAGCGCTGATGCCGAGATAGATGACCGTTACAAAAAAGATCATATTGGCCAGGGTGACTATGGTGACCGCGTGGCTGACCATATCCAGCAGGCCAAAGGGAATTGATGCAATACCCAGCCAGCGCAGCCCGCTCAGCACATGGTGCAACCGCGGGTAATGGATGCGGGTGCGCAGAAAATGCTGACAGAAACCGTAGCCACCCCAAAAGAACATCGCGAGCCCAAAAAACGCGGCATTCTGTTGGAAAAAGGTCGAAGCTGGCCAAAGGTAGAGGTAGCCAAGCCCCGAGTTGTAGATCGAAAACAGAATAATGCCGCTCAGGTAAATCAGGTAGTTAAAGCGGAAGCGGTCTCTGTCTACTTGCCACATCACCAGATTGAACAGCAGCATGGCACCGCTGAGTGTGATCAGCAGTACATCGAGTACCATTTCACGGGTGGCCGAGTGTATCTGGGCCGCCTCATCGTTCAGACTGACGTCGAGGGCGAGGGTGCTGCGACCATAGGCGGCGATGTAGATTTCCCGGGTGTCACCGGGGGCAATGGCTATTGGCACCAGGTAACCGGGGAACGGATAGCGGCGCAGGCCGCTGGGGCGACGGTCGCCGGCGATAAAGATGGGGGAATTCAGGTCAATGGCCTGGCCCGCCATAACCGAGTAGACGTCTACGTAATCGGCGGCTTCAGCGTTGATGGCCAGCGTCCAGTCGGATTGCTGGGTGTCATTCACGACACTCAGCGCCAGCCAGGCCTTTTGGTCGTCGCGGACATAGCCAAAATTCGGGGTGCTTTCGAACGTCTGCGGTAAAGCATCAAGGCTGGGGGGTGTATCGAGGGGCAGCAGCCCACCGTTGAGTGCATTCAGCGTTAGATGGTTGTTGATTTGCGACAACCGGATCTCGGCATTGGCCGCCCCGGTAAACAATATACCGGCCAGGCCGAACGCCAGAAACGTCAGAACAGAGGCGATACCAAGGCATCGCTGTAAGGGAGGTGAATGCCACGGGACCCAGCTACCCAACCAGCCTCTGGAAGGCGGTTCGATGTCACGGTTCCCTGTCGTGGCAAGCTGTCCTTTTGATGTCATCAGCGTATTCAAAACAATGCATCCAGGCCCAGCTTAACACTAAGACCGATGTTTACACCTTCCTTTTCTTCAAGTGCGCCCAGCAACCCACAACAAGCTCCAATAGGGGGAGTTCGGCGGAGTATAGATACAGGACCAGCAATGCAAGCAAGCGAGCTGTGTTCAGAGAAAATCGGTTAAAGCGGTCAGTAAGGTGACGCTTAGACGGTACTGTGCTTGCAACAGAGGGTCAGCCTCGTATGATGAAAATCCAAATTGAGCAGCGTTCATCAAGGACACGGAGGCAGTCAATGGAAGTTATTAGCAGCGAACAGGTGGCTCGGTTGCTCGCCTGGCCGGCACTGATCGAACGTATTGCGAGCGCTTTTGTCGACGGTGTTGAAGCGCCCCCACGCCACCATCACGCGATGCATCGCAAAGACGGTGAAGCCACCATGCTGCTGATGCCTGCCTGGCAAACGGATGGCTACGTGGGCGTGAAGATGGTCAACGTCTATCCGCAAAATGCAGCCGCCGGTCTGCCAGCCATTTCCGGGGTCTATTTACTCAGCAATGGCGAGACCGGTCAGCCTCTGGCCTGTATCGATGGCAGCGAACTGACCCGGCGTCGAACCGCCGCTGCGTCAGCCCTGGCCGCGCGTGAACTGGCGCACCCTGACGCGGCAACGCTGGTCGTGCTTGGCACCGGCAAACTGGCACCCATGCTGATTGAAGCCCACGCCAGTGTGCGGCCCATTCGGAAAGTGCAGATCTGGGGGCGCAATCCGGAGAAAGCCGCAGCACTGGCAACGCAGTATCAGAACCGCTTTGAGTCCAGTGTTGTGACCGACCTGGCCGACAGCGTGAGCCAGGCCGACATCGTCAGCTGTGCCACGCTATCAACCGAGGCCCTGGTGAAAGGCGACTGGCTCAAGCCCGGTGCGCATCTGGATCTGGTTGGTGCGTTTCGACCCACCATGCGCGAGTGCGACAGCGTGGCCATAGCCCGCGGTAAGGTGTTCGTCGATACCTACGCTGGTGCCCGCGGTGAAGCCGGTGACCTGTTGCAGGCTATGGACGAAAGCGATTTCACATTCGACGATGTCTGCGCCGACCTGGCCGATCTATTGCGTGGCAAAACTCCGGGCCGCGAGCGCGGCGATGAGATTACGGTGTTTAAATCGGTCGGCGCGTCGCTGGAAGACCTGGCCGCCGCCATCGAAGTCTGGCAGCAGCACTCAGGAGCCTGAAGCATGCATATAGCGGTAATTGGTGCCGGTGTGGTCGGCGTGACCACTGCCTGGGCGTTGCAACAACGCGGTCACACCGTCAGTGTGATTGAACCCCAGCCATCAGCGGGAATGGAAACCAGTAAAGCCAACGCGGGCCAGCGCAGCTATGGCTACGTCTACCCCTGGGCGTCACCGGCGATGATTGGCAAGGCATTGCCCTGGCTGCTATCGGCCGATGGCCCGCTGAAAATGAAACAACCGCCGTCACTGTCAACGCTGCGCTTTCTCTGGGATACCTGGCGCTATGCGCGCCAGCCGGGGCTATTCGAGGCGAACAAAGTCGCCATGCTAAAGCTGGCGGCTTTCAGTCGCGAGTGTTTCATCGATATAGAACAGAAACACCCCTTCGATTTTTCCGGCGGCCACCGCGGGTTGATGGAATTGGCCAGCAACGCGAAAAGCCAGCAGGGTTTGCGCGAAAACGCGGCGTTGTTGCAACGCCTGGGTATTGAGCACCAGATGCTGGAACCCGATGAGGTGTATGCGGTTGAGCCGGGCCTGGCGCGTAACCCACCCATTCTGGGTGCGTTGCGCCTGAAAGACGACGGCACCGGCGACTGCCTCCAGTTTACCCGGGCATTGGCGGACGTTTGTGCCAGACAGGGTGTTAACTTCCATTACGGCCAGTCGGTTGCCGAGGTTATTACCGAGGCTGGTAAACCGGTCGCCCTGGTACTGACCCGGGCCAATGAACCGGGCGCTGCCGAGCAGCTCGAAGCCGATGCGTTTGTGCTCTGCGCCGGTGCGGCGTCGTCGGAGGTTGCCCGGGAGTTTGGCCTGAAGTTGTCGCTTTACCCGGTCAAGGGTTACTCGCTGACGGCGGCGCTGACCAACCCCGACAAGGCACCGCAATCGACGGTGATCGACGATGAATTCAAAGTGGTGGCCACCCGGCTTAACGACCGACTGCGGGTAACCGGCTTTGTCGAACTGGCTGACTTTAACCGCGACATACCCGCCCGCCGACTCGACACCCTGAAACGTGCCACCGCCATGCGCTTCCCAGGGGCTGCTGATCTGGAGACCGCCGAAGCCTGGACCGGGTTCCGGCCGATGACACCGGACGGTCCGCCAGCCATCGGCAAGGGCCCGTCCGACAACCTCTTTATTAATACCGCGCATGGCACCTTCGGCTGGACACTGTCGGCCGGGAGTGCACAAATTGTGGGCCAACTGGTCGACGGGGAACCGGCCGCGGTCGACCTTGGTGCGTTTCGGCCCGACCGGTTTGGCTGAATAGCGATTTCCTGATTTTTTTTTAAGCCAAACCGATGACTCTTCCAGGCGGGAGAGGTATATCTATAGGCCAGTTCAAAAGGAGTGTTGAGATGCAGCCCAGAGACGTAAAAACCAAAGCAGACGCCAAAGCCATTATTGAAGAGCGCAATGCCAGCCAGGTAAAAGTCGGGGTGTTCGATATCGACGGGGTACTGCGTGGCAAGTACATGAGCCGCAGTAAATTCCTGTCGGCACTGGAAGGCGGCTTCGGCTTTTGTGATGTGGTGCTGGGCTGGGACAGTAACGACCAACTCTACGACAACGTCGACTACACCGGCTGGCACACCGCCTACCCGGATGCCTGGGTCAACATCGTGCCGGATAGCTGTCGGGAGATTCCGTCGGAAGGCAACACCCTGTTCTTTCTCTGTGAATTCACCGGCCCGGCCGAAACCATTTGCCCGCGCGGTTTGTTGCGTCGGGTACTGGAGCGTGCCGACGGCCTTGGGTTCAACGCACTCGCCGCCTGCGAATTCGAATTCTTCCTGTTTGAAGAAACCCCCAAGTCGGTGCGCGACAAACACTACCAGCAGATGACCAGCATCACGCCCGGCTTTTTCGGCTACTCGGTATTGCGCAGCTCGGTGATGGCCGAGTTCTACAACGACTTTATGCATTACTGCAACGCCATGGACATGCCGATGGAAGGCTTTCACACCGAAACCGGCCCCGGTGTGCTGGAAGCGGCTCTGGCGGTCGATTCCGCCCTAGACGCCGCCGACAAAGCCGCCCTGTTTAAAACCTTCACCAAAGTCTACGCCCAGCGCAACGGCATGATGGCCACCTTCATGGCAAAGTGGTCGGCCGACTACCCGGGCCAGAGCGGTCACATGCACGTATCGCTGCACAAGAAAGACGGTACCTCGGCGTTTTACGATGAAGCCGGTGGCGAACACAAGATGTCTGAGACCATGCGCCATTTCATCGGCGGGCAACAGGCATTAATGCCGGAATTCCTGGCGATGATCGCCTGCACCGTCAACAGCTACACCCGGTTAATTCCCGGCGCCTGGGCACCGACGGCTGCCAGTTGGGGCATTGAAAACCGCACCTGCGCCTTGCGCGCCATTCCAGGGTCGCCCAAGTCACAACGTGTCGAATACCGAATTTCAGCGGCTGATATCAACCCGTACATTGCGTTGGCCGCTGCGTTAGCCTCGGGTTTGTGGGGCATAGAAAACAAGATAGAACCGGACGCACCGATTGCAGGCACGGCCTACGACGTCGAGTTCTCGCCCGAACGAACATTACCTGCGACGCTAATGGAGGCTGCCGGGCGGTTGCGTGCCTCAAAAGCAGCGCGCGAACTTTTCGGTGATGCCTTTGTTGAGCACTATGCGGCGACCCGGGAATGGGAAGAACGCGAATTCAGAAAAGCCATTACCGATTGGGAATTGCAGAGGTACTTCGAAATTATTTGATAGGTTGCCTGTGTCATGAGTTAGAAATTCGCTGGGCAATTCGAGTAGGTGGTGGCTTTGACATCGGTGCCAATCGGACTGTCGGGTACGTCTACTGGGGGCGCGCCGTAAATACATCCATGTAGACTCGGAGACAACATCCCTGTTGTCTAACGGCCCCCAGTAGACGCACCCAACAGTCCTTGAGCAAGTAAAAGGTTAAATCACCACGAATTTCCAACTCATGACACGAGCTGCACTCGAACACATAACAGGAAATGAAATATGACTGAGATGGCAAAAATCATCAGCCCGGTAAACGCCGCCCAGTATGCCGAGCGGCCTTATCTGAGTGAGATCGAGGCCCGTGATGCGGTAAAGCAAGCGTCGGCTGCCCAGAAAAAATGGCAAGCCATGCCGCTGGCGCAACGAGTGGAAATATTGGAGCGGGCGGTTGAACTGCTTGACGAGCAGCGCGACGAGTTAGCTGAAGAACTGGCCTGGCAGATGGGCCGCCCTGTTAGTCAGGGGGGCGGTGAAGTGAATGGCTTCAGCGAACGCGCCCGTTACATGCTGGCGATAGCGCCGCGCGCTCTGGCCGACTTGGATATGCCGGATAAACCCGGCTTTAAGCGTTACATCCGACGCGACCCGGTTGGTGTGGTGCTGACCATTGCGCCCTGGAATTTCCCCTACATGACGGCGGTCAATACAGTGTGGCCAGCGCTGGCGGCGGGTAATGCGGTGTTGCTCAAACATGCCCAGCAAACCCTGCTCTGTGCCGAACGGTTGCAGCGTGTTCTGTTGCAAGCTGGCTTGCCGGAGGGAGTGTTCCAGGCAGTAACGCTAAGCCACGAAACCACGGCGGCTATTTTGAAAGAACCGGCCATTCGTTTCGTCAGTTTTACCGGTTCAGTTCGCGGTGGGCAAAGCATTCAGCAAGCCATCGCCGACAGCGGCCAGTTTGCCGGTACCGCCCTGGAATTGGGTGGTAAAGACCCGGCCTATGTGCGCGCGGATGTCGATATTGCCGATGCCGCCGTTAATCTGGCCGATGGCGTTTTCTTCAACAGCGGCCAGAGCTGCTGCTCGGTGGAACGCATTTACGTGCACCAGGATGTGTATCAGCCTTTTGTCGATGCGCTGGTCGCTGAAACCCGCAAACTGGTGCTGGGCGACCCCCTGCAAAAAACCACAACGCTTGGCCCGCTGGTCAAAGCCTCGGCGGCTGACTTTGTGCGCGGGCAGATTGCCGACGCAGTCAAAGCCGGTGCCACAGCGCTGATTCAACCGGGCGAATTCCCCGAAGACCAGCCTGGCACCGCCTACCTGGCACCGCAAATTCTGACCGGGGTTGATCACAGCATGCGCGTGATGACCGAGGAAAGCTTCGGCCCGGTGGTTGGCATCATGCCGGTGGCCTCGGACGAAGAAGCTATTGGGCTGATGAATGACAGCGAGTTTGGCCTGACCGCTTCGATCTGGACGCGGGACCTGGACGCGGCCGAACGCCTCGGTCGCGAGATCCAGACCGGCACGGTGTTTATGAACCGGTGCGACGTGCTCGACCCGGCCCTGGCCTGGACCGGCGTCAAACATACCGGCCGGGGTGCGTCGCTGTCCGAAATCGGGTACGACGCCCTGACCCAACCCAAGAGTTTTCACTTACGACTGCCCAGCGGAGGCTGACCCATGACCACCGACACCTCGTTAATCGCCAACTGGGGCATGCCCAACCGTATCCTGGTCGGCCCGGACCGATTGAAGGAACTGCCCGCGCTGTGCCAGGAACTGGGCTTCAAGGCGCCGCTGCTGGTCACCGACCGTGGGCTCGCTGGTCTGCCCATGGTGACCGACACCCTGGCAGCGCTGACCAGTGCCGGCCTCGGTGCGGCACTCTTTGCCGACGTGGAAGGCAACCCGACAGGCCCTATGGTCGAAGCCGGCGTAACGGCTTATCGCCAGGGCGGGCACGACAGTGTCGTCGCCCTCGGTGGCGGCAGCGGCCTCGATGTGGGTAAAGCCATCGCCTTTATGTCGGGCCAGACCCGGCCGATCTGGGATTTCGAAGACATCGGCGATTACTGGACTCGCGCCGACGCCAAGGGCATCGCCCCGGTTATCGCCATTCCGACGACGGCCGGTACCGGCTCGGAGGTAGGGCGGGCCTCGGTCATCGCCAACGAAGCCGAACACCGCAAAATCATCGTGTTTCACCCGAAAATGCTGCCAGTCGCCGTCATTCTGGACCCGAAAGTCACAACGGCGCTGCCGCCTCACATCACCGCCGCAACCGGGCTGGACGCCTTCATCCACAGTTTCGAAGCCTACTGCGCGCCCGGCTTCCACCCGATCTGCGAGGGCATCGCCCTGGAAGGCATGCGCCTGGTGGCGGCATCGCTGCCGGTTGCCTATAAAGACGGCAATAACCTGGAAGCGCGCACCAAAATGCTCACCGCCGCCAGCATGGGCGCCATAGCCTTCCAGAAAGGCCTGGGCGGCGTACACGCCATTTCCCACGCCGTCGGCGCCATGTACAACACCCACCACGGCCTCACCAATGCCGTGGTGCTGCCCTACATCATGGTGCACAACCGCGCCAGCATTGAGCACCGCATGGTACCTGTGGCCCAGGCCGTGGGCCTTGAAGACACCTCCTTCGATGCCCTGCTGGAATGGGTACTGGCGTTCCGTCGCGACCTGGGTATTCCACATACGCTGGCCGCCATCGGCGTGCAAGACGACCAGGCAGACGAAGTCGGCCGACTGGCCGCCGTCGACCCCTCAGCCGGTGGCAACCCACAACCGTTGAACGCAGCCGTGCTGACCAAGGTATTCCTCAATGCCGTTCATGGCCGGCTGTAAGCTAAAGAGGCCAAAGGCTCTGAACATTCGGAATTGTTGAGAAGGCGAGCGACGGGTGCCGGATGTGCTTCTGCGGGGGAGTCCGCAACAGGGATGTTGCGGTCTAGGCTCCACGGACGGATTCACGCCGACCCCGCAGAAGCACACCCGGTATCCGGCGCGGACCAAAGCCACCAAACAAGCCCGAGCCACAGTAAGAAAGGGGGTGCCAAATGCCCCCACAAATCCGTATAATCTGCGCCCCATTTTCCGGGATTTGGTGAAAATTTGATCACCAGGCCCGGCTCAGTTCAACCCGAGGTGTTCAGTGCAATTTCCCAAGCGTTACGATGTCATAGTGATCGGTGGCGGTCATGCCGGAACCGAGGCAGCGCTCGCGTCTGCCCGCACCGGTGCCCAGACGCTGCTACTGACCCACAACGCCGATACCGTCGGGGTAATGTCCTGCAACCCCGCCATTGGTGGCATTGGCAAGAGTCATCTGGTCAAGGAAATCGACGCCCTCGGCGGTGCCATGGCGCGTGCCACCGACCGCGCCGGTATTCAGTTCCGGGTATTGAACAGCCGTAAAGGCCCGGCCGTACGCGCCACCCGCGCCCAGGCCGACCGCCAGCTGTACCGGGCCGCGATTCGGGAAATCGTCGAATTGCAGCCGAATCTGGAGCTGTTTCAACAGTCGGCTGACGATCTGCTGCTGGAAAACGACGTGGTGACCGGCGTGGTCACTCAAACCGGTATTCATATCATGGCCACCACCGTCGTGCTGACCGCCGGCACCTTCCTCGGCGGCAAAATTCACGTCGGTATGCAGAACTATTCCGGTGGCCGCATGGGCGACGCGCCCAGCAATGCGCTGTCGCAGCGCCTTCGTGAGCTGCCGTTCCGGGTGGGACGGCTGAAAACCGGTACCCCGGCGCGCATCGACGGCCGCAGCCTCGATTACAGCCAACTGACCGAACAGCCGGGCGACACGCCGCTGCCGGTGATGTCTTACATGGGCCGGGTCGAAGAGCACCCGCGCCAGGTCGCCTGCTGGATTGCGCATACTACCGAGCGCACGCACGATATCATCCGCGATAATCTGCATCAGTCGCCCATGTACGCAGGTGAAATTGAAGGCATTGGCCCGCGCTACTGCCCGTCGATTGAAGACAAGGTCACCCGCTTTGCTGACAAGACCAGCCACCAGGTCTTTGTCGAGCCCGAGGGCCTGACCACTTATGAAATGTACCCGAATGGTATCTCCACCAGCCTGCCGTTCGACGTGCAGATCGCCTTTATTCAGAGCATCAAAGGCTTTGAAAACGCCCACATCACCCGGCCCGGCTACGCCATCGAATACGATTACTTCGATCCGCGTGACCTGAAACACAGCCTGGAAACCAAATTCATAGGCAACCTCTTCTTCGCTGGCCAGATCAATGGCACCACCGGCTACGAAGAAGCCGCTGCCCAGGGCCTGCTGGCCGGGGTCAATGCGGCCCGTCGCGCTGCCGGTGAAGCCGCCTGGACGCCACGCCGTGACGAAGCCTATCTGGGCGTACTGGTCGACGACCTGATCACCATGGGCACTCTGGAACCGTACCGGATGTTCACCAGCCGCGCCGAATACCGCCTGCTGCTGCGCGAAGACAACGCCGATGCGCGCCTGACCGAAACTGGCCGGTCACTGGGCCTGGTCGATGACGCGCGCTGGGCGGCTTTCAGCACCAAGCAGGAAGCCATTGCCCGCGAAACCCAGCGGCTGAACAGCACCTGGGTACAGCCGAAGTCGGCCGAGGCGCAAGCCTTGCACGACAAGCTGGCACAGCCACTGTCACGCGAGACCACCCTGCGCGACTTGCTGAAACGGCCGCAACTGACCTATGCCGACATCGCCGAACTGGTGCCGACTGACTTGCTCGACCCGGCGGTCAGCGAACAGGTCGAGATCAGCGCCAAATACGAAGGCTATATTCAGCGTCAGCAGGACGACATCGATACCCTGCGCCGCCACGAAAGCATGAAGCTACCGGCTGAGCTGGATTTCGACGCCATCGGCGGCCTGTCGAACGAAGTAAAGCAGAAGCTGAAACAGACCCGGCCGGAGACTCTGGCGCAGGCCTCGCGTATTTCCGGCGTCACGCCGGCGGCAGTCTCTATGTTGCTGATTCATCTGAAGAAGCAGTCCGCGGCCAGCAAGGCGGCTCAGGTCGAGCAGCACAGCGCATGAGTGAGCGCTATGCATCGCTGTTAAGCGACGGTCTGGCTGAACTGGGCATTGAACTTGACGTGGCTGTTCAACAGCGATTGCTGGCTTACCATGCGCTGCTGGCCAAGTGGAACAAGGCCTACAATCTGACCTCGGTGCGCAAACCCGAGGAAATGATTACCCGGCACCTGCTCGACAGCCTGTCGATTCTGCCGTTCGTCGGCCCGGGCGATTTACTGGATGTCGGCACCGGCCCGGGCCTGCCAGGTATGATTCTGGCGCTGGTAGATCCCGACAAACCGGTCACGCTGCTAGACAGCAACGGTAAGAAGACCCGGTTTCTGACTCAGGTCAAACTGGAGCTGGGTGTCGGTAATGTAACCGTGGTGCACAGCCGCCTCGAAGCCTGGCAGCCGGAGCGAACCTTCTCACAAATATCGTCACGTGCCTTTGCCACCCTGGCCGATATGGTGGCAAAATCCCGGCATCTGCTGGCACCGGGTGGCCACTTTCTGGCCATGAAAGGACTGTATCCGACCGACGAAATCACCGCTTTGCCGGGCGATATCCAGATCGATCGGGTCACACCGCTTACCGTTCCGGGCAGCGCTTTACTCAGTGCGGACGCACGACATCTGGTACAGTTGTCGGCCCGAACGACATAAGGATTCGGCTTTGACACATATTTTTGCCATTACCAACCAGAAAGGCGGGGTCGGCAAGACCACCACCGCGACCAATCTGCCCGCCTCTCTGGTGGCGATGAAGCGCAAGGTGCTGGTCGTGGATCTGGACCCCCAGGGCAATGCCACCATGGGCAGTGGCATCAGCAAGAATGAAATCGACCTCAGCGTTTACGATGTGATCACCGGCAAAGCCGGCTGCGCCGAGGCGATTGTTACCACACCTGAAGCCGGTTACGACCTGCTGCCTGCCAACGGTGACCTAACCGCGGCTGAAGTGGAACTGATGTCGGTGAAAATGAAAGAGCACCGGCTGCAGTACGCCCTGGCTGAAGTGAAGCATCATTACGACTATATTTTTATCGACTGCCCGCCGTCGCTCAACATGCTGACGGTAAACGCCCTGGCCGCCGCCGAGCAGGTGTTGATCCCGATGCAGTGCGAATACTACGCCCTCGAAGGCCTGGCTGCGCTGATGGACACCATTCAAAGCATTCAGAAAGTAGTGAACCCGAAACTCGAAATCGGCGGCCTGCTGCGCACCATGTACGACCCGCGCAACAGCCTGACCAACGATGTCTCCGATCAGTTAAAAGACCATTTTGGCGACAAACTGTTTAGCTCGGTGATTCCGCGCAATGTGCGGCTGGCGGAAGCGCCCAGCTATGGCACCCCGGTGTTGCAGTACGACCGCTCCTCCAAGGGCGCGCTAGCGTACCTGGCGCTGGCCGGAGAACTGGTTCGCCGGGTCGAGGGCATCAAACCACCCGATACCGAACATTTAACAGGATCTGTGTAAATGGCAGCTAAGAAACGAGGCTTGGGACGTGGCCTGGACGCTCTGATCACGACCCGACGGGAAGTCGAGGCCATTGCCGATCAGCCGGTCTCCCATGTCAATGACGGCAGTTTGCGCCTGTTGCCGGTCGAGTGGATTCATCGGGGTACCTACCAGCCGCGGCGCGACATGTCGGCCGATGCACTGGAAGAGCTGGCCGCATCCATTCGCGCCCAGGGCGTTATGCAACCCATTGTGGTGCGCCCTCAGGGCCCCGAGTCCTTCGAACTCATTGCCGGTGAACGCCGCTGGCGCGCCTCCCAGATGGCCGGGCTGGATCAGATTCCAGCCGTGATCCGCGATGTCTCTGACGAAGACGCCATTGCCATGGCGCTGATCGAGAACATTCAGCGCGAAAACCTGAACCCGATGGAAGAAGCGCTGGCATTGCAGCGCCTGCAGAAGGAGTTCGATCTTACCCAGGCGGGTGTGGCCGAGGCCGTGGGCAAAAACCGGGTGACGGTGACCAACCTGCTGCGACTGATCAGTCTGGAAGCTGATGTGCGCCGTATGCTTGAACACGGTGACCTGGAAATGGGCCACGCCCGGGCGTTGCTGGGCGTGCAGGGTGAGCAGCAAATAGACGCAGCTCGCCAGGTGGTTGCCAAAGGTATGACGGTTCGTCAGACCGAGCAGCTGGTGCGCAACCTGGTAGAAGGCAAGAAGACAGGGCTGGACCGTTCGGAACACAAAGCCGACGCCAACATCCAGAATCTTGAAGAGATGCTGTCTCAGCGCCTCGGCGCCACCGTGTCGATCAAGCACGGTGCGCGTGGCAAGGGCTCGCTGGTGATCAAATACAACAGCCTGGATGAGCTCGACGGTATCCTGAACCACGTAAAGTAGGGCCTGACAGTGTTCAGTCGGGTCAAATTGCGTTCAAAAACAGCCATTTGCCCGATAATGCCCAAGTCGGAATGAGGGTGTGTTGCGTGTTGATGCGGCTAGCCGACTCCAATATACTCTGCCGAGTTTTGCCGAGCCTCCAATGGCCCGGTACCGCTCAAACCCGGATGATAAGCGGGGCAGGCCTTGGGAAAGGCGCCCAAACCGCCCGACCGTTCAGCCCTCTGCATACCGCTGAACGGGGAAAACAACAGGGCATACGACAATAACCGGGACAGTACAGTGGTGTTTCAACAAGCAAGGCCCAAACCGGTTCCCCGGCCCCCGGCCTGGCGGCTAGTGACGTTTCAGGCAATCGCTGCCCTGGTCATCGGCCTGGCAGTGGTGGTGGTGACTCCGGATGTCTGGTTTGAAGTGATCTGGGCCGGTGCCCTGTGTGTGGTGGCACAAAGTTATTTTACCTGGCGCAGCCTGCGGCACTTCGGCTCGCGTCACACAGCCCTGTTCGTGGTGGCGACGTCCCAGGGGTTGTTTGGCAAATGGATTATTCTGGCAGCAGGCTTGATACCGGTGTGGGTGACCCAGCCGGACCTGAATGCCATAACAATGTTGCTGATGGTGGTGATACTGAACACCCTGTCGGCAATGTTGGCACCGATTCTGGTTAAGTAACCGCTCTAACGGGCGGCCAATAGGGGTAAAGTGACATATGGCAAGTGAAGCAGGCAGTTATGCCAATGCGGGTGAGTACATCTCGCACCACCTGACCAACCTCACTTATGGGAAGTTGGAAGCGGGTGCGACGATGTGCGACGGCTCGACTCTGGAATCCACGCAGTGGGTACTGGGTGGCTGTTCCGCAGAGTTCAACCAAATGGGGTTCTGGGCGTTTCATGTAGACAGCATGGTATGGTCCATTCTCCTGGGTGCGATTTTTTTGTTTACGTTCTGGCGAGTGGGCAAGAAAGCCACTCAGGGCGTGCCTAAAGGCATGCAGAACTTTGTCGAGACCATCGTCGAGTTCATTGACAGCCAGGTGCGGGATACCTTTCACGGCAAGAACCCGTGGATTGCTCCGATCGCGTTAACCGTCTTCGTCTGGGTGTTCCTGTCGAATCTGATGGACATCGTGCCGGTCGATCTGATTCCTTACACGCTAGAACTTCTGGGCGTGAAGTATCAGAAGATCGTTCCCTCAACCGACCCGAACATCACCCTGGGCACGGCTGTGTTTGTATTCTTCCTGATGATCTACTATTCCTTCAAGGTGAAGGGCTTTGGCTTCATCAAGGAACTGTCGTTCACACCCTTTAATCACTGGATCTTTGTTCCGTTCAACCTCTTTCTGGAGCTGGTCGGACTGATCGCGAAGCCGTTCTCTCTCGGTCTTCGTCTGTTCGGTAACCTCTACGCAGCGGAAATGATCTTTATTCTGATCGCGCTGATGTTTGGTGCCGGCATCTTTTTCGCCGCCTTTGCTGGCGTGCTGCAGATGGCGTGGGCTATTTTCCACATCATGGTTATTCCGTTGCAGGCGTTCATCTTTATGGTATTGACCATCGTGTACCTGAGTCAGGCCCACGAAGACCACTAGGTCATCGGGTAGGCTCATTGGCTGCCCCGAATTTTGAAAAACGTTTTAACTTGAAAGCTCTAAACCTTAACGATAGAAAACTTAGGAGAAAAACATGGAACTGGTATTTGTTGCCGCTGCGATCATGATGGGTTTTGGTGCAATCGGTGCTGCTATTGGCATCGGCTTGCTGGGTGGTAAGTTGCTGGACTCTACAGCACGCCAGCCTGAACTGGGCCCCATGCTGCAAACCAAATTCTTCATCGTTGCCGGCCTGGTAGATGCGATCCCCATTATCGGTGTTGGTATCGCGATGTACCTGATCTTCGTAGTGGCTGGTTAATCAATCGGTCCTTTGGGTACTCTGATTAAACCAACCAAAACGAGGTGAAGGCGTGAATTTCAACGCAACGTTTATTGGACAAATCGTCGTCTTTGCCATTTTCGTCTGGTTCTGCGCCAAATTTGTATGGCCTCCGATTATGGATGCCATGCAGGCCCGCCAGAAGAAAATTGCCGAAGGGCTCGATTCCGCCGACCGTGCTGCCAAAGATCTTGAACTGGCGCAGCACGATGTGGCGAAAAAGCTGCAGGAAGCCAAGCAGGAAGCCGCTGCCATCCTCGAGCAAGCCAACAAGCGCGCTGCGCAGTTGGTTGATGAAGCGAAAGCTGAAGCTCGTGTGGAAGGTGAGCGCATTGTGGCTTCTGCCCAGTCCGAGGTTGATAAGGAAGTGAACGCCGCGCGGGAAGAACTGCGCAGCCGGATCTCCGAACTGACCCTGGCTGGAGCGGAACGCATTCTGGGCTCCGAAGTCGACGCGAAAAAACACAGCGAGTTGTTGGATAAGCTGGCAGCCGAGCTGTAAGGAGGGATCATGGCAGAATTAAGTACGCTGGCCCGTCCTTACGCCAAAGCCGCGTTCAACGCAGCTCTGGACAGTAAGCAACTGGATGCCTGGTCGACGCAATTGTCGACGCTGGCCGCTATCAGTCAGCATGAGACGGTTGAACGACTCATTGCCAATCCTGAGCTGTCCGCCGCTGACAAAGCCAAAACTTTGCAGCAACTCGCCGGCGATGCTCTGAACGAGGGCGGGTCTAACCTGGTCAGCGTTCTGGCTGAAAATCGTCGTCTTGCACTGCTGGCCGAGATCAGCGAACAGTTCGAAGTGCTGAAAGCGGAGCAGGAAAAAACCGCCGATGTTCTGGTGACCAGTGCATTTTCCTTGAGCGACAGCCAGCAAAAGACGCTGGCCGACAAACTGACCGCCAAGTTCAGCCGCCAGGTGCAGTTGACCGTCGAAATCGACGAGTCATTACTGGGCGGAGTGGTGATCAGGTCTGGTGACACGGTCATCGACGGGTCGGTCCGCGGCAAGTTGGCGAAACTCGCTGAAGCAATGAATTCCTAGTGAGGGAAAAAGAATGCAGCAACTGAATCCTTCAGAAATCAGTGACATCATCAAGGAGCGTATCGGCAAACTCGATACCAGCTCCAAGGCCCAGAACGAAGGCACTATCGTCAGCGTATCCGACGGTATCGTGCGTATTCATGGTCTGGCCGATGTCATGTCTGGTGAGATGATTGAGTTCCACAACGGGCTGTTTGGTATGGCCCTGAACCTGGAACAAGACTCTGTTGGTGCGATCGTGTTGGGTGACTACAAGGATCTGGCCGAAGGCCAGACCTGTAAGTGCACCGGTCGCATCCTGGAAGTTCCCATTGGTCCGGAATTGCTCGGTCGCGTCGTTGACGCCCTGGGTAACCCGATCGACGGCAAGGGCCCGGTGAAAACCACCCTGACAGATCCGCTGGAAAAGGTCGCGCCGGGCGTTATTGCCCGTCAGTCGGTCGACCAGCCGGTACAGACCGGTTATAAAGCCGTTGACGCCATGGTGCCGATTGGCCGTGGTCAGCGTGAGCTGATCATTGGTGACCGTCAGACCGGTAAAACCGCTCTGGCCGTCGATGCCATCATGGCTCAGAAAAACTCCGGCATTAAATGCGTCTACGTTGCCATTGGTCAGAAGCAATCGACCATTGCCAACGTGGTGCGCAAGCTGGAAGAGCATGGCGCCATGGAATACACCACCATTGTTGCCGCCTCGGCCTCAGAACCTGCGTCCATGCAGTTCCTGGCACCGTACGCCGGTTGCACCATGGGTGAATACTTCCGTGACCGCGGTGAAGACGCTCTGATCATTTACGATGACCTGTCCAAACAGGCCGTTGCCTATCGTCAGATCTCTCTGCTGCTGCGTCGTCCGCCGGGCCGTGAAGCCTTCCCGGGTGACGTTTTCTATTTGCACTCCCGTTTGCTGGAACGTTCCTCGCGCGTTAACGCCGAGTACGTTGAACAGTTCACCAAGGGTGAAGTGAAAGGCAAAACCGGTTCTCTGACCGCACTGCCTATCATTGAAACTCAGGGTGGTGACGTGTCTGCGTTCGTACCAACCAACGTGATCTCCATTACCGACGGTCAGATCTTCCTTGAGACCGACCTGTTCAACGCGGGTATTCGCCCTGCGATGAACGCCGGTATTTCGGTATCGCGTGTGGGTGGTTCAGCCCAGACCAAGATCATCAAGAAGCTGGCCGGTGGTATTCGTACCGCTCTGGCTCAGTACCGTGAACTGGCGGCATTCTCCCAGTTCGCGTCGGATCTTGACGAAGCGACCAAGGCTCAGTTGGAGCATGGTCAGCGCGTTACCGAGTTGATGAAGCAAGGCCAGTATGCACCCTTGTCGGTTGCAGAAATGGCTGTCTCAGTTTATGCCGCCAACGAAGGCCACCTGAAAGCTTTGGAAATCAAAGAAGTCGGGCGGTTTGAAGCGGCACTGCACTCCTACATGAACAGCGAACACGCGGATCTGATGAAACAGATCAACGATACCGGCAATTATAACGACGAGATTGCTGGTTCGCTGAAGGACGCTTTGGAAAAATTCAAAGCAACGCAGACCTGGTAATTCACCGGCTGTCTTCGGACAGCCGATTGAACTGAGGCATTGCTATGGCAGCCGGAAAAGAGATTCGCACGAAAATATCGGGCATTAAAAACACGCAGAAGATTACTTCCGCGATGGAAATGGTCGCTGCGAGTAAAAAGCGTAAAGCTCAGGACCGGATGGACGCCAGTAAGCCCTATGCTGACAAAATCCGGGCGGTGATCGGGCATTTGGCGAACGCCAACCCCGAATACCGTCATCCTTATCTGATGGAACGCGACGTCAAGCGGGTGGGTTACATTGTAATCTCAACCGATCGCGGACTGTGTGGCGGGTTGAACGCTAACCTGTTCAAGCAGGTCGCAAAAGACGTGGCCGACTGGAAGAACAAGGGCGCAACGGTGCAAGTATGTGCCATTGGCAGCAAGGGTACGGGTTACTTCAAATCACGCGGCTACGACGTTGTCGCGAGCATGACTCAGCTGGGCGACAAGCCCGCTGTGAGTGACCTGATTGGCGGTGTGAAAGTCATGTTGGATGACTTCAACGCCGGCAAGATTGACCGCTTGTTTGTGGTGTTTAACGAGTTTGTGAACACCATGGTGCAAAAGCCCGGAATTGAGCAGCTGTTGCCATTGAAGGCCGCTGAAGACGAGACGTCGCGCCGACATACCTGGGACTACATATACGAGCCAAACGCCGAAGCGCTGCTGGATCATCTGCTGGTTCGCTATGTCGAATCGGTGGTGTATCAGGGCGTGGTGGAAAATCTGGCTTGCGAACAGGCTTCGCGCATGATGGCGATGAAGAGCGCCACCGATAATGCCGGGGAGCTGATCGACAGTCTCAATATGGAATACAACAAGGCGCGTCAGGCAGCCATTACCCAAGAGATCGCCGAGATCGTGGGTGGCGCCTCAGCGGTTTCATAAAACGGTTTTGAGAGGATACAGAAGATGAGTAGCGGACGTATCACACAGATTATCGGTGCCGTCGTCGACGTGGAATTCCCGCGTGACAACGTACCGAAAGTTTACGACGCGTTGAAAGTCGCTGAAGTAAACCTGACCCTGGAAGTGCAGCAGCAGTTGGGCGATGGCGTTGTACGCACCATTGCCATGGGCAGCACCGAAGGCGTTAAGCGTGGACTGAGCGTAGAAAGCACCGGCACCGGTATTACCGTACCGGTGGGTGTTGCGACCCTGGGTCGTATCATGAACGTACTGGGCGAGCCTATCGACGAGCGCGGCGACATCGGTGCCGATGACCACATGGTCATTCACCGCGACGCCCCGACTTACGCCGAACAGGCCCAAAGCCAGGACTTGCTGGAAACCGGCATCAAGGTAATCGACCTGATCTGCCCGTTCGCCAAGGGCGGTAAAGTCGGTCTGTTCGGTGGTGCCGGTGTCGGCAAGACCGTTAACATGCTTGAGCTGATCAACAACATCGCGACCGAGCACAGTGGTTTGTCTGTGTTCGCCGGTGTGGGCGAGCGGACTCGTGAAGGTAACGACTTCTATCACGAAATGTCCGAAGCCGGTGTTATCAAGCTGGACAAACTGTCTGAATCGAAAGTGGCCATGGTTTACGGCCAGATGAACGAACCCCCCGGTAACCGTCTGCGGGTGGCACTGACCGGTCTGACCATGGCCGAGAAGTTCCGTGACGAAGGCCGTGACGTTCTGTTCTTCGTGGACAACATCTACCGTTACACCCTGGCCGGTACTGAAGTATCCGCCCTGCTGGGTCGTATGCCGTCTGCGGTAGGTTACCAGCCGACGCTGGCGGAAGAGATGGGTGTTCTGCAGGAACGTATTACCTCAACCAAGACCGGGTCTATTACCTCGGTTCAGGCGGTATACGTACCTGCGGATGACTTGACCGACCCGTCACCGGCCACAACCTTTGCTCACTTGGATGCAACGGTTGTATTGAGTCGTGACATTGCCGCACTGGGTATTTACCCGGCGGTTGACCCTCTGGGTTCAACCTCGCGTCAGCTCGACCCGCTGGTTATCGGTAACGAGCATTACGACTGTGCCCGTGGCGTTCAGGGTGTTCTGCAGAGCTATAAAGAGCTGAAGGACATCATCGCGATTCTGGGTATGGACGAATTGTCTGATGAAGACAAAATGATCGTAGCCCGTGCCCGTAAGATTGAGCGTTTCCTGTCTCAGCCGTTCCACGTTGCGGAAATCTTCACCGGCGCACCCGGCAAGTACGTGTCGCTGAAAGAGACCATCCGTGGCTTCCAGGGCATTCTGGACGGTGAGTACGATCAGGTTCCCGAGCAGGATTTCTACATGAAAGGCACCATCGATGAAGTGATGGAAGCCTACAATGCTCGAGCCAAAAAGGGCTGATCGCGCCGGAGGTTAACAATGGCTATGACAGTACACTGCGACATCGTCAGCGCGGAAGAGAACATCTTCTCGGGGCTGGTTGAAACCGTCGTCTGTGAGGGCGAAATGGGTGAACTGGGCGTCAAGCCCAGCCATGCGCCTTTGCTGACACGGCTGAACCCGGCACCGGTTCGGTTGATTCTGCAGAACGGGTCGGAAGAAGTGTTCTACGTATCCGGCGGCTTCCTTGAAGTCCAGCCGCACGTCGTGACCATTCTGGCCGATACCGCATTGCGCGGTGGTGACATTGACATGGCGGCGGCTGAAAAAGCCAAAGCCGATGCCGAGAAAGTCATCGCCAGCAAAATCGCCGAAGAAGAATTCGCCGTGGTGGCTGCTGATCTGGCGCGTGCGTCAGCCCAGTTGCGTACCCTGCGCGAACTGAAGCGACTGCGCGGCAAGAAATAACAGGCTTTTTGGCTTGTCTAAAAAGCGACCTTCGGGTCGCTTTTTTTATGGGCTCGGAGGTTGAGTTTTGGTCGGTGGCGCGGGTCCGCGTCGGGCGCCGGGTATGCCTCTGTGGGGTCGGCGTGAATCCGTCCATGGAGCCTAGACCGCAACATCCCTGTTGCGGACTACCCCACAGAGGCATACCCGGCACCCACTGCTCACATCGTGCCCACTCCGAAACCTTTTACTCACTACTAATAGCTCGTGGCTCTCAGCTTAAAGCTCTTAACTCGCAGCTCAAAGCTCTCAGCTCAGTAGACCTTGCCTCAACCCCCCAAAACCCCGACACTCCCACTCCATAATAAATTCCAACGATACGCGAATAACAATGACTTCACGCCAGCTCCTCATCGCTATTGGCTTCTCGGCGATGGCTAACTTTTTTTGGGCGACCAACGCCATCGTCGGCAAGATTGCCGTGGTGTCGCTACCGGCCTTTACGCTGTCCCAGTTTCGTTGGTGGCTGGCGTTTTTGCTGATCGCGCCTATTGGTATTCCGCACATCCGGCGCCAGTGGCCCTGGTATCGCACTCATTTCAAGACGTTGCTGTTACTGGCGTTGTTGAGTGTCACGTTGTACAACACGCTGCAGTACTGGGCGCTTAAATACACCCAACCGGTGAATGTGGGCGCCATGGCGGCTCTGATGCCGGTGATGATCTTTATGCTCAGTGCCTGGCTGGGCATAGGCCGTATGAGCGTTGCCCAGTGGCTCACCGCCACATTGGCTGTATTTGGTGCCTTTGTGGTGCTGACCGATGGTCAGATGGCGCTCAGTATCGGCGGCCAGTCACTGATCGGCGACGGTATCTTTTTCATCGGGTTGATCAGCTGGTCGTTCTATTCGGTGATGCTGAAGAAGCTGCCGGTCTGGGAAGTGAACAGCGTGGGCATGCTGACCTTTTTCATTGGCCTGGGCAGTTTGATGATCGTACCGTTCTGGCTGAGTGGGGCTTTGCGCGGCGAGATTCTGATACCACCGACTGACTTGTGGTGGACGGTGGCTTATGTGGCGGTGTTTCCGTCGCTGGTCGCGTTTTTTTCCTGGATCAAGGCGGTGGGGGCCAGTAATGCCAACATAGCCGGGCTGATGATGACCACGGCGCCGCTGTTCAATGCGTTGCTGACACTTGTGGTGCTGCGTGAGCCGGTATCGGCGGCCCAGTGGCTGGGCATTGTCTGCGTCATCGTGGGTGTTGCGTTGACCTTGCTGTTGACGCAACTGCGGCAAAAAGCCAAAGGAGTAGCAGAATGAACATTGCGATGAAACAGAGCTACTGGGCACTGGCGCTGATCTATCTGATTGCCATGCTGGGCTCGCCCTTTGCGTTCGAATGGGTGATCAAGGCGGCGCCGATCTGGTTGCTGGCCTTTGCTGTGTTGCGTACGCCGTCGGTGCCAGCGAAGCCATGGTTATTGGTGGCCATTCTGATCAGTTCGCTGGGCGATGTACTACTGGAGCTGAATCTCTTTGTGTTTGGGCTCGGTGCTTTTCTGATTGCCCAACTGACGTACGGTGTTTTGTTTGCCCGACGCTTTGCCTGGCGGCCGGACCGGTTTGCCTGGGTGGTGTTTCTGCTGGTGTGGGCTATGGCGGTGCTAGTCTGGTGCTGGCCAAATCTGGCCGCTCTTACGGTGCCGGTACTGGCGTACATGGTCGCTATCATGTTCATGGGCGTGGCGGCTTTGAACAGCCGTTTTGCGTTGTATCCGGCGTTTTTTGGGGCAGCGGTGTTTATTCTGTCGGACTCGTTGATCGCCATTGGCCTGTTTGCATCGCCCTTCGCTGGCCAGCCCTGGGCGGTGATGCTGACTTACTACTTGGCCCAGTTCTGCATTGTGCGGGCCTTGTTGCGGGATTGAGGTAAAGAGTTGCGGGATTGATGAACAGAACGCCAAGGTCGGCGTTCGGTTTTAAGTATTAGGCCTTCCAAAAGCAGAGGCACGGATCATCGGTTGCCTTTGGCCCCGGTGCGAGGTCAGACTGTCGCTTTAATAACAATAATACACGGCGACCGGTCGGCTATACTGCAGCCAGGTCAGCCAGTGGAGGTTCTGCGTGAATCTGATTCTCTATGCCATTCCCGGTTTTATGCTGTTGCTGTTGATCGAGCTGGTTGTCGACTGGCGAAAGAAAACCGGTTATTACCGCACCAACGATGCCATCGCCTCGCTCAGCACCGGTATGCTCAGCCAGACCATGGGCTTTGCCACCCGGCTGGTGAGCTTCCTGGCTTACGCCACGCTGTGGGCGGTACTACCTCACGGCGAATTGACCATGACGCCACTGCTTTGGGTGGTGGCCTTTGTGTTTTACGATTTCTGCTATTACTGGAGCCACCGCAGCCAGCACCAGATCAATGTGCTCTGGGGCATTCATGTGGTGCATCACCAGAGTGAGGAATTCAACCTTTCTACGGCCTTGCGCCAACCGTTCAATGGCTTTGTGATCGGCTCTATTTTCTATTTGCCCATGTTGTTTGCCGGCTTTCCTCCGGAGGTGATTGTCACTGTCGGTTCGCTGAATCTGATTTATCAATACTGGGTGCATACGCGCTTTATCGGCACGCTGGGCTGGTATGAGAAGGTGTTTGTGACGCCGATGAATCACCGCGTGCATCATGCCATTAACGACCCCTATATAGACCGTAATTTTGGCGGTGTGTTCATTCTCTGGGACCGCCTGTTCAGGACTTACCAGCCGGAGCTGGCAGACGAACCCTGCGCTTATGGCGTACGCAAGCCGCTGCACAGCTGGAATCCGTTTTTTGCCAACTGGCATGTCTGGGGGCAACTGATTCAGGATGCCTGGCACGCCCGTAGCTGGAAAGACAAACTGCGTATCTGGTGTATGCCTACCGGCTGGCGACCGGAGGACGTTAAAGAAAACCATCCACTGCCGCGTTGCCTGCCGGACACTCAACAGAAGTTCAATAACGCGCCGTCAGCCGTTACCAGTGCCGTTGTGGTCGCAATACACATTGTGTTGATGGGCTGGACTGTCTGGTTCCTGCTGTTCACCAATGACCTGACATTTGGCCTGGCGCTGGCCCATTTTGTTCCGCTGGGCGGAGGACTTTTTATCAATGGCCGGATTCTGGAGCAACGCAAATACGCTACTCGGCTTGCGGCCGCGTTTTGGCTGCTCTGTGCCACTTTGCCCTGGTGGGTGTCTGGCTGGCTGCTGCCTGGCGGGCAGGTCGCTGCGCTGTTTGTGGCGTTTGCCGCCACCACAGTTATGGCGGCGGCCTGGTCACGCCGTAAAGTCTGGGCTGAGAAGTCGGTGGATCCGCGCACGCTGGCTTGAATGCGGCTGGGTTTATGGCACCCGATCTGGCATTATTTGAGGTGATTCCCATTCTCAGGTCGGTCATTGTCGGCCGGCCTGTCTGCCAGAAAGGATTGGTATGAAACTCACCTCCGAAGCCGCTCTGCGGGACCATTATGGCCATCCGCATGACATGGTTCGTCAGAAAGTATTGACCGCCCTTGAAGTACACTCCCGTCAGTTCCTGTCTCTGTCGCCTTTTATGGTGATGTCGACCTCTAACGAGCAGGGTCAACTCGACAGTTCGCCGCGCGGTGGCGAACCCGGCTTTGTCAAAATACTCGATGACACCACCCTGCTGATCCCCGATGCCAAAGGCAACAACCGACTCGATTCACTGCGCAATATTGTGCTGAACCCCTCGGTCGGGTGCCTGTTTCTGGTGCCGGGAATTCACGAGACGCTGCGCATCAATGGCAAAGCCGAGATTCGCATCGACGACGCCAGCCTGGTGCAGTTTTCACATCTGAAGCAGACTCCGATCAGTGTTATTTGCGTGCACATCGAAGAAGTGTTCCTGCATTGCGCCCGGTCACTAACAACGGCGGAGCTGTGGGACCCGGCTGCTCAGGTAGAACGGTCGGTATTGCCGCCTCTGGGTAAGATGATTAGAGATCAGATTGAAGCTAAGAGCGCAGTTTAGAAATCCTGGTGCCATGTACGCGGCAAGCCCGGTTTTGGCAGAAGGCCACTGCGTGGGCGACAGGAAGAATCCGTGCTGGTGAAAAAAGCGATATGCCAGTGATCAGGATCAGCGGCTGGTTAGGTTTCCTGTTGCTCCTGAGGCTGGCCTGCTAGCTGATTACGCGCTCCTTTAACAGTTCTGTGAAAGGTTGCGGACGGTAGAAGAAATAGCCTTGCAGTTCGTCACAGCCCAGCTCCGCCAGCAATCTGACCTGGGCTTCGGTTTCTACTCCTTCGGCGACCACCGTCAGGTCGAGCGTGTGGCCCAGATCGATAATGGCTTCGACCAGGGCCAGGTGCCTGGACCCGTCTTCGAGGCGCTGAATAAAGCGCTGATCAATCTTGAGAACGTGTAACGGTAGCGCTTGCAGCATGCCCAGGTTGGAGTATCCGGTGCCGAAATCATCCATCGCAAAGCGAATGCCCATCGACGACAGCTCGGCCATGGCGGTCAGTGTCGTGTCGGATTCTTCGGTCAGTGAATGCTCGGTTATCTCGAATTCAACGCGGTGCGCAGGCACATTGGCCTGGTGTATTTCACTGGCGATGAACAGGCTGAGATTCCGCTCTTCCAGCTGCTTGGGTGAAAGGTTGATTGACACGACGACCTCATCGTCAAGCTGATCCAGGTGCTCGCTGAACTCTTCCAGGGCACGTCGGATAACCCAGTTGCCGATCTCGACAATCAAATGGCTGCCTTCGGCGATGGGAATGAATTCGCCAGGTGAAACCACGCCCAGTTCGTGGCTGTTCCAGCGCAACAGGACTTCCAGGCTGCGCCAGCGCTGATCGACCCGGTCGACCCGGGGTTGCAGCACCAGGTGAAATTCGTTGTTTTGCAGGGCATAGGGCAACAGGCGCAGAATGTCCTGGCGGCGATCGTTTTCAAGGTTCATCTGGTCGGAATAGAACTGGTAGCTGCCGCGGTCGATCTCTTTGGCCTTGCGCAGGGCGATCTCGGCTTTCTTGACCAGGCCCTCGTAGTCGATGTCGTCGGTCGGGCTGGTGGCGATGCCCAGCGTTGCGGTGATGCTGATGCGCACCTCGTCGATTTCAATGATCTCGGTGATGGATTTCAGCAGGGTATCAGCCACAAAGATGGAGTGGCTGGGGTCTTTCAGGTTTTGCAGGCAGATGGCGAAGGTATCGCCAGACAGGCGTGCGACGGTATCGCTGTTGCGAATGCAGTATTTGATGCGTTCGGTCAGTTGCTTCAGTACCTCATCGCCGACGGTGTGGCCGTAGTTGGTATTGATGGTTTTGAAATTGTCGAGGTCGAACAGCACCAGCGCCAGGTGGTTCTGGTTGCGTTGCGACAGCGAAATGCCCTGCTGCACCTGCTTGCCGAAGAAATTCCGGTTGGATGCACCGGTGAGTGAGTCGTAGTAGTTCAGCTTTTGCAGTTCGGCCTCGGTCGACTTGATCTCGGTGATGTCACGCAGCATCCCGGTCAGTTCCTGGTTGTCATTCAGTGCAATGGTTTGCTCCACCCAGAGCAGGGCGCTCGGCGTAATAATGCGGTGTTCAAAGCGGGCAAAGGGCTGGCTGCCATCCAGTACGCTCTGGGTATGCATGGTGAAGTAGGGCCGGTCGGGCTCGTAGATGTAGTTGATCATCGCCTCCCGGTTCAGTCTGGGCTGATCGGTGCCGAGTAATTCCATCAGGGGGGCCGAGAGCGCAAACTGATCGGCTGGCAACGAGGTCCAGGAACCCAGCCGGCCTAGCCGCTGTGCTTCCAGCAGCTTGCTTTCCTGAATTTTCAACTGCAGTCGCTCCTGTTCACGCTGACGCATGACGCGGTACTGCGAACCCAGCAGCAAGACGATGAATAGCCAGACCGCAAAGGCCGAGGCGCGGGTCATCCACAGCGTTTGGGTGGGGGTTACCCAGCCTGCCTGGGGCTCGGCCAGAACCGACCAGGACAGGCCGCCATGCTCAAACTGGGTGGATACCCGGTGACGACCCAGTGTGCCCTGGCTGAACAGTCGGGTTGTGTCATCACCTCGGCTGACCGACAAGCCTAATTTCAGGTTATCCACACCAGAAACAGCCCGCGCGATGACCTGATCCAGTGAGACCACGCCCGAAATGATCATGTGCGGTTGGCCGGAAATTGGCAGGCGGTAGACCAATGCAGTGTCGCCCTGTAACACGGTCAGGGGGCCAACGATTTTGGCCATCTGGGTTTCCATCACCTCGCGGATATCATCAACCTGGTCTGGCACCAGCGCCAGGTTGGTGCCGAGCAAGGCAAGATTTTGCGGCTCAGGGGGGTACACGTGGGTGATCACGAACTGGTTGGTGATGGTGGTGTTCAGCAAGCTGAAGGTCTGTGCCGGAATCAATTGCTGGAGCCATTGCCGGTAGCGTGCCTGGCTGACGTCGGGTTCTGTAGAGGCGAGCAAGCTCAGTGCATCCAGATACCCCCGATTGGCGATCAGGGCGGTTTCCAGTTGGCTGGAAAGGCGGCCAATCTGTTCCCGTACGACCTGCTGTTGCTCACTTCGGTCCCGTTCAATCACCAGCACTTCAAACCACTGGGTTACCGGCACGACGGTGACCGCTGCGAGAATGGCAAGGTGCATTGCGGTGAGGTTTTTTTGATAGTAAGCACCCACCAACAAAGTCGTGGCGGCAGTGGCTGCAAGGGCTGCATCGCCACCCGTTGAGCCTACGAAAAAGGTCGCCAGCAACAGCAACAACGCGGTGACCAGACTCACTACCAGCATGCAGTCTATCCTCGGCTTGGTTTGGGTTTTTTTCAGTATAGCCCTGATCAGAGGCTTGCTGATACTGCTTCAAAGCCCCTGGCCAGCGGAAATGATGACTCAGTTTGACGTCAAAGAGCGTCAGCGGGGTCATCGTCTTTGGCGAGCCACCGGTACAGTGTGCGACGAGTGACTCCCAGTATCGCTGCGGCCTGACGTTTGTTGCCCCCGGTGACCGACAATACCCGGTGAATATAGTCGCGCTGCACCGTCTCCAGGCTGGGCAACGCACCGGTGTCGGTCAGACCGGGTGCGACCTGTTGTGCCTGCAATTGCGACGGGGATTCCTGCTTGCCGGCCTCATAGTCGGCAATGCGGGCGGGCAGGTGATGCCGGTCTATCTGAGGCTGGTCACAAAAGGCAATGGCGCGCTCCACCGCGTTTTGCAGCTCGCGCACATTGCCCGGGTAAGGGTAGTGTTCGAGCGCCTGTTCCGCCTCCCGGGTAAACCCGGTGATGGCCGGTTCCTTGGTCTGAATGGCCGCTTTCAGGAAATGGCGGGCCAGCAGTAATGTATCCCCCCGGCGCTCACGTAAGGGCGGAATGGCCAGAGCAAAGGTTTCCAGCCGGTAGTAAAGGTCTTCCCGAAAGCGGCCGTCCTGAATGCAGTGCTCCAGGTCCTGATGCGTGGCAGCGATGATGCGCACGTTCACCGGCGTCTCGGTATCTTCACCCACGCGCCGTACGGTGCCTTCCTGCAATACTCGCAGCAGTTTGGCCTGCAATCCGAAGGGCATTTCCGCAATTTCATCCAGTAGCAGGGTGCCGCCCTCGGCTTGAATGAACAGCCCGGGGCGGGAACCACGGGCCCCGGTGAAGGCGCCGGCGGCGTGCCCGAAGAACTCGCTTTCAATCAATTCGGAGGGAATGCCGGCGCAATTGACGGCGATAAAGGGGCCCTCGGCGCGCTGGCTTTCGGCATGGATGGCCTTCGCCACCAGCTCCTTGCCGGTGCCGCTCTCACCCAGCACCAGCACGGGTCCGTCCGCGGGGCCAATTTGCTGTATCTGATGATACAGCGACTGCATGGCCCGGCTGCGGCCAATTAACCCCTGGAACTGGTCCGATGCCAGCAGGCGCCGGTATTGCTCCACCTCGGTCTTCATTTGCTGGAGCTGCAGCAATTTGCGAACCGTCAGAATCAGGTGGTCCATGGCAAAAGGTTTGGTAAGAAACTCATTGGCCCCGGCTTTCAGGGCTTCCACGGCCTGGTTAATGGTGCCGTAGGCGGTGATCATCAGAAAGCTGGGCTGGGTGTCGCCAGTGCGGCACTGCTTTAACATGTCCATACCGCTGCGGCCGGGTAAGCGCAGGTCGCTGATCACCAGGTGGGGTTTCAGTTCATGCAAGGTGGGCACGGCAGCCTCGGTCGACAGGCAGTGGTGCACCTGAAAGCCTTCGTCGCTCAGTTCATCCACCAGCAGGTCGGCCAAGTCCTGGTCATCCTCAACGATCAGAATGCGGGTCTGGTCACTCATGGGTTTGCGTCTCCTGTGAAAGATGCGGCAGAGGCAGACTCAGCTCTGCCCGAAAGCCACCTTGTTCCCCCTGGCAGAGGGTCAGGGTACCGTCGTGTTCAAGCGCCACATTGTTCACAATGGCCAGCCCCAATCCGGACCCCTGACCGGCCGGTTTGCTGGTGTAGAACGGTTCCAGCAAGGTTTCACTGGGGGCTGAGGCCCGTTCGTCGCCATCGTCCTCAACAACGAACCGGACCGTGTCGGCAGCCGCCGCGATAATGACCCGAACCTGGCTGTGTGCCGCCTGCATGGCGTTGCGCATCAGATTCACCAGCGCCAGTACCAGTCGGGATTCATTACCCACCAGAGAGGGCAGGTCGGGCGCAATCTCCCAGCGAATACCGTTCAGGTGCTCCGGCCATTCGGATGACAGATCGTGGCCTGCGGCCCGGGCGACCGATTCGGGGTTCAAGCGCACCTGAGCATGGCCGTCAGGGCGGCAGTAATCGAGCAGTTGGCGCACGATCCGGTTCAGCCGGCTGACCTGATGCTCAATCTTTTGCAATTGCTCATGGCCCCGGGGTTCGTCGCCGAGGTGGTTGCTCAGGCGTCTGGCCCGACCCGAGATGACGCTGAGTGGTGCACCCAGTTCATGTGCAATGCCGCTGGCAACCCGGCCAATTGCGGCCATTTTCTCCTGTGCCTGCATGCGCTTGTTCAGTTCCCGCTGGGATTGCTGATGTTCCCTGACCTCGCGCTCAGCCCGGTCGAGCCCGTCGAGCATGCGGTTCAGTGCCAGGCTGATGTCCGCCATTTCACGCGGTCCTGTCGCGGGTACCCGAATGGAGCGGTCGCCTTCCTCTATGCGGTTCATGGTGTAAACCAGGCGTTGCACATGGCGACCAATGCCGCGGTAGTGACCAAAGATGATGATCAGCACCATCAACCCGGCAGCGATGATCCAGGCACCCCAGGAGTAGAGGTTCACCATCCGGTTTGCCTGGTCGAAGTCGCTCTCCAGCCGGGTGATCTGGATCAGGCCGTTTATCTGCCTTCCAGCACCGTATAAAGGCAGGAATTGGCTGAACAGATCGCGTCCGTTGATGGTGCGCGACCGTTCCTGGGTATCGCCGGTTTCCACGACGATTTGGGCAACCTGGGAGTTGCGCAAGTTGGAATCGGCCGTACCGACTGACGCGATGCGGTTGCCGTCGATATCGAAAACAGTCGCGCCATAGACCCGGCCGATCGAGAAGACCGAGTTAAGGGCGTTCTGGATTTCGGCCTCCTCGCCATTGGCCAGGCTTTCACCAATCGGCAACCTGACGGCCCGGGCGACCAGCTCCAGATCCTGTTTGAGCCGTTCTTCCTGTGCCGGTGCAACGGCCAGATGCAGACTCAACTGCACCACCAGTGCCGACAGGACCAGCAGTGGCAAGACCACCCAGACCAGCATGGACAAATGTAAACTGCGTAATGGACCCTTAAGCACGGTTTGGCATCTCCGATTAACATTCTGTACTGAGCCAGCGTCAGTCGTCATCCCGTCGGGTGGCACATGTATCGAAAGTATACAGCATCTGCTATCCCGACCGAGGGCAGGGCGTGTTAACAAATACAATGCAGGAAGTGAACCAGCGTTCTTTGCGGCAGCAGAGGTATGTGTGGCGTATTCGGGGTGGGTGAAGACAGACGGGTCAGTATACTGCCCCGGCAGATCGTCAGAAACCCGGGTCTTTCATGGTGAAATCAACGCTTATGGCCGGAATCGGCATTCGATGTGTGACAAATGTATACACTCTGGATACCAGGTATCCATCTTTGGACGCCGTCATGCAGCCCAAACGACTGAGTGGTCGTAAACTGATGTCTGGGATAAATAAAAAATGGTTTATAAATCAATGGTTTATCGAGCTTTATGGAGCCTTAAAGCCCCCCTGGCATGATTCCCGCTATCACCAGGTCAACCGGCGAGAAGGGCGTCACTGACAAACTTAACCCGGCAAACACCCAAACGGTTTTTACATCAGGCAAGTAAAGTAAGGAGAGTCGATATGAGTCACCTAAAATGGTTGGTAACCGGTCTGACACTGGTCGTTGCCGCTGCACTGTCTCCTGCAATGGCTGAAGATGGTGCTGCCAATGTGGATGACGCTCAACTGGAACAGTTTGCCGCTGCTCTGACCGATGTGCGGGATCTGGGCAACGAGTATTCCGAGCAGATCGCCTCTGCAGAGTCCCAGGAAGAAGCTCGGGAGCTGCAACAGGAAGCTCAGGTTGAAATGGTCGCCGCCGTTGAAGATACCGGCATGACCGTTGCCGAATACAACCAGATTGCCGAGCAGATGAGCCAGAGCCCCGAGTTGATGGAGCGTGTTCAGACGATGCTGCAGTAATCGTCTCGTCTGAGACGCGACAGCACTGAGACAAGGCCCGCCTGAGTGCGGGCTTTTTTTATGCGTAGCCTCTGGGGTCTACACCCCTCCATGTCGCGGGCACACCCCAACACCGAGGCCCGTGCCCAGCGTCACCATCATGGCCGGTTTTGAAAACCGAAACGCCAGCGCCGCTGCGGTGCTGTCGTGCTCCAGTAAGGCCAGCCCTGAGAAACCGGCGCCTGGTAACCACTGCTGGTGCAGCGTGGTCGCCAGGTGCTCACAATCCTCGATAAGCCGGTGGTAAACGCCGGAGCGATAATCGTGCGGGTGGCCGTGGTCGAGATAGCAGGCCAGGCTAATGGCCACTGGCAAGCGTCCGTCGAGATGCTCGCGGGTGTCCTTCAGTACCGCCCGAAAGGCATCGGCTCTGAATAGGCCCTGATCGTCCAGCCAGTGGTCTACCGTCAGCTCTGGCAGCGGAACAATGCGGTTGCCATGATGGTAGGCCAGCCCGCGTTTGATGCCGGTAGCGCCAAAATCCATCACCACCAGCGGCTCAGCCGATCCATAGTGCTGAGCCAGCCCAACCAGACCGGTTTGCCCGGCCCAGGGTGACACCAGCACGTTCAACGGCGCCAGCGCGTTTTCCAGCAGGTGCGCCAGTTGCTGGCCAAACTCACCACTGGTCAGCCCACCTGCCAGCACCAGGGTTTCGCAGCTTTGCCAGTAGTGCGCGTACCGGCGTTGAAAATCGGACCCATCTGCCCAGGCCTGACCGGTATGGGCGGTTTGAATCACCCGGATCAGGCGTGTGGCAAAGGTCTGCAGAATAGCCTGGTCGGCCCCGGCTTCGCCGCTGAACGTCGTCAGGAACTGGCGAACCGAGCGTTCGTCACCCGGGTTGTGTTCGTGAATCAGCGACAGCAATGCCGGCGTCGAAACCCAGTACCGCGCGGGGCGGGGTTTATCCTGCCCGGTCATGACGACTGGCATGCGATTCAGCGAGGCCTCCGGCGTCAGTGCCAGCGGTGAGTCATGTGCATTCATAGGGGCGGGTCAGCGATTAACATCCCGCCACCTTAGTTCGCGATGGGCGACTTGAACAGGCGAATCGTGTCAGAATAGTGCTGACGAATGAATAAAACGAGATCCGGCCCAAGCCGGGTGAGGGTGGTTATGGCTACATTGCTTCATCAGATCACAATCGACGCACCGGCCAGCCGAATCTGGGAAATGCTGACAACCCGCCTCGGTCTGCAAGCCTGGTGGGATGGCACCGTCAGTATTGCCGGCGGCGATTGCTGGCGACTGAGCTCGGATGATCTGGACAGTCCGGTAACGCTCAAAGTAGTTGAGGAAGAGCCCGATAAAACCCTGGAATGGCTGTGCGTGCAAGGCGACCCGGACTGGGAAAATACCCTGGTGCTGTGGACCCTGGAAAAGGCCGAGCGCGGCTTCACCATTCGGCTGGAACATCGCGACTGGCGTCTGAACGAGGCAGATCTCGCAGCCGAGAATACTCGGTGGGGCGAACGCCTGATGAAACTGCGCCTGCAGTGCCATCACAACGATGACTTGCCGGTCAACGACGATGATTTGAGTGTCTGGACGTGATTCCACCGGCCATCATCGAATGCAATCCGCATTTTTGCGTGCTCGACAAACCCGCTGGCTGGACAGTCCAGGAATCCGAAGACAGCTGGGGGCTATTGCGCTGGGCGCGTGCCCAGCTCGGCGGCGACGTCTTCCCGGTTCACCGGCTCGATAAACCGACCACCGGCCTGGTGCTGATGGCGCGTAACCCCGCCGCCAACCGCGCATTGAGCATGCAGTTTCAATACCGTCAGATTCGAAAACAGTACCTTGCCATCAGCGATCATAAGCCCAGTAAAAAACAGGGTACCGTCATTGGCGATATGGTGCGCAGCCGTCGCGGCCAGTGGATGCTGGCACGCACCCGGGAACACCCGGCTATCACCCGTTTTACGTCGGTTTCCCTAGCCCCCGGTATTCGTGGCTATACCTTGCTACCCCAAACTGGCAAGACGCATCAGCTGCGTGTGGCAATGAAAAGCCTGTCGTGTCCAATCATCGGCGATAAACGCTATGGCGGCAGCGAGGCCGAGCGTCTGTATCTGCATGCCCACCGTCTGGCATTCGACTGGCAAGACCGGCATTACGCCTTCGAAGCCATTCCGCAGGGGCACTGGTTTGAGCGTTGGCGCGCGTTGGGTTTGCCCGGGATGTCGGCCACCCGGGAAGCCAGCGCTTGCGCTGATCAATAAGCAAGGAGAACCGGATGCTGTGGTGGCAATTGCCGGAAGTCTGGATCAGCCTGTCCCTGTCTTGCACTCTGGGAGGGTTGGTCGTGGGCGGCTTTGCCGTTCGCACGCGCCGTCAGTTGGAGGCCGCACTGGCAGACGCCGAGGTTAAACACCAGCAAACGCTGTTTGACCTGTCACGCCACACCTCGGAGTCACAACGACTGGAAGCCCGGCTCGACGACATGCAAACTCAGAACGATCGCTTGTTGGCGCAGTTGCGCCAGCGCGAAACTCGCCTGGCCGGGCTCGAATCCCAACACCAGGCCGAGCAAAAACACCACCGCGAACAAGTGGCACTGCTGACCGATACCCGCGATGCCCTGAAAGCCGAATTCAGCCAACTGGCCAACGAGATTTTTGAAGCCAAGGGCAAGCGTTTCAGTGAACAAAACCAGACCAGCCTCAACGCCTTGCTGACCCCGTTCCGCGAACAGGTGCAGGAATTCCGCAAGCGCATCGACGACATTCACACCCAGGATACCCGGGGCCACACGGAGCTGATGAGCCAGCTGACCCAGCTCAAAGATCTGAATACCCAACTGAACCAGCAGGCCGATGACCTGACCCGCGCGCTCAAGGGAGATAAGAAGCTGCAGGGCAACTGGGGTGAAATGCAGGCTGAGAAAATTCTGGAAAGCGCCGGCCTGCAACGCGGCCGTGAATACGACCGGGAAGCCAACTTCAAAGACGACAACGGCCAGAACAAACGGCCGGATTTTCTGGTCAACCTGCCCGATGGCAAGCACCTGATCATCGACAGCAAAGTCTCGCTGAACGATTACCAGCAGTACGTGGCCGCCGATACTGAACTGGAACGCGAGCTGGCCCTGAAACGGCATGTCGCAGCGGTGCGCCAGCACATTCGTAGCTTGAGCGATAAAAACTACCCGCATCTGAACGGTTTGAACTCACCGGATTTCGTGCTGATGTTCATGCCCATTGAGCCTGCCTTTGTCGCGGCCTTCCAATCCGATCCTGCGCTGTTTAACGATGGCTTCAAACAAAATATTGTTGTAGTAACGCCCACCACCCTATTGGCCACACTGCGCACGGTGGCCAACCTGTGGACGCTGGAACGCCAGAATGTGAACGCCAAGCAACTGTTCGACCAGGCCGGCAAGGTGTACGACAAATTGCGCACCTTTGCGATGCACATGGAAAAGCTCGGCAGCCAGATCAACACCGCCAGCAACACCTACGACACCGCCTGGAAAACACTGCGCGACGGTCGCGGGTCACTGGTGCGTCAGGTTGAAATACTCGAAGAACTGGGCGCCACCGTGCGCCAGAAACTGCCGGACAGTGTGGCCACCGAATTGTCGGCAGAACATCGGGCCGATGGCGCCCGGGCCTCATCAACCGAAGGCGATTGATCCGCATCACTATCGAAGCGCCCCGGCTGTGTTATATAATGAGTTTCTAATGTAGAGGCCGTTACCTGTCATGCCCCATCGCGCGCATCTGTTCTCCCTAAGGCCAGCCCATGCACTGCGTGAGGTGATGGCTGAAGGCTATACCACAGGCAAGCTGTTGCGTGATCTGCTGGCGGGCATCACCGTTGGCATTATTGCCATTCCGCTGGCCATGGCCCTGGCGATTGCCAGCGGTGTCCCTCCTCAATACGGTCTCTACACCGCGATCATTGCCGGCTTTGTGATTGCCCTGACCGGCGGTTCCCGCTACAGCATCTCCGGCCCTACGGCCGCCTTCGTCGTTATCCTGTACCCTATTGCCCAGCGCTATGGCCTGGGCGGTCTGTTACTGGCCACCGTGATGTCCGGCATGATTCTGGTCGGGCTGGCAGTGCTGCGCCTGGGCCGGCTGATTGAATACATTCCGGAATCGGTGACCCTGGGGTTCACGGCGGGCATCGCCGTTGTGATCGCCGTCTTGCAGGTGAAGGATGTGTTCGGTTTACCGATAGACTCGATGCCGGAACACACCGCCGACAAAGTCTGGCTACTGGCACAGTCGCTCCCCGAACTAGCCTGGCCCAGTGTGTTTGTGGCCGCCGCCACCTTTGCCGTTCTGGTATTCTGGCCCCGGTTGCGCTGGCCGGTGCCGGCGCATTTACCGGCGGTGGTAGTGGGCACTCTGATCGCCTGGTGGCTGAACAGCCAGGGCTGGTCAGTGGATACCATAGGCAGCCGGTTCAGTTATTCCCTGGCCGATGGGTCGACGGGGCAGGGCATTCCACCGGTGCTGCCAGCCTTTGAGTGGCCCTGGCAGCGCGCCGGTGGCGATGGCTTGCCGGTTGGGTTGAGCTGGGCGCTGGTCATCGAATTACTGCCCGCCGCCTTTGCCATTGCCATGCTCGGCGCCATCGAATCTCTGCTTTGCGCCGTGGTACTCGATGGCATGTCGGGCAAGCGACACAGTGCCAACAGTGAGTTGCTGGGGCAGGGCATTGGTAACATCGTTACCCCCTTCTTCGGCGGCATTACCGCAACGGCGGCACTCGCCCGGTCGGCCGCAAACTTCAAAAACGGTGCGGTCAGCCCGGTTTCGGCCATGGTGCATGCCGGTGTGGTATTGCTGGGTCTTGTGGCATTGACACCGGTACTCGCCTTGTTGCCCATGCCCGCGATGGCTGCTTTGTTGCTGATGGTGGCCTGGAACATGAGCGAAGCGCCCAAAGCGGTGCATCTGCTGAAGACCGCACCTAGAGGGGACATTTGGGTCTTCCTGACCTGTTTTTCGCTGACGGTTCTGATCGATATGGTCATGGCCATTACCGTAGGTATATTGCTGGCGGCGGTGCTGTTTGTGAAAGAAATCGCCGAGATGACCCGCGTCACCGATATTAGCCAGAACCGCAAACAGATCGACGGTGAATTGCCGGAAGGCTGGACAGCGCTAAAGATCAACGGGCCCCTGTTCTTTGCCGCTGCCGACCGTGTGTTCGGTGACATTGCGCAACTGTGCCAGCAACGCCAGGGTATCATCCTGTACATGGATGGCGTCCCGATTCTCGATGCCGGCGGGCTTGCCGCGCTGGAAAAACTGATCGCGAACTGCGGCCGAAACAACACCCGTATTTTCATCGCCGACCTGCAATTCCAGCCGCTGAAAACCCTGGCTCGCGCAAAGGTAAAACCGGTACCCGGGGTCAGTCAGTATTTTTCAACACTGAATGAAGCGTTGCAGGCGGTTCGGTCGGAACTTGATTAACCCCAACGCTGATTTTTTTTGACAGACGGTTACACTGTGCTCCCCATTCGACGGAGCCTGCCGTGGCTGATCTTTCCTGGTTACAACTGACGGGTATTTTCCTGACCTTTGTCTGGAGTGGCTTTGTCCGTTCTGGTCTGGGGTTTGGCGGTGCGGCATTGGCGTTGCCGTTTCTGTTGCTGATCAGCGACCGGCCGGTGGTTTTTCTGCCGATCATTGCGATACACCTGCTGGTGTTCTCCTCGATCACGGTTTGGCAAAGTCATCGTAATCGACCCAGGGCAACGGATACGGAGCATGCAGAGGGCAGCATCAACTGGCGCTATTTGCGCACCGTGATTCTGATCTTGCTGATCCCCAAGCTGATTGGTGTGTTCGGTTTGCTGACTCTGCCCGATGCGGTGATGAGTGGCATTATTTTCGTCATTGTCGGGCTATATTCCATTACCTACATTTTGCAGATGCCCTTTCGCAGCAACAGTAAATGGCTTGATGGTGTTTTTCTCGCATTAGGCGGTTATATCAGCGGTACTTCTTTGGTCGGCGCACCGCTGATCATCGCCGTGGTGTCGCAGAAAATTCCTCGTTTTCAGCTGCGTGACACCCTCTTTGTGCTCTGGTTTATTCTGGTGTGCATCAAGCTGACAGCGTTTATAGCGTTCGATGTCGATCTGCAACTGATTCATCAGCTGTGGTTACTGCCTGCCGCGGCGATTGGCCATGTGATGGGCTTGCGGTTCCATACCCGCTTACTTAAGACCGAGGCCACGCGGTTTTATCAGGGCCTCGGTTGGGTGTTGTTGATCACCAGCGGAATTGGCGTAGTTCAGCTCTTTTAGCCCCAGTCTTCAATCGGAAAACCACCGTATTGTTCGGCCAATTGATGCATGGCCACCGGTGATTCCGACAGATACTGCAACTCGGAAAGCCGGGTGCGCATATCAAAGTCGGTCTGGTCCGGGAAGCGATGCAACAGGGTGGTCACCCACCAACTGAACCGGGTCGTGTCCCAGACGCGTTTCAGCGCGACCTGCGAATAGCGATCGACCAACTGTTCACTGTTGTGCCGGTAGCGACCGACCAGAGCGCGCCATAAATAGTAGACATCCGACATCGCCAGGTTCAAGCCCTTGGCGCCCGTGGGCGGTACGATGTGGGCTGCATCGCCGACCAGAAATAACTGCCCGTAACGCATCGGTTCTGTCACAAAGCTGCGCAGCGGCGCTATCGACTTTTCAATGGACGGCCCCGTGACGACCTGAGCCGCCAGCTCCGGCGGCATCCGCTCCAGCAGGGTTTGCCAGAAGCGCTCGTCAGACCAGTCTTCCGGACGGTCGTTCAGATCGCATTGCACGTAGTAGCGGCTCAGCATCGGGTTGCGTTGTGAGGCCAGGGCGAATCCATCCGGATGCTGGATGTACCAGATGTCATCCAGCGGTGGGGTTTCCGACAGAATGCCCAGCCAGCCGAAGGGGTACACCTTCTCGAAATTGCGTTGCACGCTGGCTGGAATGGACCCGCGCGACACGCCGTGAAATCCGTCGCACCCGGCGATCGCATCGCAGGTTAGCCGGTATGCCTGGCCATCCCGGGTGTAGGTCACAAAAGGCTGGCCAGTCAAATCATGCAATTCGACCTGCTCGACCTCATGGTGCACCTCAGACCCCAGGGCATCGTGTGCCTGGTACAGGTCTTCGGTGATGGCGGTCTGGCCATAGGCCATCAAATGGCGACCGGTGTAGGTGTTGATGTCGAACAACAGGGTGTGTTCACCGCCCCAGGCCACCTGGGTGCCATTGTGAACGTGACCTTCGCGGTCCATTCGTTTGCCGATCCCGGCCCGGCGCAACAGTTCCACCGTACTCCACTCCAGCACTCCGGCGCGAATGCGCGACAGCACATGCGCCCGCCTCGAGCGTTCGAGCACCACGTTGTCGATGCCTTCCTGATGCAACAGCAGCGACAACAACATGCCACTGGGTCCGCCGCCGATGATGGCAACCTGAGTCTTGGATTCGATCATGCGTTGAGCCTCCGTAACAGCATCGAATGGGTTCACCGTTCAGTCAGTCATGTGCGTGTAAGTGCGGCTACAGGAAACAGTAGCACTGGCCAGGCGATGCCATAAGATGTCAATATGGCTCAGGTGATAATAAAACCTGATAGGCACCCATGAAGCTGGATCTGATAGAAACCTTCCTGGCCACGTTGACACACGGCAGTATCAGGGCTGCGGCCCGTCAGATGAATCTGTCGCAGCCGGGTGTTTCGCGAAAATTGCGGCAACTGGAAGAGGAATTGGGTGTGGCACTGCTACAGCGCAGTGCCCAGGGCGTAGCGCTCACCGACTACGGGGAAGCGTTTGCCCGCCGTGCCCGAACCATTGTCAATGAGACCCAGAGAGCCGTTGATGAAGTGGCGCAAATGCGGGGTGAGCGCGAAGGGGTGGTGCGTATCATGCTGGCACCCGCTTCCTCAGTAGACTGGGTGGCGCGTGCGGTTCGGCTGTTCCAGCGGGATTGCCCGGGTGTGAGGCTCGATATCTTTGAGGGCATGCAGGAGCAGGCGGTGGAGCGGCTGCGCGGCGGCAGTCTGGATTTTGCGGTATCTCCTTTGTGGCAAGCTTTGCCGGAAAGCGAGTTCCAGGTGGACGTTTTGCAGAGCATGGAAATGGCGGTTATTACCCGGCGAGAAGGTCGGTTTCGCAACTGCCGCCACCTGACGGAACTGATCTCCGCCCCCTGGTTGCACGTGGGCGCCGGGTCTCACGTCAGCCCTCTGGTGATCGACCTGTTCCGGCACTTTGGCTTGAGCGCACCACCACCGCAGATGGAATCCTACTCCCTGACCAGTACGCTGGCATTCCTGCTGGATTCCGATGCGGTGACACTGCTGCCGGCCAAGTTCAGCCGTCAGCCACTGTACGCCCCAGTACTGACGGAACTCCCCATCAGCGACCCGCTGCCTACCCAGTCGTTGTATTTGGTTCAGCGGCGGGAAAGCCCGTTAACGCCCACCAGTGCGATCCTGGCGGGCCATGTACGAAGAGTGGCAGCCCAGTTGGAGCGTTAATCTTTTTCGCTATCGAACAACTCGGTATCGATCTCAGCCAGTGTCGCCTTGCCGTAACGCGGGCCGCTGACGGTGTCGAGATTGATGGCCTGGTCGAGTGCGTCCAGAACGTCGTCACTGAGTTCAATGTCGGCGGCGGCCAGGTTATCCCGGGCGTGGTCGAGTTTGGTGGTGCCCGGAATGGCGACAATGGTCGGGGTCTGGTTCAGCACCCAGGCCAGGGTCAGTTGTGCGGGGGTGATGCCCAGATCCGCCGCGATTGATTTGACCGGTTCCAGCAGGGTCAGGTTTTTCGGATAGTGTTCCTCTGAAAAACGCGGCATCTTGCGGCGAATGTCGTTCTCCGGCAGCTGGTTCGGGTTGGTCAGTTCACCACTGAGGTAGCCCCGGGCCAGTGGGCTGAAGGCGACAAAAGTAACATCGAGCTCTTCGCAGGCGCGCAGCACGGCGATTTCCGGGTTGCGGCTCCACAGAGAGTATTCAGTCTGCAGGGCGGTGATCGGGTGTTCGCGGTGCGCCTTGGCCAGGGTATCGGCGGAGACTTCCGACAGGCCGAGATGCCGCACCTTGCCCTGTTGCACCAGGTCGGCCATGGCGCCGACGCTCTCTTCAATGGGAATGCGCTTGTCCCAGCGGTGCAGGTAATAGAGGTCGATCACCTCGGTGTTCAGGCGGCGCAGAGCGTCTTCACAGGTTTGTTTGATTACATCGGGGTGGCCATCGATCGAACGCTGACCGGTTCCGTCCTTGAACATGCCGCACTTGCTGGCCAGGTAAAACTCATCGCGACGGTGCATTACGGCTTTGCCGAGCAGCGATTCGTTGTTGCCAAAGCCGTAGAGAGCGGCCGAATCGAGGTGGTCGTAACCCAGGTCGAGCGCTTCGTTCAGGAAGGTAATGGCGTCGGCCTCAGCAGGCCGCGGGCCATAGGCGTGCGACAGGTTCATGCAGCCAAGGCCGATGCGACGGGTGTCTTTCAGGTTCTTCATGGGGCTCTCCGCTGTTTGAGTTGGGGCCAGTGTACGATTTTGCGGCGTTTCATGGTTAGTACGCTCTGTTGCAGCCAATGTCGGCCAGCAATGCCCGGTGAGGGGCGTCAGGTGCGGTGACTGAGCAGGGGGGCAAAAGAGGCTATTGCTTGGTGCAAAAATAGACCAGGGCGGGGGGTATGTTGATCAGCACGCGCTTGCATTCGTAACGACCGTAAACCGACAGGAAGTAGGGTTGCAGCAGCCGGGTGTACTGAAAGGCGATGAATACCCCGCCCGGGCGCAGGGCGGCGTGAATGTCTGAAAACAGGGCATGGCGCTGCTGGTTGTCGAAATTGGCGAACGGCAGGCCAGATATCACGCAATCGACGCTGTTCAGATCGTGGTTTGCCAGAACATCAGGCAGCAGAAAGGCATCGTGATGGGTGTGTACGTCCGGGAAGCGCGCGTTCAACTCGTGGCGCATGTCGTCGTCGCGCTCGAAACTGATAAAAGTTGAGCCGGGTTTGCGCTGGGCATCGATGGCGGCGGTGATGACGCCGGTACCCGCGCCGAGTTCGACAATATGGTCGGTGGTTTGCCAGTCTACGCTTTCCAGCATCCGGGTCACCAGAAACCGGCTGCTAGGCACAATGCTGCCAATGGCCGCCGGTGACCGCGCAAAGCGCTTCATAAAGGTCCAAGTACTCAACATCTCACCTGCCTGGTCGCCTGTTGGGGAAGGTTGTTATTGTGGTTGGTGCCTGCCGGGTCGTCAGCGGTGTCCTGAAACCCAGGGTATTGGCTGAGCAGTGCTCCAATGTACCAGCCCGCAGGCCAGTCTGGCACCCTCTTTTCAACTCACTCACACAGAAGATGACCAATGGCTAACGTAGACGGCATCTGACTCAGCCTCCATACTGGCCACTGTTCAGTCAGGGAAAAGGTGCCGGCCGTGCGCAAATCGACCAAACGTACTCTGTATTACATCAACATTGGTGTAATCGCCGCGTTGGTGGCGTACCAGCTGTATCTGAACTTCTCCGAGCCGAAAGTCAGTTCGATGCATGCCGGTCAGATCGAGCGCATTCAGAGCCGGCTCGACGGTCGCGAGCGTTTTGAGTTTTCGGTCGTTGGTAACGTTAATAACTCGGTCAGTATTTTTCAGGACCAGATCATACCGGTCATCAACGCCAGTGAGTCGGAATTCACGGTGTCTGCCGGTAACGCGGTCAGCGGGGGAGCCGCCGAGAACTACCGCTCGGTCTACACCATTTTCTCCAACCTGAACCAGCCCTGGTTGCTCACTTACGGAAAAAATGAAGACGGTGAACTGGGGCGGCTGCGGTTCTATGAACAGTACGGGCCGCATTTCTATTCGTTCGCAGCCGCCAACGCCAAATTCATCTTTCTCGACAGTACCGACAACACCGCTTATAACTGGCAACTGGACTGGCTTGAACATGAATTGTCGACGTCTGAAGCGGACCATCATTTTGTGTTTATCGGCTCGCCGGTTCACCCGCCAGCGCACAACACACCGATCTTTCAGGAAGACAGCTATTTCGAGAACGACCGGGTAGGGGCCGAGATGAGAGCCCTGTTCGAAACCCACCAGGTGGACATCGTATTTTCATCGCAGATATCGGTTTATTACGATCAGACAATTGAAGGCGTACGCTACGTTACCACGGGGGGTGGCGGCGGTCTGATCATCGACGACGAAAACAGCTTTCATCATTATCTGAGGATCCGGGTAGAAGCCGATGAGGTGATCGCTGAAGTGCGGCACCTCGATATTTTTGAAACCTCCTGGTATCGCACCTTTGAGAGTCTCTGGTCTTCGGTCTATACCTTCTTTTACGTCAGTTTCGGGCGTTTTCTGATCATTCTCAGTATGCTGGTGCTGATCGGCCTCAAATTGCGCGAAACCCTGTTTGAAGACCGGGATTTTTATTCCCAGTATGCCATTGACGACACGCCCTGGCGTGATCAGCCGAAGCGGGTCCTGTTTTTCACTAACAATTTCTTCCCGTTTATTTCCGGCGTGACCATTTCTATAGAGCGGTTATTGCGCGGTTTGAAAGCGCACGGGCACGAGGTAAAAGTGGTCGCGCCCCGGTACGATCAGGATGGCGAGCCAAGGGAAGACACACTGCGTGTCAGAACGCTCGCCGCCTTTGGCAGCAAGCGCGAGTTCCGGCTCGCCAATGTGTTTCAACGAAGTATTTTCAGGCTTTTTCGGGATTACAAACCAGACATCGTGCATTTGCATCATCCGTTCTGGCTCGGATCCATTGGTTTGTGGCTGGCCCGGCGAAACAGGGTGGTTTCTGTATACACCTACCATACCCGTCTTGAAATGTACGCGCATTATGTACCGTTGCCGGGGCGTATCTTCCGGAATGTTATTTCGCATGAACTGATCCGGCGGTTTTGCAACCGCTGCGATGGGGTGATTGTGCCGACGGTGTCAACGGAGGAATACCTGCGACTGATTGGCGTGAAATCGCCAGTGTGTGTGCAACCGACCGGTATTGATTTCGAACGGTTCAACCAGCGCAATGACAACCGGATCGCCGAGCTCAAGGCGCATTTTCAGATTGAAAAAACCGACCGTGTGCTGGTTAGTGTGTCGCGTCTGGGTAAGGAAAAGAACGTGGCCTTTCTGGTCGATGCGATGCATCAGTTGCAACAGAAAACGGATAAGAACGTGCGCTTGCTGCTGGTGGGCGAGGGCGACGAACGCCCGGTGCTGGAAGCAAAAATTGAGGCGTTGGGTCTGCAGGCATCGGTGACGCTGGTGGGAGCCGTCAGCCCGGATACCATTCCCGACTATTATCAACTGGCCGATGTTTTTGTGTTCGCGTCGAAATCAGAAACCCAGGGCATGGTGATACTGGAAGCAATGGCCGCCGGTCTGCCTGTGGTGGCGGTTCGCTCCAGCGGCACCGATGATGTGATACAGGATGGCCAAACCGGCTTTAAAACCTTCGACCGGGTGGACCTGTGGGTCGAGCGCGTGCAGTACCTGATCGAACAAGATGACGTTCGCGCCGAGTTCGCAGAACGGGCGGTGGACTTTGCCAGCCACTACGATACCGATGCCTTTGCAGAACACATCAACCGGTTTTACAGCGAACTGTTGGCCCGCCGTGCTAAGGAACTCAGCTAGGGAACCTTTGAGTAACTCCCCCCTGGGACCCGAGGCTCCCTAGGATCGATTGCGGTAGCGTCGCACCAGCACCATTACGGTGCCAAACAGCAAAGCGACGATCACCGAGATGCCAAGGGCCCACATCAAGTCCTGGTTGTCTTCGGCCTGCAGGATGCGACCAGCCTGGCCGCCCAGCACCGTCACGAACGCCAATCCGGGAATAATGCCGATGGCCGAACCGACCATATAGCGAGCAAAGGGCATGTTGAAGGCACCCGCCATCAGGTTAGTGAAGGTGAACGGCGCCAGCGGCAGCAGGTTGATCAGGATCATGGCGCGAATACCGCGCACGCTCATGTAACCGGAGAGTGACTTCAGGTGCTTGCCACCATGACGCTCCAGCGGCTCGCGCCCCAGCAGATGCCCTATCCAGAACGTCACCCCCGATGAACTCAGTGTACCCAGTGTGGCGTACAACAGACCCCACCAGGGGCCGAACAACAGGCCAGTCAGAACCACCAGCAAGGTCAGCGGAAAGGCGAGCAACAGAGCGATGACATAGACAAGCATTGTGCCGGGAACAACCCAGGGCGAAGACCGGACTGCATCCAGCCGGCCTAGCCAGTTCTCCAGCTGTTCTGGTGTCAGCAGGTTGGTGCTGGCCAGGTAGCGCCACAGAATTGCCATAACGATCAGCAGCACGACCAGGACGAGTAGACGAATGACTGTGCGGGGCATTGTGGTTCCTGACGGGCAAGCCCATCCAGAGAAGTGAAGGGCGTATCCTCCGGTATGGACGGTACAAGTTCAAGCGACGGGCAAAAAAAAGACCCGCCAGAGGCGGGTCAGAAAGCACAACACAAGGAAGTCGGCTGGCCCGATACCGGATCAGACCTTAAGGCGTGGGAAGACAGCGCGCGCGTTGTCTTCAAATACCATCTTCTTCTCGGCGGCGTTCAACTTGGTATTGCCGTCGATGTAACGCTTGGTATCGTCGAAGTAGTGACCGGTGCGCGGGTCGATGCCGCGTACCGCGCCAATCATTTCCGAAGCAAACAGCACGTTTTTGGTCGGAATCACGTCGAGCAGCAAGTCGATGCCTTCCTGGTGGTAGACGCAGGTATCGAAGTAGATATTGTTCAACACCTTCTCTTCCAGATCGAACCCCTGGTCCTGGGCAATGCCCCGGAAACGACCCCAGTGGTAAGGCACAGCGCCACCACCGTGTGGGATAATAAACTTCAGATCCGGAAAATCCTTGAACAGGTCCGACATCATCAGGTGCACAAAGGCGGTGGTGTCGGCACTGAGGTAATAGGAACTGGTGGTGTGGAAGCATTCGTGGCACGAACCCGATACGTGGATCATCGCCGGAATGTTCAGCTCGCTCATCTTCTCGTAAATCGGGTACCAGAATTTGTCGTGCAGCGGCTTGTCTTTCCAGTAACCGCCAGACGGGTCCGGGTTCAGGTTACAGCCGATGAAGCCCATCTCATTAACGGTCCGTTCAAGCTCACGCACCACGGCATCCGGTTTAACATTGGCGCTCTGAGGCAATTGAGCCACCGGTGCAAAGTTCTGCGGGAACAGGTCGCAAACGCGGCGAATCAGATCATTGCAGTGTTCAGTCCAGGCGACGCTGGTGCTTTCGTTACCAACGTGATGACCCATCCAGCTGGCGCGCGGCGAAAAAATGGTCAGATCGGTGCCACGTTCCTGTTGCAGTTTCAGCTGGTTATTCTTAATGCTGTCGCGAATCTGATCGTCAGTGATGTTGAGAATACCCTTGGTCGTCTGAAACATCGGGTCGTTCTTAAGCTCCGCTTTTTGCTGGTCACGGTATTCGCCCAGCTCCGACGGTGCGGTGGTGTAATGTCCATGGCAATCGATGATCATGGCCGTCTCCAGTGTTGTTGTAATACCGCGTGTGCGGGGATCTGAGTAATCAAATCAGTGTTTAAGTACGAAACCAATTAGTTTTGGTTTATCAAGTTCGGAGTGCTCAACCAATTGAGTGGCTGGTATCGGGTGTGCCTCACCGGGGGAGTCCGCAGTATGGATCGGTCCGACGCCTCGGCTGCGGTCTAGGCCCCATGGATGGGTTCATGCCGACCCCGGAGAGGCATACCCGGTTCCTGCCACGGGCTCATGGCTAGATGGGAAGCCTAGACTCCGAAGGCAGACCGGTCACTTCTGACTGCCGTCTTCAAGCACGATCAGGCCCGCGCCGGTGTTGGACGCTGGTACATGATAGAACTTGTAGGTTTCCGACGCATCGTCGCCCATAGCGCCGCGCATGATCAGCCACATCACCAGTTCGATGCCTTCAGAGCCGGCTTCGCGCATGTATTCAACGTGCTGGATTTTGGTCAGGCCCACCGGGTCTGTGGTCAGGCGGTCCAGGAACGACTGATCGAATTCGGCGTTAACCAGGCCAGCGCGTTCACCCTGCAACTGGTGTGACATGCCACCGGTGCCAAAGATGGCGACCTTGATGTCTTTGTCATAGGCTTCGACCGCTTTGCGTATTGCCTTGCCGAGGTCGAAGCAGCGCTTGCCGGTCGGTGGTGGATATTGAATCACATTGACGCACAGCGGGATGATCTTGCACGGCCACTGCTCGGGCTTGTCGAACATGATCGACAGCGGCACGGTGCAGCCGTGGTCGACGGACATTTCGTTGGCGATGGTCATGTCGAATTCATCGAGAATCAGCGATTCGGCCAGGTGCCAGGCCAGGTCCGGATCGCCCACAGCGGTGGGAACCTTGCGCGGGCCATAGCCTTCATCGGCGGGCGGAAACTCATCGGCCACGCCCAGCGTAAACGTTGGGATCAGGTTCAGGCCGAAGGCGGAAGCGTGGTCGTTGTAGACCACAATCGCCACGTCGGGCATGTTGTCCTGTATCCAGTCGCGGGCGGGTTGGTAACCGTCGAACAACGGCTTCCAGTACGGATCCTGTTCTTTGTTGTTGTCGATCACGGCGCCAACGGATGGCACGTGCGAGCTGCCAATCCCGGTTACAATTTTAGCCATTCGACTGCTCCTGCTCTTTTTTACTGCGGTTGCCTTCTATCGGGCGACCGCCGGCAATCATCATCTGACGAAACTCTTCTTCAGTAACGTCGGACATGGCACCGCCGACAAACTGCATGGACCGGCCATCGAAAATGGCCAGTTTGAACGTGTAATAAATGTTGCCACCCAGACGCAGCATGCCCAGCCAGTCCCGTTCCAGGACAGCTTTTTTCTGCTCGTCGGACAGCTTGAATTTTTCCAGATACGCCGCTTCGTCTTTGCGGAATTCGTCGCGGTTCTCGGCTTTGTTCAGTGACATGCAGAACATGTTCAGATGGTAGCCTTTGCGGCAATGCTGGCCATCCATCACGTAGGTGCCCGGTATGTCTCGGTACTCGCGGTTCATGGGTCGCTCTCTCAATGTTGAATGGTTCATTCTGGTACGGCGTTGCCAGTATAGTCGTTGTCCCGGTTGCCTCCTGTTGTCACTTTCGCTGGGCAACAAGGCACCGTTTTTATTCAGCGACGCTTTGGGGGTGACAACCAGACTAGTTAAGTGCACAATTTGGGACAACCTATAACATTAGGACGTTTCGTTCATGAAGTGGAACATATCTGATTTGCCCGTTTTCGTTGCGGTTGTTGAAAAAGAAGGTATTTCGGCCGCAGCACGTTCGTTACGAATGCCGAAGTCGAGCGTGAGCCGGTTCGTACAGCGCTTGGAAGATGACCTGCAGGTGCGCCTGCTGGAACGCAACTCCCGCCAGATGCGGATGACCAGCGAAGGCGAGGTGTTCTTCAAACACTGTCAGTTGATCATGGAGCAGGTTGAGGCCGCCGACGCCCACATGAATGGCCTGAGCCATACCCCCAGCGGCGAACTGACCATTTCATTGCCCATGGCCTTCAGCCGTGATGTGCTGGCGGGCCATTTGCACCGCTTCAACAAGCAGTATCCGGAAATCCAGCTGAACATTCAGGTGACGCCCACCGCAGTGGATCTGATCGGCGAGCACATTGACCTGGCCGTTCAGGTCGGTGACTTGCCGGATTCCGAACTGATCGCCGTACCCCTGTTTGAGACCCCACTGATCTGGGTGGCCAGCCCGCAGACTTACCCCGCCGCCCATACGTTCCCCGGTCTGGATGCGCTGGTCGAGCAAGTGCATGTCTGCGAACGCCGCTACAACAAGACGGCATTGCCGGTGCGTTATCAGGGCGACAAGCATAAGGTGGAAATACAGGCTTCAATTGAAACGACCGACCCGATCATGGTGCGCGATACTGTTATCGCCGGCTCCGGCGTTGGCCTGCTGCCCTCACTGTACTGCCGTAACGCCATCGAACGGGGCGAGCTGGTACAGGTGGCCCAGAACATGGAGCTGGACCTGATGGCCAAAGCCTCAGCGGTCTACACCAGCCGCCGCATGCTCAGCGCCAAGACCCGGTTGTTCATCGAGTTTCTGAAAGAGCTGACGGCTGAGATGTAGACAATAGCCCGCCGTCAGGCGGGCTTGGGGCTCAAGTACGGCGACACGTCGTCTACATCGAACTGTTCGGGCAATAGAAAACGTTCGGCATAATCCCGCCATTTACCACTGCGCAGAAACAGCTCGAACACGTCCGGGTCGATGTGCTGGTCATCGCGCATGGTTTTTAGAATGGAAAACGCCTGGCTCAGTGGCATCGGCGGTTTGTAGGGGCGCTCCTTCGCTGTGAGTGCTTCGAACACATCGGCCACGCCCATCATCCGGGCCGGAATCGACATTTGCTCTCGGGTCAGGCCGCGCGGAAAGCCACGCCCGTCCATGCGTTCGTGGTGACCACCCGCGTATTCCGGTACCCGGCGTAGCTTCGGCGGGAAAGGCAATTGCTCGAGAATATCGATGGTGATGTCAATGTGGCGATTGATCGCCTGGCGCTCGTCGTCGTTCAGGGTGCCCCGGGTAATGCACAGATTGGTGACTTCATCCTCGTTCAGCAGCGGCTGGGTGTTGCCCCAGGCGTCCTGCCAGGTGCGGGTGGCAATGGCTCGAACCCGGTCTTTATCCGACTCGGGCATGAATTCCCCGCCGCGATTGATCCGTTCCAGGAAATCCAGATCTTCACGCAAGACACCGGCATCTGCCGGCGACGCTGCCTGGGCCATGGCAGCGGCGAAGCGCGCGGCGACAGCATCGAATCCATCGAGCAGGCTTTGCAGCTTGCGACCCTTGTTTAAAATGGTTTCCGAGGTGGCCAGCTTGCCACAGTCATGCAGCCAGGCCGCTACGTGCAGCTCATACCATTCATCATCGTTTAGATGAAAGTCGGCAAAGTAGCCGTCGGTCTCCTCGCAGGCCGCGCGCGCCATCATTTCGGTTAACACCGGAATGCGCTCACAGTGCGCCGAGGTGTGCGAAGACCGAACATCAATAATGCGCGCCAGTGCCTGAATAAAGGCATCGAGCAGGTCTTTGTGGCTCTGCACCAGTAACTGATTATCGAGCGACAGCGCTGCGAACTTGGCCATGGCCTGAACGGTGCGCTGGTCATCATCGGTAAAGGGGCGAGACTCGCCTTCCGCGGTGTGTGCATTAATCAGCTGCAGCACACCAATCACGCGGTCTTCATGGTTTAACAGCGGCAGGGTGAGCATGGAGCGGGAGCGGTAACGGTGTTCGACATCGAAATGGCGGGTACCGCTGAAATCAAAATCGCCGGTCTGGTAAACGTCATCGATATTGACCGCCTTCCGCGTCAGGGCGACCCAGGAAGCGACATTCTGATGATTCGGCTGACCGCTCCCGGAGCCATTCGACGGGCGATGATAAAGCGGAATGGCCGGCCACTGACTCAGCTGATCCGGGTCCCGGCTTTCCAGCCCGAGTACGGTATTATGAATGGCCTTAAAGACTAACTGAGGAGAATCCGAACTTTCATCCAGCTGGTAAAAAGTGCCCCCTTCAGCCCCGGTCAGCAGCCGGGCTTCTTTCAGTATACGATGCATTAACCCGGCAACGGTGGTTTCCCGGGCCAGTCGGACCAGCAAGTCACTGGTGGAATCCACACTCCAGGTGGCCAACGCCCTGTCTGCGTGCTCTGAATGGTGTCGAAAAGAAGGGTCGGGGGTCGTCATACTGCGCTCCTGAGGTCCCGATAACGGCGTGGCAGTGCCACAGCAGAAAAGCATAGCCCAGATGCGCGGTGGCGTGACCCCTTTGAAGGCAAAATAATCCTGTGCCAGTAGGCCGTGTTGAGTATGTAACTTGTCGATTTCGTATCTTGCAGGTTGCAGATCTACCCGAAAAGCAAGTGCTGGGTGGCGGGTATGCCTATCCGGGGGAGTCCACAGCATGGATGCTGTGGTCTAGGCCCGAGACGTCGGACCGCCATGGATGGGTTCACGCCGAGCGATGTGTCGCACCACCCGGATAGGCATACCCGTTATCCTGCACGAACTCATGCCACCTGTAGGACTAACCTCCCGGGCACCGACTACTCCTCAATTGTCCGAACTTCACCCTCACGCCCGGCCATTCGGGTGCGTAGCCAGCCCCAGAGCCGTCGGGTGGTGCGATTGGGAGTGGCCTGGTTGTAAAACGAGGCTTGCCCGGGGTCGCGGATCTGAGTGAAGCGTTCGAGTTGGTTGCGTCGGGCTGCCGCGCGGCGGTTATCGGCTGCACTTAACGCCGCCGGGGCGTCGTCGGACACCCAGTCGAGAATGGCGATGTTCAGGCCGCCGATCAGGTTGGGCAGGTCGGGTTCGATGGTTTTGGCATTGACCATCATCAGCCCATAGCCGATTTCCTGGTCTGGCGTTAGACGTTCCGACAGATAGCGGGCCGCCCAGTAAGCGCCCTCACCATAGCCCAGAACCACCAGATTGAACTGGCCGTCCTGGTTCAGGCGTTGCAGACCGAGGGCGATGCGGTTGAGCGTTGCCTCGGCATCGGTGGCATAGCCGCCCACCAGAGGCAGGGCGATCGACAAGGTGTTCCAACCGACATCGGGCAAATAGTTCCGAGCCTGTTGCAGCAGTACTGGCCAGTCCGGGTTGTGACCCTGATCGTGCAGAATCAGCACCGCGCCCTGTGGGGTGGCGGTGCGTTGCTGCAGGCTTAAGCCCAGGAAGGCGTTGTCGCCTTCGCCCAGAATGACAACTTCTTCGCCATTCTGAGCATTTTCGCGTGCCTGAGCCAGGTCATTCAGGTGGTTGGCACGCGCCTGGCCCAACGCTTCTGCCCGGCTGTAAGCGCTAATCGCGAATAGCGCACACAGGCTGAATATCAGCAGCAGGGAGCGTTGCGTCATCGGGTGGTAACCCGGGTTTTATCGGTGGTCGGACACATTGGCGTTTGACCTCCCTCTGGCAGTCACTAGAATGGGCGTTCCGCCAGCCGTGAGACGCCCCGAAATGTCCGATTTTGTCATAGCCCCCTCCATATTGTCCGCCGATTTTGCCCGACTGGGCGAAGAAGTGGATGCCGTTCTGAACGCCGGTGCCGACTGGGTCCACTTCGATGTGATGGACAACCACTATGTGCCCAACCTGACCATCGGCCCCATGGTGTGCAAGGCATTGCGCAATCACGGCGTAACCGCCCCCATCGACGTGCACCTGATGGTGTCTCCAGTAGATCGGCTGATTGGCGACTTTATTGAGGCCGGCGCCAGCATCATTACCTTCCACCCGGAAGCCAGCGACCACATCGACCGCTCGCTGCAGCTGATTCGCGACGGCGGCTGCAAGGCCGGCCTGGTGTTCAACCCGGCCACCCCGCTGCATTATCTGGATTATGTCATGGACAAGATCGATCAGGTGCTGATCATGTCGGTCAACCCCGGTTTCGGCGGCCAGTCATTCCTGCCCTCCGCACTCGATAAACTGCGCGACGCCCGCGCCCGTATACAAGCCTCGGGTCGCGATATTCGGCTGGAAGTCGACGGCGGCGTGAAAGTCGACAACATTCGGGCCATCGCCGAAGCTGGCGCCGACGCGTTCGTTGCCGGGTCGGCCATTTTTAATGCCGATGACTACAAAACCCGCATCGCCGACATGCGCCAGGAACTGGCCAAAACCCGCAGTGCCTGATTGGGCTCTGCCACCCGCGAACTCCGAAACGTGAGTGTTTTACATAGCGGCTTTAAAACGACGTTCTATTTGAGCGGTGCCATTTTTGCACCGCCCTTCACCCGGGAGATCCTGTGGACGAATTATTGGTATTTGACCTCGACGGCACGCTGATCGACGGCGAAGATTGCATCACCGACCTGACTCGAACGGCACTGAACAAACTCGATGAACTGGGCGTTGCCTGGACCGTCGCCACCGGCCGTATGCCGCATGGCGGTCGCGAAGCCCTGCCCGATGTGCGGTTCCGCCACCCCCAGGCCTACAAGAACGGCGTGCTGATCTGGGATCTCAACGAGAACGTGCGCATCAACGCCCAGCCGATGGACCCGATGGAGTTGGTTGAAGTCTGCCGCCGCCTGGAAGTGCACGGCATTAACCCCTGGCTGAATACGCTGGATCACGAAGACCGCATTGGCGCGGTGATTCGCCGCATCGGCACCGAGCGCGAAGAAGCCTGGGCCAAATACATGGAAAGCCAGGCGATCAATGTGCAACTGAATGCCGACTTTTCCTCGATTCAGGAACAAATTCTGAACGTCTTCGCCGTGACTGAAAACGAAAAAGTCCTGTACATGGCCGAAGAACTGGCCGACATGCCCAATGTGCAGGTTTATGCCGGGCCCGACATGTACCGCGAAGGCTTCTACTGGATGGACATTCACCACATCAGCGGCACCAAGGGCGATGCGGTCAAGTTTCTGCAGCGCCAGACCGGGGCCAAGCGCCTGGTCTGCTTTGGCGATTCAGACAACGATGTCAGCATGTTCAAGCTCGCCGACGAAGCGTACGCCATGGAGAACGCCCTCGATGAAGTAAAAGCCGTATCGACCGGCATCATCGGCAAGAACACCGACAGCGCCATTGCCTATTTCCTGGCAGAGCGTTACGGCTTCAGTCTGTGACATCGGCAACCGCCATACTCTTTGATCTCGACGGCACTCTGGTCGACAGCGCGCGTGGCATTCATGCCGCGCTCGACGAGGTGTTAACCACGCTCACCGGCCATGGCTGCAGCATCGACGACGTGCGCCGCTGGGTCGGCAATGGGCCGGAAAAACTGGTTGAACGTGGCCTCTACAGCCACGGTTTTGAGGACGATGCCAGCAGGGCACACGCCCTGTTTCGCGAGGCTTATCAGCGTACGCTGATGCAGGCTGATATCTACCCCGGCGTCGTCGATGGCCTGGCAACCTTGCAACACCAGGGGCTCAGGCTGGCTTGCATTACCAATAAAAGTTCTCACTTTACCGGCACCTTTCTGACTGAGCTGGGGCTGGCACCCTTCTTTGACCGGGTATTGTGCGGCGACGAAGTCGAGCGCCCCAAGCCCGACCCGCAAAGTCTGCTTCAGGTGTGTGCCGAATTCGGCATTGAACCGGCCGGAGCCATCATGGTCGGGGATTCTGAAAACGACCTTAAGCCGGCCCATGCTATTGGGATGCGTGGCATTGCGGTCGGTTATGGTTATCATGGCAATGTGCCGCTGGAAGCGTTTCATCCACTGGCCATTGTCGATGACTTCGAGTCTGTCGTTGCGCTGTGTCTGGCCGCTGCAAGCCCTGCGCCACAGCACTAACCCTTCCTCACACAAGGACTTTTGTGATGTATTTAGCTCAAATGCTGGTGGCGCTGGTCGCCTTGTTGCACCTCGGTTTTCTGGTGCTGGAAATGTTTTTATGGACGTCACCGATCGGTCGCAAGGTGTTTGGCATGAACGCCGAAAAAGCCGAAATAACCAAAGTAATGGCCGCTAATCAGGGCCTTTATAATGGCTTTCTGGTTGCTGGTTTGCTCTGGGGGTTGTTACTTGGCACGGCCGGTGTTCCGGTCATGATCTTCTTTCTCAGTTGTGTCATCGTCGCCGGGGTTTATGGTGCCGCCACCGTCAGCCGTAAGATTTTATGGGTGCAGGCAGCGCCGGCTATTGCTGCGCTGGTGGTGCTTGGAATTGTTGCGCCGTTCAGCGGCGGCTAGAGCCCAGCCCTTCAAATGCTCTCCCGCGCCCTGGGAGAGCGTTCGCCTGGCGTAAAATTACCAGGCAGGTCTTGTTATACCAGCTCATTCTCAATAAATAGAAAATTCGCAATCAACTCCTTGCCCCCCTCAGTCGCAAAAGATTCCGGATGAAATTGAATGCCGTGAATCGGAAAGTCGCGATGCTTAACGCCCATTAATTCGAAATTGCCACCCCGGGCCAGCCGTTGCCGGTCGTTAAAGTCGTCAGCACTGAGGTCGCCGACCGCAGCGGTGACGACCAGACATTCAGGCAAGGTTTCAGCCGCGGCAATCAGTGAGTGATAACGCATCACTTCCAATTGGTCCGGTACACCGCGAAATACCGACTGGCCGTTGTGTGTGACCGGGCTGATCTTGCCATGCATCGGCAAGGGTGCTTTAACCACCTGGCCACCAAACACATGAACGATGCCTTGCATGCCCAGACACACACCAAGCAGGGGTGTGGTTTTCCCCAGGTGTTGGATGACGTCTGCGCAAACACCGAAATACCGTTCATCATCCGGCGAGCCCGGGCCGGGTGAGATGATGATTCGATCCGGCGCCATCGCTTTTACTTCGTCAAAGCTGACCTGGTTGTTGCGACGCACCAGAATCTCGAAATGCTCGATCACGCTGCGGTTCTTGGCTGACGTCAGAATCTCCCCAATGAACTGATAGAGGTTGTAGGTGAAGGAGTCGTAGTTGTCGATGATGAGAATCTTCATGCCGACGCCTCCGATACCATAAAGGGCTCCAGCGCTTTGCGTGTGCCTGCAAACTTGCGGCGGATCTCTTCGTATTCATCGTCGGCGTTGCTGTCGTAGACATTGCCACCGCAGGTTTGCACATAGGCGCGTTCGCCGTTCACAAAAACCGTACGGATTGGAATGGCGAAGGTGCAATCGCCATTGAACGAGAACTGACCCACTGCCCCCCCATAGGGGCCGCGGCCATCCGTCTCCAGGTCGTTGATGATTTTCATGGCTTCAATTTTGGGCGCGCCGGTCAGCGTGCCCGCCGGGAAATTGCTGGCCAGGGCCGAAAACATGTCTTCACCTTCCGCCATAATGCCGACAATCTCGCTGGAAATATGCTGCACATGGCTGAAGCGTTTAATGTCCATCAGGCTGCGCACTTTTACCGTGCCGAACTGCGCCACGCGACCAATGTCGTTGCGATGCAGGTCGACAATCATATTGTGCTCGGCAATTTCTTTCGGGTCGTTCAGCAGAGCGCGGGCATACTGTGTATCTTCCTGGGTGTTGGCGCCGCGTTTGGTGGTGCCCGCCAATGGGAAGGTTTCCATCTCGCCCTGGCGCAAACGAAACAGCATTTCCGGGCTGGCGCCTACCAGTTTCTGCGCGCCGAATTTCACGTAGTACATCTGGGGTGAGGGGTTAATATCACGCAGTTTTTCATAGAGTGCCAGCGTATCGCCTTCAATTTTAAAGCGCTTTTTAAAACCCACTTCGCACTGAAAGATCTTGCCGTCGATGATGTCCTGTTTCACCTTGGCAACCGCCGCGGCATGCTCTGCCTGGCTCATAGTGTCGCCGAGTGACGTGATGCGAAGCTCTCCGTTCGGCGCGTCCTCAGACTCGATGAGCGATTGCAGAAAATCGTAGCGGCTGTTGTCGTAATAGAAGTAGGTAACCTCACCGGTCATTTTGTCGAGAATCAGGCCGTCTTTGTACAAACCAAACCGAAAGGTGTCGAAATCATCATTGGCCTTTAGCTGCAGCGTCGGCTCGAAATACTGCATCGCATCGTAGCCCAGGTAGCCAGAGAGCCCCCCCGCGTATTTTCTCGAAATGATGTTTTGCGGCATCAGGCTGCGCAACAATTCATACGGGTTTCTGCTTGAGTAGGTGTTGGCCTGGCCGTCGCGGTCTTCTATGGTCAGTTCCCGTCCATTGGCATAGAGGCAATATTCCGGATCAAACCCGATAATGGAGTGCCGGGCAATGTGGCTGTCTTCACCGAGCGATTCCAGCATGTAACAGGTATCGAACTGCTTCTCGATCTTCTTGAACAGCTGAAAGAAGTCGCAGTCAGCCGCGAGCTTCACATAATGCGGTTTACGCGGCAGCGTAAAGGGTTTTGGCATGTCAGACATAAAGGCATCCTGGCAAGGTGGGTTCCGTTGATGTGGGTCGGGTCAGTGGGTGTCGCGCAGGGCCCGCGAGCCCCGCGATACCGTGGCAATGCCCACACCCAGCAGTTCAACGATTTTGCGGTGGGCCACGCCCTCGTTAAGCAGCTTGAAGATCTGCAGGCGCTTACTGATTTCCTGGTATTCCGCAGGGGTCAGCAGGCTTTCCAGGGCGGTATCCATGGCGCTTGGCGAGTCGATGGCCAGCAAATGGCGTATCAACTCGGCTTTGTAAGGGTCGTCGGTCATCGTTTTTGGCCGAAATCAGTGTAGTGGGTCGCTGGTTTGTACTAGCGTACTAGTACGATACCGTTTGGCCAGTTGAAGTCAAGCCTTTCCAGTCAACGGTGATACACTGAGCGCCTGACACTCATCGATTTGAAGGTTTGCCCCGTGCACGACGACGCCGCACTGATCGCCCAGACCCGCGCCTGGGTCGAACAGGTCGTGATCGACCTGAACCTCTGCCCCTTTGCCAAGCGCGAGCTGGTGAAAAATCGGGTGAGGTTCAGTGTGACTCACGCCACTTCTGAAGCCGCACTGATCGAAGCCCTGCAAGAGGAGTTGCTGTTTCTGGCCGGGGAAGACCGCATTGAAACCACCCTGTTGATTCACCCGCGCCTCTACGAGAGCTTTTACGATTACAACGATTTTCTGGGTGTCGCCGAAGGCCTGCTGATCGAACTGGAGCTGGAAGGCATCTTCCAGATCGCCAGCTTTCACCCCAAATACCAGTTTGGTGGTACCGAGCGTGATGATCCGGAGAACTACACCAACCGCTCGCCATACCCCATGCTGCACCTGCTGCGTGAAGACTCCCTCGAAGCGGCAATCGATGCCTACCCGGATGTCGACGCCATACCCGATAACAACATTCAAATGATGAATGACATGGGCACTGAAAAGATGAAAGCCCTGTTGGCGGGGTGTCTGGCGACTGGTGGCGGCCAGTAAGCGGCCTAAACCGTTACCCAATGGCTGCTTGCCGGGTGATCGCTGTGACGAACCGGAGCGTACTCCTTTCCCATTCACCCCAGCCAGGAGAAAGACCATGCCAAACCACCAGACCCGCTTTGTAACCCTGGAAGACAAACCCGACTGGCGCGCCCTGTTTAACGGCTACGCCGACTTCTATGGCGTTCCAATGGATGACGCGACCGCCGACCGGGTATTGGACTGGCTGCTCGACCCAAACCATGTACTCGAAGGGCTGGTGGTGTGTGACGAAGCCGGTGCCGTCGTTGGTCTGGCTCATGTTCGTGCCTGCCCGCGTCCACTGGGTGGCTGTGACGTGGGCTTTCTGGATGACATGTTTGTTGACCCGGCCGCACGCGGCAGCGGTGCTGCGGATGCCCTGTTCGAAGCGCTGCAAGCCCTTGCCAGTGAACGTGGCTGGCCCGCATTGCGCTGGATTACCCAGCATTTCAACGAGCGGGGTCGTGGTTTCTACGACCGATACACCGGTGGCCCCAGCGACTTCATCATGTATCAGTTGAAACAGGGCTAGCGCCACCGAATCTGGCGGGTTGCTGTTCAAGCCCGGCTGAACAGGCTGTCCTGCGCGCGATGGCTTTTGGTATGCTGTCGCTCAATTACTGTCGATTCGAGGTTGTGCATGTCGTCTTACTGGAGCCCTCTGGTTCACTCTCTGGACCCCTACATCCCGGGTGAACAACCCAGGGTAGACGGCCTGATCAAGCTGAACACCAATGAAAGTCCCTACCCGCCAGCGCCGGGTGTTGCTCAACTGTTGCAGCAACCGGCTACCGCCGAGCGGTTGCGTCTGTATCCGGACCCGAACTCCCAGTCGTTGAAAGACGCCATTGCCGAAGACCAGGGTCTGGCACCGGCGCAGGTATTTGTCGGCAACGGCTCAGATGATGTACTGGCCATGGCGTTTATGGGGCTGCTGAAGCAAGCCCGACCGATTCTGTTCCCGGACATCACCTACAGTTTTTATCCGGTGTATTGCCAGTTGTTTGGGGTGGAGTATCACACCATCCCACTCGCAGAGGATTTTTCGCTGGATCTTGATGCCTATACCACCGACAACGGCGGCATCATTTTCGCCAACCCAAATGCGCCAACCGGCCTGGCGCAGTCACTCGATCAGATTGAAACCCTGCTGCAGCGCAATACCGGATCGGTCGTTGTGGTCGACGAGGCCTATGTGGATTTTGGCGCGGAGTCTGCCGTGGCACTGATCGACCGCTACCCGAACTTGCTGGTTGTACAGACCTTCTCCAAATCCCGATCGCTGGCCGGAATGCGGCTTGGCTTCGCAGCCGGGCAGGCGCACCTGATCGAAGCGCTGAACCGGGTGAAGAACTCGTTCAACCCTTATCCGATTGACCGCATCGCCGAAGCGGTCGGCTGTGCTGCCGTGCGCGATGTTGGTTATTTCGAGGCCTGCTGCCAACAGATTATGGCAACCCGCGAGACCGTCACCGGAGCCCTGGTTGGACTGGGTTTTGAGGTACTGCCTTCGAAAACCAATTTTGTCTTTGCGCGTCCGCCCGCCGGTTTGGATGCCGCGGAACTGGCCAACCGGTTACGGCAGGATAACGTACTGATCCGCTACTTTAATAAACCCAGGGTCCGTGAGTTTGTGCGTATCTCCATCGGCACCGATGAACAGATGGACAGACTACTCTCCCTGGTCCGGTCGTATCTGCAGTAGCGATCAGTCTGTTTGCATCATCGACTAGACTGACAGCCCATTCCTTAAATAGCGGAGCTACGATGGTTACGCTGGCTTTCGATGTGTACGGCACACTGATCAACACTCAGGGCATTCAATTGACTCTGGCGGACATGCTGCACGATGAGCAGCAGGCTGCGGCGATCAGTCGTCGCTGGCGCGAGAAACAGCTGGAGTACAGTTTTCGCCGCGGGCTGATGGAGCAGTATCAGCCGTTCTCGGTCTGTACCCGCCAGGCGCTGAGCTTTGCCCTGAGTGAAGCGAGCGTCGCATTGAGTGACGACCAGTGTGATCAGTTACTGATGGCGTACCGGCATCTGCCGGCCTTTCCGGATGCCGTGAGTCTATTGCAGCAACTGTCGTTGATGGGGGTCGATGCCTTTGGCTTCACCAATGGCGAGGCGGCCATTGCGTCAGAATTGCTAGAGAATGCCGGGTTGATCGAGGACTTGAAAGGCATTGTCAGCGTCGATCTGTTGCGCACCTTCAAGCCAGCTCCACGGGTGTATCAGCACTTCCTTGAAACGGCAGATTCGCGCGCCGACAATACCTGGCTTATCTCCGGCAACCCCTTTGATATTCTGGGCGCGCGGCATGCAGGCTGGCGAACCGCCTGGGTTAATAGGGCCGACGCCCCGTTCGACCCCTGGGGGGAAGCACCTGACGTTACCGTGCCTTCTCTGACTGACCTGGCGGGAAAATTGGGCTTGTAAAGCCTGATGGAAGTTCCCTCATGACGGCACGTCCAACGACAATCGTTCCTGGTTATGGGTAAGCACGTGCTGGCCGTTTAGAAGCCCAACCTTGCGATTAATGAAAGTCCTGGCTAATAAACATCTTCCAGGTAGCGACCCTCTCGTTTTAGGGTGTCGACACTGGTGCCGAGTGGCACCAGCAGGTCATCGATTACCTGCCTGACCCCGGTAGCCATCTCCCGCCCGCCACACACCAGTATCTGCGCACCCTTTTCAATCATGTCGCGAAGGGTTGGTGCGTCTTCGGTGATTCTGTCCTGAACATAGGCCCGATTGTCAGTTCTTGAGAAGGCCGTCGTCAGGCCGGTTAACCGGCTGTCATCAAGATAACGGTCAAGTTCAGGCTGATAGAGAAAGTCCGACTGGGGGTTTCGTCCCCCCCAATAGAGGAACATGGGGTTGCGGGCATTGTTCTTCCTTATAAATCCGGCCAGCGGACCAATGCCAGCGCCTGCTCCGATTAAGATGATGGGGTGCCGACCGGGTGCCGGTCTGAAGTCCGGGTTAGGCTGGATGAAGCCCTGAATTTGCTCACCCGTTTTCAGGTTGTGCAGAAACCCGGAACAGACGCCGCCAGGCTGCTTGCGCACACAAATTTCCAGTAAACCGTCGGTGCTTGAACAGGCCAGTGAATAATAACGGGGCGTTTCGTCACCCGGCGGGATCACACCGATCAGGTCACCGGCTTCAAATTCCGGTAGGGGTCTGGCACCCCGCCAGGGAAGATAGGATGCCATGCCGGTTTTCCGGGCTGGCCCGAACCGCAGGATGCTGGTGGGCGCATCGATCTGTGCGCCGAAGTCAGCCCGGTCAAGCAGTTCGAGCTTGAACCGGGTTGAAGGGACAGGGTCATGGACGAGTGACAACGGCACATCGATCCGTTTTGCCAGTCGGTGGCCCCAGTCATTGAACATCCGGGATGACTGTCGATCAATAAACGCGGCCTCATCGAGCCGTTCGAGCCCAATTCTCCCCAGCGCTTCGTCCACTTCAACGGCAAACCGGCAGTAGTCGGCATATTGCCGGTCACCAAAGCCGAGTACAGCGAAAGAAAGACCGTGGGTGATGTGAAAGTGGTTCAGTTTCCGCATGAACGATTCGGCAGACGCAGGCGGGCCACCGTCGCCGTAAGTGGCTGTCAGTACGAACAGCATCGAGGCGCTGGGGTAGGCTTGAGCCAGATCGTTCATGTCGGCCGTCAGCACCCGTCGTCCTGCTGCGACCATTTGCTCATGAAGGACTCGGGCAAAACCATAGGTCGTGTTGTGTTCTGAACCGACCAGAATCACCGTATCGGCGGTTGCGATGTCGGCGTTGTTCAGCGAACGGTCTACCGAACTCCGGCGCCGCCACCAGATGCGGGTTCCACTGATGCCGAGAACCGGTACGGTCAGTGATGACGCGCCCACTAACAGCCCAAGCCACCACAAACCCTCGCCGGTATGCAGACTGAGGATCAGGCCATGGAGCCGACTGTGGGAGGTTGTCGCTTCAAATTCCAGCAGTTCGCCGGTGGACGGGTCAACAAACCCAGAGCCTTGCCGGGTGCTCAGTGAGTACACATCCAATGGATCATGCGGGTATGGAAAGACCAGTTCATGCAAAGAATTCAGGTCGGTTTCCCGAAGCGCCTTGAGCGAGCTAACGGTGGCAGGAGTGCCGCCAGTCACCTCTGCCGGGTAGGCCGGTTCATTGCTCATCGGCTCAGGTGCCAGACCGAATCGAACGGCAGACAGGTAGGTGCCGGTCAGGGCTGACAGCAGTAATCCGATGATCGCAAAGCGTGCCAGTTCAGAGTGCACCCGCTGATCACCGGTTCCCGTCAGTGGTTTTAACAGTGATCGCCAACCACCAGAGCGGCGAGCCAGCAGAAAGGCACCCGAAAGGCACATCAATACCATGACGGCAGCGGTCAGACCCGCGAGCAAACGTCCGCCATCGTCGCGCAAAAACGCACGGTGCAGATCCTTGACCCAGCGGAACAGGGGTGGCGGCTGATAGGACCCGACTCCCAAACCTGTCAGAGGGTCGACCCGGTCTGCTCCCGGGGTACCGTCATTGACGTAGTAAACGACAATCACACCCGAGGGTAATCGCTTTATCTGTTCGGTCTGCGGATAGTGGTTCACCACTCGGCCGGCGAGCTGGGCGACTGAAACTGTGCCCTGTGCCGGAATGGTCGCACCTGAACGATCCAGAGCGGGAGACACCGATAAGATGGCCCCGCTGCTGGCAACGGTGATCAACAGTACCGCAGCCAATAAGCCAGCGATTGAATGAAAGGTGCGCCACATGAACAGAGCTCCTGTATAGCCTCAGAATTCGTAGGTGAACGACTCTACGTAGCCTCGTCCGCTGATGGGGTTGCCCGCGCCTTCCGTCGTCAGCGGCGCCACGACATCCGACCGGTTATCACGCAGATCCTCCACCGCGGAATCGATACGAATCTCGTGACCGCTGTCGAGCAGGGAATCGTCCAGGTCGAGCGTAATCCTGAGTGTACGGCCGCGGGTGACACTGGCTCCGGTCAGGCCGTCGTAGTCCGCCGGGTTCATGCGACTGCCTCTGGCCCAGTCACGCAAGTGCTCGTAGTACTTGCGTTTGCCGCCCGCGATCCAGAGGGTGCCCTTGTAGACTCCGTTCGAGTCCGTCAGGTAGAGGGCGAGGTAAGCTCCGTCCCCCCGGTAGTTGGCCATCTGAGTGGTTAACGTGACTTCCCTTGCCAGAGCCAGGGCAGGGAATGCCAGCACCACAGCAAGAACGAGTGTTAACAGGGGTTGCTTCATTGTCTGATCTCCGCGGTGGTTGTGTTCGCCGTAAAACAGTTATTCAACGGTGACCGTAGGTCGATTGTTTACAATGCCGTTCGTTGGGGCAGAGGGCTGCCCGGCATTAGTCGGTTGGCGGTTGACGGCCGGCTGATACTGACGGTTGTTGTCCTTGTCGTCGTCATGGTCATCATCGTCATAGCCGTCCTCGTCGTCTTCTCGCTCCCATTCCATCATTTCAAGCGACGCGGGGGCGAAGCTGGCTTCCACACGATTTCCCTCGTTGTCCTGTGCTTTGACTTCATAACAGCCGTCGTCAATTTTGATGCGATAAACAATCCAGCCGTCGTCCTGCAATTGCTGGCGCAATGCCTCTCTAGGCTGCCAGTTGGCAATGGGGTCGTCGCAGTCGTCATCGGCCAGTGCTGCCCCGCTGATCAGCAGGAGGGATAGGCTCAGAGCCAGGGAAGGTGTTTTCATGATTGCTGTCCTCTCAGTTGAATGTCACCACTGTATCCGGTGTTTCTGACTCGGACCTGAAAGGGGTAATACCTCGACGCGTGTGTCTGTTTTCAGCAAACGTTTGGAATTCAGATGGTTGTCAGGTTTCAGCGATACTATGGTAAGCACATAACCCGTTTAAGGATGTCGAATGCGCGTGTTGTTAGTGGAAGACACTGTCGGCCTTGGCGAGGCGGTCCAGGAGCAGATCAGCGCCGATGGCCATGCAGTAGACTGGGTGCAAACCCTCGCATTTGCCGAAACCAGCGTGAGAACCACGCACTACGATCTGATTCTTCTGGACCTTCAGTTGCCCGATGGCTTTGGCATTGATTTTCTGAAGTCCCTGCGCCACGGCGGAAATGCCACCCCGGTGATTATTCTGACGGCGCGCGACCAGGTATCCGATCGCATTGAGGGGCTGAATTGCGGCGCGGACGACTACCTGGTCAAACCGTTTGACCTGTCGGAATTGTCGGCCCGGGTGTTTGCGGTTGCCCGTCGATACCGCGGCAATCCGAATCCAGTGGTGTCTGTTGGTGAACTGACCGTCAATCTGGGCGATCACACCGTTGTGCGCAATGGCGAGCCCATTGAGCTCACATCGCGGGAGTGGGCACTGCTCGACGCATTCCTGCAACACCCGGGGAAGTTGCTCTCAAGGTCGCAGCTCGAAGACCGGCTCTATGAATTCGGCGCCGAAATTGAGAGCAATACCATCGAGGTTTATATCAGCCGTTTGCGCAAGAAACTGGGACGGGATCTGGTGGCAACCGTTCGTGGCATGGGCTACCGGTTGAAAACCCATGAAGGGTAAACGCAGCTTGCAGAGAACGCTCAGCCTGGGCCTGACAGCGGGCGTCACCGTGCTTTGGTTGCTGGGTGTGCTGGCTTCAGGCATGGTTGCACAGCACGAAATGGAAGAGGTATTCGACAGTGCGTTGCAGGAAACGGCGCAACGAATTCTGCCATTGGCGGTGACCGATATCCTCAGTCGTGAATCCGATCGTGTGCAGAAGACAGCACCGGCGATGGCGGACCACGACGAATACCTGACCTACCTCATACGGGATGCGTCTGGCACTGTTTTGCTTCAGTCGCATGATGTGGATCTATCGGTATTTAACGAGCGACCGGGAAATGGATTTTATAACACCGCTACCCACCGACTTTACGGCACCTCTGCCGTCAGCCAGACGATATTCATCGACATTGCCGAACCGCTGATGCATCGGCAAGAGGCGGCCTTAGAAGCCGGCATCGCACTCCTGTTGCCATTGTTGCTGCTGATTCCGGTCAGTCTTCTGGGCGTCTGGTGGACGGTTCGGTTTTCATTGCGCCGGGTGGTGGACTTCAGCGAGTCACTGGAAGTTCGTGGAGCGGCCGATTTGTCTCCCGTGCCGGTCGATCAACTTCCGCAAGAACTGGAACCCATGGCCGTCTCGATCAACCGGTTACTGGAGCGACTTCGGCGCGTACTTGATGCCGAGCGAAGCTTCACCGCCAACAGTGCCCATGAGTTACGAACGCCCCTGGCAACAGCGCTGGCAAAAGTGCAACGCTTGAAAGCGGATCTGTCTGAAACACCCTCTTTGCGTAAAGTGGCTGAGATCGAAGCGTCGCTGCAGGGGCTGTCGCGGCTGTCACAGAAGCTGCTTGAACTGGCAAAAGCAGAAGGCGGTGGTGTCCTGTCGGAGACCCCATACAACCTGGTACCGGTGCTTGAGACGGTTGTGAGTGATTGTGAGCGGGAGGAACCCGGTCGCCTGATACTTCAGCGCAGTGATGCCCCAGTTAATTCACTGTTGAACCCGGATGCGTTTGCCATACTCGTTAGAAACCTGATCGACAATGCACTCAAGCATGGTGAGCAGGGATCACCCGTGAAAGTAGCCCTTTCGGCAGACGGAAAACTGGCTGTTACCAACCGGGGCACCGCGTTGGGGCCTGACGAATTGGCCGGATTGCGCAAACGGTTTGTTCGTTCACACACCCAGGCGCCGGGGTCGGGTATTGGCTTGGCGATTGTCGATGCCATTGTTGAAGGTGCTGGTTTGCACCTGGTATTGCGGTCTCCGGCGCCGGAGCAGCAAGACGGGTTTCAGGCCGAGCTCAATGTCGTTGTCAGTCGATAGCCGGTTAGCGGGCTTTATGTTGTGCCCATTGACCGGTCCAAACCGTTGAGTGAAGCGCATGAACGGCCGTAATAAACGGTCGTGACTGGTTTACCAGGTGCCCGGGTCTTCAATGCCACTGCCAAGCGCCCGCACCCGGGCGTTTCGCTGGCAGGCGATGAGATTCTCTTAAATGATAATATTTATCATTTGCATTGGTTGTGGTAGGCTCCGACCTATCAGACAGGCTTTATCAACCCGTTTAACAGGAGACACCGACATGGTCAAACCAGAACCCCGCGAGCTGGAAGTACTGGCTACCCGCGATGTCACCCCTCACATGCGCCGCGTTACCCTGGGCGGCGCGGGCATGGCGTCGTTTCCCGACGACCAGGCGAGCGCTTACATCAAACTGATTTTCCCGTCCCCGGGCGAAGCCCGCCCGCTGATGCGAACCTACACCGTTCGCCACCACCGCGACGCTGAAATCGATGTCGATTTCGTGATTCACGATACGACGGGCCCGGCATCCCAATGGGCGCAGGACACTCAGCCGGGCGACCGGATTCTGATTGGGGGACCAGGCCCCAAAAAGCTGGTTAATGAGCAGGCTGACTGGTTTCTGCTGATCGGCGACATGACAGCGCTACCGGCGATCAGCGTCAATCTCGGGCTGTTGCCGGCCGATGCCCGTGGCTATGCCGTTATTGAAGTGCTCGACCGTGCCGACATTCAGGAACTGGAAAAACCGGATGACCTGGAACTGGTCTGGGTGGTAAACGCCGAGCCCGACCCGGACGGCCAGGTGCTGCTGAACCGGGTTAAGCAACTCGACTGGCTGCCAGGGCAGCCGGCCGCCTGGGCTGCTTGCGAGTTTCAAAGCATGCGAGCGTTGCGGGCTTTTTTCAAACAGGACAAGCAAGTCGCCAGGAGCCATCTCTACGTGTCCAGTTATTGGAAGATGGGCATCAGTGAAGATCAGCACAAGGTGGTTAAGAGCCAGGACGCCGAACAGGCCAAAGCCGACTGAGCCGTCAACGGTCCCGGGCGTTATCGAGCAAGGTTCGCAGTTTGCGTAACACCGGTAGAATGGACTGGGCCTCTCCCGGCTCAAACTCCGGTACCAGGCGGGCGATGTCCGGACCGATGGTGTGGATCGCGCGTTCACGAACGTCACGACCCGCGTCGGTCAGGATGACCAGTTTCCCACGGCCGTCAGCCGGGTTGGGTACCAGGTGAATGAGCCCGCGTTTCTCAAGCCCGGCCAGCGTATGTGACATGCTGGTCTTGGGTACCTGAAAGGCGCGAGCCATGTCGATCGGCGTGCGGCCATCCCCCAGGCGGACCAAATGATTCAACGCACCGAAATGGTGGATGGTCAGGCCGTCCTCCAGCCGGGATTCCAGCAACGCCCGACTCAGCTGCGCGATGATGCCCACTTCATTAAGCAGTTCGAACATAGTGCGCCCATCATCCGGTGGCGTGGTGTCAGGTGCGTTTGATTTTGTCATCCAGGCTCCAGCGCGGGGTTTGCGGCGCCGGAGCAGCATACCCTAAACGACCGAGCATCTGAATGGTCTCGCCGGACTGCGCCAGCGCCTGGTGTACCTGGCGATAATGGTCGGCCATCTCCGGGTATTCCTGCAAACATTGGCTAACCGGGTGCAGCGACAGCCCTTGTTGCGTGGTCAGCAAATTGAGCCTCAGCCAGGCGCGACCGCTGGCAATTTGCGTAGTGCGGCTATTATCGGCGCTGGCAAGCCACACAAAAGCAGGCGTTGCAGCCAGCATCGGCTCGTACATCGAAATGCCGGTTTCATAGCTTTGCGTGCCGGGTGTGGCCAGGGCTTCACGGGTGACCAGCCCTGTGGCGATCAGCGCCTCAAGCGGCATACCACCCAAATCAATGCCGTCGGGGTTGGCGTTGATTTCGGCCTTGCCCAGTCGCATCAGATCGATGCTTTCTTCAAGCGCCGCCGGCGTGTGGTATTCCACCAGCCAGGCCTCCCAGGTCAGTGCCCGAAGACTGGCAACGCGCCTGGCCTCTACGGTTCCGTCAAAGCGAACACCCGGCACGGCGGGAGCCAGGGATGCCAGGGTCGTATCGGCTACCGGGCGATCCATGTCGAATGGGGCCTTGTTGGAGCGTCTGTAAGGGATCTGCGCAAACAGAGGGTCGGTCGGTAGGTCGGCAGCGGTAAAGGTACAACGGGCCACCGGACGGTCGCCCAGCCGGTCTTGCTCACTGCCCTCAGGAAACAGCACCGTGTCTACCCGGTAGCCGCGTGCACTGGCGGCGATGGTCATCTGCTCCAGAAAGCAGCCGAGCCCGATGGTCAGTTGACGGTCGAAGGGGTCGGTCTCCGGTAGTCGGCGTGTCGGGTCTGGCAACAGCGTAACGGTGTCTGCTTCGCTTAAGTCCACCATCCAGGGCTGCAGATTGTGAGGGTTGGGCGCCAGAATCGCGTGGGACAGGGCGTACCGGCGCGGCTCTTCATAGGTGCCAGCCTGCGTCCACGGCGCCAGCGCTGCATGAGGCGTGCGGGTAACTGAAAACAACCAAATACCACTGCCTGCCGCAACGATGGCGCCGCCACCTGCCAGGGTCAAAAAGTGCCGTCTTGATAAGCTGGAGAGTATGGGGGTCTTCATCTGTTGGTACCGGTCTATGAGTGAAGTTTTGAGCATATAGTGCGACTTCGTACTAAACAAGTGCGATATCGTACTAAAATGTAAATTCAAGACACTTGCAGCGACGGGAATCGCTTGGGATATTGGCTGCTAACCCGGTACGACATCGCCTGTGTGCCTTTTTACGATTACCCAGGAGCTACTTTCCATGAACTATCAATGGATCGTCTTTGACGCAGACGACACCCTGTTCGATTTTGGCAAAGCGGAACAGCACGCGGTGGGTCGCTTGCTGACGAGCCACAATGTTGAAGACACCGAGACTCATCAGCGACTTTACCGGGGCATCAACAAGCACCTCTGGCAGGAGCTGGAACGCGGAGCCATCGACCCGGGCGAACTCAAGGTCACGCGCATTCGGCGGTTTTTCGACGAAATGGGCATAGCGGCGGACCCGGCCGAATGGGCCGATCATTTTCTGGATTTTCTGGCGGAAGGGTCGCATTTGCTGGAAGGGGCTGCGGGCGTCGTTACCCGGCTGGCAAAACACGCCCAACTCGGCATTCTGACCAACGGTCTGACCCGGGTGCAACGCTCGCGGTTGGAGCGCAGTGGTCTGGCAGAGCACATAGCTGTTTTGACGATTTCCGAAGAAGTGGGGGCAAGCAAACCCGCCGCCGCGATTTTTGAAGCCATGGAGCGGGCGATGCAATCACCGGAAAAATCCCGGGTGCTGATGGTGGGTGATCGCTACGAGACCGATATTATCGGCGCCCGACGCTTCGGCTGGGATACGGCCTGGCTGTCGCCGGAATTGCTGGACGATCTTGAGCCACCAACCTACCACCTGACCGATATACGCCAGTTACCTGGATTGCTGCTGGGAGACTGATCTGGTTAATCTGTTGCTATGACGGGGCTATTCTTCATCGCTATCAGGAAGGGTGACGGTGTTAAACCAATAGGCATCCATGGTGCTGATCAACTGCTGCAAGGCGTCGAATCTGAGGGGGTACTTCAGCACCGTATTGGCCCCCAGGTGATACAGCATGCGAGTGAAAGACGGGTCTTCCCGGGACAGAAAAATAACTGAAGGGACCAGTTTCCAGCGTGGCAGAAGCCGTAAATCCGACAGTGTTTCGTGGGTTTTTTCCTCGTCATCCACATAGGCGATCAGGATCAGGTCGACCTGGACCGTCGAGGCTGATTGCAAGGATGAGCCGATCAGTGACTGGTGGAAGCTGTGAAAATTTTCATGGTATTCAATGTGGTGAGTCAGGCAAAAAGAAGCCAGCGCTGATTCAATATGGTGCGCAACGGTCTCATCATCAGAGAGCAACAGGATGGTTCTCGGCATGAATGACTTTTGGTCTGAACGCATCTTTATAGGCCCTCCCTTGCTATGCCTTGCCACATTGCCTGGCTAAAGTGCTGGCTGTCAGGAATTCTGATCGGCACTTCTGATACCACCCGCCTTTCGGAGTATCGGCTCCAGGTCCGTCAGGTTAAGCGGCCGATAGTACAAATACCCCTGACAAACCCGGCAGCCCTGGGACTGCAACTGTTGCTTCTGTTCATTCGTCTCCACACCCTCGGCCACGACACTTAACCCGAGCCCCTGGGCAAGCGATAGAATCGACTGGGTGATGGCCGGTTCCCGCAAGCCTGTGATACCCGCTTCTGAGACAAAACTCTTGTCAATCTTAATGCGGTCTAACGGAAATTCACGCAAATACCGCATAGAGGAATACCCGGTGCCAAAATCATCAATGGCAATACCAACACCTGCTTTGCGAATGGCACCCAGCATCGCAGCCTGGTTCAATCCATTCTCGATCAGGGCTTCTTCGGTGAGCTCCAGCTCAAGCATACCGGGTGGAACCCGATATTGCTTTATGCAGCTGAGCAGTTGCTTCAGAAAACCATGAAACTTCAACTGGCGCGGCGATACGTTCACCGAGACAGGCACGTTCAGTCCGGCTTCTCGCCATAGCTGCAACTGCTTGCAGGCGGCTTCAATCACCCAGCAGCCGAGGGGTACGATCAGGCCACTGCGAACCGCCACGGGAATGAACTCGATCGGCGACATGACTTGCCCGTCCGAACGGTTCCAGCGAATCAGTGCCTCCAACCCGCAAATGGCGCCGGTTTCAAGGTCGATCTGTGGCTGATAGAAGAGTTCAAACTGCTGAAGCCGCAGGGCATGGCGCAGCTCTTTTTCGGTTTCCAGTCCATGAATCAGTCGAGCCTGCAAACGGTCGGTGAAAATATGGTAGCCTCCCGCCCCTTGTGCTTTAGACTCGTACAACGCCATATCGGCTTTTTGCATCAGTTCCATGGCCATTTGCCCGTGGTGGGGGTAAATGGCAACCCCCATGCTGACGGTAACGTCCAGAGTCGTGTTACTGACCGGAGCCGGGCGGCACATCTCCCGGGAGATTTTCTCCAGAATGTGATTAACCTCTTCTACGTTCTCAATGTTGTCAATCAGCGCAGTAAATTCATCGCCGCCGATGCGGGCAACAAAATCACTTTTGCGAACGGCCCGGCGCAGCCGGTCTCCCATCAGCGTTAGAAGCAGATCACCGACATGATGACCAAGGCTGTCATTGATATCCTTAAACCGGTCGAGATCGAGAAATATCACCGCCAGATGCTGTTTCTTGCGGGTGGCGCGGGCTATGGCCAGCTCCATGTGTTCTTCAAAAATGTGGCGGTTACCGAGGCCCGTGAGTGGGTCTCTGCGGACCAGTTCGGCAATTTTGAATTCGACTTCCTTGCGCTCGATGGCATGGCGAATACTGCGGTCTAGCAATGCCGTAGACAGCTCGTCCTTGGGTATAAAATCTGCCGCTCCTTCTTTCATCAGCATATCGTCGAGCTCGGGGGAATTACTCCCGGTCATTACAATGATCGGCCGTTTAAACTGCAACGTTTTAGCTTGCTGGAGTAATTCCAGGCCGGAGTGACTGCCCAAGAAGTAGTCGAGCAAAATGAGGTCACAGTCATCCTGATACAGCGCCTCGCTGGCGGCGTTGTACTCCGATATATGCTGAACGTTGTACTGGTTCCGGTCGCTTTTCAGCAGCGACTGTTTCACCAGCATGAAATCTGCAGCGTCATCTTCCACTACCAGTATCCTGATCATAGGCTTGTTCATGGAGCGGGTTCCTGCGAAGGCGATAGTGAATGACCAAACCAGTAGCGATAGAGCGTAGACACTATGTTTTCAAGCTTGGATAAATCGTCTGGCTTGCAAATGTATGAATTTGCGTTCAGTGCGTAGCTCTTCTGAATGTCATCCGGTGACTCGGAGGTCGAGAAAACGATGACTGGAATATCCGCCAGCGAAGGGTTCGCTTTTATGTCGCGCAAGCAAGACCGGCCATCTTTTCCGGGCATATTCAGATCGAGCAGAATCACCATGGTCGGTGCCAACGGGTCGGGAGCTCTGGTGCGCTCCGCCAGGTAGTTCATCAACGCATCACCGTTGCTCAAGCCCTTCACCGAAAGGGGAAGTAGCGCTCGCTTAACGGCTGTTTTAACCAGTAAAAAGTCCTCAGGGTCATCATCAACAACCAGCAACAGGAATTCGGTTTCAGAAATCATGGGCAGCCTCGGTATGCGGATTGACCGGTAATTCAATGACGAAACGCGTGCCTTTCCCCGGTGTGCTGTCGGCCCGTATCACGCCTTGGTGGCGGTCTACAATTTTTCGGCAAATGGCCAGCCCCATCCCAGTGCCGGGGTAACTGTCTCTGCCATGCAGGCGTTTGAATACCTCAAAGATCTGTTCGCTATACTGGTTATCGAAACCGATGCCGTTGTCTTCAATTGTGAGCCGGTACCGGTCACCATTGACCGCTTCACCCTGTATTCGGATGATCGGGGGCTGCTCTTGACGGCGATACTTAAGCGCATTGGAGACAATGTTCTGCAACAGTTGCCGGATCTGACTTGGGTCCATAGTAAGCTGATCAAGAGAGGCAACTTCTAAACGGGCCTGGCTTTCCTCAATCGTCATCTGCAAGTCGGACAACACTTCCCGAACCACTTCGTTGAGGTCGGTCAGGACGAACTGACCGCCATGGGACGTTACGCGGCTGTATGAAAGCAGGCTATCAAGCAGTTCGCGCATCCGTTCAGCGGCATCCACAACATAGTTGGCGAAGGTTTCTCCCTCATCAGTGAAATTTCCGTAGTCCTTGCTGAGAAGTAATTTGGAAAAGGAGATGATCTTGCGCAATGGCTCGCGCAAATCGTGTGAGGCTATGAAAGCAAACTCCTTCAGTTCCCGGTTAGAACGTTCCAGTGCCTCACTGCGTTGTTCTATTTTTCGTTCATAGTTGCGTCGCTCGCTCACATCGACAACGGACGCGACGACTTCGCCATCACTGCTGCCAGTGACCGGGTTAAGGCCAATTTCTACGGGTACGGTTTGGCCATCCGCACACAGGCCAGAAAGATCCCGTCGATCGCCCATCATGCGTTTGGTTGGAGAGCTGATGTATTGCTCCCGATTGGCCTGGTGGGGTATGCGAATATCTGCAGGTACCAATTGCTCAACCCGTTTACCAGACAGCTCGCCGACGTCGTAGTGAAAAATGCTGTGAGCCATGGAGTTGGCCTGCAATATCGTGCCGTCTCTGGAGACCACAATCATCCCGTTGGGGGCCGATTCGAAAATGCTCTGCAAGCGCTGTTTGACTTGCTCAGAGGTTTGAATTTGCAACTCCAGTGCCCGCTTGGCCTGTTGCAGTTCCTGTGTGCGCTCTTCTACGGTTTGCTCAAGTGATTCGTACAATAACCGCAATTGTTGTTCGGCATGGGTGCGCTTGAGCATTTCTTCGTTAAGGGCTTCATTGCGTTCAGTCAGCATGGCCGGGCTGGGGATGGCGAGTACCTTGGGCAACAACGGCCAGATCAGAATGGCGGTTACCAGGGAAATGCCGGCCGTAATCAGTTTAATGATGCCCTCAAAATAATAGTCTGCGTTCCAGATATTCCAGATACCCACCATATGGGTAGTACCGCAGGCCACAATAAAGGCGGCAAACATCTTGATGATCCAACGATAGCCCAGGTCGGCCCGGTCGTACCACAATTTGGCCAGGGCCAGCGGTATGGAAAAATAGGCGATGGCGATCACCGCATCGGAACCGGCATGCAAGGCCAGTAGGTCCGATCGCCAGTAATAGCAATGGCCGTGCGGGATGAAATCGGGGCCAGCTATGTAGTTCCACAATGCTTCCATGAATTCTCCGGATCGACAACAGCACAAAACAGTCTGCTACGAGACCATCCCTGCGCCCGACTCATCAGTCGGGCATCGCGTGAGGTTTTGGGGTATACCAGTCTATGGGGGGCAGCGTAGTAGTAACATCGGTTCTCAACCAGTATCGTGTTGCCTCAGACAGGATCTGAGGGGAGATACCAAGGAAGGAGTTGTGACAGGGTTCTCATATTGCGGTGTAGGTATTGGCTGGGCAGATAATCGGGCGGTGCCATAAGGCGTGTAAGGCACGACCCCGGGGAGAGCGTTTTTCGGCAGGCCCTGAATCAGGCCCACCGGAGGAGTCTCAAATCAGGAAATGGGCGGGGCTACCATCGACACATAATCAGCGTACCCTTCAGCCACCAACTCATCCTTTGGAATGAATCGCAGCGCTGCCGAGTTCATGCAGTAGCGCAATCCGGTGGGTTGTGGGCCGTCGGTGAATACATGGCCGAGGTGCGAGTCGGCGTAAAGACTGCGTATTTCGGTACGCACTGAAAACAACCCTCTGTCTTCATGCTCAGTCACAACGTCTGAGGCAATGGGTTGTGTAAAGCTCGGCCAGCCCGTGCCGGATGTGTACTTGTCGCGCGATGAAAACAACGGCTCGCCCGAGACGATGTCTACATATAAACCTTCGCGCTTTTCATCCCAATATTCGTTGTTGAACGCGCGTTCGGTGCCGTCTTCCTGGGTGACTTTGAACTGGATGTCTGACAGCCGTTGTTCGAGCACCTGCTCACTGGGTTTGGTGAACGTGGCAGGGTTGAAGCCAGGGCCTGCGCTCATATCCATGCTATCCATTTCATCCATGCTGTCCATGTTATCGTTGGAGTCCATAGAGTCCATAGAGTCCATAGAGTCCATGTCATCCATGGAGTCCATGTTATCCATCTCCATGGGCCGGAACTGACCATAGTCTATGTACCGATCCTCTCCCCAAACCGCATCGATAAACTGATACCGTCCGGAATTGTGGGTATAGAATTTATACCGGATTGGATTCTCGGTGTGGTAATCCTGATGGTATTCCTCGGCATCGTAGAACACGTCAAACGGTTCGATCTCGATAATGACCGGCTTTTCATAGCGGTCTTCCGCAATCAGCGCCTGTTTAGCTTCCTGCGCCAGCCTTTGCTGTTCGGGCGAGTGGTAGAAAATGCCCGGACGATACTGAGCACCCCGGTCCACAAATTGGCCGTTGGCATCGGTCGGGTCCATCATGCGCCACAAGCCTTGCAGCAGGCCTTCATAGGTAATGACGCCTGGGTCGTAGTAAACCTGAACCGCTTCGGTGTGACCGGTACGGCCTCCGGAGACGTCTTTGTAGCTCGGGTTCATTTCCGATCCACCGGTATAACCAGATACCGCCTCAGCGACACCGGGCAACGCCTCGAAACCGGCTTCAACACACCAGAAGCATCCACCGGCAAAGGTCGCAATCTCCAGTGACGGATCAGTCGGGGCGTATTGGCTGGTTGAGTCGGAATGGTTGCTGGCCGCCACTTGAACACCCACAGCGGTAATGGCGATCAGCAAGCCTGAATAGAGTAGTGACTGTTTCATGGTGTGTACCTCGTTAGCCTTGGGTAGAAGAAGGGGTTTCTTGTTCCACGAAAGACAGTCTGCAGCCAAAGGTTCACAGGGAGGTCTGTTGTTTATAACAAAAGTATCACGAACCGTTAGGGTTGCTCGAAGGGGCCGTTAGCGTGGCTGCCAGTGGCAAGGTGACCACAAACTCTGCGCCTGCCTCGCGGTGGTTGTCGGCATTGATACCGCCGTGCTGCAGCATCATAATTCGCCGGGCAATGGCGAGCCCAAGCCCGGCATGGGCCGAGCTTCGCCCGGATGAGCCGCGGTGAAATGCATCAAAAATGAACGGCAAGTCTTCCGGGGCAATACCGGGGCCGGTGTCGCGTACCGTCACGGTCACAGCGTCAGCTGTTTGCGCCAACGTCAGCTCGATGCGCCCGTTGTCCGGTGTGTGGTCCAGGGCGTTGCTGATCAGGTTGTCCAGCACGCGCTCAGTCATGCCAAGGTCGGCATAGGCCATCGGGAGCGCCAGATCACCCTCTATTTTCAGCTCAATGGAGCGGTTTTCGGCGGCAGGCTGGTGTTTATGAACCACGTCGTGACTCAGCTCTGGCAGTGAGAAGGGCTCTGGCTCGGGCTGTTTTTCCCGGGCTTCCAGGGCGGCCAGTTCAAACAGTTCGTCAATCAGTCGACCGAGGCGGCGGGATTCGTTCAGGGCGATGGTGAGAAAGCGTCGCTGTTCTTCATCACTCAGATGGTCGCCTTTGATCAGCAGGCTTTCGACATAACCCTGCAAACTGGCCAGTGGCGTGCGCAGATCATGCGATACCTGAGCCACCAGCTGACGCCGCAACGCATCTTTCTCCTGCAACTGGTCCAGTTGCAGGGTAATGCGCGTCGACATGCGCTCGAATGTTGAAGCCAGAGTGTCGATCTCATCACCGGCGGGTGTCGGCAATCTCGGGGTGTCGGCAGCCAGCAAATTCTGGAAATGATCGACCCGGTCCGCCAGTTGTTTCAACCGGCGCGTGAGCAAATGAAACACGGCCAGCCCCGCCAGTAACCCGATACCCAGACTGACCGCCACGGCCCAGGCGCTGATGATAAAAAACTGGCTCTCCCGGGCCATCAGTTCGGCGGAATCGTACTCCTCGCCGCGCAGTACAACATAGAGGTAGCCTTCCACCTTGTCGGCCGAGGGAACCGGGGTCACCGAGAACACCTTTTGCCGGTCGTGGCTACGCGGGTCGTCACCCAACAGGGGGTAGGCATCCGGATTCGCCAGCAGCCGATCAATGGGCGCCATCGACACGCTGTTGCGTTTTATTTTATCGGGGTCTGCCGAGTACGACAGAATGCGGCCTTCAGGGTTGATCAGGTAAATTTCGATACTGGGGTTGATCGACATGTACAGCGAGAACAGGTTATCCAGTTCATCGAAATTCAGCTCACCGTTATCGACCAGGTTCTGATCGGCCACCAGGTTCATCGCCAGGTTGCGGTTCAGTTCCTGATTGACCGATGCCTGGTAACTGCGCAGCGCCACCAGGCTGATGGCGGTGTACACCAGGCCAACCACAATCAGCAGCACAAACAGGCCGAGCGCCAGGCGGGCATAGAGGCTGCGCAGCAACTTGGACGGATGCCTCATTCGCGGAACCGGTAACCGACACCCCAAACGGTTTCAATGTAGTGCGGTTGGGTGAGGTCGGTTTCTATTTTGCCGCGCAGGCGATTAATGTGGGTATTGACCGTATGCTCATAGCCTTCGTGATTGTACCCCCACACGGCATCGAGCAGTTGCAGGCGGCTGAACACCTGGCCCGGGTGACTGGCGAAATGCAACAGCAGGTCAAACTCTCGCGCCGTCAGTTCCACCTCGGCATCGGCGATCCAGACACGGCGTTTGGAAGGGTCGAGCCGAAGCTGATCGCGCACCACGATGTCTGTATCCGGCGCCTTGGCCGGTTGCGATAAGGCATCGACCCGCCGGAACAGGGCTTTTACCCGGGCCGTCAGCTCGGCCACGCTGAACGGCTTGGTCAGGTAATCATCAGCGCCCATCTCCAGCCCCAGCACCCGGTCCAGTTCCGAGGTGCGGGCCGTCAGCATTAACACAGGTGTGTAACCGGGCAGAGTGCGAATTTCCCGGCACACCGAGAGGCCATCCATGCCTGGCAGCATCAGATCCAGAATCACCAGGTCTATGTCGCCTTCCCGGAAGCGGGCCAGACCGGTATCGCCTCGCGCCTCGACCAGCACGGTACAGTCGAGATCCTCCAGGTGCATGCGCACCAGCTCGGCGATGTCAGGGGTGTCTTCCAATATGAGAACGGTACGTTTCATGGTGGCCTGTTGAGGATTTCGCTTGTTGATTAGGGTGCGTGGTGAACAATAGCATGACTTAAGGATGCGGGCATTTAGTAGTATTCGCGTCTCTGATTCTAGGCTGGAAGAGGGGGGCAGCGGAAAATCAAGAATCTACACCGGTGGGTCATTGGGAGGGGCAGATGAATATTGATGCGTGACAGTCGCCGGGGGTTCAATCAGCCAATAATAGTAGGAAATAGCCATATTTGTTAACACCGTCACATAAACAGTACCGAATGTCATTCCTTTGAGCGCGAGACTGTACTATGCGATGAGAAGCGGTATTGCAAGACTCAGACTCTTGGGTGAGTTTAGTCTGATAAAGGACTTATAACATTTTAAGCTTTGAGGCACTCATGAAGTATGTATTTTTGCTGATATCTATATTTCTAAGCACTTCGCCCTCCTTTGCCTTCGATTCAGCGGAAGAGTTTGAAGAATTCCGGGCAGCCTCAGAAGCTATATTCAGTCAGCTCGATGGGGAGTGGGTAGGGGAAATTTCTGGCCTGGAACTGCAAGGAGACTACCCGGGCCAGCCATACAACTCGGAGATTCTGATAAGAATAGACGGCGCAGACGTCGTTGTGGTGACTAAAAGGAACGACGAATGGTACGAAATGCCTTATGATTTTACGCTCGTTCGATACAAAACTCATGCAATTGTCTACGCATTCGCTGCGCAAGATGCCTGGGTGGAAGGCTTTAGTTTTATGCTTACAATGAATGGTGTTGATGAGATGGCCTTAGTCTGGTCACGCGTTGTGAATAACTATGCGTGGCCAGTAGAAGAAATGGAGTCGCGTGGTTACTTTCAAGGATTTTCTCTGCTTGAGAGGTATTGATTCAGCCTGGTGGAAATCGAAACTGTACATCTTGGGTTATGCGCTGTGAGTGATCAATCGTCAGTTGGTAAGTAAGTATTGAGGTGAATAGTGTACGAAGAGAGCATAGGTGGGTTTGTATCTGCATACGAGTCACTGGCAAAGACCTTTGTCGTTGCCACAGTCTTATGGTTTATTTTTCTTGTTGTGGCATGGCCCTTCATTAACGTATCCAGGCTTCTGTGCTACCTCTTTTCTTTTGGCCGCGTGGCACCGACATACCGTCAATCATTGGAGCATAGTGGTATTGTCACGGTAGCCTACGCTATTTTCATTCCTGTTTTCTTGTATATACACATTGTCTATGGTGCCAAGCTGTATGGGAATGAGTCAAACTAGACCTGAAAAATATGCATGCAAGAGGGGAGGCAAGTGGCGAGATTAATAGTAGCTTTATTCTTCGCTGGGTTTGCTTTTTTCGGTGTTATTGCGCTTAGGGGGTTGAAAAATGGAAAGATTCTTCCACGTAACGAAATTACCTCAGTTAAGGTAAAAGTATTAACAGTTACCTATATATCTGGAGTATCGATCTTCTTGTTCATGTCCATGGTGAATTTCATAATGTTCTTTTTTGATGAGAGTTAGACGTATTTGGCAGGTTCTAGTCTAGAAGTAAATCAGGAAATTGGTTGTGTAAAGAGGTTTTAATGAATCTACAGTTCTTGGCTATTCAGATAAGGCGCCACTTAAAGCAATTAGTAATTGTTTTATTCTTTTTCCTCCTGTTTGCATTGGTTGCTGTTGAGTCAACTTTCTTTATTAACGTTTCCAGTGGATCCGGTGTGGTTCTTGATTATCACAAGCTAGAAACAAACACTGGATCAGAGAATCAGTTGGTTGTGCGATTTAATGGTATGAACACCGTAGGGTCGTATAATGGAACGCCAACCCCGAGAATAGGTGATGATGTTAAAGTCGTTTATGAAAAATCTTTATTCTTTCGAAGAAATCACTATTCCTATGCTTCATTTGAAAATAACTAAAGAAGAGTTCTAGATTGTTAAAGGGTCGCACCGCTTTAAACAGAAGAAAATAGGTAACTAGAAGATGTACTTTCGAGAAGTGGTTGTTTATGCCATCGTTATGCTCCTGGTCCTAGCTGTTTTTACGCTTACAGCACAACTTTGGCTGAATAAGGAAGAGCAGTCTTGCAAAGACATGTGTTTATTGTCCGGAAAAGACTATAACTATAACCCTCCACGTCCCGGAACGCCCAGACTATTTCCTCGGGATAGGAATGTATGCTCTTGTACCAATTAGATCACCGAACGACTGAGTCCAAATAGAAGTAACAACACTAAAATGTGTGCCTGTTAATATTCTCCAGAGCACATGGATATTCCGGCACAGAAGAATTATGAGGAACAACTGTAGTGCGACCAGCCTCCGGCATCAAAAAACTGCAAGGGCTTACGCCGATAGTACTTTTCCTCTACGGCTTCTGATTGTTCCGCATAGGGTTGAGTCATCACCTCTTGCAGTTCATGCACCAGTGAATAGTCACCTTGCTTCGCTTGCTGATACGCGGGCACCACAAACCATTCCCGCAGGGTGTATTTCGGATTGGCGAGTTTCATTTTCCGGGCAATGTCTTCACGGGAACGGGGCGGCGTATCGTCAGACCCGCTGCTAAGGAGTGACTGCCATTGGGCGAGCCACTGTGACCAGCGCTTGTCCATGCCTTCCGGGTCGGTCGCATACAGGGATCTCATCGCGGGCCCGGCACTGTCTGTGTCGTTGTAAAAGCTGGTCTTCAGTGCAGCGATGTCGTCGGGCAGCGACGACAGCTCACGGAAAAAGAGGGTGTAATCAACCGGGGTTTGCGCCATCAGCGATATCAGTTCTTTGAACAATGGCGCGTCGAAGGCGGGTAACCCAAGTTTGGCGGCCCACATGTTTTCAAGTTCAGCTTGCATGACTGCCGGGAACTCATGGTGAACATCAATCAGTTGTTTCAGGCTGTCCTGGTCCGAGACCAGTAGTGGCTGCAAGGCTGAGCAAAACGAGTAAAAGTTACGCTCTGCGGCGGCAGGCTGGTTCAGGAACGAGAAGTGTTGACCACCGCCTGTCCAGGGCTGAAACACAGGGTCGAATGCATCGCAGAAACCGAACGGGCCGTAGTCGAGTGTGAACCCACCGGCGGCGCAGTTGTCGCTGTTAAAATTGCCTTGGCAGTAACCAACCCGTATCCAGTTGGCGACAAGCCGGGTGAGCCGGGCACGGAACAGGCGCGCCAGCGCGACGACTTTTTGGCCCGTGCTCAGGCCCGGGTCGATTTCGCCGGAGTATTCCCGATCGATCAGGTGCAACATCAGTTGTTCGAGTTCAGCCATCGCGCTTGGGTGTTCGTTCTTTCGCGCGCGACGCCCGAATAGTTCGAGCTGGCCGACCCGAATAAAAGAGGGCGCCACCCGTGTTGAAATAGCGACGGGTTCCAGCACCATTATGTCCGGGTTTTCGGAGCGAGACCCCTCTGAGTACCAGGGCCGACGGACCTGTTCGGTTTTAGAAACGTACAAACTGAGCGACCGTGACGTGGGCACCCCGAGTGCATGCATGTGCTCCTGCGCCAGAAATTCCCGAACGCTGGAGCGCAACACGGCCCGGCCATCGGCACCGCGGCAATAGGGCGTTCGCCCGCCGCCTTTCAACTGCATTTCCCAGCGTTTGCCGTTGGCTACGGCCTCTAGCACCGACACCGCGCGCCCGTCGCCATAGCCGTTGCCGGTCTGGAATGGGCACTGCTGGTAGTATTCGGTGCCGTAGATCGATAGTGCATAGCCGGTGGCCCAACCCACCCTACGCAGTGGCTCCGGAACCTGGGTCAGATTGCCCGAGAACATGGCCATAAAGTCGGCTGATTGGGCCAGGCTGTCGTCGAGGCCGAGTTCGTGGAACAACGTCTTGCTGTGCGCGACGTACTCGGGGTTGTCGATCGGCGTTGGTGCCACGGGCACATAGTGGCCCGAGAACACTTGCCTTGGCGAATAGTCGGCGCCGTCTGCGGTCGCATCCGGATCGGCCGTGAGCGCGTCCATCAGCGAGTAGTCGGCCATCGCAGCCAGATCCGCGAACGTTGAACCCGTGGCCGGGCCGTTGGGTGATATCGGCTGAGTAGGAATCGAATCATTGGCTGGCATGGCAACGCTCCTCGTTACTTGAATGAACCGGGCAAACTCAGGCACGCGAGGCCCGGGGAACAGCACGCCGTTTTCATCTGCTTTGCGACTTGAGTGGGTTTGGCAGGCCGTTTTTGCAACCCTTAGTACGTTGGCATGTTGCTGTCGACTTCCAGAGCCCAGGCATGCACGCCACCGGTTAGATTGTAAACGTCGGTGATTCCCTGCTGCTCCAGATACATCGCGACTTGCCTGCTGCGCACGCCATGATGGCAGATGCACACGATGGGCGCTTGGGTGTCCAGTTCTGGCAGCTTATCCGGAACCGAATTCATGGGCATTGCCACAGACCCGTCAATCCGGCAGGTCTCAAATTCCCAGGGCTCTCGTACGTCGAGCAGCACGGGGGTGTCCTGGGCCGCATCGTTCAACCATGTCGCCAGTTCGAGCGCTGTTACGCTGTGCATTGTCACCGTCTTCTCTTCAGTAAAAGGGGGCGGGCGTAGAACCCGGTTGCACCACCATCATACCCCCCAAAGGCGCCCGATTGACATCAACAGGCTGCTTTTTAGTGCGTAGCGCGATGAATGCCACACCCTGGTGCATCGGGGTTCGAAAAGGGCATGGCCGATCACCACTGCGGGCGCTTTCGGATGGTTTGAATCTTGCTAGAACAGGGTTTGATCCGGAGCCTTGTATTACTGAGGGTTAATGATGCAACCGCTGGTTAGGTAGCCGCTTCATGGAAAAACCGCTCTTCGATGTCTTCTGGCTGGTGCTCTGTTCAGCCCTGGTCTTCAATATGCAGCTGGGTTTCCTGTGCCTGGAAGCCGGCCTCACCCGCAGCAAGAACGCCATTAACGTTGCGCTTAAAAACATGGCGGATTTTGCGTTGTCGGTATTGCTCTACTGGCTGTATGGATTTGGCATTATGTTTGGACTCAGCCAGACCGGTTGGTGGGGTACCAGCCACTTTCTACCCGATGTTGGCCATACCGATGCCTGGTTGTCGGCCTTCTTCCTGTTTCAGGCCATGTTCTGCGCCACCTCGGTCACCATCATTTCCGGGGCGACCGCAGAACGGTTGCGATTTGGCGTTTACCTTACCTTGGGGGCTTTGGTGGCCGGGCTTATATACCCGGTGTTCGGGCATTGGGTGTGGGCGGGCAGTTTTGCCGATGGCCAGGGCTGGTTGGGCGCGGCCGGCTTTGTCGACTTTGCTGGCGCTACCGTGGTTCACAGTGTTGGCGGGTGGGTTGCTCTGGCGGTGCTTATGCTGATCGGCCCGCGTTCAGGGCGCTTCGACCAGGATGACCCATCCCTTACGATTCCCGGCTCCAACCTGCCCATGGCCATGCTCGGCGCGCTGTTGCTGTTTTTTGGCTGGTTTGGTTTCAATGGTGGCAGCACCCTCAGCGCCAACGCGGCGGTACCCGGAATTGTGGTCAACACCTTGTTGGGCGGGGTAGCCGGTGTCGCGGTGGTTATTGCGTTGAACTGGCGCCTGCGCGGCTTCACCGATGCCATTCAACCCATCAATGGCCTGTTGGCCGGACTGGTGGCGGTTACTGCCAGCGCTCACGCTATTTCTGCTCCGGACGCTGTGTTGATCGGGGCTGTTGGCGGGCTGGTCATGAAGTTGGCTGAGACCGCCCTGTTGCGCTGGCGCCTGGACGATGCCGTTGGTGCTGTGCCCGTGCATCTGGCCGCAGGTATCTGGGGCACGCTGGCGGTGGCATTGTTTGGTGACCCCGAGATACTGGGTACCGGGCTGAGCGTCGCTGAGCAATTATTGGTGCAAGTTAAAGGCATTCTGGTGTGCGCCGCCTGGAGTTTTGGTGTTGCCTACCTGGTGTTCTGGCTGATGAAGCGGCGCATACCATTGCGGGTTACACCGGAGGCAGAACGGTTGGGTTTGAATATTTCCGAACACGGCACCCGCACTGAACTGATTGAATTGCTGGAGCACATGGAAGGCGATGCCCGCGCCGGTGATTTTCACGGTGAAGTGCCGGTCGAACCCTTTACGGAAGTGGGTCAGATTGCCAGTCAGTATAACCGGGTGATTCGGGCGCTGGGTCTGGCGGTGGAGAAAACCCAGGCGATTGTGCGCGACATTCGAGATGGCATTGTTACCTTCCAGGCCGACGGCTTGTTGACCAGTTTTAATCCGGGTTCACAGCGGCTGTTTGCCTTGCCGGGAGAAACCGGGACAGTGCGCCTGCACCAGCTATTGGTCGAAGACAACTGGCAGCCTGAAACCCTGTTGCCATTACCGGGCGGTGAGACCCGGCAGGAAGTTCAGTGTCGTCGCTGGGACGGCAGCACCTTTTTGGCTGAATTAACGGTAACGCTGGGTACCGACGAAGGGCCCGGGCACTATACCGGCATCGTGAGAGATATTACCGAACGGCGCCGGATGGAAGACCAGTTGTACAACGAAAAAAATCTGGCCCAGGTGACCCTGGCGGCCGTGGCCGATGGTGTGATTACTACCGACAGAGCCGGTCGAATAACCTATATGAACCCGGTCGCCGAAGAGCTAACCGGCTGGCCGATGGCGGACGCCGCCGACCAACCCCTGACCGACGTGTATGAACTGGTGAATGAGGTAACCGGTGAACCACTGGAGAACCCAGTATCCCGGTTGATGCGACGTTCGGCCAACCGCAGGGGTAACACCAACGCGGTTCATCGTGCCTTGCACCGCCGGGATGGCAAGAGCATTTCCGTTCAGGATGCCGCCGCCCCGATTCGCGATTCCGAAGGCCGGCTGATCGGCGCCGTGCTCACCTTCAGTGACATCACCATACCGCGCCAACTGGCCCGGGATCTCAGTTATCAGGCGTCACATGATGCCCTTACCGGGTTGATTAACCGCGCCGAATTCGAGCGAATTTTGTCGCAGTTGTTGTCCGATGCGCAGGAAACCGAACACGCGCACGTCATGTGTTACCTCGACCTGGATCAGTTCAAAGTCGTCAATGACACCTGCGGACACATCGCCGGGGATGAACTGCTGCGACAGCTTGCGGCGCTGTTCCGCAGCCGGGTCAGAGACGTCGACGTGCTCGCTCGCCTGGGCGGAGATGAATTCGGAATTCTGCTGCACCGGTGTGACGTGGAAGAGGCCCTGCACGTTGCTGAGAGCATTCGCGAACTGGTGACGGATTTTCGGTTTTTCTGGAGTAATCAATCCTTCGCCGTGGGCGTTAGCATTGGGCTGGTGCCGGTGAGTGACCATGGCATGAGCCTGGCGCCGCTGCTGAGCGCGGCCGATGCGGCCTGTTATGCCGCCAAGGAAGCAGGGCGCAACCGGGTGCACCTGTTTGAGCCCGACGACAGCCAACTGCTGGAGCGCAAGGATGAAATGCAATGGGTAAATCGAATCCATTCAGCACTGGATAACGATCGCCTCCGCCTATACGTTCAACCGATTGTCCCACTCAAAGCAGACGGCAAAACCATTCCTCGCTACGAAGTGCTGGTGCGCATGCTGGACACCCATGGCACCATTATTCCTCCGGGTGCCTTTATGCCAGCGGCGGAGCGTTACAACGTGGCCACTGCCATCGACCGCTGGGTCGTCTCCAATATTCTGGCCTGGATTGGTGACTATCATCGCCGGAAACGTCAGTCGCCTGGTCACTACTCCATTAATTTAACGGCCGATTCGCTCACCAACCCTGAGTTTCTGGCGTTTGTCTTGCAGCTGATGGAGCACCACCAGGTACCACCGGAATCGGTTTGCTTTGAAATTACGGAAACCAGTGCGATCGCCAACCTGAGCAGTGCGCTTCATTTTATGGCGACATTGAACGCCATAGGGTGTGAATTTTCGTTGGATGACTTTGGTTCCGGGGTGTCTTCATTTGGTTATCTGAAGAATTTACCGGTGGACTACATCAAAATTGACGGTGTTTTTGTCAAAGACATTTGCAACGATTCAACGGCCAACGTGATGGTGGCTTCCATCAATAATATTGGCCAGGAAATGGGGCTGAAAACCATCGCCGAATTCGTTGAATCGGCCGACATTCGGGATGAACTCTGCCGGCTCGGCATTAACTTTGCGCAGGGTTTCCATCTTGGTAAGCCCATGCCGCTGGCGAGTTTGAGTGATGTCAGAATGATGCCGCGTTGAGCATCCCAGGCTGTTAGCAAGGTACGCCCCCGGAAGCACAGTTCCGGGGGCGCAGTTTTTTTGGCAGGTGTTAAGGCGTAATCAGGCCATTGGCCCTCAGAACGCGTAGTGAGTTGCCTGGCTGGCAACCACCACACCGGTTACCAGCAAACCGTTGATGAACGCACCGGTGTACACCGTGCCGGTGGTCCGGTACGCCACAGTAAACACCAGGGCGGCAATGGTCATCAGCGGCAGGAACTGGAAGGCGATGATGGTCCACAGCGGTTCAGAGGCTATGGTCATGCTGCCGCCCAGGAACAAGGGCGTGTACTGAACGATCAGTAGCACAGCGTAACCGCCCATCAGCAGTACCCAGTTGACGAACAATTCCCGCCGGAAGCTCCAGTCTCCTTTGCGCAACTGGCCATGCAGCAGAATGCCAACCACGGTAAAGAACAGGCTGAAGGGCACGGCGTAAACCAGGGCAATACGCAACTGCAATGCGCTCAGCGGCTTAATGGCGAATACCCAGAACCGGTAGTCGGTATCAAACACATAAGCCGTGGCGATCAGTGACGCGTACAGCACACCGACGACTGCCAACGCCAGACCCAGCGAGCGGACCACAACCGAAAACGAGAAACCCTGGCTGGTGGCCAACCCATAATGGCGCGCCGTTGCACCGGTTTGCCGGTTCAGCAGTGTGTGCCAAAGCATGAACAAGACCAGAGAGATAATGCCAACCCCCAGCGCCCACACCATCACCTGAGTGGTGATGTTTTGCGGCAACCAGGCACTGGCCTGCCAGCCCCAGGCTTCACTGAACCCCTTGAACGGGAACAACGTCACGACCGGCAGCGCCATGAACACCAGGGCGCCAACCCACCAGCCGCCGCCAACAATGGGTTTCGGCTCGGCCGGTGTGCCTTGCAGTGACTGGAACGGCGCTGTTTTCGCCAACCCGGGAATGACGGCGGGAATCAGCAACACCATGCCCACCAGCGCCAGCAAGGTGCCGAGTTCTTTCCACATCCAGATCTGGTCTGATGCGGGAATAGGTTGCCCGCCTTCCAGCGTGCGATCAAACCAGTCGATGGCGTAGCCAATGGCTTCGGTCGACAGGTGATCGCCCGGGTGAGTGACCGGTGGCTGGTACAAAATGCGGGCCGTGCCGGCGTCGATATCGCCATAGAGCTTGCCAGGTTCAATGGTTTCGTCGGTATTAAACAGCGTCTTCAGTTTGTCCGTAGAACGAATATCAGTCGGAACTTCAACGCCCCACATCAGTTGCGAAAACTCATCGTAGGCCGAGAACACCACGGCCAGGTTACGAGGCCAGGTGGCAGTGCCGTCAGGCGCGCCAAAGGTGCCGGTCGACGAGCCTTCAATCACGATCGATTTATAGGCATCCGGCAGGACAGAAGCGGCGACCAGTGACGACCAGCCGCCCATCGAGTGGCCTTCAAGACCGATGTTGTCGGTATCCACAAACGGCAGCGTTTGCATGTAAGCAAGTGCATCCATACCGCCAAAGCCGTTGGCGAAAGCCGGTGCGTCTGAATAGCCGTGGCCAGTCTGGTCGGGCGCCAGCACCACATAACCGCGGCGGGCAAACTCAATGGCGAATCCCGACTGGGTTTCGTTGGAGTTGATGTAGCCGTGAATGGCCACAATACCCGGCGCCGGGTTGTCATTGGTGACCCCGTTCGGCACGTAGAGCCGTGCATGGGTGATCAGCCCGTTGTTACCGGCAAACCGGACGGTGCTGACATCCACCTCTCCGGAAACAGATTGAATGCGATTCGCGAGAAAGCCACCGAGCAGAATCAGCACGATGCCGATCAGGGCCGTTCTTAGGGTTGTAGACATAGCAGGTTCCTGATTTTCGTTTTTTGTCGTTATTGAGTTCGAATATCTTCGAAATCGAGTTCGGCACAGGTATACCGAATTGGTTTTCCGATGTCTACAAAAACAGAATAAGGTTTCGCATAGTGGAATTTAAATGAGGTATTACCAGGTTTCTGGAGAGGCTAGGTGACAGTGTCCGTCGTTTATTGAGAGAAAGTCACAGCGTTGAGGTGTCAGAGAAATGGCCCGCCCGGACTTATAGCAAACGATGATTCAAGGTAGGGCAAACGCCAGCGCCCGGTGCATCGCACCCAGGCGCTGGCAAGGCATTAAGCCGACTGCAAAAACACCCGCCAGCTACCCAGCTTTGAGATATCTTCGGCCCCATTTAGCCCGGCAGCTTCACACATAAAGCCTTTCACTTGCCGGTTGTCGCTGAGTACCACGGTACCAATACCCAGCGGTGCCGGAATGCCCGCCATGAAATCCCCCACCGCTGTTTTCGGCAGCGCCCAGAGTTCCAGTGCGACAGCCACGCCATCGGTTTCCTGCCGAACCATACCGGGCCGGTAAGGCGGGCCACCGGCCAGCGCGAACAATTTATAGTTCGGTGCCGTTTCGGTGCGTTCGATAAAGCGCCCGCCGCGAGAGGTCAGTTCATGGTTCAGCGGCAAACCCGACATATGGGCACCGCAAACAGCCAGAATCAGTTCATCATCGTTTGCGGCTGGCTCGACCGCCTTTGCAGGCGCACAGGGCCAACCGGTGTTGCCGGGGCTGACGTTGGCCCAGGTTTCCAGTTGCCGGGCTTCGGCGACGAGCTGTGCATCTTTGCCGGCGGGGCCGATCAGGGTAACGCTGCCGGGGCGGCCATCGCTGAGGGGTGGGCAGGGTACGGTCAGAGCACACAAGTCGAGCAGGTTCACAAAGTTGGTGTAGGTGCCCAGGTTATTGTTCGGGCCGATGGGGTCGGCCTCCAGATCCGCCGTGGTGTAGAACGTCGGGATGCTCGGCACGCAAAAAAAGTCGAACCGGTCGATTAATGGCTGACAGACTTTTTTCAGGGCCTGCAACTGGTGCAGCCCCTTGAACGCATCCATCGCCGTCAGCTTCTGGCCGGGTTCGATGATCTGCCGGGTGACTGGGTGAACAGCCTCCGGTGTGTTGGTTAACAAGTCATCAATCACCAGGGTGCGCTCGGCGATCCAGGCGCCGTGGTAGAGCAAATCGGCCACTTGATAGAACGGCGTGAAATCGATGCGTTCGAGGCGCGCGCCGTGAGCTTCCAATTGAGCGAGCGTGGCATCGAACGCTAAAGCTTGTGCGTCATCGCCAAAAAACCGCAGGCTCTTCGCATCCGGAACGCCCACAAGCGGGTTGAGCGCGGCTGTTGTCATCGCGGGTTTGGGCAGCGGCCGGGCGTAGGCATCGGCGGCGTCGTAATCGCTGGCGATGGCGAGCACGGCCAGCGCATCGGCGGTGGAGGTCGCGAAGATCGACACGGCATCCAGTGAGCGGCAGGCCGGCACCACGCCCCGGGTCGAGATGGCGCCCAGCGTTGGCTTCAGCCCGACCAGGTTGTTCAGGGCGGCGGGCACGCGGCCGGAACCGGCGGTATCGGTGCCCAGCGAGAACGGTACCAGCCCATGCGCCACCGCCACCGCCGAACCGGATGATGAGCCGCCGGGCACGATGTTCGGGTCGACCGCGTTGCGTGGCGGCGGGTAAGGCGAGCGCACGCCCACCAGGCCCGTGGCGAACTGATCGAGGTTGGTTTTGCCAACCGGAATGGCCCCGGCTGCGCGCAGGCAGGCGATAACGTGGGCATCGGTTTCCGGTGCGTATTCAAAAGCCGGGCAGGCGGCCGTGGTGGGCATGCCGGCCACGTCGATGTTGTCTTTCACCGCAAACGGAATGCCCCAAAGCGGTTGGTCTTTGTTGAACGCGCCAAGCGCATCGGCTTGCTGCAGCGCTTCGGCTTCGTCTGGCAAGTGAATGAAAATGCCGGCGTCGCCCACCGCTCGCAGGCGGCGATAAAACTCGGTGATAATCTCGCGGGGCGTATGGGTGCGATCGGCATACACGCTGCGCAGTGAGGCCAGGGTAAAGGGCAGAGTGGCCAGCGGCGCGGCAGAGGTTGGGTGGGTCGTCATGCGTTGTGCACCTCGTGCAGTAGGGGGGTGGTGTTCAGGCGCTCGGGCGGGCGAGGTGCGGCCGCCAGTAAGGCGCGGGTATAAGGGTGTTGCGGGGCCGACATCACCTGTTCGGTGGGGCCGGCTTCCACCACTTCGCCGTTCTGCATAACGATCACTTCATCGCACAGCAGGCGCACCACGTTCAGGTCGTGGCTGACGAAGAGGTAGCTCATGCCGAGGCGCGCACGCAGGTCGGCCAGCAGATTGAGAATCACCGCCTGAATCGACACATCGAGCGCGGCGGTGGGTTCATCCAAAATCAGAAATTTCGGATCGAGCGCAATGGCGCGGGCAATGCCGACGCGGGCTTTTTGCCCGCCGGAGAGCTGATGCGGAAACCGGTCGAGCAGGTTGGCGGGCAGGCCGGTCAGCTCGGCCAGTTCCTCAACGCGTTCATGCACGGCCTTACCGCGCAAACCGGCCAGCCGACGTAACGGCTCGGCGATGCAGGCGCGGGCACTGTGCCTGGGGTTCAGGCTGTCGGTCGCGTCCTGAAACACCATCTGAATGTCGCCGCGCAGCGGGTGTTTGCCAAACTGTTCGGCGGGTATCTGCGCCAGGTCCGTCCCCTGGTACAGAATCTCGCCGTCGGTGGTATCGAGCAGGCGCACCAGCATCGATGACGTGGTCGACTTACCGCAGCCGCTTTCGCCCACCAGGCCAACGCTCTGGCCCTGGTTCACGGTAAAAGAAATGCCCTTCACCGCGTGCACCGGGCCGGCTTTACCGGCGTAGGTCTTGCGCAAATCGCGCACTTCCAGCAAGGGCGTTTCACTGGGCGTGTGGGTGAGTTCGGGCGGCCGACGGTCTTCCGGAAGCAAGCTGCGCACCGTGGCATCGGGCCGGGGTGTGGCTTCGACCAAACGGCGGGTGTACTCGTGTTGCGGGTCGGCAAATACCTGTTGGGCGGGGCCGGTTTCGACGATTTCGCCGTCTTTCATCACCGCCAGCCGGTCGCAATACTGAGCGGCCAGACCCAAATCGTGCGTGATCAGAATCGACCCCATGCCGCGTGCTCGAATCAGCTCCTGGCTTAAATCCATCACCGCTTTCTGGGTGGTGATGTCGAGGCCGGTCGTTGGTTCATCGGCAATCAGCAGGCGCGGATCGCACGCCAGTGCCAGGGCAATAACAATGCGCTGGCACATGCCGCCGGACAGCTCAAAGGGGTAGGCGTGGTAACGCGCTTCCGGGTCGTTGATGCGCACATCGCGCAGCGCCTGAATGGCTTTTTCGCGCGCGTCGTTTCGGGTGGCGCGCGCGTGCTGGCGCAGCACGTCTTCGATCTGGTGGCCGACTTTGCGAATCGGGTTCAGGGCCGCGCGCGGGTTTTGAAAAATCATCGAGATTTCACGGCCACGCACGGTGCGCATGTCCCGTTCGCTGGCGCGGCGTAAATCGATGCCGCTGTAAGTCACTTCACCGGCGGTAATGGACCCGCCCGCATCCAGAATGCGCATCAGCGCGAACGAGGTGACCGACTTACCGGAACCACTCTCGCCGACGATGCCCAGGGTTTCCCCCTTGGCCAGTTCCAGGCTGATGCCGCGCACCGCCTGTACGTCGCCACGGCGGGTGCGAAAGCCAACCGACAGGTCTTTGATCGACAGCATGATCAGGTCCTCCGGCGCGGGTCGACAATGTCGCGCAGCCCGTCGCCCATTAAATTGAAGGTGAACACCGCCAGCATCAGCCACAGGCCGGGGAACAACGCGACCCACCAGTGGCCGGAGACCACAAAGTCCGCGCCCTGGGCCACCATAATGCCCCACTCGGGTTCGGGCGGGCGCACGCCTAGGCCAATGAACGACAGGCCCGCCGCGTTCAGAATCGCCCAGCCGAGGTTCAGCGAGACTTGCACCATCATCGGTGGCAAGGCATTGGGGAAAATGTGAAACGCCAGCACGCGCCAGTGCGAGTTACCGGAGAGCCGGGCGGCCAGCGCGAAACCGGATTCCCGCCGAATGTTCACCTCGGCACGCACCAGCCTGGCATAAAACGGAATGTTGATGATGGCGGTGGCGTACACGATGTTTTCGATGGTATTGCCGAGCGCCGCCACAATGCCCATGGCCAGCACGAACAGCGGAAACGCCATAATGGTATCGAACACCCGGTTCAGCACCGCATCCAGCCAGCCGCCCCAGTAACCGGCGATGGCGCCGAGCACCGACCCGATGACGAACGAGAGCGCCACGGCGGCGACGGAAATACTCAGGTCCAGACGCGTGGCGACAATCACCCGGCTGAACACATCGCGGCCAAGGTTATCGGTCCCGAACCAGTGGCTGAAGCTGGGCGGTTGCAGCGCCTGCGCCGCGTTGGTGGCGAGCGGGTCGTACGGCACCAGCAGCGGGCCAAACACGGCCGAACCGACAAAGAACGCGAACAACGCGAACGACAACAAGGTGACCGGGTTATCGCGCAGCACATACACAAGGTGCGCCCACAGGCCACTCTGGCGGGAAACGGAAGAGGCGGTAGTGGTGGTCATTTGGCGTTAAACCTTATGCGCGGGTCGATGAGCGTGTAGCTCAGATCGATCACCAGATTCAAAAACACGAACAGCAACGCCATGGCCAGTACAAACCCCTGAATGGCCGCGTAATCCGACACCACCAGCGCTTCCACCGCGTAGGAGCCAATGCCCGGCCAGGCGAACACCTTTTCCACCAGCACGTTGGCGCCGAGCACAAACGAAAACACCATGCCGAGCGTGGTAACGACCGGCAGCAACGCATTGCGAAAGGCATACCCAAACAACACCATGGCACCGGATAACCCCGCCGCCCGAGCGGTGCGAATGTAGTCAGACGACAGGGCGGTTAGCATCGACGCCCGCGTCATTCTGGCGATGGGTGCGAGCGTAAACAGCGCGAGGGTGGTGGCCGGTAAAATCAGTTGGCGCAGCGCGGCGAAAAAGGTTTCCGGGTCACCATCAATCAAACTATCAATCAGGTAAAAACCGGTCACCCGCGGTGGTTCGAAATAAATAAAATCCAGGCGGCCGAGCGGCGAAGGCGCAATGCCAAGCAAATAATAAAACACGTAAATCAGCAAAATACCGGTAAAGAACGTCGGCAATGACACACCGGCGGTGACCAGCACCCGACACAGATGGTCGACCCACGAACCCTGCCGCACTGCCGCCAGCACACCCAGCGGAATGGCAATGGCGCAGGCCAGCACCAGAGCAAACAGCGTGAGTTCCAGTGACGCGGGCAAGCGCATGGCCAGATCCGTCAGCACCGGCTGGCCGGTCGAGATGGAATTGCCCAGGTCCCCTTGCAGCAAGTCCCCCACGTAGAGGAAGAACTGGTGCCACAGGGGTTTATCGAGCCCGAGCGCGACGCGCACTTCCTCGATCGACTGTTCATCGGCCATGGCGCCGGCAAAGTAAACGGCCGGGTCCCCGGGCAAGGCCCGGGTCAGCACGAAGCTGATGACCACCACGCCGAACACCACCGGCAGGGTTTGCAGAATGCGCCAGAATACGGAGCGAAGCTGAGCATTCATGACATTACACCCCGGCGATTGGCCGTGCATCCAACTGGCGGTGGAACCAGAATTCGTAATCCGTCGCGCCGTTCAACGCCACGTTCAACGCAGGCTGCCACAACGGAATCCGCGGAATGTCGTCGATCACTATCTCGAACATGCGCTGAATCAACGCTGCGTATTCGGGGTGATCCATCGGCATGTGCAGAGTACGGTTGGTGAGTTCTTCGACTTCCTCGTTGTAGTAGTTCGAGGAATTAAACAGCTTGTCTTTCTGGTAGGCCCAGAAGAAATAGTAATCGGGCGTGTTCAGCCAGCCGCCGAAGTTTTCCAGATGGAAGGCGAGCGATTTATCGACCAGTGCCACGGTGCGCCAGTTCGCGCCCGGTATTTTTTCGATGGTGCAATTGATGCCGATGGTCGCCAGGCTTTCCTGAATCAGCAGGGCAGTAGGTTCCATCCAGGCGGCCAGATCCAGACTGATCGACAACGGTACATCAAAGCCATTCGCGTAGTTCGATTTCGCCAAAAACTCACGCGCGGTATCCAGGTTGGTGTTGTATGGGAAGGGGCGTGGCCATTGAGTATCGGTCACGGTGTCCGGGCCACCCCACATCGGTGCACCCCGGCCGTAGGCGGCGGTGTTAAAAATGGCCTCGTAGGGAATGGCCCAGGCGATGGCCTTGCGCACGTTCGCATCCTGAAAGGGCTCAAAAGCGGTGTTCAAACAGGCGCAGTGAATGCAGTTTTCAATGGGGGTAGAGTGCACCGTCATCTTATCGGCCAGTTCAGCGGCATCCCGGTCTGGAATATCAAACGAGACCTGTACATCGCCGCGTTCGATCAGGGCACGCCGGGTAGACTGGCTGGGCACTTCGCGCACGATCACCCGTTGGGTGGCGGGCAAGGGGCCGCCAACCCAATCGTCGTTGCGTTCATACACCAGTTGTTGCCCCTGGTCCCAGCGGGCCACTTTAAAGGCACCGGAACCGGCAGGCGTTTGGTGCAGGTATTCCATGGCCCAGGGGTCATCGGCCGTGGCATTGGCCTTGGCGACCTCGGCGTTAATGATGAACGGTACCGGTACGGCCAAGTCGGGCAGTGACAGCTTCGATGGGAAATCGAGCGTGACGGTGAAGGTTTCGGCATCGAGCGCGGCAAACTGATCTGGCCGGCTCAAACCACCGGCGCGCATTTGCGTGGTCGGGAAACCGCCGACCGACACGGCCCGGTCGAACGACCATTTCACATCCTCGGCGGTAACCTTGCGGCCATCCCAAAAGGTAGCGTTGGGCTTCAGCTTAAAGGTGATGACCAGGCCATCGTCCGACAGGCTCCAGCTTTCGGCCAGTTCCGGCACGATGGATTCGTAATCGTACGAGAGTTCACCGCTGGGCAGGGTTTTGGTGCTGAAGCTGACCAGGCGGTCGTAACAGTTAATGGCCACCTGATAACTGGCCCGGTTGGTGCCCACCCGGTGCAGGTCGAGGCTGTTGATGGTTTGCCCCGATACCACCACCAGGGTACCGCCCGATTCCGCCATGGCAGGCATCACTTTCAGAAAAGGCAGCGAGGCGGCGCCCAGTGCGGTGGTTTTCAGGAAGGTACGGCGATTCGTGTCAGTCATGGCTGGCTCCAGCGGTTGCGGTACGGGTGTGCATCAGTGTTTAGTACCCCGATACTGCCGCTTTACCGGTGGTTCGGGAAATGCTATTAATTCACACTTCCGGTTCATTAAATGCACCACTTCCATAGAAAGGCCTGCTCATGCGCCACCTTTATACCTTTCAACTGATTGAAGCCGTTTCCCGCGCCGGCTCCATCCGCAAAGCCGCCGAAGACGCCAACATCACCGCCTCGGCCCTGAACCGCCGCATTGCCCGCTTCGAAGAAGAATTCGGGGCCCCGGTGTTCGAACGCCTAACGCGCGGCGTGCGCCTGAACCCCGCCGGTGAACTGGTGCTGCAACACTTCCGCACTCAGAAATCCGACTTGCAGCGCGTGCAAAGCCTTGTATCCGACCTGTCCGGCATGCGCCGGGGCCACGTAACACTGGCTTGCTCCCAGGCGCTGGTGCCCTACTTCATGCCCGACCAGATGGCCCGCTACCGGCGCGACTACCCGGGCGTTACGTTCTCTATAAAAGTGCGAGACCGCAGCCAGGTAGAGCGCGAACTGGCCGGCTTCAGCAGCGACCTGGCCCTGGTGTTTGAACCGGAACACCTGGTCGACTTCGACGTAATGCACAGCATTCCCCAACGCGTGTGCGCCGTATTCGCCGCCGACCACCCCCTTGCCCAAAAAACCGACCTGCGCCTGCGCGACTGCCTGGAACACCCCCACATACTGCCCGCTACCGAATACGGCGTGCGCAACCTGCTGGACAGAGCCGCCAAAACCCAGGGCCGAGCCATTACCCCGGTGATAGAGACCGAATCGTTCGAGTTGATACGCCACTATGTAAGGCATGAACAGGTGGTGGGGTTTCAGATACCCATTGGCTTGCAGCCGGCGCTGGATGATGGGTTGGTTTTTCGCGAGCTTTCCGCAAGGGATGTGCCGGTGGGGCATTTGTTGTTGGGGCAGTTGAAGGGGAGGGTGTTGCCGGTGGCTACGGCAAGGTTTGCTATGCAGCTTTCTGTTGCTTTGGAGGGGTTGGATGGTAGGCGGGGGTGAGCCAACTGAGCCAAACCTTCTTTTGTGAGCAGTCAGTCCCTTAGGCGACAGGAAGCAAAACAAACCACTGAACCCGATTCCCGATACCTCACCCGTTTAACCCGAGAACGTCGTATCCCTTGGAGGGGCGCAAACGCGCCTCTCAGCAGATAATTACTTGCCAACTTCGTCACAGAGTGCCATGGTGGATGAACAACTTATTTTTGACTTGGTTTGCTATGTAACCGGCCGGGCGGTAGCGAGTTTGATCGATTTTCGTTGGGTTTGTTACTGTGAATTTAAGGAACACCTGATCCGAATGAGATCACTTAATTTTGGCCTGTACCCAGCCAGTAGTGATACCACTTTAAGTCGTGCGTAATAGACGTTTGGGAATGTGTGGCATATGCAGGATATTCCATTGGATATATTGCAGATTTGATAGGCTGTCTTGGATAGCCTGAAGGTTTGCAGCGACTAATAGGACAGTCACTTTAGTGGTCAATCTGGCTTTATGAGAGTTGAAAACTAGGTCTTAGGATCGAGGTCATGGACTACGCATCACAGCCATGGTCGAGCGGCATTGCCTTCTGATATGCAATAACGTGCATTAAGGACAATCATGGTGGTAACTTAAGCGAAATCGAAGCTGACTCTGAAGGTATATGGAGCATATCTGTGAAAATATTTATTAGTTGGTCCGGACCTAAGTCTAAAGAAATGTCGATTATCTTAAGGAAATGGCTACCTTTGGTGTTTCCAAGTTTGGACTTTTTTATATCTGATGAAATTGAGAAGGGTGCAAACTTCCTAGAAGTTATCCTTAAACAGCTTCAAGAAGCACAGTTAGGCCTCTTTCTACTGACAAAAGGAAATACGAAATCTCAATGGCTTCAATTTGAAGCTGGTGCGTTTGCAAGCAAAGGCTTAACATCCAAGATTTTCCCTATGTGGCTAGATGATAACTTAGAGATTGATGAAACGGGACCATTGCGTTTTTACCAAGGAAGCCGTATTAACGAAACAGATTTATTTCGGTTGCTAGAAAGTATCAATAGGAGCTTAGACAAGCCATTCGATGGTAACTTACTCCTAAGATTATTTGATGCACACAAGAAAGAGTTTTTCTATAACTGGAGCCTTATTTCTAATCTGCAAACGACGGGCAATGAGGGTTTAGAATCCAACAAGGAACTACTACGTTCAATATTAAATATCGTCAGTGATTCACGAAGTAAGACTGAGGACTCTTTAAGTCAACTTAAGATGATAATTGGCGCAATGGAAACTCAGTATAATGCCACTATCTTTGATCTAGGTGGAAAAGGTACACCAAAAGCAGTTAGGTTAAATTGGAAAGAATGTACTTTTAGCGACGATGTCGAAAAAAAGACTGGCATGGCCAAGTACAGTAGTAAGGTTAAAGGCGGAGGACATTTCACAAGTAACTTAGCTTGGGAAATAGCCACAGGCGAAGTTACTTTTTCATATCAAACCTTGCCGGAGTAAACTGTTTTCTTGTTTTCGCTTGTAGTAGGGCTATTGGGATATGTACATTAGTGGTCACTAACTTTGAGTGGTGGCGAGCTAGAAGGACAGGTACCTCAGTAGAGGGTTAGAAAACAGGCTGTGAATTGAATCAGTAGTTTGCAGAGCAGCACTACCGATTTATGGCTGTCGGGTAATTTAAGGGAGATTGGCTGCTTTTCGTGGTTTCCAGACACGAATTGCCTCAGGTGGCCCTGTGAATTAAATAATGAAGGATGTTTTGGCTAGGTAGGTAGAGTAGCCTAGAGCAGCTAAATGGACAGGCACCTCAGTAGAAGATTGGATAACAGGCCGCGAATTAAATCTGTAGTCTGAAAAACGGCACTACCAATTCACCTCCGTCTGGTAATTTAAAGGAGCTTGGCTGATTTTCGTGGTTTCCAGGCACAGAAGTGTCTCAGGTGGCCCTGTGAATTAAATAGTGAGGGATGTTTTGGCTAGGTAGGTTGAGTAGCTAATGCCAATCCTGGTGCTCGCCAATATTCGAACTGTTGGCACTTGGCTTTCATCGAGATTTCAGTGCCCAACCAACCCTTTAAACAGACTAAATGTGCAGTCACTTTAATGACATATATTGGGAAAATCCTATGTTCAGTTTCGAGTTTTTCATTGCATTTATTTTCATTGGAGGAGCACTAAGGATTTTCTTAGGCCCTACTGCATCCATTATTGTAGTGATTTTAATTTCAGTAGGATGGGGATTTGTATTTGGACCCTGGGCAGTCGCAACGTTTGTCGAGTTGATAATCGGCTGGGCAGGTGGTCAAGCTGCTGCGAATATCAAGTTGAAAAATGAAACAGGTGAAGGGACCAAAGTAGCAAGTAGTCGCAGACAAGATGTCAGTTTGGAAGGTAATGTAAATATAAATACGGATGATGAGTCTGAAGATGATGATATTGGATCAGAACTATCAAACCAGGTGCGAGAATTTTTTAATAGAAACGAATCGTATTCTGGATATTGGGATCTAGTAATCGAAAACGCATTTGAAGACGAACATGAGTCATTAGAAGAGAGCTCGTTCGAGCGGATAATTTCGCTTAGGGAAAGACAAGGTCGTATTGCAGCTTGCTGCATGGCATTAAAAGAGATAATGGAATTAGAAGACCCCTCAGGTGAAACTTTGGAACAGAGTGGCGAAGACGAACTTTACTTTTTTAACTTACTTTCAGAAAGAACAGAAAAACATATTGTGGATTTCAAAGATATGGATGGGGATGAGAAGGAAAATTTTATTTTGAAAGGAACCAGGTTTATTAAGGGAAATTGATAGTAGCCCGAATAATCTTTGGTAAGCCAAGAGGGCAGGCACCTCAGGGACCTTGCCGAGACATATATGGACGCCCGATACCTGTCAAGCCACAGTAGTCCGTTAAGCCAGATGTTGGTCTGGCACTAAGCTGCTTCTATTGCACTGCCTTCACCGTTCATCTCAATGATAGAGCAGTCGTGCTGACATATATCCGGCCTACTGGTTGGGAGTTGCTTCAAGCTCACTCCCGGGCCCTGATGAAGATCCGCACTTGGCTGTCTAAAGGAGGACTAAATGGACAGGCACCATAGTAGAGAGTTAGGAATCAGTCAGTGAGTTGCTTCAGTAGATCGCAATACAACACTACAGATTTACATCAGTCTGGGAAGTAAAGAAAATTGGTTGATTTTGTATTTGCCGGGCATGAAAGTGCCTCAGATAGCCTTGGCAATTGAATAGCGAGGGAGGTTCTGGCTAGGTAGGTTGCTCAGTTAATGCCAATCCTGGAGTTCGCCGATATCCAAACTGCTGACACTTGGCTTTAACCGAGATTGCAGTACCAACCAACCCTTTAAACTGGCTCTCAAAGTGCTGCGTGTAATAGACTCAGTGTTCGGAATCGATATTAAGGCGTTCGAGAATGGGTGGAAGAGTCTGTGTGATGCTTCCGCGTTTGTCGCTGCGGATCTGGCGGCCGGTCCAGTCAAGCAATTCGAGGAGCGGCAATGTCGGGACAGCCACATTTAGTGACTATTAAAGCCTGCTTTCTGATAGCTTGTATTAATGGGCATGAGGTGGCTGTATCAGGGTAACCTGATCTAATAACACTGTCGAGACACCCACACTAGGATGCTATCAGAGTTTAGTGCCTGATAGCTACTGTTAATGGGCTGAGGTGGGTGGCTCGGGAGCGCTTAGGGAGCACTCTCACATGCTGGTACTTAGCGAAACTAATAGAATATAGGGCGCCGACGAAATGAGACGCGCCTATTTTCTCGATAGCGATCAAAGGAGGATTTGTGCCATACGAGCTAAAAGATCGTCTTGTTGTTGGTGTTGCATCTAGTGCAATGTTCGATCTGACCGAGTCTGATAAGGTTTTTCGGACGCAGGGGGAAGAAAAATACCGTGAATATCAGGAAAATCATAAGGACGAACCTCTTAACGAAGGTATCTCCTTTTCCTTTATAAAGCGTCTTCTATCACTTAATGATCTGAGTGATCCCGCTACAGGACCACTGGTTGAGGTTGTGCTTCTTTCTCGAAATGATCCTGATACTGGTATACGAGTCATGAACTCGATTAAACACTATGAACTTGGTATAAGTAGAGCGATATTTCAGCAGGGTGTATCCCCATATGATTACATTAATGCGCTGAATATATCTCTATTTTTATCAGGAAACAATGATGATGTTTTAGAAGCAATAGCAAAAGGGTTTCCTGCTGGCTATGTAATGGACTCTAAAAAAATTGACGATCCTGAAGACAAAACTCTTCGTATCGCTTTCGACTTCGATGGGGTTATTGCGGATGATGCGTCTGAGGCTGTCATGCAAGAAGGGGATCTCACCAAGTTTCATAGTCATGAAACTTCAAATGTGATGACTCCGCACGACGGTGGGCCTTTGAAAGAGTTTCTGCTAAAGGTATCTAGAATTCAAAAAGCAGAAGAAGAAAAACGAAAATCCGATCCTTCATACAAAAACCGCCTTAGAGTTTCGATTGTTACAGCGAGAAATGCTCCTTCTCATGAACGCGCAATCAATACTTTAAAGAGCTGGGGGGTCATGGCAAATGATGCCTTTTTCTTAGGAGGAATTGAAAAGAAATTAGTTTTGGAGGTCCTACGGCCTCATATATTCTTTGATGATCAGTCGGGACACTTAGCGAAGTCAAGTGAAGTTGCACCCTCAGTACATATTCCTTTTGGTATTACAAATAACGGTTAATTGAATTTTGGCAAAAAGGACGTGCTGGGCTAACTGGACATATATGGACGCCCGACACCTGTCAAGCTGCAGTAGTCCGTTAAGCCAGATTTTCATCCGGCTCGATGCCTCTTCACTGTTACTGCCATAACCACGTGCTATTCAATGATAGAGCAGTCGTGCTGACATATATCCGGCCTACTGGTTGGGAGTTGTTTCAAGTTCACTCCCGGGCCCTGATGAAGGTCCGCACTTGGCTGTCTAAAACACCCACTCGGTTTACTGGAACCATGTCCAAATCAGACTGATGCCAAGGCGGATTAACCGCTAATTCATCATCGATTCAACGGACTTTGGCAGGGTTACTCTTGATTAAGCTATGCCATCAAGCCGCTCGGTAGACCTCCTGCTTTTGGATAAGCGTCCAGGCTAACCGAGCCATCCGACTGGCCAATGCAACGATTGCTTTATGCTTGCCACGCCGAGCCTCAAGACGTCGAGCCCAAGTAAGAACAGGATCGTCGGGTCTTTTACACCGCCACAGAGCCGCTCTGGCACCATGGATGAACAAGGCTCGAAGGTATCGATCACCACGCTTGGTGATACCACTCATATGGCCTTTCTCACCACTGGCATATTGCCTCGGGGTCACGCCCAACCAGACCGCGACCTCACGGGCATGATCAAATTGCTCGCCACGACCGATGGCACTGATCGTGGCAGTGGCGGTGAGATAACCGATGCCCGGTATTGTCAACAGAAGCCGGCACAAAGGGCTATTCGACGCTATTTCCTGCAGCTGCTTATTCAACTGATCCAGTCGCTTCGTCAGGTGATCAAAGTCCTCTTTCGCTAGACAGAGCTGCTCCTTTATCAACGGAGTAAGACCACTGCATTCCGGGCTGGTGACCTCGGCCATCAATGTTATGTGACTAAATGGACAGTCACCATAGTGGACGGCAAAAAAAATCCGACCGAAATTTCTAAAAGTCGCGAAGCATGCTGCATGAAGTTGGTAGTAGGCTGGCGAAATGGAAAAATTTGGCAGGAATCAGGTTTTTCACCCACAGTGAAGCCGCAGGCTACTCCGCAAAGCGCATTTTTTATCGGGTGAGTACCTAAGTCAGCAGCTCAGCCAACCT